>JBBIKK010000009.1:0-64264 GCA_037445475.1 Chloroflexota bacterium
GGGTTCCATTGGGACGATTGGGGCTTCGCCTGGATGCCGCTCTCCTTCGGCCTGCCTGGCCTGGTGCGCTATTACTCCTACGACCGGCCGCTGCTGGCCTATTTCGTTTCTCTCACCTCATGGCTGCTCGGAGCCCATCCCCTCGGCTGGCAGTTCTTTGGATTGCTGGCGCGCGCCGCCGCGGCCATCGCTCTATGGTGGGCTATCTGCCTGGCGCAGCCCAACCAGCCGCGTTTGGCGTTCTGGACCTCGGTCTTTTTCCTCCTGTATCCGGGCTTCCGCCAGCAGCCGATTGCAAATGCCTATGGCCACTACCTCTTCGTCGCCGCCGCGTTTTTCCTCTCGCTGGGCTGGATGCTCGAGGCGATGGAAAATCCGCCGAAGCGCTGGCTGCTTCTCTCCCTCGCGCTGATCTTTTCCCTGCCGAACTTCTTTCTGACCGAATACTTCACTGGCCTGGAGATTTTGAGACCGATCCTGCTCTGGAGGGCAATGCAGAAGCAGGGTCTGCAGGGGTGTCGGCGCGCCCTGCGCTGGCTCGGCTACTATCTTCCCTTTGTCCTTGTCATTGGCCTGTTTGCCTCCTGGCGTTTTTTCGTTGCCCCTCCGCTCCGCTATGGGATTGAACTTCAGCCCGGCGATGTGATCTCCGGGGGCAACCTGCTCCCGCTGATGGTGGATCAGTGGCTGACCGTCAGCCTGCGCGCCTGGGGGCAGGTCTTTCGCCTCCCCGAGGCAGAGACGTTCGGCGTGCGCCTGATGATCCTATATGCGGCCCTGCTGCTCGCCGTGTTGGAGGGCCTGGCCGGCTATTCCAGGGCCCTCGCCCGCCCGGAAGCGCTCGAGGGATCGCGCCGCGGGCTGCTCATGCGCTGGGGAGGCCTGGGCGCGGTGGCTGTGCTCGGAGCGCAGGCTCCTTTTCTGCTTGGCCGGCTGACGGTCAAGCTGCAATTTCCCTACGATCGCTTCACGTTGCCGTTCTCGTTGGGCATCGCCCTGCTGCTGGTTGTCCTGCTCGAGCTCGTGCCGGGGTCGACGCGCCGCTCGCTGGTGGCGGCCTTTCTGGCCACGCTGGCGCTCGGTCTGCAGATTCAAACCGCGCATGCCTTCCGCGCGGACTGGAACCTGGTGCGGCAATATTTGTGGCAGTTGTCATGGCGCGCGCCGGCCCTGCGGCCGGGAACGGCCTTGCTCTCAAGCAAGATGCCGTTTCAATTCTCCAGTGACAGTTCGCTCACCGCGCCCATCAACTGGATGTATACGGGCGGCGCCCGCCTGGAGGCGCTGCCCTATCTCAACTGGGATCTCGATGTGCGCACCAAGTCGGGCCAGTTGACTCTGGCAGCCGGCCAGCCCATATCCAGCAACTTCCGCGTCGCCCGCTTCGAGGGCAGCACCGATCATGTCCTCGTCCTGGCCTTTCAACCCCCCGGCTGCGTGCGCGTGTTGAACCCGCGCTACGATCGCCTGCTGTGGGTGGCTGCCCGCTCTGTCACCGAGGCCGACAAAGTCCGCGTTCCTTTTCTCATCCTGCCCTACCTTACGGCTCAAGCCATGCCGCTCTCGAACATGCAGCAGATCGACCCCCAGCCGGTCGAGGCTGTCCGTCCGATGGACTTCCTCTACCCCGAGCCGCCCCACACCTGGTGTTATTATTTCGAGAAGGCCGACCTGGCGCGTCAGCGCGGAGATTGGGAGGAGGTGGCCCGCCTCGGCGATCGGGCCTTCTCCATCCCCTACTATCCCGATGACGCCACAGAGTACCTTCCCTTCATCGAGGCCTATGCTCGCCTGGGACGCTGGGACGAGGCCCGCGCCCTGAGCACCCGCATCGCCGCCTCCATGCCCTTATTGCGACCTGTGCTTTGCTCATTTTGGCAGGATTTGAGTCGCGACCCCACCCTGACGCCCTCTCTGATAGCCAGACCGATGCAGGAATTACAATGCCTTCCGTAAGCACATCCCCGGATTATTACGAGATCACCCTTCTGCGGCATGGCGAATCGATCGGCAATGCGCAGGAACGCCTGCAGGGACGGGCCGACTACCCGCTGACGGAAGCCGGCCGCGCCCAGGTGCAGGCCCTGGCCGAGCGCTGGCGCCGGGCGGGGGCGCGCTTCGACGCGGGCATCACCAGCCCCCTCCTGCGGGCGCGCCAGACGGCCGAGATCATGGCCGAGGCGCTGGGCCTTTCCTTCGAGGTTGACCCCCTGTGGGTCGAGCGCGATGTCGGTTCGCTGGCCGGCCTGGATGCGGAGCAGGTGGCGGAGCAGCTGGGCGAACGCCCCTTCCGCAGCCCGTACGAGGCCTTCGGGGGCGAGGGGGAGAGCGATTGGGAACTGTTCCTGCGCGCCGGGCAGGCTGTGGATCAACTCTTGCGTAGGCCGCCCGGCAAGTATCTGGTCGTCTCGCACGGCGGCCTGCTCAACAAGGTGCTGTATGCCATCCTCGGCATTCCGGCCCAGCTTCCCTTGGGGCCTCGCTTTCACTTCGGCAACGCGGGCTTCGCCGTTTTCGAATATCGGCCGCAACGCGCCCGCTGGCATCTCATGCGGTTCGAATCCGCGGCCGGAGGCTTGAGATGAGTCCTCTGAGGATGCTGTGCTTCGGCGCCGGGGCGATTGGCACCTACATCGGTGGCTCGCTGGCCCTGGCCGGCCAGGAACTCGTCTTCCTCGAACGACCCGAAGTCGCGGCCGCGTTGCGCGCGCAAGGCCTGCGCCTGGACCTGACGCTCGACCGGCGGCGCCGCGCCCAGGGAGCCTTCGTGGTCGAGCCCTCGGCCTTCGTGGTTGTGCCCTCGTTGGAAGAGGCCCTGCGCTACGGGCCCTTCGACGTGGCCCTGTTTGCCTTGAAATCCTACGACACGGCTGCCGCGCTCGAGGGGATGAAGCCCTTTGCCGAACGCCTCCCGCCCATGCTGTGTCTGTCCAACGGCGTGGAGAACGAGGCCGCTCTGGCCGGCGTGCTTGGCCCGGAGAGGGTGATTCCCGCCACGGTCACCAGCGCGGTGGCCCGCCGCGCGGCCGGGGACATCGTCCTGGAGAAACTGCGCGGCATGGGCATTGCCCTCACTCATCCTCTCTCCGAGAGGCTGATCGCCGCTGCCAACGCGGCCTTCCTCAACGCCCGCGGCTTTGCCAACGCGGCCGCCATGAAGTGGTCGAAGATGCTCACCAACCTGATCGCCAACCCCACCTCGGCCATCCTCGACATGAACGCGGCGCAAATCCTGGCCGACCGGCGACTGTATCGCCTGGAAATTGAAATGTTGCGCGAGGGCCTGGCCGTGATGCGCGCCCAGGGCATTCCACTGGTGGACCTGCCCGGCACACCCGTGCGCGCCCTGGCGCTCGCCGCGCGCCTCCCCGCCTGGCTTTCGAAACCGCTGCTGGCGCGCGCGGCCGGCGCGGCGCGGGGAGGCAAAATGCCCTCGTTTCATATCGATCTGCATTCGGGGCGCGGCCAGTCCGAGGTCCAGTACCTGCACGGCGCCATCGTGCGGGCCGGGGAAACTTTTGGTGTGCCCACCCCCGTCAACCGGCTCCTGACCGAGACGTTGGTGGCGATCACGCAGGGGCGGCTCCCGCAGCAGGAATTTGCCCATCAACCGCAGAAGCTGCTCCGTGCCCTGGAGCAGGGGAGAGGCTGAATGCCCGTTCGGCTCGTCCAGCCCCGATCCGAGGTGGAAGTCCATCTCCCCGATGGACGTGTCCTGGCGGGGCCGCGCGGCGCGCCGGTTGGCGAGTTCTTACAGGCCATCGAATCGGAAGCGCCGATCGTGGCCGCCATCGTGGACGATGAATTGCGCGAACTCACCTATGCCATCGAAATGGAGGCGCGCCTGCGGCCGGTGACCATGTCCGACCCCGACGGGGCGTTGATCTATCGCCGCTCGCTCAACTTCCTGCTGGAAATGGCCTTTGCCGATCTCTTCCCGCAGGCCAAACTGACGGTGGATCATTCGATCTCCTTTGGAGGCTATTACTGCCAGGTGAGCGGACGCCCACCCCTCTCTGAAGAGGAAATCGCTCGCCTCAAGGCGCACATGCAGGAACTGGTTGAAGCCGATCTGCCCTTCGTCAAACTGGAGGTCCCGCTCCAGGAAGCGATCGACTACTTTCGCTCGATGGGACATGAGGACAAAGTCCATCTGCTCCGTTATCGACGCAAAGGCTACCTCACGCTTTACCGCTTCGGCCAGCGCATGGACTACCATCATGGCTACATGGTGCCCTCCACGGCCTACTTGAAATGGTTCGACCTCCAGCCGGCGGATGGCGGCTTCACGTTATGCTTCCCGCGCCGTCACGCCCCAACCCGCCTGGAGTCCATCACCCGCTACCCAAAGTTGCTGGCGGCCTTTCGTCAATATGGCGACTGGCTGGCGCGCCTCGGCATCGATAACGTCGGCGCGTTGAATGACGCCATCCAGGCCGGGCGGGTGCACGAACTGGTGCTGGTCTCGGAGGCCCTGCACGAGCAACACATCGCCGAGATCGCCACGCAGATCGCCCGCCGTCGGCCGCAGATTGTGCTGATCGCCGGCCCCTCGTCCTCCGGCAAGACCACCTTCTCGCGCCGCCTGACGGTGCAATTGCTGGCCCTGGGCATCTCGCCCTACCCGCTGGAGTTGGATCATTACTTCCTCGATCGCGACAAAACCCCGCTCGATGGCGAGGGGCGGCCCGATTTCGAAGCCCTGGAGGCGCTCGACCTGCCCTTGCTGGCCGAACACATCGAAGCCCTGCTGGCAGGCCGGCGGGTGCAACTGCCGTACTACAACTTCAAGAGCGGGAAGCGCGAGCCGGGGGAAGAGGTGCAATTGCGGCGCGGACAGCCCATCATCATGGAAGGCATCCACGGACTCAATCCTCGCCTCCTGCCCCCGACCTTGGCCGGGCGCGCCTTCAAGATCTACGCCTCGGCCCTGACGCAACTCAACCTCGACCGCCACAACCGCGTCTCCACCACCGACACGCGCCTGATCCGCCGCATCGTGCGTGACGCCCGCGAGCGCGGCTACACCGCCATCCAGACCATTGCCCGCTGGGAGGCGGTGCGCCGCGGCGAGAAGAAATACATCTTTCCCTACCAGGAGAACGCCGATGTGATGTTCAATTCGGCGCTGGTGTATGAACTAGCCGCTCTCAAGCCGTTGGCCGAGCCGCTGTTGCGTCAGGTGCCCTTCGGCACAGCGGAATACATCGAGGCCAAACGCCTGCTGGCTTTCCTGGAGTGGTTCCTGCCGATCGGGGCCGAGATCATTCCCGAAAACTCCATCGTGCGTGAGTTCCTCGGCGGTTCGATTTTGAAGGACTTCACGCTGTGGGGCGCGCCTCGCAATCCGGCCTAGTTTTTGGCGACGTACGCGTTCATGCTCCTGTGTTGCACCGGCCTCCCTGGCCGTGCCGAAAAGGAGGGTAATGCTTCTGCTCCGCTCTGTTGCAAACATGTCATTGCGAAGCGCCTGCCCCGAGCAAAGCGTGGGGGAAGCCATCCCCCAGCCCTTCGGGAGACTGCTTCGGGCGCATGGGCGTCCTCGCAGTGACAGCCTGTCAGGATGATTGCAACAAAGCATTTCTGTTTTGTAACTGTCTGCATCCTGTAGCATTGCTTTTCAACCACCAACCTAAAGGTTTTGCACCGCGACGTTGATATCGTGTTTGGGCTACGGGATAACTCGCGCCCCGTGTGGTTTCGTCCCACACGGGGCCAGCCCGACAATCCGGCGGGGAGCATCAAAACGGTTATAATTTTCTACATGTTTACAGAGGAACAAATCGCCCTGCTCTCGAGCCAGTTCGAAACAAAAAGCCCTCAGGAAATCATCCGCTGGGCGGTGGACGAGTTCGCTCCAGAGATTGCCATGAGCACTTCCTTTCAAACGCAGAGCATGCCGCTGTTGCACATGGTCACGCGCATCATGCCGCAGATTCGGGTCCTCTTTCTGGATACCGGCTATCACTTTTGGGATACGTTGATCTTTCGCGAGCGTATTCAGCAAGAGTGGCATCTCAATGTGATTGACGTGTATCGCGATTCTCGGTGGGATGCGTTCATGAGCCAGAACAGGCGCACCCTTCCGATCCAGGACCCGGACCTGTGTTGCTATATCCATAAAGTCCAGCCCATGCAGAAGGCATTGAATGGATTGCGTGCTTGGATTACAGGCATTCGCCGCGATCAGACCCCCGAACGCGCCCGCGCTCGGATTTTAGAGTTGCAGGGGGACGGATTGCTCAAGGTGAACCCACTCCTCAATTGGACCGGGGAAGATATTCGGAAGTACATCGTAGAACACAACCTGCCCTCGCATCCACTGTATGAGCGCGGTTACCGCAGCATCGCCTGCGCGCCCTGCACTGTGGCGGTGGGGCAAGGCGCGCCCGAACGCGCCGGACGTTGGGCCGGGCGCGGCAAAACCGAGTGCGGCCTCCATACGGAGATGTTCAGGCACAAAGACCTGGCCGAAATCAGGGATCATTTTCCTTTGGCCTCGCGGGTGCTGAAATGAGATCCTCACGTCAAGCCGAATGGGAGGCTGCTCACAGCCTCCGCCCCGAGTGGCTGAGTCTGGCGCGCAGGGTGATCGCGGAGATTCAGAGCGGAGCGCCCGTGATGGAAGCCTTGCGGCGATACCCGCTGGAGGGCGGGGGCTACCTGGCCAAGTATGTACTGGTGGCCGCCTACCAGGACATGGTGCGCAGCGGCGAGCTGCTGCCCGATGCCCATCTCTTCGAGCGCCTGCGCATGAAGCCCGTTCGCACGCTCTCCGGCGTCACCACCGTGACGGTCCTGACCAAACCCTATCCCTGCCCGGGCCAATGCATCTTCTGTCCCACCGACGTGCGCATGCCCAAATCCTATCTGCCCGATGAACCCGGCGCGAGGCGTGGCCTGGATCACGACTTTGATCCCTACGCCCAGGTTGCCTCTCGCATTCGTTCGCTGGAAGCCCTCGGCCATCCGGCCGATAAGATCGAACTGTTGATCCTGGGCGGCACATGGAGCGCCTATCGACGCGAGTATCAAGAGTGGTTCGTGAAGCGCTGTTTCGATGCCCTGAATCGTCCCGCCGCGGCAGGAGAAGAGACAAGCGGCGAGGCCGCGACGCTGGAGGCCGCGCATGCCCGCAACGAGACGGCGCTCCACCGCAACGTGGGTCTGGTGATCGAGACTCGTCCGGATGAAATCACGCCCCGGGAATTGCACTGGCTGCGCCGCCTGGGCGTGACGAAGGTGCAGATGGGCGCCCAGAGCCTCGATGACCACATCCTGGCGCTCAACCGGCGCGGCCACGACGTGGCCTGCACGCGGCGAGCCGTCGCACTTCTACGAGCAGCCGGCTTCAAGATCGTGCTGCACTGGATGCCCAACCTGCTCGGCGCCACGCCCGAATCCGATCGCCGCGACTTTGCCCGCCTGTGGCAGGGCCTCTGTCCGGACGAAATCAAAATTTATCCCACCCAATTATTGAGGAATGCCGAACTGTACGAATACTGGCAGCGCGGCGAATTCCATCCCTATACAACCCAGGAATTGATCGACTTGCTGGCTGACATCAAGCCGACCATTCCGCGCTACTGCCGCGTCAACCGCGTCGTGCGCGATATTCCATCTACGCATGTGGTCGAGGGCAACCGCCGCACCAGTTTGCGGCAGGATGTGCACGAGGAGATGGAACGGCGCAGCCGGCGCTGTCAGTGCCTCCGCTGCCGCGAGGTGCGAGGCAGAGCGATTGCCCCTTCGGGGCTGGTGTTGGATGATCTGGTCTATCAGGCCGATTATGCCGAAGAACACTTTCTCTCCTACCTCACGCCCGACGACAGGATCGCCGGCTTTCTGCGCCTCTCCCTGCCGGGCGTCGAAGCCCCCTCCACCGGCCTGAGCGATTTGGAGGGCGCGGCCTTGATCCGGGAGGTTCATGTCTATGGCCCCTCCCTGCCGCTGGGTGCAGGAAAGGAGGGCGCTGCCCAGCACGCCGGCCTGGGCACACGCCTGCTCGAGCAAGCGCAAGCCATCGCCCGGGCGCGCGGCTTTCGACGCCTGGCGGTGATCTCGGCCGTGGGCACGCGCCGCTACTATCTCGAGCGCGGCTTCGAGCGCGGCGAACTCTATTTGCTCAAATCTCTCTAGGGTAAAGGAAGGCAGATGCTTCTTTCCCTCTTCTGGCTCTTCCTCAAAGTGAACTTGCTCAGCACATCGGGAATCGCCTCGGTCGGGTTGCTGCACCAGGAAGCCGTGGGTAGGTTTGTAACCGAGGAGCAATTCGTCCAGGCCGTCTCGTTTTCCAGCGTGCTGCCCGGCAGC
The DNA here is from genome assembly GCA_037445475.1 of Chloroflexota bacterium. Lineage (GTDB taxonomy): Bacteria > Chloroflexota > Anaerolineae > Anaerolineales > Villigracilaceae > Fen-1038. The sequence goes on from JBBIKK010000009.1 coordinate 8,314, forward strand.
GATGCCTTGCAGCTGGCCATGTTCATCGGCTATCACGTCGGCAGGATGCCGGGGGCTCTGGCCGCTTTGCTTGGATCGATTCTGCCGCCCACGCTGCTGATGTTGGGGGTGGTGCTCATCTTGCATCAATTGCGGCGCGAGGCCTGGGTGAGCCGCTTCGTCGAAGGGCTGGCGCCGGCTGTGGCCGTCCTGATGGTCTACGTAGCCTACAAGCTGATCATGAAGGCCAACAGCGGCGATCCGGACTGGAAGGTGGTGGGCATGGCCGCCCTCAGCCTGGCTGCCTTCCTCTTCGATGCGCCCCCGCCCCTCGTCCTGCTGGTAGCCGGGGCGGCCGGGATTCTCCTCTTCCGATGACGCCCTCGCGCTCTGCCGTGCCGCTCCCCAAAAAGCAGCCCTCCCCCTTCCTGATCTGGCTGAAGTTGTTCTGGATGTTCCTGAAGATCAACCTTCTGACCTCTTCGGGCCCCGCTTCTGTGGGCCTGCTGTACAAAGATGCCGTCGGCCACATCATGAGCGAGGCGCAGTTCGTGGAGGCGGTGGGCTTCTCCAATCTGCTGCCAGGGAGCGAGGCGCTGAAGTTGGCCATGTTCGTCGGGTTTGCCGCCGGTGGGTTGACCGGCACGCTGGCTGCCTTGCTGGGCTCGATCCTGCCCCCCACGGTGAGCATGTTGCTGGTCACGCTGGCCGTACAACGCTTCCAGGATGAACCCTGGATGGATGGCTTTGTGCATGGCATGGTGCCGGCGGTGGGGATGTTGATTTCCGTGGCGGCTTGGAAACTGTTTCGCAGCGGCGGGAAGATTCGCAAACGCCCGCTGGGGATCGCGCTCCTCAGTTTGCTGGCCTTATGGGCAGGCATGCCTACGCCCCTGGTGCTGATCGGCGCCGGCCTGCTCGGCCTGATCCTCTTCCGGTAGGTCATTATGGACTTCGAGTTTCTCGTGGCCACCAACGGTTTCGAAGGCACTTGGCCTTCCATCGAGTATGGGGCGTGGTCCGCCTCGCTCATCGGCGCCCCCTTGACCCTGCTGGGAATCGTGGAACACCTGCCCAGCGCGCCGCTCGATGATCGCTTTCCGCTCGAAGACCTGTTTGGACGGGCCGTGGACCTGTTTCGCGAGCGCGGCCTCTCCTATTCCCTTGTGATTCAAAAAGGCGATGCAGAGGAGATCATCCCGCGTCAGGCCAGGGAGAAGAACTTTATCACGGTGGTCGGCCCGCTGGGTCGGCCTCCCCTGCGCCGCTTCCTGGTGGGACGTTCGATTCACCATCTCATGGCCGAAATCGCCACGCCCATCCTTTACGTCCCGCAGGCACGTTGGCCGGCCAGGAAGATGTTGATCTGCCTCGGCGGGCTTGGCTACGAGATCACGGCTGAACATTTTGCCCTTCGGGTGGGCGTGTTCACCCAGGCGGAGGTGAGGCTGCTGCACGTCATCCCGCCCATTGACCTGGATTATCCTACGGCGCGTAGCGTGCGCCAGCACGGACAGGACCTGGTCGACACGGATACTCTGCCGGGGCGCAACCTGCGCCGGGCGCTGGAGATCGCCCGCGCCGCCGGCCTGACGGCCAATATCCGCGTACGGCAGGGGAATGTGGTGGAGGAGATTCTGTCAGAGGTCAGGGAGGGAGACTACGATCTGGTCTGCATGGGCTCGCCCTATAGCGCACACGGTTTGCGCCGCTTATACACTCCGAATGTGACCGACGAGGTGGCTGAGCGCATTCGCTGCCCACTCCTGACGGCGAGATACATTCCTGAGCCGGGCTGATTCAGGGTTTGCCCCCCGGCGTGAAGCGCTGTTCCCACTCCGCGATGGCGGCGCGGAGGACGGCCTGCACGGCGGGATCGGGCACATCCCCAACCGAGGGATAGCGGTTCATGCCGACCATCACGATCACGCCTCCCTGCGGCGATTCGACAAGGCGCACACCGCGTCCGGCCAGAGGTGTGCCGGCCAGTCGCGCCTGTAAGATGGCATCGATCTGGCCAACCATGCTCGTGGGGGCTGGCGCCTCTTCCGTGCCGGCTGCTTCAACAGGCGGGGCGGGCTCGGAGGAGAGGAGGGGATTGACCGATGAGGGGGCGGAGAGCGGACGGGAAGGCGAGGGCGCAGGAGAAGAGCCTCCCGTGAGCGGACGCGAAGCAGTGGGCGTGGAGGAAGTGCTTGCCTCGACCCAGGGGCGCATCGTCACCATCAACTCGATCAGACGCTTGCGCTGGGCCGGCGTCAGTTGAGCCGGGTTGAGGCGCTGCTCGTCCAGGTCCAGGCAGAGTTGTTGTTGTCTGTCCAGGCTGAGTTTGAGCAGGGTGCGCTCCGTTGGAGCGGGAGGCGGCAGGGGTGCTTCCAGAGCGGCCCTGGCCTTCTTTTCCCGTTCCTCCTCCTGCTTGCGCCTTTTGTACCCCTGGCCGCGCCCTTCAAACAGGCCAAAGAAATAGCCGAAGAACATGGTGGCCAGGCTGATGCCCAATAGCGCGAGAAGATTGAACTGCATAGGCCATCTGTGTACGATGAATGAACGATTGTCTCGGTCGCGATACCTGGATTATACTCTAATAATCATCTGCTCGCCTGGTTCGGGCGGACTGCTTGTGCCGGCCCGCAAGGCTTTAGCCCGCCGACAAGATACCATAAGGAAGCCAGGGTAGGCTTCTTTATGGAAAACGGCCGCCACCAGCCCTTGAGGGAAATTGGCCATGAGGTATAATCTTTGTGTTCTGTGTCGATTCCCGAAAGGGCAAACTCACCGTGAGGTGGGGGCGCAAAGTCATGGGTCTGCGCATGCAGATTGCCAGACTGCCGAAGGAAGGCCTTCTGTAGCCTGGCATTTTGTTTCTCAGGAGGTGTGTTATCGAAGAGGTGATCGCCCATTGCCCCAACTGCATGAGGATCGTTTAAAAGGAGACAATGCACAAACATTTCCTGTTCTCTCTCACGATCGCGATCGCCATCCTGGCGCTGGTCGCCACACCGGTGGCGGCCGTACAATACGGGACGCCGGATGGGAACGGCCATCCGTATGTGGGTCTGGTGGTTTTCTACGATAGCAACAAAGTCCCCCTCTGGCGCTGCACCGGCACCTTGCTCTCGGCCACCGTCTTCCTGACGGCCGGACATTGCACCGGCCTCGACCCCGAGCTGGGCTACGGGCCTTCTTATGCTCAGGTGTGGTTTGACCCCGGGCCGATCGCGCGCGACCCGAGTTATGCCGGCGGCTCATGCGACGTGGGCGGACCCTATACGGGATATCCGTGCGCCGGCGGCTTCTGGGGCATCCCTCACCCCCATCCCGGCTGGAACGGACACCTGACCATCCCCAACACCCATGATATTGGCGTGGTAGTGCTGGATGCGCCCGGCAACCCGCTGGGGCAGTATGGCCAGGTGGCGCCGCTTGGGTATCTGGATCGTTTTGCCAGCCGCCGCGGCCTGCAAAACACCCAGTTCACGGTCGTGGGGTATGGCTTGCAATCGGTCAAGCCGGTGTTCTCCGGGCTGCGGGAACGCTTTGTGGGCACGGTGACGATCGAGGATCTGGTCAGCGCCCTGACCGATGGCTATAACGTTCGCTTTTCCAGCGACCCTGGCCAGGGCAATGGGCCCGGCGGCACCTGCTTCGGCGATTCGGGCGGCCCGGTCTTCCACACAGATGAGGACGGCAATACCTACATCGTCGCCGTGAACTCGTTCGTGTTGAACTCGAACTGCAAGGGGGCCGGCTACGGCTTCCGCACCGACACGTCGCTCGCTGCCGACTTCCTTGCCGAGTTCTATCCGTAGCGCGGGATTCATCCCGCAACCCAAACGCGACATCCATCCCCTACGGGACGATGCGTCGCGGCACAGAATCTTTACGGTTGTAATATAGATTCTCAAGCGCAATACGAACCTCACAAACAACGCCCGCGAGGCTGGCAGAACCCCTTCCAGCCTTTTTCTTACGCGAAATTTACATTTCTCTTCTGCAACCTTTACAAGGTAAGGCTATCCTGTGTCCAAAGCAGCGACTCTCCGGAATTATCGTGATCCACCTGTGGACCTGGTGATCTGTCACGCCACATTCTGAAGAGCCGAAGCATTCGAACCCAGGAGAGAAAGATGACTCTGTATACCTTCCCCTTTCCTCACCGTATGAGATGCGGCTGGATGGCGACGGCGCACACGATGCCCGGCGCGCGCTTCCTGCCCGTCAATCTTCGTGAAGAGAACGAGGCCTTTGTGTTAACTGCCTTTGTGCCCGGCCTGGAGGCGGAACGCCTGCGGATCAAAGTGCTGGGCGACCTGATCAGTCTGGAAGGCGAGTTTCCGCTCGAGGAGCATGAATATCTTGTGCAGGAACTTCCAGGCGGCCCCTTCCGACGCCAGTTGCGCCTGCCGGCCCCCGTGGACGCGGACAGGGTGGAGGCTACCATCTCCAAGGGCATCCTGACCCTGCGCCTGCCGCGAGCCGAATCGGCGCGGCCTAAAACGATCAACGTGAGCACGCGCTCGCCTTAACCTCGCGCCTGCCCCTGAACCTCTCATCTCCCTATGGAGAGGTTCAGGGGCAGAGACGCGCCTGTCTCTCGATCTCAAACAATTGCTTGCCCTTGCCACCGCGTCGCCGGCAAAGTCGAACAATCGGGGAGTCGCAGGAAGGACTCTCCGGCCGCCCGGAGAAGAAATGCGGTAGTTCACAACCCGGGCCGCGGCCGTTGGGGGGGCAGTGTGGGTCGAGCGTGCGAAAGCAGCCATGCCGGGGGGCGTTGCCCTCGCCCCACGGCGTGACGTGCGGGTATAATTCGGGCATTCTTAATTGTGGAGCCGACCCGTGCCCCCAAGACTCGCCCTGCTCTCCATATCGCTTGCCCTGCTCCTGAACGCCTGCGGCTTTGGCCCGCGTTCCACACCGACCTCTGTCCCCAGTCCCACGCCCACAGCCGCGCCCACGTCTGTCCCAACGCCGGCTTCTCCTCTGGCCATCCTGGTCCTGCCTGAGGATATGGATAAGGCGCAGTATGACGCTTACCAAAAAGCAGTCTACGAACTGGCGCAGGGCTCCGGGATGCGCTTCCAGGTGCGGAACAAACTCACGCCCGCCGACCTGGAGGCGGGCCTCAAGGTTGTGGTTGCCTTGCCTCCCGATCCGGGCCTGGCGGCGCTGGCGGCCTCAGCCCCGCAGGTGCAGTTCCTGGCCATCAACATCCCGGATGTCCGCGCCGGCAACAACATCAGCGTCCTGGCTGCAAACACCCAGGTGGACATCCCGGCCTTCCTGGCTGGCTATGTTGCGGCCATGCTGGCCCAGGACTATCACGCCGGCATGATCTTTCCCAAAGATGACCCGCAGGCCGAAAAAGCCTGGGCCGCCTTTCAGAACGGCATGGCTTTCTATTGTGGCCTGTGTCGCCCTTTTTATTATTCGCCCTATGGCTTTCCTCAGTCCGTGGCCATCCCTGCCGATGAAAAACCCGAGCGCTTTGGAGGCTGGGTCAACTATCTGGTCGTGGAGCGCCGCGTCGAGGTGGTCTATGTCTACCCTGACCCCAGGATTGCCAGCCCCTCCCTGTTCGATTCCCTCGCGCTGAACGGCGCGCTGATCCTGAGCACGTTCACCCCCAACCCCAAGCCGGTTGGCTGGGTAGCCACCATCCGCCCTGACGAAATCAGGGCCATTCAGACTGCCTGGCCGGCCCTGATCTCCGCGCAGGGCGGGCTTGTCATTCCGTCGCCGCTCGGATTGGCGGACGTGGACGCCTCTTTGCTCTCGCCCGGCAAGGAGAGACAGGCCCAACAGGTGCTCGACGATCTGCTGGCCGGCCGCATCTCGACGGGAATCAGCCCATGATCTCCACCGGCGGGAAGGACAGCAGAGACATATGGGTGATTGCCCATGAATTCGGAATCGCAGGACGGAGGCTGACTTCTCGACATACGGAAACCGTCCAGGTGGCGCAAGCCGTCGGATTTGTCCGACTTTTATGTACGGAGGCAGGGCTTGAAGTGCGCCGAAGCAGGCCATGCAGAAGATGGGGGCAATCACCAGAGGCATACGTTTCAGGGGCAAGGCGTGATATACTAAAGCGAACCGAAAGGAGGATCTTATGAATCTGGTGTGTTCTTACTGTCAGATGCCCTTCACCCTGAGCATGGCGGAAAAAGTGGCTGCTCTGCGGAAGATACACGCTGAGAACTTGCGTCATTACGACGCCGTGTGCCCGCGCGGCCATGTGAACGCCATCTCGCGTGAGCGGCTGGAGATGTTCACGCCCGGCTGGCAGGAGGCCATCAAGGCCGAGCCGGCTCCCGCGCCGCCTTCGCCAGCGGCTCCCCAACCGGCAGCCGAGAAGCCCGCGCCGCTTACTCCGCCTGTGAGCGAGAAACCGCCTGCTCCTGCGCCGGCCGCCCCGCCTGTGACGGAGAAGCCCGTCCAGCCGGCGAGGCCCGCGCCCAAGCCGGCAGCCAAAGCGGTGGCCAGGAAGGCCGTGCGCAAGGCCAGGCCGGCGGCCAAGCCGAAGGCCAAGGCTAAACCAAAGGCAAAAGCCAAGCCGAAAGCCAAACCGAAAGCCAAGGCCAAGCCGGCGGCCAGGAAACCTGCGGCCCGGGCCAGGAAATCCACTTCGGCAAAGAAGGCTTCCTCCAAAAAGAGATAACCCCTGCTTCATGCCCATTCGTGCTGTCTTCTTCGACCTGGGGGGTGTTGTCGTCCGCACCGAATATCAGGCGCCCCGTGAACGACTTGCGGAGCGCCTGAATATGACCTACGAGGACCTGTATCGGGTGGTTTTTGAAAGCGAGAGCGCACGCCGAGCCTCGCTGGGCGAGATCACCACCGAGCAGCACTGGGAAGCGGTCGCGCGCATGTTGCACCGCCCTGTCTCTGAGGCAGAACGCATCCAGGAAGAGTTCTTCGCCGGCGATGTGATTGATTTCCAACTCGTTCAATTCGTCCGTTCGCTCCGACCGCGCTATTGCACAGGCCTCATTTCCAACGCCTGGCCTGACTTGCGCGCCTACCTCATCCGCCACAAACTCGACCAGGCCTTCGAGGTATGCGTCCTCTCGGCCGAGGCGGGGGTGATGAAGCCCGAGCCGCGCATCTTTCAACTGGCACTGGAACAGGCCCACGTCGGCGCACACGAGGCGGCCTTTGTGGATGACACACCCGCGCATGTTGAGGCGGCGCGCCGCTTGGGAATGTATGCCCTCCTGTTCCGAGATTCTCAACAAATACTTTCTGAACTGAATACGTTGCTGTTATCTCAATCGTAGAACTCCAGGCGACCTATCATGGCGTGCCCTTTCAACGGCCACGCCGTGGCTTATGAGCAGCTGCCCGCATCTTGACGCTCTCCCCCGGCGCAGTTATGATGTTTGCGCGGAGGAAGGCCATGAATCTTGATCCTGAACAGTTGCGTTCAGCCATGCGGGCCTGGACGGCGGGCGTGACGATTGTCGCGGCTGCGTACGAGGGAGAGCAGCATGGCATGACGGTCAACTCGTTCACCTCGGTTTCCCTCGATCCACCCTTGATCATCATTTCGCTGCAAGATTCCAGCCGCACCCGTCAACTGGTATATCGGGCCGGAGCGTTTGGGGTGACGATCCTCTCGGAGGAGCAGCGCGAGCTCTCTGAACGGTTCGCCGGGCGCACGCCGGATTCGGCCCATCGCATGGCCGGCCTGGAGCTCGAAACCCTCGTCACCGGCGCGCCCCTCCTCGCAGGGGGATTGGCGCATCTCGATTGCCGCGTGCGGCAGAGCCTGACGGTGGGCCAGAACACCCTGTTCATTGCCGAGGTGGTGGCGGCTCGTGGAAGCGGTGAAGGCCGTCCTTTGGTGTATCACAACCGCCGTTACCACCGCCTGGTTGAACTGGAGCCGGGAGGAGAGCGTGAGCACTGAGCGCTTGAGCGAGGATGAAAGGCAGTTGCTGCTTCGCATCGCTCGCGACGCGCTGGAGCGCGCCGTGCGCGGCGAGGCCCTGCCCGAACTGGACCTGCCATCCCTCCCGCCGGCCCTGCGCGAGGCGGGGGCCTCGTTCGTCACCCTGACCGTTGCCGGGAACCTGCGCGGCTGCATCGGCACCCTGGAAGCCTACCAGCCTCTCGCGCTGGACGTGCGCGAACATGCCATTGCCGCCGCGCTGGAGGACCCGCGCTTCCCCCCCGTCCGGCCGGCGGAATTGAGCCAGATTCGGGTTGAGGTCTCCCGCCTCACGCCTCCGCGTCGCCTCGCATACAAAGACGCCGACGATCTGTTGTCCAAGTTGCGCCCGCACGTGGATGGGGTTGTGCTGCGCGAGGGCTTCCGTCGCGCCACCTTTCTGCCTCAGGTGTGGGATAAGATCGAGGACAAGGCCGAATTCCTCGACAACCTGTGCTATAAAATGGGCGTCGCTCCTGACCTGTGGCGGCGGAAGCCCCTGGAGGTGCTGATCTATCAGGTCGAGGAGTTCCACGAATAGTCTGCCTGCGGCTGCGAATCCTGCTTCGCGACCTGTCTCCGCAGGCTATTCCCTGCTCAGCAAATACCGAAGCGTGCCAGAAGTGCTTGCGGCGAGAGGTCTTGGTGGATTGCCCGGGCCAGTTTTTCTCGCCAGGGGTGGAGAGCAGCCTCTTTCCAGAAGTGTTGGGCCACCCAGGGGCCGGTCTCGGCAGGGTTTGCGCCGCGCGCGAGCGGCGCAGCGGCTACCACTTGAGCAGCCAGCACATCTGCGAGGAGATACACTGCAGGTTGGAATGGCTGACTGTATAGTAAATGGCGGGCGGCGAAGCGTTCACAAGGCTGTTCTGGGGCAGAGAGGAGAAAACGCCGGTGAGCCTCGATATACAAGTCTGAGAGAGCGCCTGTGGGGTGTGCATAGAACATGATTTCCAGATGGGCATTCAAAAGGTGACGTCGTAAGCGGAGGAGCGCACCGAATTGCCCTTCCGTCTCGGAAGGAGCAGCCTCTTTGAAAGCCGGGAGAAGGGCCGCCGCCCAAAGCGTGAAAGCCTCGGCTATGCCCTCGTCGAGGATGGGGGACTCGAGGGTAAGCAGATAATCCACTCGGGCTGTGGTAGCTGCCAGCGCGTGAGCGATCTCATGGACAAGGGCGTGCTCTACCCCGCGGCTATCTCGATATAAAATGTGCACCTCCTGCGGGGGGTGAACAACCACACACACCGCCGGCAAAGGCAGATTGGGGAGCGCATGGATTTGGAAAGCCGCGGTGGCGAGGTCAATGCCCAATCGCCGATACACCTCGCGCACGAGATCGAAGGCGTTGTGTAAAGATGTTGAGGCCGGCTGCGGCAAGGTGGCAAGATAGTCTAAGTCCCACGGCTTGGGCTCCGAAATTCCATGTCGCTCTGCCGACATCATAAGTAACTGCTGATAAAGCGGCAGCGTACGCTGTTCCAACTCCTCGAGCAAGGACTGCACCCACGTTGGCTCCGTCTCGCGACGCTCCATAACAAGATGAAAATAGGACGAAGCCCCATGCCGGGCAGCGTGAGTCCTTCGAAGTTCGACGAGATCGCGCAACATTCCAGCGAGGCGCTGGGCAAGGGGCTCTTCAGCGTACCAGGCTGCACGCCGGAGTTGACGATCATCGGCGCGCAGCATCTGGACCAGCTCGGCGCGGGTGTACGCGCTCCCATTTATCCTTGGAATGAAATCTGCAATCTCTTGCTCCGCGCGCTGTGCCAGGGCAGCGATGGACGGCTGGTTCTCTACCAGGAGCCAGCGCCTCTCTCGTTGGAGAATCTCGTGCTTGCGCGCCCTCAGGGCGTCCCCAGGCAGATCGGGGAGACGCTGCGGATACAGGAACTCTTGCAAGTCGATCGGCTGCTCAGGGATAGGCGGGAGGCCGAGCCAACGATGCAGCCGCGCCGTGGCCGCCTGTTGACGCACGCGGCACAGCCACTCCTCCTGGGAGGCGAGCACATCGGTGGCCGCGTGCTTCATTTTGTTTCTCTCTGAAGATTGGAGGGATAGAAGGCATTGCCTGGCATAGAGTGCAGCCCCATGTATGTTGCTCCCAGGATCGGAATGGCAAATACCCCTGCCACAACCACCCAGGTCAGGGGGTAGTAACCGCTTGTGGGCCCGGCCCAGGTCAGTGCGCCGGCGGAGAGAAGCGAGCCCAGCCCCATGCCCGCTGCCTGTGCCAGACCCAATGTGCCAAAAGCACTGCCGTGGCGTTGCCGGGGAACGATCTGGGCAATGAGCGCTCCAACGGTAGGAGCTGCCAGGGCCTCCGAGAGAGTGATGAGCGCAATCAGTAGACCGATCCCAAATATTGCTGCTCGCGAGGGGACGGAGGCAAAGGTCAGGAAGGCCACAGGCAAGAGGGCCGTACCGGCCGCGTAGGACAGAAATTTCTGACGCAGGCTCCAGGCGGTCATGAACGCGGCGGCAAGGGGGACGGCAAGCAAAGCAAGGAATGCCTGCACCGTGAAGAAGACAGCCGCCGAAGACGGAGAGGCAAACCAGTATTTCATATAGGCAGACAGGCCCAGGATGAGTTGCTGAAGCAGCCCCCAGGTGGAAATGAAAAGCACCATCACGCTCACCACCAGAATGCGGGGTTGCTCTGTGCCATTCTGGAACCTTCTTTTCATCTCCGGCGGGGAGGCCGCGGCGCGCGCCGGGCCTTCCCATCGCTGAGCGAATAAGGCCAGCGGACTGCTCAGTGCAGAGGCCGCCCCAGCCACGATCAGGGCTTCTCCATAGGCATGGCGTGAGATGAACACACCGCTGAGGGCAGGGCCGCAGACCGCCCCCAGGTTGAACATGGTGCCCATGAGGCCAAAAGCAATGGGAAGATGAGCCTGATCGGTCAAGTGGGGTATAGCTGCGTTGAAGGCCACGTACTGGGCAGCCGCTCCCATGCTGTAGATAGCCAGGGCAAACACAGCCATTCCAGGATGGGCCGTCAGGCCCAGGGCGAAGAGCGCTCCAGATAGCAATAAGGCTGACGCGGTAATGGTGCGCATATGACCAACCCGGTCGGCGAGCGCGCCGGCGGGCACTGCCAGGGTACGGGTAACCAGCGTCAGGATGCCGACAAGGAGCGTGGCGCGACTGAGCGAGAAGCCAACGTCCTCCGATAGTCGGAGAACAAGAAACGGGGTGCTTCCAAAGAAAGCAATGGCTGCCAGGAGGCGGCAGATAAACAGAACCAGAAGCCGGCCCCGCGCCACCTCGGCGTACGCGAGCCAGCGTGACTTTCGTTGGGTCGTTGAAACCTCATTGAGCATGACCGCCCCGCGCAGGAGATTCGATAGCGGCGAGCGCCTCCAGCGAGCGTTGTGCCCAGCCCGCCAGTGTGGTCCGTCCGCTTTGTTGGGCGAGAGAGTGCAAACGGCGCAGAGCCGAGATGCCGAGGGGATCGGCCGTGTGGGCTGCGAGATAACAATGGCATGCCCGTAGCGGCTGCTCGAGGTGCTCATAGCACTGCCCGGCCATAAACCAGGCAATGGCAGTCCCTGGCGGCCCCAATTGTGCCGCGAGCGTGTAAGCCTCTGCTGCCTCAGCCACCTTCCCGCGCTTGAGCAACACTTCCCCGAGCTCAATGCGTGGCTTTGGATCGTATGGGTCGATCGTATCGACCAGCTCTCGCGCCCGTGCCTCCGCCAATTCTAAATCGCCCAGCCAGAGCGCCTCCTTGGTGCGACTCTCCAACAAGGGATGCAGATTTTCCAGCTTGAGAATACGCTCTCGCTGGCTATCAGGTTCTAATGAGCGCGCAAGGCGCTCGGCGATGTCCATTTCTTCGCGTACTCGATGATGTTCTCCGGCCAGCATGGGCGCGAACGATGCGGCGCGATAGTAACGACTGAGGAGCAAGTCATACCCGAACTTGTCCATGTGGGATTGCATGGCTGTAATTTCCTCTAATGCGCGGCGCGCCCAGAACCGGACCGCTTCAACATCGCCGGCATCGCGGGCTGACTGCACCACCATGTGCAATAAAGCGTTTGCCCGCACCAGCGATCCCGGCGGCGCCTGTTCTGCAATGTTTTGAAACTCTGTGACAGCATAGTCTGTCTGAGAATCGAGATGGAGAACGTAACGGGCCGTTGCTCGCATGTACGCGATGATTGCTGCCTCTTCGTTCCAAATCTCTCCAGGGGGATGATGGTTAACAAGCTCAATCACGACTCGGTAGAACCCAAGAGCAATCAGGCACTGGAGCACCAGGATTCTTTGTGAGGCATTTAATTTCTCGTAAGCCTCCAACTGCTGACAAAGGAGTTTCCACGGCTCTGTGCGTAACTCCGGCGGCAGCGCTAACGGAGTTTGGAGGTTGTACATCGTGAGGCCGGTCTCATGAATCAACGAGCGGCGGAAGCCAGAGGGGAGAACCCGCTGGAGACCATAGCGACCCCGTTCCTCTTCTTCCAGCTCGCTTATGGAGAACGTGACGCGATAGACATGCAGTGGTCCACTTGACCAGGGGCCAAGGTCGAGAAATGGCCGATAGAGCCAGGTCTTGAAAGACAAGGGGCGATCTCCCAACCTTGTCGCTCCGGTTCCTGTCTCGACCCTTCCGGTTTGTGCTTTGCCGCTGCCCACCTGGCTTCCGGACGCGTTCTCCATCACCTGAAGGCTGGGTTTCGTCTCGACCACCCATGTGGAAAGCAGATGTCCCACAGTGGGCCTCTGATCAGTGTTTAGAACCTCCAGGCGACGATAGCTGGAAATCCCCCATGGGTCGCAGCGGAGCGCTTCTAGGAAACAGTGTTGAGCAAGCAGGGGGTCTCCTGTTATCTGGGCGCACTGCCCGGCCATAAACCAGGCAATGGCCTCTCCTGGCGGACCGCATTGAGCCGCTTCCATGTAGACAGCAAGTGCTTCCTCCATTTCATTTTTTTGACAGAGGACCTCGCCCAGTTCGATAAGCGCTTTGGAATCGAGAGGTGTAAGTCGAACGAGTTCGCGTGCATAATGCTCAGCATGGACGAGTTCCCTCCGTAAGAGCATCTCTTTCGTCCGACTTTCCAGGAGCGAATACAGGTTCTCCTGAGCGAGATAACCGTCCCCGCCGGTCGCGCAGGCTGCGCGCGCATGCTCCTCTGCAATGTCCATGTGTCGACGCACCTCTTTCTCATTCTGATCGAGTAAGAAGACCAGAGCCACGGCGCGATGGAAGCGGCTGATAGCCATTTTTTGATCGAGCGAGGATGGCATTTGAGCAGATAACACCTCCAGACACGCTTGCCCCTTCGTTGCCCAATGATGAGCCGCGGCGCGATCGGGGCTTGCCTGAGTACACTGCAGGATGAGATGAATCAGCGCGTTCAGGCGTGCCGGGCTTCCCGGTTGAGCCTCCTCGGCCAGCAACAACAGGTCTGAGCGATCGAATTTCGCTCCGATACGACCGGCGTGATCAAGGACTACCGCTACGCTCGCCGTTGCCCGTACGCTTGCCAGTTGGGCCGCTGCTTCATCATGGGCAACCTCGTTCGCAAGTGGCCGGGGGACGAGACGCAATACTTCATGGTGCATACAGAGCGCGAGAAGCAGACGGGCCACCCATACTTGCTGCCAGCGTCCCAGATCGTTCCACCTTGCGATGCTTTCGCACAGGACCTGCCATCGGGGTGTTCGCAATTCAACAGGGAGTTCCTGACAGGACCACGCTTTGTAGGCTTGTGCACCGGGAAGTTCGAAGAGACGCTCGCGAAAATGGCAGGATAGCTGGCGCTGAACCCAGGAGACGGCTGGGGGCGACTCGCTCAACCCTCGCGCCGTGTAATCTACCCCCTCGGTATGCAAGAGGCCAGGAGTTGGAGCGCCCAAATTCAGGTAAATAGAGTTGAGTTGTGCAGCATAAGAGAGCATACGACACCACCTCCCTGAAGAAAAGGTGGTGGTCATAACACTGGATGACCACCACCCCCTGAGCGTTGACGTGTTTTTCAAAGGGCTGAGAACAGAGTGCGAATGTCACTGTCGTCGCGCAGGGTCTCGTAACGCTCGAACATCTGTCCATCACCTCCTTTCAAACGCACAACATGTATAATTAAGACCCTTTTTATCTTATTATACTGCTTGAAAAACAGCATGTCAAGAGCCTGCGTTGCGTCCCACTGTTCACTGTTCTGCTCGTCCTCCTCGCCGCCTGCGCCGCGCCGACCGTGGACTGCAGACCCCACTCCAACCATCCCGCCGCCCACCGCCACGCCGAGCCTCACCTCGCCAGCAGTTGAGCCTCGTGCTGAGGACCGCTCAATGCCTGGTTGTGCATTCAGCAAGCTCGTTTCACTATGTCAGCGCTCTTGACGACGTTCTGAATGCATGTTATTCTGATATTCAGTATAACAGATAAGCGGAGGTGTACAATGATCATCTATCCGGTCCAGGTGGCAAAACGAGGCGTGATTACCCTGCCTGCAGAAGTGCGCAGGGAAAACCAGATTCAAGAAGGTCAGACCATGACGTTGGTTGATCTGGACGGGGTGCTCATCCTTATCCCGAAAGAACTCCAGACTGACCGCCTGGCTAATCGTCTGGCAAAAGCCTGGCAGGAGCAAAGTTTGGACCTTGAAACGATGTTGAAAACACTGCGCGAGGTCCGCAGTGGGTACACCCCCTAAAGTATTTCTGGACGCCAGCGTCATTTTTGCCGCCATCCTTTCGCCGCAATGGGGAGCCCGTATGGTATTCCATTTAGGAGAAAGTGGCCTGGTGCACTTGTGGATGGGGAGACAGGTCTTGAAAGAGTGCGAAGCGGTTGTGCAGCGCAAAGCGGCCCACAGCTTGCCCGATCTGGCTTTGCTGCTGGATGCGAGCGGCATTCAGATCGGCCCCGAGGCAAGCCCGGACGACCTGGAGCATGCCAGGCGATTGGTCGGGTATCCGCCCGATGCTTTCGTCCTGGCAGAAGCCATAGCGACGCGCCCGGATTGGTTTCTGACGCATGACCGTCAGCACTTCTCGGAACCTTCGCTCGGCGAATGGCCTTTTCGGATTGGAACGCCCGGTGATTTTCTGACCTGGTTTCGAGAGAGGATGCTCAAGTTAGGCTGAAGAGCAGATGAACCTGCCCGGTTAAGATCCCAGATTTGGATGAATTGCGAGACCTGAAGGAAACCGAAGAAAGAGTGATACGATGAGTGAGTTTGTTATCTGCGAACAGTCCTGACGACAGGAGAACTCGGGCAATGAAACGCACATTTTCAGAGTTGCGACTGACTACCAGGCCGTTGCCACTTGCCCCTGCCCCGACCCTGTAATACAATCGAGTTATGTCCGAAGACCCGCTTTTTCTGGATGCCATGGAGGCGTTGCGTGCCGGCGATAGGCCTCGCGCCAGGGAGGTTCTGACGCATCTGCTCAAGGCGGATCAGAACAACGCCACGTATTGGATCTGGATGAGCGCCGCGGTGGATACGCCTAAGGAGCGCATCTATTGCCTTCAGACCGCGCTCAAGTTTGACCCCGAGAACGCGACCGCCCGGCGCGGCCTGGTGCTGCTGGACGCCTTGCCTGCGGATGAGAATGTTCGTCCGTTCCCGCTCACCCCTGCACGCCCCTGGGAGGAGCAACTTGTGCTGATGCATGCAACCCGGGGGGAGAAACGCACACGCCTTCCCAGCACGCTGGCGCGGCTGGTCGGCGTGATTCTCTTCCTGGCCGTCTTGGGGAGTGCCACGGTCTATGGTTTCCTCCTGCCGCGCCGCCCGGCTTTTCAATTCTCCCCGACCCACACGGCCGGCCCATCCCCCACGTTCACCTCGACGCCGACATTCGTCAACGCGCCTCGCTCCGCGCCGACGCGCCTCGGCCCGACCCCGCTGGCCGTTCTGCTGGGCGTGTTCTATACTCCTACTCCGCTCTACGTTAACACGCCGCGCTCTCCCCTCTCGCAAGACGTCTTCCGCGCGGCGCGCGCCGCCTACAACAGGGGCGACTGGAATGGCTTCCTAAGCGCCATGCAGCAGATCGCACAGATCGAGCCCGAAGCGGCGGACATTCCCTACTACATCGGCGAGGGCTACCGCCTCCAGGGGGATTGTCGCACCGCGCTGCAGTATTACAACGACTCCCTCAGAATAGATCCCCGCTTCGCCCCGGCCTACCTGGGTCTGGTGCGGGCGCGTCTGTGCCTGGAGCCCGGAGCAGACGTCGCCTCCCTTTACACTCTTGCGCTTCAATCTGATCCGAACTATGGCGAGGCCTATCTCGAGCGTGCCAATTTCAACCTGGATCGCAATCGCATTCCGTCTGCCCTGACCGACCTCCAAAAGGCCGAGGAGCTGATGCCCGAGTCGGCCCTCGTTCAACTGGCCTACGCGCGCGCCTATCTCCTCCAGGGCAAGGAGGCGGAAGCCCTGGCTGCCGCACAAAAGGCCAACAGCATTGATCGGACCCTCCTCCCTGCCTATTACATCTTGGGGCAGGCTCTGATCCTCAACGAGCAGTATGAACAGGCCATCAAGCCTCTGGAGTTATACGCGGGGTACGTGCCCGAAGATGGCAGCGCCTATGCCCTGCTTGGGCAGGCCTATGCCTTTACGGGCGACTACTCCTCCGCCTTGGAAGCCCTCAACACTGCCCTCCGCCTTGACCCCAACCAGCGCCAGGCTTACATCTACCTCGGCTTCTCCCACCTGGGGCTGGACGACCCGGATCAGGCCCAATATCACTTCGAGAAGGCGCTCCAGTTCTACCCCGATTCGTTCGAGGCCAACATTGGCCTGACACAGACGTTTTACAGAAAGCGCCTCTTTGGCAGCGCCTATTTGCAGGCTGAGACCTCGATGAGCAAGGTCGCCAACGATAGGCAGAAGGCCCTGGCCCTGTACTGGCGCGCCCTCAGCCAAGAGGGACGTGGCAGCTTGCGCGACGCCATGCGCGATCTCCAAACCCTGCTGGCCATGCCGGCCGAGGTCATGACGCCCGAAATGCGTTCCGAGGCCGAAAGGCACCTCAATGCCCTGCGAACGCCCACGGCCACGCCCTCGAAGGCCGGGACAGCCACCCGCACCCCCACGCCAACTCCCTGATTCGGCACCGCTCCACTCACCTCTTATCGGAAGCGGGCGCGGTCCTGAGGACAGGGGCACAGCGCCCGCAGATAGTGCCAGTTATAGATGCCATAGTCATGGCCGTCCTCCCACACGATAGTGAGCGCATACGAGCCAACTGCCCGCACATCCCGGATGTGTGTGGCGGGTGAGTCATCCAACGGAAGATCGAACACGGAGGCCTCCGGTTCGGAACTCATGTTTTCGTGTCCGCCACGACAGGAAGCGCACGGGCAGGCGGCGCGCAACAGCGAGAACGGGTAAACACTCTCGTGGCCATCATCCCAAGTGACGATAAATTGGTGGCTCCGTTTGTCGACAGTGATGTTGGTGGGTTTCGCGTTCATTCGTTTCATCCCAGGTTATTCGACTCTCCGCCTATCGGACTCTTCGCAAAGCCCGCAGCACGCAGGCAGAGGTTCAAGGCGGGGGCACGATTGCCAGATAGGTGGCCGCCGCCCAGCCGGCCCGCGTCTCGTCGTAGGGCGCGACCAGATACCACCATGTGTATCCATCTGCCTCCTTGGGGCCATCCTTGACCAGGAAGGTCTCGGCCTCCTCGCCGCGGAACACCGTCTCGCTGCTCAGGCCGGGCGCCGAACGGATGCGCAGGCCGTCCCCGCCGGTGCCGCTGATCTGCACGTAGGCGCCGATGGTGATTTGATTCGGCGGGGGAGTGGGCGTCGGGGAGACCGCCGCGCTGGCGCTCGCGCTGACCGTGGCCGTCGGCGGGGCAATGATCGTCAAGTCAGCAGGAGTAAAGCCAATGTCCGAGGGGGCGCGCGGCCGCAGCCAGCCGATCGAGATCACGGTCACGCCCAGCAGGCAGCCGGCCAGGGCGCACGATCCAACCACCGTCCACAGATTGATCAGCGAGGAGAGGACAGCGGGTTTCATGGCAGCAAGAAGAAGGCCAGCCCGAAGATGAGATAGACGGCCAGCAGGCTCGCCCCCTCCAGCCACGTCGATTCCCCATCGGCCGAGACCAGCGCCGAGATCACCACCCCGGCCAGCAGCGCCAGCAGCTCGAATTGATTGAAGACGAGTTGCAAGGGGTGACCCAACGGCAGACTGATGAACACCAATAGCGGAGCGACGAAGAGGGCAATCTGCAGGCTGGACGAAATGGCGATCTCGGTGCTCAGGTCCATTTGATTCTTGTGAGCCATCTGCACGGCCACCAGATGTTCGGCCACATTGCCAATGAGCGGCACAAGAATAATGCCCAGAAAGAACTCCGAGATGCCCAACCCGGCCATGGCCTCCTCGGCCGCGTGAACCAGCACCTCGCTCAACCACACCACGCCTGAGGTGGCCAGTGCTAGGATGAGAAAAGCCTGGGGCAGCGTCCAGGCGGGGAGGTCGCTCTCCGGAAGGGCGTGTGAGATGGCGCTCTCCTCGGAACGGCGGGCGTCCAACAGGCCCAGCCCATAGAGCATCAGCATCACGACGGCCACGCCCAGGCTCAAGGCCTCGACTTTGGGGCTGCCCTCCGCGCCGATGGAGTGGCTCAAGAGCGAGGGGATGGTCAGGGCGACGACGGCCAGGGCCAGCAGAATGGCGTTGCGGGTGGCGTTGCGCTGATTGAAGCTCTGCCTGCCGTTGCGGATTCCGCCAACGACCATGGCCAGCCCCAACACCAACAGTAGATTGCCGATGATCGAGCCTGTAATGGAAGCCTTGACCAGTTCTAGCAGCCCGGCCTGGATGGCGCTGATGGTGAGGATGAGTTCTGCGGCGTTGCCCAAAGTGGCATTGAGCAACGCGCCCAGGCGAGGGCCGCTGTGAGCCGCGAGGCCCTCCGTGGCCTGGCCGATGTAAGAGGCCAGCGGGATAACCCCCACGCAGGCGAGAAAGAAGAGCGTGACCGGCGAGGCCCCCCTCCATTGGGCAAGCAGGGTGAGCGGCAATGCCAGCAGAAGCAGGAGGAAGGGGTGCGCATAGAGGAAAGCGAAGATGCGTCTCATGGACTACGTGCTCTCCTGGACCCGGCCGGGGGGTTGAGGCGAGGCAAGCAAGTTCATGCCCTGAGGCGGCATGAGAACTCTGAGCGCCTGCTTCTCGATGCGGATTTCGGCCCGCGTTCCGCCGAGCATGGGCTCCCCATCCACCTGGATGGAGAAGGCCGTCTCCGATTCTATCCGCGCCGTGTGGAAAGGCAGGCAGCGGGCCTGTTCGCTGGTGAGATGGCGGCCTCGCAGGAGATCGAAGAAGTGGCGGAAGGCATCGGCCAGGTTCTGGCCGCGCATCAGCCACATATCCATTTGCCCATCGTCCATACGAGCAGCGGGGGAGAGCACCGCCATCCCGCCGGCGTAATGGCGGATGTTGGTGGTGATGGCCAGCAGGTAATGTCCTTCCACACGCTGCCCGTCGGCCCAGACGCGCAGGTCCATGCCGTGCCAGAAGGTGGCGTTCCAAACGGTAGCGGCAAAGTACTGTGGCGTCGAAACATACTTGACGAAGCGCGGTCGCGGCTCCAGTTTGTGGACCGTCAGCGCATCCAGGCCGATCCCGGCCCATAGAATGAAGGGCTGTTCATTGCACAATCCGACATCGACACGGCATAGCGGGGCGCGAACCAGCAGCCGCGCGTTCTGCTTCAGGGCTCCTCTGGACCACCAGCCGAAGGAACGCAGACCCAGCTCCCTGGCCCATACATTCGATGTGCCGGCTGGCAGCACAGCCAGTGCCGTCTCGGTGTGAATCAATCCTGCCGCTACCTGCCCGACCGTGCCGTCCCCTCCCACAGCAAAGACGGCGTCGTAATGTTCCAGAGCCGCCTGGCGCGCCGCCTGTGTGGCGTGGCGTCCGTTCAACGTTTCGGCCACATCGGTTTCCCAGCCCGCGGCCCTCAGCGTGCGCAGCACGCCGCGTACGAAAGGGCGCACCGGCACGCGGCCGGCGGCAGGGTTGTAAAGAAGCAATCCTTTGGGCATGCAGTGATTATAACGGGAGAAAGCGCCCGGCACGCGCCGCAGAGTCTCACTTTGGTCTGTTCGCAAGGGGCGCGTAGAGCCAGAGAGCAAGCAGGATGCCGAGGTGATCGAAGATCAACACGTCGGCCCAGGAGGCGTGCCGGCCGGGCACAAACGATTGATGGTATTCATCGCTGACGGAATACGCCAGGGATAGGAGCCAGGCTGTCCACCGGCGGCTGGGGTGAAAGTCGAAGCCGCGCCAGCAAGCCAGTGCCAGCCCGCCGTAGCCCAACACATGCGCGCCTTTCTTCCACAGCATATCCAGGCGGCCAAGATACGGCAGTTCGCCGGAGGGGCGGGAGGAGAGAACAAAGATCAACGCCATCCATAGGAACGCCGGGAGCCACTTTTCGACTCGTTGACTCACATGATTGCCCTTTCCGTTTGGGCGTTTGCCCGTTGCGAGATGAGGCTTGCTTCGTGCTCTTCCAATGCTCCCATTTTACTTTAGCCACGGCCGCGCTTCGCGTGGCGAACAGGGCGAAGGGCAATATCCTCCGCAGGCCGTGCAGGGATGGGGAGGTGTGGACGGGATGATATAATCTCCCCCGATGGCACATCCTGAGGAAGGACGTCTGTTGAATCAGCGCTATCGACTGCTGGAGCAATTCGGCGCCGGCGGGATGGCAAACATCTATCGCGCCCATGATTTGTTGCTCGACCGCGAGGTGGCCATCAAATTATTGCGCCAGGATCGTCCTCGCGCCGCCGACTTCGAGGAGCAGTTCCGTCAGGAGGCGCGCGCTGCCGCCAATCTTTCTCATCCCAACATCGTTACCGTCTACGATTTCGGCTTTGATGGGGAGCGGCCGTTCATCGTCATGGAGCTTGTGCCCGGCACGGATTTGAAATCCCTGCTGCGCACGCGCGGCCGCTTCACGGTCGAGGAGGGCCTGCCGCTGATCATCCAGGCCTGTGCCGGGCTGGGGTATGCGCATCGGGCCGGCCTCGTTCACTGTGACGTCAAGCCGCACAACATGCTGGTCACGCCCGACAGCCGCCTCAAAGTGACGGACTTCGGCATTGCCCGCGCCCTGGCCACCATCCACCCCGGCGAGCGCGCCGAGGTGGTGTGGGGCTCTCCGCAGTACATCGCGCCCGAGCAGGCCGCCGGGCGTCCGCCCAGCCCGGCCTGCGACGTCTATTCGCTGGGCGTGGTCATGTACGAGGTGTTGACCGGCACGCTGCCTTTCACGGCCTCAACGGCGGAGGAACTGGCGCGCCTGCATCTGACGGCAAAGCCGATCCCGCCGCGTGAATTCGTCCCCGATTTACCCCGTGCCCTGGAGGAAATCATCTTGAAGGTGCTCTCGAAGGAGCCCTCGGCGCGCTATCGCACGGCCGACCAGTTGGGCCGCGTGCTGATGCGCTTTGGGATGCAGCGCGAGCCATCCGCCTCTGCCCCTGCCGTGAGTCTCGCCCCCGAAAGCGCACCCGACTCGTTCTGGGACAGGCCCACCCGCCTGGACCTCGAGGCGTTCGAGTCCCCATCGGAGATGGATTGGGTCTCGATTGGACTTGGTCTGCTGGCGCTGCTCGCGGTCGGCGGGCTGATCCCGTTCTGGATGTGGATCTACCTCCGCTACAACCCGCCCATTCGCTAGTTGACCTCCAGAACCTGCAGACGTTGAAACCGAGAGGAAGGATTGGATGGCACGAAAGAAAACGGTCGCATCCGGGCGCCCGATCGAATCGTATGAACATCGCAATCAAACGCGGCCCAACAACCCGCCGCTCGCCCCGCTTGCGTGGCGGCCTCCGAGAGTTCCAAAGCTCGCGACGAATGGATGCAGACGATGAACGCCCGCAGCGGCTTCGAGCGTTGGCGCCGGGTGGCGAAAGCGCCGGGCGAGATTCGGGATGTCCTGATCTGGCACGCGGCAACCGCGTTTCGTGAAATTGCCGATTGAGGAGCAGCTCCCAGCCATGATCCTCGCTCCCTCCATCCTTTCAGCTGACTTTTTGCACTTGGGCGAAGTCCTGGCAGTCTGCGCCTCGGCCGGGGCGGACTGGATCCACATCGACGTGATGGACGGCCACTTCGTCCCCAACCTGACCATGGGGCCGTTCATCGTGGAAGCCTGTCGCCGCGCCACGGCTCTGCCTCTCGATGTGCATCTGATGGTCGAGCAGCCGGAACGTCACCTGGAAGCCTTCGCCCGCGCCGGCGCCTCGCACCTGACCGTCCACATCGAGACCTGTCCCCATATCCATCGCACCCTGCAACAGATCAAGGCTCTCGGCTGCCGGGCCGGGGTGACGCTCAATCCGGGCACGCCGCCCGCGGCGCTCGAGTCCGTGCTGCCCCTGGCAGACCTGGTGTTGGTGATGAGCGTCAACCCAGGTTTTTCCGGGCAGGCCTTCCTGCCCGAGACGGTGACGAAGGTGAAGCAACTGCGCGAGAAACTGGACGAACTCCGCTCCCCGGCCTACCTTGAGGTGGACGGCGGCATCACCGCCGAGACGCTGCCTTTGATGAAGGCCGCCGGGGCGAACGCCTTCGTGGCTGCCCAGGCCATTTTCCACCACCCTGCGGGAATCGAGGCCGGCATCCACGCCCTGCGCGCCGCGCTTTAACAACCCAGCACGAGCCGTGTGAGGCGATCAGGCCGCCGACTTCCCCAGTGCCTTAATGCACTTGGCGCATAGCACCTGCCGCACTCTATGCCCGTTTTGCACGAGGGTCACCCTCTGCAAATTGGGGCGGAAGGCGCGGTTGGTGGCGCGCATCGAAAACGAGCGACGATGTCCGAACGAAGTGGTCTTGCCGCACTTTGCACACCTGGCCATTGCGATCCATCCTTCTCCATAATTTCAGGCCCGCCTGCTGCGGCGGGCACGGCATTGTACCACAGAACGCAACCTTTCTCAACACAGATTGTTAGATATAAGCAGAGGATACCATGGGCGAAGAAATGACCCCCCTCGGTGGCATTCATATCTCGCCGAACGCCGTCGCCAAGATTGCCTATCATGCCACCCTGCAATCCTACGGCGTGGTCGGGTTGGCTCCCCGCAGCCTGTCGCAGGCTCTGGCGCATGGCGCGCCGCGCGGCGTCTTGGTGCGCTACGATGGCGAAAACCTCGACATCGACATCCACATCATCGTCGAATACGGGACGCGCATCCTCTCGGTGGCGGAGAGCGTGGCCAACACGGTGCGCTTCCATGTCGAAAAGGCGCTGGGGATGCCGGTGCACGAGATCAATATCCATGTCGCCGGCCTGCGCGTCAGCAATTCCGATTAGGAGAGAGCCTGGATGGCCGGCACGCGCCTCGACAAGATCCGCAGAAAACCCCTCCATGGCCAGGCACTCAAACGCCTGGTCGAAAGCGGGCTGCTCTGGCTGAAGACCAATCAACAGACGGTCAATGCCCTGAACGTCTTTCCGGTGCCCGATGGGGATACGGGCACGAATATGA
The DNA here is from genome assembly GCA_037445475.1 of Chloroflexota bacterium. Lineage (GTDB taxonomy): Bacteria > Chloroflexota > Anaerolineae > Anaerolineales > Villigracilaceae > Fen-1038. Next base: position 31,725 of record JBBIKK010000009.1, read on the forward strand.
TGTTGACCATGAGCGCGGCCTGGAACGAGATCAAGGATGCGGGCGAACTGCACGCCGGACGAATGGCAGGCCTGGTGGCCAAAGGAGCCCTGATGGGGGCGCGCGGCAATTCGGGCGTGATCCTCTCCCAGTTGTGGCGCGGCTTTGCGCGCGCCATCCAGGAATGCGAGATCGTGGACGCCCCCGCGCTGGTGCGCGGCCTGGTCGAAGCGCGTCACACGGCCTACAAGGGCGTGGTCAAGCCGGTCGAGGGCACCATCCTCACCGTCGCCAAGGACATAGCCCTCGCCGCCGAGGCCGCGCTGGCCGAGACGCAGGACCCGATCGAAATCCTGGCGCGCTGTGTTCGCGCCGCCGACGCCTCTCTCCAGCGCACCCCCGATCTGCTCCCCATCCTCAAGCAGGCCGGCGTGGTGGATGCCGGCGGCAAGGGCCTGTTCTTCATCCTCGAGGGCATGTTGCGACATATCTACGGCCAACCCCTCGATACGCCCGTGGTCACCGTTCAGCCGCTTTCCGCTTTGACGCTGGAGAATGCCATGCAGGAAGTGGAAGAGGGACAGGATTACGAGGTGGTGGTGGATTTCTTCCCCCACCCCAATTTCGAATTGCAGCAGTTCTACGGCCAGTTGGAGAAGATGGGCACCTCCATCCAGGTGGGCGAGGGGGAGGGGATGTATCGCATGCATATCCATGTGCCGCTCGAAAAGCGCTACGAGCCGATCGATTACATCATGGGCCTGGGCACGATCACCAAAGTGGCCATGGAGAACCTGATGGCTCAGATGGAAGGGGTTGGCGCGAAGGCGAGGGGCGCAAAGCTGGAATTCCCGCGGGTCGAGCCGGGGCAGATCGCGGTCGTGGCTGTCTCGCCGGGCGCCGGCCTCAGCCGCATCTTTGCCAGCCTGGGAGCCGCCGCCATCGTCAGCGGGGGCCAGACCATGAACCCCTCCACGCAGGAGATCCTCACCGCCTTCGAAAACCTGCCCACCGATAAAGTCATCATCCTGCCCAACAACAAAAACATCATCCTGGCTGCCGAGCAGGCGCGCCAGGTCACGGTCAAGCAGGTAGCCGTCGTGCCGAGCAAGAGCGTTCCGCAAGGGCTGGCAGCCATGCTCGCCCATAACCCCGACGGCACGCTGGAGGCCGTGGCCGAGCGGATGACGCGTGCCCTGGCCGGTGTGAAGAGCGGCGAAATCACCATCGCGACCCGTTCGGTCGAGATCGACGGCGTAAAGGTGAAGGAGGGCCAGGCCATTGCCCTGCTGGACGGCAAACTGGTCGCCTCGACTCCTTCGATCGAGGCGGGGGTGCTGGCCTTGCTGGAAAGGGCCGCCGTTGAAGAGCATGAACTCATCACCTTGTTCTATGGGGAGGAGATGCCGCACTCCGAAGCCAATCGCATTGCCGACCTCATTCGGGCCAGGTACCCCTCGCAGGAAGTCGAGGTGCAGGAAGGAGGCCAGCCGTATTATCCCTTCCTGATTTCCATCGAATAAATGGGCGCGCTGGCTCTCGTCACCGATTCGACCTGCGACCTGCCTCAGGATTGGATTGAGCAGCACGCCATCGAGGTCGTCCCGGCCCTCCTCATCGTCGAGGGGCGAGAGTACGCCGACGGCACAGGAATCTCGCGCTCGGAGTTCTACCGGCGCCTGCCTCATTGGACGACCCCGCCCACCACGGCGGCCCCCGCGCCGGGCGAGTTCGCCCTGCGCTACGAAAAGTTGCTCCGTCGCGGCGCGGATCACGTCCTTTCGATTCATGCCGCGCGTTCATTGACCTCCATTCTGGAAGCCGCTCATCAAGCCGCGTACGAGTTCGCCGGCCGCGTGAGCCTTGTCGACAGCCTCTCGCTCTCGCTTGGACTTGGATTTCAGGTGCTGGCCGCCGCGGAGGCCGCTGCCCATGGCCTCGAGGCGGCCCTGGAAGCGATCGTCTCGACCCGAGAGCGCCTGCACGTATTTGCTGCCCTGGATACAATGGAATATCTGCGCCGCAGCGGAAGAGTGCCCTCTGCCGTGAGTCTGCTGGGCAGTGCACTGCGCATCAGGCCGCTGATTGAATTGAGGGATGGCCGCGTCAAAGTTATTAGCGTGGCGCGCACGGCCCGCCAGGCCGAGGAACGTCTGAGCGCTTTCTTCAAAACGACAGGCAAGTTGGAACGCCTGGCTCTTCTGCATACCGGCGCCGAGGAGCGGGCACGCCGCTTCCTGAACGGCCTGATGCAAGCGGTGGCCTCCTCTCTGCCGCGCCAGATCCAAGTGGTCAACGTGACCCCGCTCATTGGCGCGCACGTCGGCCCCAACGGCCTGGGCTTTGCTGCCGTCCAGGCCCGCAGGGTTTCTGCATGATAAAATATTCCCATGCTGCCTTCGTTGGAGAAACTGCGCAAGTTCTTTCGTCTCGAACATGAGAACGGCTACAACAATACCGCCATCATCGGCGGGCTGGCCAGGATGCTGGATTACTGGGAGGGCGAGGCGCGCGCCGATGGCCTGAGCGAGGAGATCATCCAGGCGGTGAGCGGGCGCCTGCGTTCCTATGAGGGCCTGACCCCTCAGGGGCGGGCCGAATCCCTTAGGGGCCTGTGGAAGCGCATCGGCGAGGCCTATCCCGAAGCGGCTCAGAAGTCCGGCGCCGCGAGGCCCTCGCGCGCCCCCGTGGCCGTCGCTGCGATGCAGCCACGCCCGCAGTCTGCGAGGCCGCGCCCCGCCTCTGTGCCGGCCACCAGGCACAGCCAGATGCCCGCCGCGTTGGACGCGCCTCTGACCGTGTTGCAGGGCGTTGGCCCGCGCCATGCTCAGACTCTGGCCGCACTTGGCTTGCACACCCTCGGCGACATGCTGTATTACTTCCCCCGTCGCTATGAGGATTATTCTCAACTCAAGCCGATCAAAAGCCTCCGGTACGGCGAGCAGGTGACGGTGATCGGCACGATCAAATGGCTGAAGGCGCGGCAGATCCACAGCGGCGCGGCCAGCCTGGTTGAGGCCATCCTGGAGGATGGCAGCGGCCCTCTGCGCCTGACGTGGTTCAACCAGCCCTGGCTGGCCAACCGCCTCAGGACGGGGATGCAGATTTCGGTCTCCGGCAAAGTGGAGCAGTATCTTGGCCGCCTGGTCATCCATCAACCTGATTGGGAGCCGCTCGAAATCGAACATCTCCACACCAACCGCATTGTGCCGATCTATCCGCTCACGGCGCGCATCACGCAAAAATGGCTGCGCGCTCTGATGAACCAGGTGGTGACGTACTGGGCTCCGGCTGTGGTTGACCCGCTGCCCGAGACGACGCGTCGCGAGTCCCAGGTCTTGCCATTGGGACAGGCCCTGTTGCAAATCCACTTCCCCGATTCGCAAGAGGCCCTCCAGGCGGCACGCCAGCGCCTGGCCTTCGACGAGATCTTCTTCCTGCAGATGGGCGTGCTGCGCCAGAAGCAGGACTGGCAACGGGCCGAGGGCCGCCGCTTCGCCGTCCCGGACGACTGGCTGGAGAGGCGTTTGAAGAGCCTGCCCTTTGCCCTGACGACTGCCCAGCAGCGTGCCCTGGCCGAGATCCGCGCTGACCTCGATTCGGGCCGGCCGATGAATCGTCTCCTGCAGGGCGATGTGGGCTCGGGCAAGACGGTTATCGCGGCGCTGGCTACCGCCATCGTCACCCACCATGGCGCGCAGGCGGCGATCATGGCCCCTACTTCCATCCTGGCGGAACAGCATTATCAAAACTTCGTTCGCCTCCTGCCGGAGAGGCCGCCGCAGGAGATGCGCCTGTTGCTTGGGGCGACGCCCGAATCCGAGAAGGAGGCGCTTCGCCGCGCCCTGGCCGATGGCTCGCTCAAGGTTGTCGTGAGCACGCACGCGGTCATCGAGGAGCCGGTGCGCTTCAAGGATTTGCAGTTGGTGGTGATTGACGAACAACACCGCTTTGGGGTCGAGCAGCGTGCCGAACTGCGCTCCAAGGGCACGAACCCACACCTGCTGGTGATGACGGCCACCCCCATCCCGCGCTCGTTGGCTCTGACCCTCTACGGCGACCTGGATCTATCGGTGATCGACGAGCTGCCGGCCGGCCGCCAGCCGGTGGCCACCTTCGTCCTGATGCCGCGTGAGCGCGAGCGCGCCTATACCCTGATCCGCTCCCAGATCCAGGAGGGACATCAAGCCTTCATCATCTACCCCCTGATCGAGGAGAGCGAAAAAATGGAACGGCTGCGCGCCGCCGTGGATGAATACGAAGTTCTTTCCAAAGAAATCTTCCCCGATCTGAGAGTGGGCCTCCTGCATGGACGCTTGAAGCCCCATGAGAAAGAAGAGGTGATGTTGCGCTTCCGCGAGCGGCAGTTCGACCTCCTGGTCGCGACCACGGTGGTGGAGGTCGGCGTGGACGTGCCCAACGCAACGGTCATGCTGATCGAGGGCGCCAATCGCTTCGGCCTGGCGCAACTGCACCAACTGCGCGGCCGCGTCGGGCGCGGCGGAGATCAGGCCTACTGCCTGCTCATCCCCGATCACGAAGACGCCATTGAGAACGAACGCTTGCAGGCGATGGCCCAGACCAACGATGGCTTTGCCCTGGCCGACCTGGACCTGAAGCAGCGCGGCCCCGGCGAGTTCCTCGGCACACGCCAGGCCGGTTACGCCGGTGGTTTGCGCATGGCCAGCCTGAGCGACCTGACCTTGATCGAGAAGGCGCGCTTTCAGGCGCAGAAGGTCTTCGAGGTCGATCCCTCCCTGCAACGCCCAGAACATGCTCTGCTCTCCGAGACGCTGCGGAGGTTCTGGGGGGAGGGCAAGGGAGATGTTTCGTAGCACGACCTCCCGCCGGCGGTTGGCCTGGCACCCATCCGCGTCGGTTGTCGTTTCGCCAGATGACAGAGCCCGGCGAGAGCCTTGAGAGGAGCAATGCATGGTCAGAGCCTTGTTTCCCGGCACATTCGATCCGATCCACTACGGCCACATCGACATCGCCGAGCGCTCGGCGCGCCTGTTCGATGAGGTGATTGTGGCAGTATACGATCGGCCGCTCAAGAGTCTGCTGTTCTCGCCCGAGGAGCGGATCGAACTGGTGAAGGAAGCGCTGTGTGGCAACCCGAAGATCAAAGTCACCGGCTACAGCGGCTTGACGGTGGAGTTCTGCCGGCAGGTGCAGGCCCAGGTGATCGTGCGCGGCCTGCGCGTCTTCTCGGATTTCGAGTTCGAATTCCGCATGGCGCTGGCCAATCACCGCCTGGCGCCGGATATCGAGATCGTGGCCCTCATCACCGCCGAGGAGCACACCTTCCTCTCCGCCAGCACCGTGCGCGAGATCGCCATGCTGAACGGCGATGTTTCCAGCATGGTCCCGCCCCACGTGGAAAAAGCACTCAGGGCAAAAGTGACCAGTCTGGGGGATGTACATTCCCCTCCCAATGCTCTGCGGGATTGATATAATACGAACAACCACCGCGACCGTTACGCGGAGGAGCCTATGGACATTTTGCAGTTAGTTGACCGCCTCGAGGAACTCTTCAATGAAGCCAGGGCCGTGCCCTTCACGCACAATGTGGTCGTGGATGAAGACCGTATGCTGGAGATCATCGACCAGATGCGCATCGTCATCCCTGAAGAAGTCAAGAAGGCTCAGTTGATTCTGGGCCAGCGTGATCGCTTCCTGGCCCAGGCTCAAGAGGAAGCCGATCGCACCCTGGCCCTGGCGCGCGAGCGGGCCGAGCAACTGGTGGCGAAGGATGCCATCGTGCTGGAGGCCCAGCGCCGCGCCGAGCAAATCCTGGCCCAGGCCCGCGCCGATGCAGAGGTCACGCGCCACGAGGCCGATGAGTACGTGATCGAGACGCTGGCCTCTCTGCAGACCCAGCTGGAGAAGCTCCTCAATCAGGTGCGTAACGGCATTCGCACCCTGCAGGAGGACAAAGTGCGCGGCGCAGCCCCGCCCGCCTCGCTGACGCTGACGGAGAAGGAAAGGATCAGCAGATAGGGGATGTGATGAACGGATGTAAAAGGACTGCCCTGCGAGGTTCCCCTCCCAGGGCGGATTTCTTGCTCCTCGAGGAGGAAGCGAAGCCGGGCGTCCTCGCAGTTTCTCGCCGGCCAATGCCATTTCACCATCGAACTTACACGCAGCGCGGGATTTATCCTGCAACCCAAACGTGATATTCGTGTCGCGGTGTGGCTGCCCGCCCGGTTTGGGCGACTGAAGTCCTCCTCAGGTCATGAAAAGTCAGATGAATCCGAATCTTGCGCCGGCCCGTAGGGCTTCAGCCTGCCGACTTTACAGTTGTAATCGATTCTCAAGAGCAATCCTTTATTGGGTGCTGTGAATAGATATGCGATTCTGATCCTTGGTGCCGGGCCGGCCGGGCTTTCCGCGGCGCTCCATCTGGCCCAGCTGGCTCCCGATCTCGTGCCTGCCACCTTACTTCTGGAGAGGGCCCATCATCCGCGCCCGAAGCTGTGTGCCGGCGGGCTGTCCCTCGATGCGGAGGCCATCCTGCGGCACCTTGGCCTGGACCTCAACGAGCTGCCCCATGTGGATGTCCACACGGCGCACTTCCATTTCGCGGGCCGCGGCCTGAACTTTTCGCTCTCTCACGCCCCGGCCCTGCGCATCGTACGGCGCCAGGAGTTCGATGCCTGGCTGGCCATGAAAGCTCGCCAGAGGGGCTTCGCGATTCTGGAGGGGGTGCGCGTGCAGGAAGTACGGCCAGAGGCGGAGGAGGTCGTGGTGGAAACCACAGGGGGGACGTTCGTTGCCCAGGTTGTGGTGGGAGCCGATGGCTCAAACGGCGTCACGCGGCGCTGTATCCTGCCTGAGGCGCGCCTGCCGACCGCGCGCGTGCTGGAAGCGCTGGCTCGGTCCTCCGGGCGGAGTGCCGATCGGGCATTCTTCGAGTTCTCTCCCGTGCCGCAGAACATCGCCGGTTACGTGTGGGACTTTCCGTCCGAGATCGAGGGGGAGTTCGGGCGCTGTTGGGGAATCTATGATGCCAACCTGCGGACGCAGCCATCCCGCCCGGCGCTGAGGGAAGTGCTGGCGCAGGAGATGGCCGACCAGGGCCTCGAGTTGGGCCGGCTCGAGATCAAAGGCCACCCCATCCGCTGCTTCCGTCCCTTTCAGCCGCTTTCCGTGCCGCGCGTGATCCTTGTGGGCGACGCGGCCGGCGCGGATGCGCTCCTCGGCGAGGGCATCAGCATCGCCCTGGGGTACGGGGCGCTGGCCGCGCAAGCCCTGTACGAGGCGTTCAGGCGGCAGGATTTCTCGTTCCGCGACTATCGGCGGCGAGTGCTGTGCAGTCCGCTTGGCCGGGTGCTCACCCTGCGCGCCGCCATTGCCCATCTTTTCTATCGCCTGCGCTGGACGTGGTTTCAGCGATTCTTCTGGCATGCTCTTCAGCCCCTGGTGGGCCTGGCCGCCTCCGTCCTCCTCTTGAACTGGGGAAAGCAAATGCGCCTCCGCCCGAGGCGATTCAAACCCTGATGCGCCGCAAGAAGGCCGGCGTGTTCAGCTGGCGTTCGAGCAGGTAGGTGAAGTAGCCCTGCACGAGATTCTCCACCTCCTTCCGCAGCGCCGGGGCGGGGCGGGCACGCGCCGCCTCGGCATAGTTCGAACGCTGGAAGTGGCGCAGATATTTGAGCACTTCTGTCGAGACGTTGTGCAGATGGAGCAGACGCGGCCCGCAGGCCGGGCAGATGACTCCGCCGGCCGAAAACGAGAAGAATTGATCTTCGGCCTGGATCGAACGTCCGCAGTGGGCGCATTCGAAGAGACGGGGGCGGAAGCCGGCCTCGTCCAGCAGGCGCATCTCGTAGTAACGGAGGGCCGGCCAGGGGTCGGCCTGCGAGGCGAGGCGCGCCAGCGTCTCGGTCAACAGACGGAAAAGGGTTGGATGCCCGGTTTCGTCTTCGTATGTAAAGCGATCCAGCAGCTCGACCACATAGGAGGCGTAGCCGGTGCGGATCAAGTCCTGACGGATGGGGAGGTACGTCTCGATGGTCTCGGCCTGGGTGACGATGAGCAGCTCGCGCCCCCTGGCCAGTTGAAGCGTGACGTGAGTGAATGGTTCGAGATGGCCGGCCTTGCGCGAGGTGATCTTGCGTGCCCCCTTGGCAATGGCGCGCGCCTTGCCCAGTTGACGGGTGTACAACGTGAGCAGGCGGTCGGCCTCCCCATAATCCTGGTGGCGCAAGACCACTGCTTCGACTCGAGCAGAGCGCCAGCGTTCCACAGCGATCACTTTCGCTCGTTGAGCAGGTGAAATGCCTCGGGCAGCAGTTCTCCCACCGAAGTCACCCTGACCAGCGCGTTGGCCTGGTTGGCGATCAACACCACGGTCTCGAGGCCGAACTCGGCCAGCACCTGACGACAGATGCCACAGGGGGAGCCACCGTTGTTGGTCACCAGGGCCAGCACCTCGAATTCGCGTTCTCCTTCGGAGACGGCTTTGAAGACGGCCACGCGTTCGGCGCACACGCCGGCCGGATAGGAGGCATTCTCGATGTTCGCGCCGGTGTAGACGCGTCCGCTGCGCGTGCGCAGGGCCGCGCCGACCGCATAGCGCGAGTACGGCGCATAAGCACGGCGGCGAGCCTCGTTGGCGAGTTCGATCAATTGTTTGTAGTCGTCTTGGATCTGGCTCATGAGCGCACCTTCTTGTTTCCTTTCACCTGCTTGATGGCGCGGGCCGGCACGCCCACGACCAGGGTGTCTTCCGGAACGTCCCTGGTCACCACCGAGCCGGCGCCGGTGCGCGCGCCGCGCCCGACCTTCAGGGGCGCGACGAGCATCGTGTCGGAGCCGATGAAGACATCCTCGCCGATCTCGGTCGGATGCTTCTTTTCGCCATCGTAGTTGCAGGTGATCGTCCCGGCCCCGATGTTGGTGTTGGCGCCGATGCGGGCGTTGCCAATGTACGAGAAATGCCCCATCTTGACGCCGGGCCCCAGATAAGAGTCTTTGACCTCGCCGAAGTTCCCGATGTGCACGCCCCGCGCCAGATGGGCGCCTCGGCGCAGGCGGGCAAACGGCCCGATCTCCACTTCGTCTTCCACGACGGCGCCCTCCAGCATGGAGGCCACGATGGTGCAGCCGCGACCAACCTGGGTATCACGGAGGATCGTGTTCGGGCCGATCACGTTTCGTTCGCCGATGGCCGTCTGGCCTTCGAGGTAGGTGTTGGGTCGGATGAGCGTATCCTGGCCGATGATCACCCCTGCTTCGATGTAGGTCGTGGCGGGGTCGATCAGAGTTACGCCGTTGAGCATGTGCTGCCGATTGATGCGCTGACGCATGGCGTTTTCGGCCTCCGCCAGATGAACGCGGGTGTTGATGCCGATGGTTTCGATTCGGTCGTCATGCACGACGGCCTGCACCGAGAGATGATCCTCGGCGGCCAGCCTCACCGCTTCGGTCAGGTAATATTCGCCCTTGTGCGGATCTTTTTCGATGCGACGCAGGGCCTGCCAGAGCCATTCGGCTTCGAAGCAGTAGGCGCCGACGTTGAGTTCCCGGATGCGCAACTGTTCTGCCGAGGCGGCGGTCTCTTCCACGACGGCGGCGACGCTCCCATCGGGGTTGCGGATGACACGCCCGAAGCCGCGTGCATCTTCCGCCACCACCGTCAACAGGGTGAGAGGGCCACGATTGCGGCGCTGGGTTTCCACCAGGCGTTGCAGAGTCCCGGCTTGCAGCAGGGGCATATCGCCGTAGGTGATGAGGAGGTAATCCGTCTTGCCTTTGAGGAGCGTTTCGGCCTGCAAGGTAGCGTGAGCGGTTCCCAGTTGCGGCTCCTGCCGCACACAGTGGGCAGCATCGCCCACGAAGATCTTGACTCGTTCGGCAGCATGGCCGACGATGACGACAGGCTTTTCCGTAGAGGCCGCCTGCAATGCCTGCAGGACATGCCACAGCATGGGCTTGCCACAAATGGGGTGCAGAACCTTGGGCAGGTCGGACTTCATGCGCACCCCCTGTCCAGCAGCGAGCACGACACCGGTCACTTTCATGAGAAACTCCTCGCCATTAAAACAGACCCGTTCGGGCGGGCCTGCCGGCACTCTCCGAGGGAGTGTGGGGAAAAATTCCCGCCTGCGCGGGTTCAGGCTGGGGCGCTCGGATTCGAACCAAGATCCACAGATCCAAAGTCTGGTGTGCTACCCTTGCACCACGCCCCAGAGCGGGCAAATTGTATCACAAGTGGTTGCCGGCGGCCAAAACCTTGCTTTCGGGAGCCTTGTCTATTCCCTCCAGGCTTCGCGGGCCATAGCCTCACTCCCTGCCCTCCCTTCCCCGGGCCCCCGGCCGTGGAGAGGAGGGCAGGCGTGAGGCGGACAGAAAACCCCGTACATCGAGTTGGTGACGGGCGAGGCGAGACGGCTGCCTTATCCGCAACCCCCTCCGCTTTTATCCCGTTGCAATTGGAGTTTGATCTTCGGCGTGTACTGGAGATTCTCGTACTCGATCGGGTTCGGATCGGCGGCGCGATAGCGATCGCCGAGAGCTGCGATGAAGTTGTAAGCGGGTTGATCCCCTTCCGGTTGGCTTGAGAGGGCCTGCATGTAGAGCCCATCTGCGTGGAAGACGCGCAGCCATTGGTTGAGGCCGCCTTCCAGGATGTAGACATTGGGCAGCCCTTCGGCCACCAGCCTCTTCCAGGCCTCGGTGGCCAGTTCTTCTTCGTTGCTCATCACGATGTAAACGGCGTTGGGCGCCGCCTGCACCAGCAGGTCTGGCAGGGCGCGGTTCAGGACATGCAACGGCACATTGCGCGCTCCCCGAAGATGAAACAGGTTGTACTCTGCTTCCGAACGAACATCCAGCAGGATCAACTTCAGGTTTTGATCGTGAATGGCATGGAACAACTCGGCGGGGGAAACCTGCACCTGGCGCTCGATCAGGAGCGGTTCTTTTTCGGCGGCCAGGCGCGCCCATTTTTGCTCGCTCGTGGGCTGGGCCAGGGATGCCGTCCAGAGCGCCAGCGCCAGTAGCGCGCCCGCCCCCATCAGGCGTATTTTTGGCTCGCGGCCCAGATCGCGCCCGCCGAAGAGATGCTCCAGTTGCTCCGCTCCCCAGAACATGAGCAGTGCCATCAACACGACCAGGACGACGACAACGCCGCTGGGCAGATGAAAGACCTCGGGCAGAGTCAGGCGGCCATAGGAACCGGCCGTGTTGTACCACTTATCGAAATATTTCTCGCTCTCGCCGAACAGGAAGGCGCCGAACAGGCCGCCGCCGAGGAAGAACATCCCGTCCACCTTGCCGGTCGAGGCTGCCACCAGCGAGGTCCCCGGGCAGAAGCCACCCAGGATGAAGCCCACCCCCATGATCAGTCCACCGACGATGCCCGAAGCCAGATAGGTGGGGTTGACCCAGACCTGATTGAGGTTCAACAGCCCCAGGCCGTGGGTCAGGAACAGCAACACCATCGCCACCACGATGGCCGTGAACATGACTTTGAGCACGGTCAGGTCCTTGAAGTAGAACTGAGCCGCGAGCTTGCGCGAGTTTCCAAAGCCCGACATTTCGAGCGTGAAGCCGAAGGCAAAGCCGATCAGGCCGAAGACCACATACGTCCACGGGTTCGAGGCTGAGGTGGACATGAAGGATTGAAGCGGGAAGTTCATTTCGACCTCCTAGACCCACAACTTGCGGACGAAGTAGGCCAACCCATAGGCGCTGGCGAAGATGGCGAACATGATGGCCCAGGAGCCGGCTGCCAGCGTGGCGCCGCCGGAGAGCGCCTGCCCCGAAGTGCAGCCGCGTGCCATGCGCGCCCCGTAGAGGAAGATCGCTCCGCCGATGAAGGCCATCAGGTAGCGCGTTCGATGGGAAACGTGGGGCCCCTTGTTCGTCTCCAGTTTGAAGCGACCGAAGATCAGGCCCGAGGCGGCCCCACCGAGGAGGGCACCGAAGAACAGCGGGACGATCCAGTCATCCAACGGGTTCTTGTTCCCACCAGCCATCTTGAGCAGATACGGCGTGCGGTCGACGTGCGAGGGCGCAATCTGGTCCTCAAGGAACGCATCGAGGCGACTGATGCCTCCCGAGGCGCCCAGGCCGTTCCCGGTAAGGAAGAAGGCCAGGAACAACACGATGCCCAGAATCGCCCCGCCGAGATAAGGATGGACATAGGGCCTGGGCCCACGCCTCTTTCTTACAACCATTGTTTTACTCATCTCGTTTTCTCCTTGCCTCACCCTCCTCGAAGACGGGCGAGGCGGTGAAGGGCCATGACTCTCTACTTGTGTACTTCCACGGCCTCCCAGCCGGTGACCATGCCGCGCAGCGCTTCCAGCGGCCGCGCCCCGGTGGTGGTGAGATATACATGTCCCACGATAAAGGCGGCGAACAGCCAGGCCGTCAAGGTGTGGAGTGCGGCCAGGAAGGGCAGACCGCCCAAGGTCTGGGCTGCCTGTGGCCATGTTTGCACGCCCCACATCAAGATTCCGCTCAGGCCCTGCAGCGGCAGAAGCACGTTGAGGATGCCGAAATAGGTGATCTGCTGGAGCGGGTTGAGTTTCCGATCAGGCCTCTTCTCGAACGGATGCGGCTTGCCCATGAAGATGCCTTTCAGGTAATAGCGGGCCTGCTCGATGGCATCCTCGAAGAAGCCATGGGGGCGCGGCAGGTACTGGCGGATCTCGCCGGTCGTCAGATGGTAGAACAGCGAGAGCGCGGCGTTGATGGCCAGCAGAGCCGCTATGACATTGTGGATGACGACCAGATAGCGGAAGGGGATGAATCCCAACGCCTGCGGGCGATGAATCATGGTGCCTGTCAGGAGCAGGAGGACAATGCCGATGGCCTGCAGCCAGTGCCAGAGCCGCTCGTAGGCCGGGTACATGTACACGCGTTCGGTTCTCTTCTGGACTTGGGTCTGCTTCCGTCCCGAAAGGTACCTAAACGTCCCGTGGCCGGCGATGCCCAGCAGCACAGCGAGGAAGAACAGCCCGCCGAGCCCGTCAATCCAACCGACACGGCTGTACCCAAAGATGTAGAGACCATCCCTGAGCGGCGCGGGCCGGTAATACAGCGCTCCATCACTGGCCGTATAGAGATGTCCGCTGAAGATCGCGTTGGTGTCTTTCACCAGTTCGGGCTCAAGGCCCTGCGGAACATAGTCTGCTAACCTGAAAGCCTGGCTCAGGCGTGAGGTGCTGCTGTGACACACCTGACAATCGTGCGTTGCCCACTGGCCATCGGCCACGCTGTGGTTGATGCTATAGGGCTGGACGAGGCCCTCGAGGCGTGGGTGGTTCAACCCCAGGGCGGCCAGGTTGGCTGCCACGATGCGCTGCTTGGCCGGGCTATCGAGCCTCAATTCCTCCTCGTCCAGCTGTCCGTTGCCGTTGCTATCGAAGGTGCTGAGAATCTCCGGACGATAGTGCCCGTCCTTCAGGTAAGCGGCTTGCAGATCGAGCAGGCGCACCGGGCGCGGGCCGTTGGGATCGTCATAGACCCAAAAGTAAGCGGTGATCAGGTTGTAGGGCGCCAGCCAGGCACTCCCGTCGGTGTTCTTTCTCTGAAGGAGGGCCGGCTCGAAGCCTGTCACCAGATGCGAGACGGTCAAGGGAGTGTTCAGGCCGGCCAGTTGGGCGGCGCCGCCCTTCTGTTCGACCCCGCGACACTGATTCGGCGCGCGGCCATCGCTCCTGATGACGGTCCAATCGTAGAATTCGATGGCGGGCGCGTACATCCTGGGGATGTGACAACTCTCGCAGGCCAGGGCGCTCATGTGCGTCTGCACATAGGGCAGCCAGGCGGCGTGGGCCTGCTGCACATCATGGCAGGACTCACAGCGACGCATCGTGCCCTTGAGTTGCGAGGCGAGGTTGTATTGCGCGCTTTGCCCGCGCGCGAAGTTGTGATCGGGCTGTTTGAGATAGTCGCCGAGGTCCAGCCGGCGCGGGTCGAAGATCAGGTTCTGCGGACGGTTGGCGGCGTTCTCCTGATAGTAGGCCGGGTTGTTCAGGGAATAATGGCAGTCGGTGCACTTCAGGCCGCGCTCGGCGTGGATGTCCCAGGCGCGCACCAGTTCGGCCTTGCTGGCGATGTTCATGCCCGAAGCGGCGATCTTTTGCGGAGAGATGACCTGGCCGGTGGTGGCGGTTTCCCAGGTGCAGGCTTGCAACACAAGCGGCACGTTGAAGTCGGTCTGCACAGCGCCATGACATTGGGCGCAGTTAGCGTTGGTCGGGTCCTGAAGCGTAACGAAATCGCGCTTGAGCAGGCCCTCTGCATCGAAGGCTTCTGCGGCGTAAGTGTAACCTTCCGCCGAGCGCGTCACGATTCCGCTTCCCAGCAGGGTGGCCGTATTGGCCCAGCCGAATGCCCCGTTCTGGATGGCGGCGAGGCGTTCCTCGTTGTTGGGTTCGGGAATGTGACAGAGGAAGCAATTCATTTCGATTACGCCAGATTGGCTCCAGTCCCAAGCGCGGACCTGGCCATTGCGCAGGAGGCTCGTCTCCGGATTGAGGAGGCTGGGCGCCAGGTCGGTGAGTGGCCTCCCGCTGCGGGAGGTGGTGGCGGGTCCGCCTCCGACCAAGCGCGGCCCGAGGAGCATGACCCACTCCGGGGTCCCGAGATCGAGGCGGCTGTCGCCGCTCTGGGAGAGGTAGCGATAAGTCAGCGGGTCCCACCGTCCGAAGAGGCCGCGGCCGGCCTCCCACGTCTCCCTCGAGGGTTGATAAGAAGAAAGACCGAGGTCGGAATGGAAGGAGTGGCCAACGATGAAGTCGGTATCGTGGCATTGGCCGCAGGTCTTCATGGTAGAGATGGGCTGGCCACGGATGAGCACGTTCTCGCCGTTTGCGTCGAGCAGGGCGAAGGGGGGATGCAGCGGAGAGGGAGCCGAGGCGGGCACGGGGCTTTGGGCGGCGAATGTCACCCCGAGGCCGGCGGCGAGGAGCAGGCTTATCCCCAACAGCAGGAGGAAGAGTTTAAAGCGTGTGTTCATAGCGACCTCCGTTTACCTGGGTTGAAAACGCCCGCCCCAGAGCATGGGATCTCCAACATAGCCCAGGGATTTCCAATCGAGGCGTCCGTTTTCGCTGTGACAGTCGTTGCACTGCAAGGCATGGGCGGCAGGTTGCACCATGTGCGTGGAGGGCCAGTACATCCAGGTTTCGGCGAAGCCGTATTGTCCGCTGAAGGGCAGGCCGGCATCCTGAGCGCCGAGGGCCAGCGCCGAGGGCCAGTCGAAGGTCGTCCAGAAGCCGCCGCTTCCGGCCGTGCGGGGCGGGAGCAGGATGTTGTAGAGGGCGTCATAGGGCTGTCTAGCGATGTGGAGTTTGAACGGCATGATCCTGGCGTTGGGGTCGTGGATGTCGCCGGCCGGCAGGTCAAGGATGGTCGGGCGGGTCGGGTCGATCTTGTCGCCCAACAAGTAGCGATAGGACAGATTTCCGTTGAACCACAGGTAGGTGGGGGTGTAGTTCTTCTCGTAGAGGAACGAACCCTTGATCTTCAAGTAGAGGTAGTGATCGTCGGTGCGCCCGCTCTGGCCGGCGGTTGACCAATCCCACCAGACCTTGGTCGGGTCTTCCAGGGCGATGGCCGGGATGTGACAGGTCTGGCAGGCGACCGACTGAGTGTGGAAGTTCAGGCGGTCATCCTGGTGCGGGGTGGCCGCGTGGCAATCGGTGCACCTGACTTGTTCGAGCGGGTCGATCTGGTAGTTATCTGCCACGAGGCGGCCCAGGATCTGGTGGTTGCGGGTGCGATGGCAGTCGGTGCACAGGAAATTGAGGCCTCCCATGTGCACGTCGATGTTTTCCGTGGGGAAGTACAGGCTCTCATCGAGATCCCCGTGCTTGACGCCGTTTCCGCCGCCGCCGTCGAAGTGGCATTTTCCGCAGTTCTGGCGTGTCGGCGCCCGCACGGATTGGGCTGCTGCCAGCAGGTCTACGTCTGGAGCTGGGTTGCCGTAGTCCCCCTTGGCATACAGAGTGGTGTCGGCGTGGCAGACGAGGCAATCCACCTGGTTCAGGCTTTGGAAGTCGTAGGGCTGGCTTTCTTCCCAGCCATAACCGATGTGACAGGACATGCACTTCTTCTGGTTGCCTTGAGAGCCGATGCAGAAATTATTGATCTGGTTGAGTTTGCCGATGGTCACAGGCTTTTCGCGCCAGGGGAGTGTGAAGGCCCGGCTCTGCCATGTCCAGTGAGTGGTGTGGGCCACCTGCTGCGCGGCCTGAGGATGGCAGGAGAGGCAGGCTGCGGTCACCTCTTGCGGGGCATTGAACGGCCCCTGGAGGATGTCCTTGTGATCTACATGCACGGGGTGATCGGGCACGTGCGCCCATGGGTCATCTGGGAACAGAGGCGTCCTGGGCCAGAAATAGGCCATTGGCACGGCGATGATCAGGGCAATGCCAAGCAGACCGAGCACCCAAAACGGTTTTTGGGTTTTCATACAATCTCCTCAATCATGATTTTTAACCAGGCTGGCATGGCGGGCCAGTCGCTCGCGCATGACGGCGCGGAGCAGGTCGAGGGCCTCGATGAGGCGGCGGTCGGCCAGATGGTAGGTGACTGTGATGCCCTCGCGCACCGTAAAGACCAGGCCACGCTCGCGCAGGATTTTCAAATGCCTGGAGGTGGTCGGCTGGCTGAGGCCCAGTGCATTGGCCAGCTCGCTCACATTGTGCGGCCTCTCGGCCAGGGTGTAGAGGAGCAAAAGGCGCGTGGGGTCCGAGAGCGCGGAGCAGAAATCGGCTTCGAGTTGGGACACTTCCTGGGCCAGAGCGGGGGAGGGCATATCGAGGTCTCCGATTATGCACATAAACGCATATGTCCATTTCGATAATATGCGCGTGAAGGAAAGCACAATAGTGGCGAGCATCATATTGCCTGTGCTATAATGTCACAAATGTTGTGACATACAAGGAGTTATTCAATCTGAATTACAAGGAGGCTGGAGCATGCACTTGCAGCGGGATGCCGTCTCGGTGGATGTTGGAAAGCGCCTGCGGGAACTGCGGGAGGGGCGCGGGATTTCCATGCGCGCCCTGGCGACGCGCAGCGGGCTCTCGGCCAACGCCTTGAGCATGATCGAACGCGGCCGCACCTCGCCTTCGGTCAGTACGCTGTACAAACTGGCAGATGCTCTGGGGGTGCCGGTCACGGCTTTCTTCGGCGAGCAGGGTCGGAGGCAGAGCGCCATCCTCGTGAAAGCGGATCAGCGCACGCGCGTGCCGTTCCTGCGTGGGGTGTGGGAAGGGTTGGGTGGGGAGCAGTTCTCGGGCCGGGTGGAGCCTTTTATGTTAACCCTGGAAAGCGGGGCCTCGAGCGGGCCGCACAGCATTGTCCACAGCGGCCATGAGTTTGTGTATTGTCTGCGCGGCCAGTTGGAATATCTGGTGGAGCAGGAGGCCTACTCGCTGGAGGCCGGGGATAGCCTGTTGTTTGCGGCGCATCTGCACCACCGCTGGCGCAATCCGGGCCACACTGTGTCCAACGTCTTGATCGTCTTATCCGGTTTCGTGGAGGGGGAACAGCCGCATGCCCTGCACTGGAGGCAGGAGGCGTGAAGCTGCGCCCAGGACTCGCCGCAGAGAGCGCGAAGAACGCCGGGTTGTGGCGACAGAATACTAGTCCTGGAAGGCTCTGGCCAGCGCTCTCCAGAACTCCTGCCTCTCGCCGGGGCGGAACGGGGTATACAGGGTCAGGCGGTCTGCAATTCCGGCATATCGTCTGTGTAGTTCAGAGGCCAGGCTCTCAGGGGTGGTGATCAGACAAAACGCGGACAGCATTTCTTCGTCGATCAGGGCCGGCATCGCGCCCCATTCGCCGCGCGCCGCGTGCTGCGAGAGTTTGCGCGCCGTTTCGCTCCACCCATGGAAATCCATGACGGAATGATAGGAGGGCGTCGAGGCGTAGAAGGCGATCTGGGCGCGGGCGAATTCCTGCTCTTCGGGCGAGGTGGCGACAAAGGCCGTGACCGATATGGCAATCTCCTGCTTTTCTCGGCCGGCTTTTCTTGCGCCCGCCTCTACGGCGGGCAGGATGACTTCCTTCAAGTAGCGTGGGCTGTTGAAAGGGTGAGCGTGGAAGCCATCACACAACTCGCCGGCCAGGCGGGCGAGCCCGGTATTCACGCCGGCGATGTAGATCGGAATGGGAACATTCCCTGCGGAGAAAGGAAGGGGGAGGGGCCCGGGATTGAAGAACGGTGACATGAGCGTCAGTTTGTAGTATTGGCCGCGAAAGTTCAGTGGTTTGCCGTTCTGCCAGCAATCCCACAGGGCGCGGATGGCCAGAATCTGCTCGCGCAATTTTCCGCTGACCGAATCGGGCCATTCCATCCCAAAGCGACGCTCGATATGGGCCTTGACCTGTGTGCCGAGTCCCAGGATGAAGCGCCCCTCGGACTGCGCTGCCAGGTCCCATGCGGTATAAGCCAGGGTCGCCGGGGAGCGCGCGAACGAGACAGCAATGGCCGTGCCCAACTTGAGCCGCTGCGTGTGCTCGGCGATCAGCGCACACGGCAGGAAGGGATCGTGTTGTGTCTCTTGAGTCCAGAGAGCATCGAAGCCGATTTCCTCGGCTGCCCTGGCAATGGCCGGCACGTCCCTCAAAGAGAGCGGGGGGAGGGCTGCATCCAGTTTCATGACACACTCACCTTCAGACCCTCGAAGCGGGCAATGGCCTCCCGCCACTCCTCCGGCACGGGTATGGTTTGATGGCGGTGGTAATCGTAGGCAACCAGGATGACCGTGCCGCTGGCGTAGGGATGATCGGTGTTGGCATCGATCATGCATTGCTCGACCGTCAGCGATTTGTTGCCGATCCTGGATATGCGTACTCCCACCTTGACCGCGGTGTTCCACAGCACCGGCGCATGATAGGTAAGATGAACATCAGCCATGATGATGCCGATGTCCATGAACGATTGGGTGGGCTGGAAGAGGCCGAGGTGGACAAAGTACTTGAGGCGCGCCTGTTCAAAGTACGTCAGATATTTGGCGTTGTTGAGGTGTCCCTGAGGATCGAGGTCGCCATAACGAACTTCAATGGGGTGGTAGAAGCGATAGTCCGACATGCCGCAATTATACCCAAGAGGCCCGTGAACCCATGCGGTATAATCACCCTGCCATGCCAAGACGCAAAGCTCCCGAAGAGTTATCGGTGGAGGAATTGCGCCGGCTGCTGATCGAAAAGCGGCGCGGTGCACGCCGCGAACGGCTGGAACACTTCCGCCGCACGGGACGCGTGGTGATGACGGTGCCCGACTTGCCCGAGGACTTTGCCTCCGCGGCGGTGGTGGAGACACCCTCGGGAGGCGAACCCCCGCCTCCTGTCCGGACCTCGAGCCGGCGTCGCCTCCTGGACCGCCTTCTGCTCGCGGTGGAGGTTCTGGCGGTCCTCAGTCTGGTGGGCGTCTTGCTCAGCGGCCTGGGCATGTTGCGGGAACTGAATCGCGAGGTGGCGCGCGCCCTCCATCCAGATACGCCCACCCCCACACCGCTGGTCATGGCGGTCGTCTTGCCTTCCGGTCACACCCCTCCCGATGCGCAAGGCAACACCCGTCCCAACGAGGCCGAGATTCCAGAACACCTGCGCCCGATGATGCAGGCGCTGGCCGAGCTGCCCATCCCCACGCCCGGCGCCGAACAGGCCATCCGCATTCAAATCCCTGCCATCCGTATCGACGCACCCGTAGTGCAGGGCGATGGCTGGGAGCAGTTGAAGAAGGGCGTCGGACAGCATGTTGGTTCTGCCAACCCCGGGCAGAGCGGCAATGTGGTGCTCTCGGCTCACAATGATGTGTATGGCGAGTTGTTCCGCGATCTGGATAAACTCAAGCCCGGCGATCAGGTCATCCTGTATACTCAACAGCGACAGTACGTTTACGTGGTCGATCGGACCGTGATCGTTGAGCCAACGGCAGTGGAGGTCATGGCTTCCGGCGGCTCCCCAACCGTGACGTTGATCTCGTGTTATCCGTATCTGGTGGATAAACAGCGCATCGTGGTCTTTGCACGATTACAGAACTAGGAGATGAAGCATGTCCAGGAAGCACAGACGGCAGATCAGCAAGACGGCGGCCTTTGTGGCTGCGCCGCGCCCGACAGAGTTCAACCCGGATTACACCCCTATTAAACGCGACCTGCGTCGCATCGGGCTGCTGGCAGTCTCGTTCTTTGCCCTCCTCATCGCGCTCTCGTTCTTCATGCACTAAACAGCCGGGCGCGAATTTCGTCCGCTGTCATGGAAGGGCCCACTCTCAGGGATGGGGGTGAGGGTGGCAGGTGGTTATGGGCCGTTTCATAATTGCTTGATGCCGAATGTGAACTCGGAAACGGTTGAGATCACGCTTACCACACTGACCTATGGGGGGGAGGCATTGGGACGCCTGGCCGGCTCCTCGGGCGAAGGCGGCGGGCGTGCCGTATTCGTTGCGTTTGGGCTGCCGGGCGAGCGCGTGCGCGTGCGCCTGTTGGAAGGGAAGCGCGGTTTCGCGCGCGGCGAGATCGTGGAAGTCCTGGAAGCCGCACCGCAGCGCGTGGCGCCGCGTTGCAGACACTTTGGCTTGTGCGGGGGCTGCCACTATCAGCACATCCCCTACGCATTGCAGGTCCAATGGAAGGCCGAGATCTTGCGCGATCAGCTGCAACGCATTGGCAAACTGGCCTCTCCGCCCGTCCGGCCCGCGCGGCCGGCTCCTCAGGCGTGGAACTATCGCAATCACATCCAGTTTCACCTGACCCGTGAGGGAAAACTCGGCTTCATCCATGCCAGGGGCGATGGCATTCTGCCCGTTGTGGAATGCCATTTGCCGCAGCCCGAGCTTGCCTCGCTGTGGCCCGGGCTGGAGTTCGAAGCCGGGAGCGGCCTTGCGCGCGTCGCCCTGCGCGCCGGTCAGGAGAACGAGGTCTTGCTCATACTTGAATCCGAAACTCCTGCCATGCCCGAACTGGAGAGCCAGGCGAGCCTCTCGGTCGTACATGTGTACAAAGAACACCCTGTGGTGATGGCGGGGCGCGAATGGGTTTCGATGCGCATCCTGGGGGAGGATTTTCGTGTCTCGGCGACCTCGTTCTTTCAGGTTAATACGCGCATGGCCGAGAAGATGGTGGAACACATCCTGGAGATTCTGCCCTTCCATGCTCGTGAGACCCTGCTGGAGTTGTATTGCGGCGTGGGCTTGTTCAGCAGGTTTCTCGCTCCTCGCTATGGGCGCTTGATCGGAATAGAGTCCTCGGCGGCGGCTTGCCAGGACTTTGCCATCAACCTGGATGAGTATGAGCATGTGGAACTCTATGCCGCCGCGGCGGAGGAGGTCTTGCCGGCGCTGGTGGGGCAGTTGCCGGCCTCCACGGAGGTGCTGGTCGATCCCCCGCGGGCCGGCCTCGAGCCTCGCGTGCTGGAGGCCCTGCTGAGGCTTCGGCCGGGCGTGATTGTCTATGTCTCGTGCGACCCATCCACATTGGCGCGAGATGCGGCACGCCTGATGGCGGGAGGATATGGGCTGAAGCAGGTGACGCCATTCGACCTGTTCCCTCAGACGTATCACATCGAGAGCATCTCTGTGTTTGAAAGATCCTGAACGCTTTTCCGCCCGGCCGCGGGCCGGCACCAGGCCATCCACGCAGTGGAACATCTCATGTTTCGTAACTCCCCTTGCCCTAGCCGGCAACCAAAATGGGATTCTGTGGCCAAAAACGGCAAACCTTTCTGGATTTTGCGCCCGGTGAGGGCGGTAGGCAGTTCCCATATTTCAAGAAAATCGGGTAACATTGGCAAAGACACTTCAACTTAAGGCAACCCACATGGATCAAACCAAAAAGCGAATTCCCCTTGGCTTGCTGGCCGCCATCCTCGTCACGCTTTGCTGCATCTGCGCGATCGTCGCCGGCACGGGCGGATATGCCTATTACACCTACAAAGACCTTTTTGTTTCTCCTCTCCCACCGTCTCCCTCTGACGCCACAGAGACCCCGGTGGTGGTCGTCACGCGCCCGCCCCTGGATTCGATCTCGAACGAGACCGTGGAGACGCTCCGCCAGACAGACGTTCCCATCAACGATCTCTACGAGTTGGCCTGCCGCCTGAGGAGAATTTGCGATGTCCCTCAAACGCTGCCGGCCCCGCCCGCGCCGTTCAGGGTAGGAGAGAAGCAAAAGTTCTGGGTCAGCAACGTGGATACCAATGAAAACTTTCAAATCGAGGCCACCCTGCGCTACATCACTCCCCACACATACTTTTGGGTTCAAGACGGGGTGAACGTCAACGAGAAGGACATGCGCGCCCTGATGGACACCTTCGAGAATCAGATTTACCCCACCGACCGGGAGTTCTTTGGCAGTGAGTGGAGCCCCGGCGTGGACAACGATCCTCACATCTACATTGTGTACACGCGCGGCACGGGCGCCTCCAATGCCGGCTACTTTTCCACACCCGATGAATACAACCCGCGCGTGCACCAGTACTCGAACGGCCACGAGATGTTCTTCTTCAACGCCGATAACGTAGCCCTGGACGACCCGTTTACGTATGGCACGCTGGCTCATGAGTTTCAACACATGATTCACTGGAGGCTCGATCGCAACGAGACCTCCTGGATGAACGAAGGCTTCTCCGTGCTGGCGGAATACCTCAATGGCTATGATGCTTATTTCGACTATGACTATGTTCAAGACCCGGACCTGAACCTCACTGATTGGTTGCCCGAGCCCGGAGCCAATGGCCCTCACTATGGCGGGGCTTTTCTCTTCCTCGATTATTTCCTCGATCGCTTTGGCCAGGAAGCGACCCAGGCTCTGGTCAAGGATCAGGAGAACGGCCTGGTCAGCGTGGATCACGTCTTGCAACAATTGAATCTGATTGATGGGCAAAGCGGCCGGCCGCTCACAGCCAACGATGTGGTGCTGGATTGGATGGTGGCCATGTACTTGCAGGATGGCTCGCTCGGCGATGGGCGCTATGCGTTTCATAACTACCCCGATGCCCCGCAGCCCTCCGCCACGGAAACGATCACAAGTTGCCCTACTTCTGAACTCAACCGTTCGGTGAATCAGTATGGCGTCGACTACATCAAGATCGCCTGCACGGGCAACTTCACCCTCTCGTTCAGGGGTTCGACCGTGGTCAGCCTCCTGCCGACTCAGCCCCATTCCGGCTCCTATGCCTTCTGGTCAAACAAGGGTGACGAGTCGGATATGACGCTGACGCGCGAGTTCGATTTCACCAATATCCATGCCCCCCTGGCGATCTCCTACTGGACGTGGTATGACCTCGAGGAGGGGTACGATTACCTTTACCTGGAGGTTTCCACGGATGGCCAGCATTGGGAGATCCTCAAGACGCCGTCTTGCACCGAGGAGAACCCCTCCGGGAATTCGTACGGCTGTGGGTACAATGCCCGCAGCGGCGGTGGGGAAAGCGCGCAGTGGATTCGGGAAGTGGTCGATCTTTCGCCATATGCCGGCCGGAAGGTTCAGCTGCGCTTCGAGTACGTGACCGACGCGGCGGTGAACGGCGAAGGCCTGTTGCTGGATGATGTTTCGATCGAGGCGCTCCACGACTCGTCCGATTTCGAATCGGGTGCGGGCGGATGGCAGGCGCAGGGTTTTGCCCGCGTCCAGAACAGTTTGCCGCAGTCCTTCCGCCTGGCTTTGATTCTCCAGGGCCCTCAGACGACCGTGCAGAACATCGCTCTCCAGCCCGACCAGACGGTCGATATTCCCCTGGCGCTGAAGCCGGGCCAGAGCGCCGTATTGGTGGTGACCGGCACGCAACGTTTCACGCGCTTGCCTGCCGCTTACGCCATCGAAATTCGCTGAGCGTAGCGCGGGATTTATCCCGCAGCCCAAGCGCGCCATCAACGTCATGGTGCAGAATCTTCGCGGTTGGCGTGGTTTTTAAAGAGCAGTGCTATAAAAAGACCGTCTCCCAGGGCGGCGGAAAGATGGTCAGGAATTCTGGAGTGACCGAGCCGCGGCATCGTAGCGCAGGCCCTCGACTTGCAAAGAAGGCTGCAGCCTGGAGTTCAATTCTGATATAATTGCCTCGGTCTGAACCAACGATTGCGATGGGACTTGAATGACGCTCGAGCGAGGAACGCTTCTCCATAAACGCTACCGCATTGTCGAGATTCTCGGCCAGGGGGGGATGGGATCGGTCTACCGCGCCGTGGACGAGAATCTTTCTGTGGATGTGGCCGTCAAGGAAAATCTGTTCACCACGGATGAGTATGCGCGTCAGTTTCGCCTGGAGGCCATTCTCCTGGCCAACCTGCGCCACCCGAACCTGCCGCGCGTCTCGGACCATTTTGTCGTGCCCGAACAGGGTCAGTATCTGGTGATGGATTTCATCGAGGGCGAGGACCTGCGCCAGCGGATGGAGCGCCTGGGCACGATCAGCGAGGAGGACGCCATCCTCATCGGCGCGGCCGTGTGCGATGCCTTGACCTATCTCCACACGCGCAAGCCTCCTATCCTGCATCGCGATATCAAACCCGGCAACGTCAAGATTACACCCGATGGCCACATTTATCTGGTGGATTTCGGGCTGGCGAAGGTGATGCAGGGAGCGCAGGCGACCACCACGGGCGCGCGGGCCATGACGCCGGGCTACTCCCCGCCGGAGCAGTACGGCACGGCGCGCACCGACGCCCGCACCGATGTCTACTCGTTGGGCGCCACGCTCTACGCGGCCTTGTGCGGCGTCATCCCCGAAGATGGCCTGGCGCGCGCCATGGATAATGCGCAACTGACGCCGCTGCGTAAGCGCAACCCGAAGATCTCTCGCCGTCTGGCAGCCGCCATCGAGAAGGCCATGGCGATCGACCCGGCCGACCGTTTTCAGACGGCCGAGGAATTCAAGAAAGCCCTGCTGGCCTCCAAAGCCAAAACCCAGGCGACAGGCGAGTTCACCGTGCCGCCTCCGCCGGATCTTCCCCCTCCCGTCTCCGCCCGAGAGGAGATGCTCGATGCAGGAAAGAGCAAGCCGCCTGCTTTCCCGTTGCGTCCGCCTCCGTTGGAGGAGAAACCCTTCGTGCCACCCCGCAAGCGCCGTAGGGGGGGCTGTGTTTGGACAGGGCTTTTATTGCTTGTGATCCTTGCGGCCATGGGGACGCTGGCTTTCTTCCCCGGCCTCCTGCCACAGGACGTTCGCGCCGCGCTGCCACCGCTCCCCTGGATCAATCCGACGGCCACCCCGACCTCGCTGGAAACCTCGTTCCCCACAGCCACCGCCACGCCCACTTCCCCGCCGCCCACTGCTACCTGGACCCTGCCCCCGCCTACGGCCACGTTGACCCCGACGCCCGAAGCCATCGCCTCCGGCATCGTCACCGAGGCGGCCGCGCCCGCCCTTACCCCCGAAGGGCAGGTGGAAACGCCCGGCGTTCTGCCCACTCCGTTGGGCGGCACAGGTCAGATCGCCTTCGCTTCAGATCGCTCCGGCATTCCGCAGATTTACTTGAGCGACCTGACTGCCTCCAGCGTGGTTCCGATCACACGCATGCCCGAAGGGGCGTGCCAGCCCTCGTGGGCCCCGGATGGCATGCGACTGGTCTTTGTTTCCCCTTGCCGTGCGCGGCTGGACGTGGCCGAGAAGCCGCCCAAAGATACCATCCTCTATATTATCAATGCCGACGGCACGAATCTGATACCTCTGCCCACCGTGCCGGGGGCTGACTTTGAGCCGGCCTGGTCGCCCGATGGCACGCGTATTGCCTTCACCTCCATGCGCGACGGACACATGCAGATTTACGTCATCAACCTGACCGACATGACGGTTACGCGTCTCACCAACACGCCCGGCGATGTGGACACGCGTCAGCCGGCCTGGTCGCCCTTCAGCAATCAGATCGTGTACGCCCTCAAACGCTTTGACGCGTATCAGATCTGGTCGATGACGGATGCCGGCCTGGGGCAACAACAGATCGTGCGTCGTGGCCTGGAGGTTTGGGATTATCTGCCGATCTGGTCGCCGGATGCGACGCGGGTCTTGTTCATCGAAAGGAACGCGGCGGGGCCGGTCTCGCCGTGGGCAATGAGCATTGTCTATGAGGAGCGCAACACGGGCCAGGCTGTCAGGCTGGACCTTGGCCCGTTGCCGATCGAGGATCTGCGCTATTCGCCCGATGGCTTCTGGCTGGCTTTCGAGGGCAAGAGCGATGACAACAACCGCGATATCTTCTATGCGCTGGTGACCGGCGCGCAGCGCACGCGCCTGACCAAAGACCCCGGCGTGGATTTCGACCCGGCCTGGCGCCCCGTCATCCCGTAGCCGAGGCTGTGCCGGGAGAGAGGCTTCCGCAGCGCATCTGTCCGGGTGCGCTGCGTTTTTTCTTACGTTCCTCTTATTGACGCTCTCCCTTTCGACATGATATGATTCGGTGTTCGTCCGTAACTACCTACCGGCAGCCAAAAGCGGGAAGAAACCCGCCACCGTATGTCATTGCGAGGGCGCAGCCCGAAGCAATCGCCAGCATTTGCGAGGAGACTGCCACGCTCGCTGCGCTCGCTCGCAGTGACAGGTAGGTAGTTACGTTCGTCCGTAATTTACCTGTCTGTGGCACTTCCGCCCAGACGCTGAAGTTTTGGGCTGCTATTCACGAAAGAGCTGTTTTGCAAGGGCGTAGCACGTAGTGGTAGTCAGGATAGGTGCTTACGTTCGTCTGCAGAAATGATATGCCTGAATTAAGCGAACGCCAGAGAACATTGCTTCTGCTGATCATCCGCGATTATATCGATACGGCACAGCCGGTCGGCTCGAAGCGGTTGGTTGAGCGCTATCATCTCGACCTTTCGCCGGCCACAGTGCGCAACGAAATGCTGGCCCTGACCGAGATGGGCTATCTGCGCCAGCCGCACACCTCCGCCGGGCGGGTGCCGACCGAGGAGGGCTACCGCTATTTTGTGAGTCAGATGATGAGCCGGGCCGACTTGCCCGAATCGGTGAAACAGGCCATCTGGCATCAATTTCAGCAGGCGCGCCCCGACGTAGACCAGTGGATGCACCTGGCGGCCTCTGTGCTGGCGCATCAATCCCAGGGCGTCTCGGTGGTGACGGCTCCGCGCGCCGAGCAGGCGCGCTTCAAACACGTCGAATTGATCTCCACGCAGGGGCGGCAGGTGCTGATGGTGTTGGTGATGACCGGCGGCGAGGTCTCCCAACAGCTTCTGACCCTGGCCGGGCCTGTTCCCCAGGAACGCTTGAGCCAGACCGCGGCGCGTCTCAACGCGCTGCTGGCCGGCCTGAGCGTGGATGAGATGACGGCCATCCCCGCGCGCGCCGATGCCCTCGAGCAGGACATCTTGACTCTGATTGTTCAAGACATGCGCCGCGCGGCAGAAAACGCTTATGGCGAAGTTTACACCGACGGCCTGACGAACGTCCTGGCCGAGCCCGAATTTGCAGATTCGGACGAGGCGCGGCGCGCCTTGCGCCTCTTTGAGGAACGCTCTGCCTTACGAGACCTGCTGGCGCGGCTCTCTCCACACAGCGCCGTAGGGGGATTGAGGGTGCTGATCGGTGCCGAGGGGGGGTGGGAGGAATTGCGTCAATGCTCAATGGTGCTGGCGCGTTACGGCGTGCCCGGCTTTGCCACGGGCACGCTCGGCGTCTTGGGCCCGATGAGGATGTCTTATACACGGGCTATCCCGGCGGTGCGCTTTGTCGCTGCTTTGTTGAGCAATCTAGTCAACGATCGCCTTGCAGGCGAGTAGATCCCGGCCGGTTGGGTCCGGCCTTGAAGAGAGTGCGTTATGAGCCACGAAGAGAAAATTCCCCAACCTGAAGAAGTGAACGAGACTCGGGCTCGGGCCGAGGAAGCGCCCGAGAGCGGCACGCCAGCTGAAGTCCAGAGCGAGACGCTGCCCTCCGCCTCGGAAATCGAAGCCCTGCAGAGAAGATTGGCGGAAGCAGAGTCGAAGTCGGCCGAGTATCTGGAGGGCTGGCAGCGGGCGCAAGCCGAGTTCGCCAACTATAAGAAGCGCATCGAACGCGATAACGAATTGACGTACCTCTCCATGAAGGGCGAGATCATCAAGAAGTTCCTGCCCATTCTGGATGATTTGGAGCGTGCGCTGCGGACGCGTCCGGAGAATCTGAACGGCCATGCCTGGGTGAGCGGCATCGATCTGATTTACCGCAAGCTGCAGGGCCTCCTCGAAGCCGAAGGCGTGAAACGGATCGAGGCCGATGGCGCCGCGTTCGACCCGAACTTTCACGAGGCCCTCTCCCATGAACCGAGCGAGACCGTCCCCAGTGGTCATGTGATTGCTGTCGTGCAGCATGGCTATATGCTGGGCGAGCGCGTCCTCCGCCCGGCGCTGGTGAGGGTGGCGCAGTAACGGCCAGGAGCCGCAGCGGATCGTCGATCATCACGCTTGAAGTTTTTCAGAGAGGATATTTTCGTGGGAAGAATCATTGGCATTGACCTCGGTACGACCAATTCTGTCGCCGCTGTGATGCAGGGCGGCGAACCCCTGGTGATTCCCTCGGCGGAGGGCGAGAGACTGGTGCCTTCCGTCGTGGCGGTCAACAAGAATCATGAGCGCCTGGTGGGACGCGTGGCGCGCAATCAGGCGATCATCAACCCCCAGAACACGATCTTCTCGATCAAGCGCTTCATGGGACGCAGATCGGATGACCCCGAAGTGGAGCGCACCAAGAAGCGCGTGCCCTACACGGTTGTGGCGGCCCCCAACGGAGATGTGCGCGTGATGCTGGATGGGAAGGAGTACAGCCCGCCGGAGGTCTCGGCCATGATCCTGGCCAAGATCAAGGCCGATGCGGAGGCCTATCTTGGTGAGCCCATCACCCAGGCGGTCATCACGGTGCCGGCCTATTTCAACGATGCCCAACGCAATGCTACCAAAGATGCCGGGCGAATTGCCGGGCTGGAGGTCCTGCGCATCATTAACGAGCCGACGGCCTCCTCGCTGGCATATGGTTTGGATAAAAGAGAGAACGAGATCATCGCCGTTTATGATTTGGGTGGGGGCACGTTCGATATTTCCATCCTCGAAGTCGGGGAGGGCGTATTCCATGTGCGCGCCACCAGCGGTGATACCTTCCTCGGCGGAGATGACTTCGATCAGCGCATCATGGATTATCTCGCGGAGCAGTTCCAACAAGAGTATGGGATAGACCTGCGCGGCGATCGCCAGGCCCTGCAGCGTTTGAAGGAGGCCTCCGAGAAGGCCAAGATCGAACTTTCCACGCTGCTGCAGGCCGAGATCAATCTGCCCTACATCACCGCCGATGCCGGCGGGCCCAAGCACCTGGTGACCACGCTGACGCGCGCCAAACTGGAGCAACTCACGGCCGATCTGGTCGACCGAACCATCGCTCCGTTGAAGCAGGCCCTGGCCGACGCCGGCCTGAGTGCCGGCGATATTCAGGAGATCGTCCTGGTCGGCGGAATGACGCGCATGCCGGCCGTGCAAGAGAGGGTGCGCTCCTTTTTTGGAAAGGAGCCGCACAAGGGCGTCAACCCAGACGAGGTCGTGGCTGTGGGCGCGGCCATCCAGGCGGGTGTGCTGGCCGGAGAGGTCAAGGATATCCTCTTGCTCGATGTGACCCCGCTGACCCTCTCGGTCGAGACGTTGGGTGGAGTGGCCACCCCGCAGATCGAACGCAACACTACCATTCCGACGCGGCGCACGCAGGTCTTCTCCACGGCTACGGACAATCAGACTCAGGTGGAAATCCATGTGTTGCAGGGCGAGCGTCCCCTGGCGGTTGATAACAAATCGCTGGGCAAGTTCATCCTGGATGGGATTCCGCCGGCGCCGCGCGGCGTGCCGCAAATTGAGGTAACGTTCGACATCGATGCCAACGGCATTCTAAAGGTCACGGCCAGAGATAAAGCCACCGGCCGCAGTCAGCATATCACCATCACTGCCTCGTCTGGTCTCAGCGCAGAGGAGGTCGAGCAGATGCGTAAGGAGGCGGAGGCCCATGCTGAAGAGGATCGCCGCCGCAGAGAGTTGATCGAGGCGCGCAATCGGGCTGACAACGCTGTGTACGCGGCCGAGAAGGCCTTGAAAGAATCTGGCGAGAAGGTCCCGTCCCAGATTCGCTCCGAGGTGGAGGACGGGATGGCTCGGGTCAGGCAGGCAGCGGCGGGCGAGGATGCGGCGGCCATTCGCACCGCTGTCGAAGCCCTGGGGCAGATGGTTCAGAAGATCGGGGCTGCCGTTTACCCACAACCTGAGACACCCGGCGGCCCAGGGGGGGCTGACCCAGACGTGGTGGATGGAGAGGTCAAAGAATGAGCGCACGAAAGCGCGGGCTGCATGCCCTCGGTTTTGGAGATTATGTCTAAACGGGATTACTATGAGATCCTTGGCGTAGGCCGCAATGCCAGCGAGGAGGAGATCAAGTCTGCCTTTCGTCGCCTGGCGCGCCAGTATCATCCAGATGTCAACAAGGAGCCGGAGGCCGAGGAAAGGTTCAAGGAAGTTAATGAGGCCTACGGTGTTTTATCCGATCCAGAAAAGCGTGCTCGCTACGATCGCTTCGGACACGAGGGATTGGGCAACCTCGGTGGGTTCCGTGATTACACGGTGGACTTTGCCGACCTCTTCGATGAACTCTTCGAACAATTTGGCTTTTCCACCGGGCGCCGGACGCGCCGCACCCCGAGACGCGGGCGTGATTTGCAGATGTCCCTCAGGTTAGCCTTTGAGGAGGCCGTCTTCGGCGTAGAAAAAGAGATCACGTTCGAACGGGATGAGGTCTGTTCGCGCTGCCATGGCTCGGGCGCCGAACCCGGCTCGGCTCCCACGCGCTGCCCGACATGCGGCGGCCAGGGACAGGTGCGACAAATCCACGAGACTTTCCTGGGTCAGATGGTGCAGACCGTCCCTTGCCCGAGTTGCGAGGGGCGCGGGGAGGTCATTTCCACTCCCTGCCATATCTGTCGTAGCCGCGGCCTGGAACGCAAGCGTGTGAAGAGAAAGGTGCAGATCCCGGCCGGAGTGGACAGCGGAACGCAAATTCGCCTGGCCGGCGAGGGGGAGCCGGGCCTGTACGGCGGTCCTCAAGGAAGTCTGTATCTGGTTTTGGAGGTCGAGCCCCATCCGTACTTCAAGCGCCGCAACCACGATATCCTCTTGAACCTCGATATCAATGTGGCCCAGGCCGCGCTGGGGGCCGAGGTCGAAATCCCGACTCTGGACGGGAGCGAAAAACTGAAGATCCCTGCCGGCACACAACCCGGCCGCATCCTGACCCTCAAGGGCAAGGGTGTGCCACACGTCCGCAACAAGAACCACCGTGGCGATCAGCTGGTGATTGTGAATGTCGAGATTCCACCCAGACTGAGCAAAGAACAGCGGGAGCTATTCGAGAAACTGGCGGCCACCCTGAGTTCCGCGGCCAAGCCCAGGGAAAAGGGCTTTCTGGATTGGTTGAACGAGGCGCTGGGGGGATGAACAGCAAGTGGCGGAGACAAGGCCGCTTGAGTTATAATCTTATTGTGACTGAACAACTCCACAAACATGTGCATGTTGACGATCTAAGCGGCCGGGCCGCGACACGCCTGGCACTTTCGTTGAGCCTGACGGTGCTGTTTGTGGCCCTCGAAGGGGCCGCTGGATGGCTTGCCAACAGCTTGGCCCTGCTGACCGATGCCGCGCACAATGTCACGGATGCGCTTGCCCTGGCCTTGAGCTGGATTGCTCTTCGACTGACTGCCCAACCGGCCAATTCGCAAAAGACCTATGGCTACCACCGCGCCGGAATTCTGGCGGCACTGGTCAACTCCACCACGCTGGTGTTGATTTCGCTGGGCATTTTTTATGAGGCCTATCAGCGCCTGATGCATCCGCCCCAGGTCAAGGCCGCCATCTTGATTGGTGTGGGGGGAATGGCCATGATGGTCAATCTCTTCACGGCTCTTTTGATTCGTAAAGGGAGCGAGGCCGATCTCAACCTGCATTCAGCCTTCGTACACTTGATGGGGGATGTGGCCTCAACGGGCGGGGCACTGGCTGCGGGAGTTGTTATTTACTTCACGGCCTGGTATTGGCTCGACCCTCTGGTGAGCGTCTTGATCGGGGTGTTGATTCTGTGGAACGCGTGGGACATCCTGCGCGAGACAGTAGATATTCTGTTGGAATCCACGCCGCGCGATGTCAGGATCAACGCCCTGGTGGCAGACATCCTGCAGATCAAGGGCGTGTTAGGCGTGCACGATGTGCATGTTTGGAGCCTGGCACGGAACCTGCGCACCATGACGGCCCATGTCCTTACAGAGGATGTGCCTCTCAGTCAGGGGACAGAGATTCAGCAGCAGATCAACCAAATTGTATATCAACGTTACAACATTGCTCATGCTACACTTCAACTGGAATGTGTGGATTGTGATCCGAATGCGCTCTACTGTGGGATGAACGGCTCGCCTCCCCGGGCAAAGACCTCTGTCAAGCAGGAGTAGGGCATCTCTGCTCGGACTTCAATGCGGGTATAATTTGACTGCGTAAGGTCAGGAATATGTCATTCACCGTCTCGGATTTCCGCGAGTGGATCCGCATCCTCTACGAGCACCCCGAGTGGCGTGATGAGTTGCGCCGTCT
>JBBIKK010000010.1:0-63062 GCA_037445475.1 Chloroflexota bacterium
CGGCATCCAGGTTGCAACGCAGAGCCGCCTCGGCGATCTCACGGTGGCTACCACTGCCATCGGAGTAGCGGGTGTGCATGTGAATGTTGATGACGATTTCGTACATGCTATATAACATTGCTTTTTAAATCTATTGCAACCGCAAAGATTCGGCAGCGATCTGGATGCCGCGTTGGGGTTGCGGGATAAATCCCGCGCTACGTATGGGCGGGCGGCAGGAGCGCATCTCAGCGGACGGCTTCTGGCCCATCCAAGAGCAGCAGGCCCGCGCGCCAACGCCAGGCAATGGCTTTCTCGAAATCGATCGACAAATTCAGTTTTTCGTGTCTTTGCGAGCCCCTGCGCTCTTTGCAGGGGCGGAGCAATCCCCCGCCGGGCGAGGAGGCTTTCGGTGGGGCAAAAAGCGCCCTCCTCGCAGCGACACATCCTTCCTCGAGAAAGCCATATCACCAGGCTATGGCTTTCTCAAAGTCCGGGAAATGTCACTGCGAGCCGCTCTTTGGCGAAGCAGTCTTCCACAGAATGGGCAAAACTAACCTTTTGGAGATTGCTTCGGGCAGAAAAACATTGCCCTCGCAATGACATCATTATTTTGCCAAGCGACCTTGAGAAAACCATATATCACCAGGCGGGGTCTGGTTGACGACTTTTGTTTATCACAGGTATAATTTGTCTGCTCATTTCAGGAGGCACATGGATGGCTAAGTTTCTGGATATTGCTTTGATTATAACCTCGGTCGCGCTGATCTTGAGCGTGATCCTGCAGAGCAAGGGCGCCGGGCTGGGCGGTCTATCTGGCTCGGATTCGGGCGCGATCTTCACGGCCCGCCGCGGCATCGAGCGCATTCTCTTTTGGATCACGATTGTCTTGAGCGTGCTCTTCTTTGCACTTGCCCTCGCTACAGTCATCGTTGGACGCTGACGGCTTGCACGCCACAGGAATCTCTCGCCGCGCCGGCAAGTGGGCCGGAGGCGGCCTTTCTTTGTATTTATGAAACGCCTGCGCTGGCAAATCCTGGTTGTGCTGGTGACGTTGGTGGTGGTGGCGGTTCTGGTCTTCAGCCAGAAGCCCATCCTGCCCACGACGCTCACGCAGGCCGCGGCCGGCGGAGTCTACACGGAAGGATTGATCGGCTCTCTGAGTCGCCTCAACCCGCTCCTGGATTGGAACAACCCCGCCGACCGTGATGTGGATCGCCTGATCTTCAGCGGCCTGATCCGCTTCGACGCGCGCGGCTTTCCTCAACCCGACCTGGCCGAATCGTGGGGCACCTCAGCCGACGGTACGATCTATAATTTCACCCTGCGCACGAACGCCGTCTGGCACGACGGCGCACCCGTGACCAGCGACGATGTGCTCTTCACGCTTGACCTGCTCAAGACCGCCTCGCTGTTCCCACAAGACATCAAAGATATGTGGAAACAGATCGAGGTCAAGAAGCTCGACGAGCACAACCTGAAGTTCACCCTGCCCGAACCCTTTGCTCCTTTTCTGGATTACGTCGCTTTTGGCATCCTGCCCAAACACCTGCTCGACTCCACTCCTCCCGATCAACTGGCCAGTTCCACGTTCAACATTCAGCCGGTGGGCAGTGGGCCGTACAGGTTCGATCATCTGATTGTGGAAGGCGGCCAGATCAAGGGAATTGTGCTGACCCTCAACGAGACCTTCTATGGACAAAAGCCCTATCTCCAGCAGGTGGTGTTCCGGTACTATCCCGACGCGCGCACAGCATTCGAGGCATACCGGCAAGGGGAGGTGATGGGCCTCAGCCGCATTACGCCCGACGTCCTGCTCCAGGCCCTGGCCGATCCGAATCTCGCCGTGCACACCGCGCGTCTGCCGCAGTTGAGTCTCGTGCTGCTCAACCTGAATAACGACGAAGTGCAGTTCCTCCAGAACGCCAACGTGCGTCGCGCCCTCCTGCTGGGCCTCAATCGCGAGTACATCATCTCTGTGCTCCTGCAGGGACAGGGCATGATCGCCGATGGCCCTATCCTGCCTGGCTCATGGGCGCACTACGATGGCCTCAAGCGCATTCCCTATGATCCCGATGCGGCCATCGCGCTTCTCAAACGAGAAGGGTACGTCATTCCGGCCGAAGGAGGCACGGTGCGCGCCAAGGGCAACCTCGCCTTGAGTCTCACGCTGCTCCATCCGGATGACGCCCTGCACACCCAGATCGCCCAGGTGATTCAACAGGAGTGGGCGCAGATCGGAGTCCAGGCCACGCTGCAGCCCGCCCCCTATGATCAAATTGTCCCAAATTACCTGGCGCCGCGCCGTTATCAGGCCGCCCTGGTCGACCTCAATTTTGCCCGCACGCCCGATCCCGATCCCTATCCGTTCTGGCACGAGTCGGAAGCCACAGGCGGGCAGAATTATTCCCAGTGGAGCAACCACATTGCCAGCGAGTACCTCGAGCAGGCCCGCACCACCACCGATTTCACCGTGCGCGCCCGCCTCTATCGCAACTTCCAGGCCATCTTCGAAAAGGAACTGCCGTCTTTGCCCCTGTATTATCCCGTGTATAGTTTCGGCATCGATGCCCAGGTGCACGGCGTGCAGATTGCGCCTCTCTACGATACCAGCGACCGCCTGGCCTTCATCTCCGCCTGGTACCTCGTCACGCGGCGGGTGCTTGAACCCAGGGTCGAGTCGACGGTATCTCCATGATGCGGAGCCCCTATGTTGAAAGAAGCCCTCGCCTACGCAGAAAGCAACCGTGAGAAGTTTGTATCCGAATTGAAGGAACTGCTTGCCATTCCCACCATCTCGACCGATCCCGCCCACAAGAGCGAGATGCAACGCGGCGCAGAATGGCTGGCGGCGGCCTTGCGCACGCTCGGGATGGAGCACGTCCAGATCATGCCCACCGGCGGACATCCTGTGGTGTTCGGAGAATGGATGGGCGCGGGGACGAAGGCTCCGACCGTGATGATCTACGGCCACTACGATGTACAGCCAGCAGACCCGCTCGAGCTGTGGACCTCCGATCCATTTCGGGCCGAGGTGCGCGGCGAGAATCTCTACGCGCGCGGCGCCTCCGACATGAAGGGACAGGTGCTGGCCTCGCTCAAGGCCGTGGAGGCCATCCTGCAAAGCGGCCCCATGCCGGTCAATCTCAAATGGCTGCTCGAGGGCGAGGAGGAGATCGGCTCACAGCACCTGAATGACTTCATCAGGGAGCACAAGGCGCTGCTTGCCTGCGACCTGTGCCTGAACCCCGACGCCGGCATGATCGCGCCCGACAAGCCAACCATCACCACCGGCCTGCGCGGCCTGGCTTACTTCGAATTGCGCGTCTATGGACCAGGCAAGGACCTCCATTCCGGCCTGTACGGCGGCGTGGTGCACAACCCGGCCCAGGCACTGGCCGAGTTGATCGCCGGCCTGCATGATAAAAACGGCCGCGTCACTCTGCCGGGCTTCTATGACAAGGTGCGCCGCCTTAGCCAGAGCGAGCGTCGGGAATTTGCGCGCCTGCCCCTCGGCCAGAAGTTCTATCTGGAGCAGACCGGCGTCCCCGCCCTGTGGGGCGAACCCCAATTCACGCCAGCCGAGCGCATTGGGGCACGGCCAACCCTCGAGGTCAACGGCCTGCTCTCCGGCTTCACCGGCTCCGGCTCAAAGACCGTGCTGCCGGCCTGGGCCATGGCGAAGATTTCCTGCCGCCTGGTCCCCGATCAGACGCCCGAGGAGACCTTCCGACAGATGAAACGCTACCTCAAAGAACATGCTCCCAGGGATATTCGCTGGGAATTGATCAACCTGCATCGCGCCGACGCCGCACTGGTAAATACAGATCACATCGGAGTGCGCGCCATGGCCAGAGCCCTGGAGGCGGTGTGGGGCAAGCGCCCTTACTACAGACGCGAGGGGGGATCGATCGGCGCGGTGGTGCAGCTGCAAAAACATCTCAAAGTCCAGTCTGTGCTCACAGGCTTTGGCCTCCCGGATGACAATGCCCATTCACCCAATGAGAAACTGCATTTGCCCACCTGGTACAGGGGCATTCAAACGCTCATCCACTTCTTCTATAACTTGAGATGAGGGACGGCTTCGGCAGGACAATCATGGAAGATCGCATGATCACCTATGGCGGTCAGGCCGTCATCGAAGGGGTGATGATGCGCGGGCAGAGGGCCTTCGCGGTGGCCATGCGCGCTCCCGATGGCCAGATCGTCGTGCACACGGGGAGGCTCAGCCGCATGTATCGCTCGCGACTGACCCGCATCCCATTCCTGCGCGGTGCCTTCCTCTTATGGGACGCCCTCGCACTGGGCCTGCATGCCCTGACCCTCTCGGCCAACACGCAGAGCGGGGAGGACGAAAAACTGGAGGGCGCGGCGCTCTACCTAACCCTCGGCCTGTCGCTGGCCTTCGGCATTGGCCTCTTCTTTCTGCTGCCTGCCGGCCTGGCCGACTGGAGCGCGCACTTTCTTCGCCTCCCGGCCTGGTGGCACAGCCTGTTGGAGGGCCTGCTTCGCCTGCTCCTGCTCATCGGCTACATCGCAGCGATTGGCCGCCTGCCGGAGGTGCGGCGCCTGTTCGCCTACCACGGCGCCGAACACAAGACCATCAATGCCTATGAGGCCGGCGCGGTCCTGAGCCCGGAAGCGGTGGCGCGCTTCCCCCTGGAACATCCCCGCTGTGGCACCGCCTTTCTGCTCACGCTGGTCTTGCTCTCCATCCTGGTCTTCCCCGCCCTGGGGCCGCTGCCGCCTCTGTGGAGACTGGCCGGCCGCGTGCTCCTCATCCCCGTCCTGGCCGGCCTGGCGGTGGAGTACATTCGCTGGACAGCGAACCGCCTCCACAACCCTTTCCTGCGCGGACTGATGCGGCCCAACCTGGCATTACAATCGCTGACGACCCGTCCCCCCGATGCGGCCATGCTCGAGGTGGCAATCGAAGCCTTTCGATCCATGCAGCAGGCGGAACGGGAGTTCGCACTCTGAGAAGCAAATCCCTCTCTGGGGCGCATCGCCGCGCCGTGTGGCTGGCGCTCGGCTTGCTGACCCTGCTGGCCGGGTGCCTGGGCGCTTATCGCCGCTACACCGCCGGGCGTCCCGCGCCGATCCCGTACAGGCATGAATACTTCCACGGGGTCACGTATTACCGCAGGGTACGGTACGCGCCGCACTGGATGGTGGCGCACATTCTCGTCCTCGACAGGAGAGCCGCGGACGCTCGTTTCCTGGTCACGCCGCCGGACTTCCGGGAAGGGCCGCCACTGCGGGCGCGCACCACCTCCCAGTTCCTGCAGGAATTCGGCGTGCAAATTGCCATCAACGGGGACGGATTCCATCCCTGGTGGTCGCACAACCCTGCCGATTACTATCCCCACGTTGGCGACCCGGTGACCCCCAACGGGTACGCGGCCTCCCATGGCCGGGCCTACTCAGATGGCTCCGAGCCAACGTTGTACATCAGCCGTCGCAACGAGCTGACCTTTCTTCGCCGGCCAGGCAACGTCCACGGGGCGATTTCGGGCGAGCGCATGCTTGTTCTGCAAGGTGAGCCTGTGGCAGGGCTGGATGATGTGGAACGCCACCCGCGCACGGCCGTGGGCCTCAACCGGAATGGTCGCTTTGTGATCCTGATCGTGGTAGATGGTCGTCAGCCGTTCTACAGCGAAGGCGCCACTCTGCTCGAACTGGCCCGCCTGCTGATCAAAGAGGGCGCCTATATGGCGATGAATCTGGATGGAGGCGGCTCCTCCACGATGGTGATCGAGGGTCAAGATGGCAGGCCGCGCCTCTTGAACTCACCCATCGACCTTTATATTCCCGGCCGCGAGCGGGCCGTGGCCAATCATCTCGGGGTCTATCTTGGGAAGTGACGGCGCGCCTCAGAACTCCATCTCCCCGATTTGTTCCAGCGGAGGCTCCGCTTCGGTCTCGACCTCGATGCGCATCTCTGCCTCATCGATGTGCCCCGCCCTGGCCGCGCGCAGGCAATAAGAACGATAGACACAAAAACGGCACAGATTTTCATCGGCTGTGAGGGGGAAGTGACGCGCCTGAGAAATTTCCCGGATCACGGCTTCGATGGCCGACCAATCCCGCTGATATTGGGCAGATGTATAAGCAAAGCGCGCCGGCTCGGAGGGGAATTCGGCATACCAGTACACGATCTCGATCTGCTCGGGCTGGAAGGGCGTGTTGTCCTTCAGACTTGCTCCGGCGCGCAGCAACAGAGCGCGGTAGAGGCGGGTCTGCCAGCGCGCAGCCATCCATTCGTCGCGCGGACGCCTGCGGTAGGTCTTCCAGTCATAAATGGTCGCCCTCTCGTTGGCGACGACAAGAAGATCGTACTTGGCCATTAGGCGATGCTCACCGATGGGCGCGGAGAGGGCCAGCTCGATCTGGGCGCCGGCCGGCCTTTCGAAACTCTTTTGAAAGTTCGACCACCAGCGTTCCAGATTGGGGGTGTTGGCCAGCGAGGCAATTTTATCGGCGGGCAACCCCAGCAGGTATTGCTGCACCAGGCGGTGGAAGTAGCGTCCCTCTTGCTGGCGATGCTCGTCCTCGGCGGCCGGCTCGGCCTCGACCGCCGGCCAGGCCAAGCGCTCGATGTAGCGCAGTTGGAAACGACGCGGGCAATCGGCGTAGTCCTGAAGGGAGGATTGCGAGAAAACAAAAGATCGCAACATGGGCAGGATTCCTGCCGCGAAGATGCCGGGCTCTTTTCAGGCACGCAGCAGGGTTGACCGGATTATAGCCCCTTTTCGTACCTGCCACTATTGCAACAGGTTGTCATGGCGAGAGCCGCGGTGCGGGTCGAAGCCATCTCCTCCGTCCAGCAGACCGCCGCGCTGCGCGCGCGGTGACATCGTGGAGCCCGACAAGGTCTCGACACACTCGACCCGGCGGCTCAGCGCAGTGCTCTCGGGAAATGAAAAGCTGGAAGGGGTGAGGGCGAAAAATGGTTTCGCGGCAAGTTGAAAATGTGTTTGCCACGAAGCACTTTAATTACCCACCCGCGCCGGCCTCGCCGTGGCATCGCCGCGAACTTCATTGGTCAGGGCCGGCGCGGCCAATCCAACAGAAGCACCTCGATCAGCAGGCGGGCATTGACATTCCCCTCCAGCCACCGCAGCGCCTGCTCCAGAGCGGAGACCACGCCTCGCGCCTGAAGGAGCCCAACCTGCTCCGCCAGGCGATCCACTTCCTCGGCCCGATCTACGTTGGTCAGCGATGTGGAAGCGCCGGCGGCGCGCAGGAGGACATCGCGCCAGTACGTGAGCCACACCTGCAGGGTCTCTCGCAAGGCGTCTTTATCCTGGCTGATTCTCTCCGCATAGGCGAACTTCTCTATCCGCGTGGCCGTGAGCAGCATCTGCAAGTCGGATAACGTTTGCTCGCGAAATGATTGCCGGGCAGGGTCTTCTGCCAGGGCGAGGGCATAGCCCGGCCTGCCACCGCTGAGGTGAGCCAGGAGGCGCGCCTGCTCTTCCCGCAGGCCGTGAGCACGGAGGAACGATTCCACGCGTTCTATGGGCAGGGGACGCAGCCGCAGAACCTCGCAACGCGAGACGATGGTGGGCAGCAACTGTTCGGGAGAATCGGCGATCAGGATCAGGACCGCATAGGGCGGGGCCTCTTCCAGCGTCTTGAGTAGCGCATTGGCAGCGCTGTCATTGGCTTCCTGAAAGCGCAGGAACAGCACGATGCGGTAGGCAGATTGATATGGCTTCAGCGTCAGCATGCGCCGCGCCTCACGCACCTGATCCACCCTCAATACCCCGCCCTGGGTTTCGGCCTGAACCAGCATCAGGTCTGGGTGTTGTTCCCGTTCTATTTGCTGACAGTCATGGCAGGTTCCGCAAGGCAGGCCATCGGCGGAGACATGGGGGCAGTTGAGCGCCTGAGCAAAGCGCAGGGCCAGCGAGCGGCGCCCCACGCCCGGAGGTCCGGCGAAGAGATAGGCGTGGCGCACCGCCTGACGCGCCACATGCCGGCGGAGCATGGCCACGGCCCACTCGTGCCCCACCAGTCCCCAGTTCTCTTTCATCCTTCTTCTCCGGCCCGCAGCCGCAGGTAAGAATCGTACCTTTGGGGATGAATCTTCCCCACCTGCAGGGCCGCGCGCACCGCACAGCCCGGCTCATGAATATGCGTGCAATCGCTGAACTGGCAGCGTGCCACCAGCGGCGCGATCTCGGGAAAGTAGGCATCCACTTCTTCGGGCTGTGTATCCCACAACGCCAGCGAGCTCCAGCCCGGCGTGTCGGCCACGTATCCGCCCTGCTTCAGTTCGAACAGTTGCCTGACCACTGTGGTATGCCGCCCCCTGCCGGCCGCGCTGAGCTCTTGCACGGCCAGCCCCAACCCCGGCTGGATGGCGTTGAGCAAGCTGGATTTCCCAACGCCGCTTGGCCCGACCAGGGCGCTGATCTTGCCAATAAGTTGACGCTGGAGCGCCTCCAGCCCCGCGCCCGAGCGGGTCGAGGTGTACAACAGGCGATAGCCCAAGGCCTCGTAGAGTCCGAACGTCTGGCGGGCCTGCTCCATGCCCACCAGATCGACCTTGTTGGCTACGATCAACGGCGGGATCTTTTGCTTCTCGGCAATGACCAGGAAACGATCGAGCATGCGCAGATGGGGCACGGGCTGCGCGCAGGCAAAGACGAACACCACCTGATCGGGGTTGGCCAGCAGCACCTGTTGATATTCCCCCTGCGGCCGCGGATCGAGGCGGACAATGGCGCGTTCCCGTTCTTCGATCTCTTCGATCACTCCAGTGCCATCTGCCAGGAGACGGAGACGGACGCGATCGCCCGGGGCGGCAATGTCGCCGCGCGCCCGGCCGCGCTTGAGTCTGCCACGCAGACGGCAAAGGATCAGGCCCTGGGCCGTCTTGACAGAGAAGAAGCCGGATTGAGCCTTGATGATCAGGCCGCTTTGCCAGATTTCGCTCATGGAGGTGCGGTTCAGACCTCCGAGAGCCCGCAGCCCCGCGAGGTCTGGGCTGGCGCTATTTGGGCCTGGGCGTGCGCGTGGGGACGCCGCCCAATGGAGTGGGGGTGTTGGTGGGCCCGCCGATGGAGGACTCGAACCAGTATTTGCTCTGAGGGCTGCCATAGTAATAGGTTTCGACAATGCGGCGGAAGACAGGCGCCGCGTAATCGGCGCCCTCGCCGGCGTTCTCCAGCAGCACAACGATCGCGATGTCAGGCAGGCCGGTGTTCTGGGCGTTCAGGGTATAGCCCACGAACCAGGCGTGTGGCTGACCAGGGATGCCGGATTCGGCCGTCCCGGTCTTGCCGGCCACCTTGAATTGCAAGCCGAGCAGGCGATAGTGCGCCGTGCCGCGCGGGTTGTCGATCACCCCCTGCATGGCCTGCTGAATGGCTGCCAGATTATCGGGACGCAGCGGCAACGTGCCCTGCGCCTCGGGCTTGAAGACCAGGACGGGGTCGCCCTCGACGGGTTGGATCTTTTCGATCAGCTGGGGACGATAGAGCGTTCCGCCGTTGCCGAGGGCCGCCACGAACCTCGCTACCTGCAGAGGAGTGACCAGCACATCGCCCTGCCCGATGGCCTGATTGGTGGCCTCCAGCGGCGTGGCCGGGACGGCGATGTTGCCCGTGGCCTCGGCAATCACATCGATGCCGGTGGGCGCGCCCAGGCCGAAGGCGTGCCCCATCTCGGCAATATCGCCGGCGCGATCGCTGTTGAACAGGTCCAGGCCGATATGCCAGAAGTATGGATTGCAAGAGCGAATCAGACCCTCCTGCAGGGTCAACAGGCCGGAGGGCATGCTGTCGCTGGTGTTGCACTGGTTACCGGCCCGCAGACGGTTCTGGCAGTGATCCCAAGTCCAATCGTTCAGGGTCACGCCGTTGAGTTCGGTGAACTGATACTGGCAGTCATAGGTCGTCTCGGGCAGGTAGAGACCGCTCTCGAGCGCAGCCGCCATGGTGATCAACTTGAACACAGAGCCGAGGGGATATTCCCCCTGAGCAGCACGGTTGACCAGGGGCTGATCGGGACTGTTGAGCAGGTCGTTCAGCAAGTAGGCATTGTTCGTGTTGTTGGGGTCGAACAGGTTGGGGTCATAGCCAGGCGAGGAGGCCATGGCCAGCACGCGGCCGCTATCGCGCTCCAGGACCACCACCGCCCCCTTGAAGCCGCGAATGGCCTGCTGGGCATAATCTTGCAGGTTGCGGTCGAGCGTCAGGTAGATCGAATCGGCAGGTTTGGGGTTGGCCGAGGCGAGGCGCGTCACGATCTGGCCATTGGCATCCACCACGTAGAGCGAGCCGCCGTGCCTGCCGGCCAGATACTCCTCCATGGATTTCTCGATCCCGGCCCGCCCGACCTTCTCGTCGCCGCGATAGCCCTGACGGCGATATTGATCCAGTTCCTCTTTAGGAATCGAGAGCGTATACCCGACCACCTGCGGGGCAATGCCCTGCCCAACGTAGTAGCGCGTGTTGTACTGAGTGTAGACCAGGCCGGCAGCATTGAGGTTGAGCACGTCCTTGATCTCCTCCGGCGAGGCCTCGCAGACGGCCACGTACCAATCGGGGGCGGCGCGGTTGATGGCCTCCCAAATCGAATCGGGATTGCGCTTGCACAGGCGGGCGAGTTGACTGACCAGCATGCCTCCCGATCGTTCTCCCAGGTTGCCCGGCACAATGCCGAGGGCGTAGGCATCCGATTGCGCGACGATAGGCAGGCCCTTGCGGTCATAGATGTTGCCGCGCGCGGGAATCTGGTATTCCATGGCCAGATGGCGTCCGCCTGCCAGTTCGGGCAGGATCAGGCCCTCGTCCCATTGAAGGCGCCATTCTCCCTGTTCAAGCGTGAAGCGCGCCACCAGGTCGCGCTGGATGTCGCCAACCAGGGCTGTATGGTAGATGATGCGAAAGCCCACCTGAGCCACTGTGGGGCTGAGCAGCTGGCTGAGCACCTCGTACTCGATGCGGGCGGCCCCCATGGTGTTGAGGGCCTCGTTGTACTCCTTGCTGAACTCGTCCTGGCTGAGGGTGTCTCTGCTGGACCTGGAGAGCATGGCGTACATGGCCGCGTAATCGCCCTTTTGGAGGGCATCGAGGAAGCGGCGCATGGCCGCTTCGGCGTCCGGCGCGGAGATGATCGTCACGACCGGGGTGGGCAGCGGGGTCCTGGTAGGAAACAGGGAGAAGCCCGGGCGAGGGGTGCCGTTCTGCGCCGCCGGAACACAGGCAGTCAACAGGATAAGCATCGAGAGCAGAATCCAGCGCGTCGATTTCATTGTTCGCCTCTCATCACAGCCCGTGCCGCGCCCAGAATGGAGTGCCAGATCGGGCAGGAATAATTCAGGTGATTTTGGCATCGGCGCGGAAGATCGCCGTCGGCCGCCAGGCCCAGACGGGCGAACAGGCGCGCCAGATGGCATAGCGGCAATCCCATCACGGAGGCACGACACCCCTTCAAGTTGACCACGGGCTGGAAGGTCGGGTGCTGAATCGCATACGCGCCGGCCTTATCCAGCGGATCGCCGCTGAGTACATAAGTCTCGATCTCCTCGTCACTGTAGTTCCGCATGGAGACATCGCTTGCACACACATCGCTCAGCAGCCGTCCGCTGCTCACCTGAAGCAGCGCCAGCCCGCTATAGACTTGATGCACATGTCCGCGCAAACGCCTGAGCATGCGGATTGCCTCTTTCGCGCCGCAGGGCTTGCCCAACAGGAGGCCGTCATCCACCACGACTGTATCTGCCGCCACGATCACCTGCGAGGGCTGAGCCGCAGCGCGCGCGGCGCGCGCCTTGGCCTCGGCCAGGCGGATGACATAATGGCCGGGCGCTTCGTTTGGGTGTGGGCTCTCATCCACAACAGGAACGCAGGAGGTCAGCCTCCAGCTCCCGAGGGCCATTAATTCCTTGCGGCGCGGCGAATTGGATGCCAGGAGGATCTGGGCTTGCGCAGTCACGGGCAAATTCTAACACAACGTCGGACCGGGGGAGCCGGGCCTTCCGGAGGGGGCCGGCGCGGTCGAAAAAGCCGAGGGCTGAGGGCAGCTTTCTTGCCATCTGACGTAGCTATCCCTCTGGCGCTTCCGCTCGGCAACTCAAGTTGCGGGCTACTCTCTCACGAAGTCAGCCTGCGCCGACTGCCCTGTCCACCATCCGCGCAGCACGCCGTTGCAACAGCCATGCGACAGCCAGGGCAAGTAATACCATCTGATAGTTTCATTTCCTGCTCAACTGCAGACCGACGCTCGGATGAGGAGTTCTAAAAAA
Organism: Chloroflexota bacterium; assembly: GCA_037445475.1. Taxonomy (GTDB): domain Bacteria; phylum Chloroflexota; class Anaerolineae; order Anaerolineales; family Villigracilaceae; genus Fen-1038. Next base: position 12,239 of record JBBIKK010000010.1, read on the forward strand.
ACTGGTAATCTTTCCAGTGGTAATTCTGGAGCATGGAGGGCAAACCAAAAACAGGCTCTAAACATGGCCGCGGATCCGCAAAAATTTAACGGCCATAAACAGGTGCTCGGCCGTGTATAATTTCCCCATGGTTCTCAGCGAACTATTCGCTCAGGCTACCGCCACGCTTGCCCGGGTTGTGTTATCTTATGGAGCCGGAGAATTCTCACGCGGGTAAGGCGGGGGTGAAAGCGAGTCTGGCAAGGGAAAGGATTGTTATCGCTAAGGGCGCTCAACCTTCCAGCCCATCGCTCGCTCAGTCGCAGAATTCCAACACCAACGGAAGCCGCGTGAAATGGATTATACTTCCCTGGCGGCAAAAGGATGAGGCGATGAAAAAAGGCTCAAGAACAAGTAAATTTGGGACGACCTCGCGGATCGGTCACGATTCCTCCCGATATTACAACTCCAGACTTTACGCAGGGCTCCTGGAGGATCACAGCCTGCCCCCCCTTCCCGACAGCCCTTTTCCTGCACAGTATGAGAACAGGATCATCCTGGGCTCTTCCGAAGCCATGAGGGAAATTCCAGATAATTCGGTCCACCTGATGGTGACTTCGCCCCCATACAATGCCACCAAAGAGTATGATGAAGACTTAACGCTAAAGGAATATCTACAGTTGCTGAAAAACGTGCTGACAGAAACCTACCGCGTTCTGGTGTATGGCGGCAGGGCCTGTGTGAACGTGGCGAACTTAGGCAGAAGGCCATATATTCCCCTGTCTGACCACATTTCTCAGATGATGTTGGAGATAGGCTACTTGATGCGCGGCGAAATCATCTGGTACAAGGGGGCTGGCGCGGGCGTATCGATGGCCTGGGGGAGCTGGCAATCCGCCGCAAACCCCGTCTTGCGCGATACGCATGAGTACATCCTTGTATTCTCCAAAGGCTCATTCGCGCGCAAGAAACCGGATAAAAAGAACGATACCATCAGCAGAGAGCAGTTCATGGAGTGGACCAAGTCCGTGTGGCGGATGAACCCGGAGTCGGCCAGGAAGGTTGGACATCCGGCGCCGTTCCCTGTGGAATTGCCCTATCGGCTGATTCAGTTATACACCTACACAGAGGACATCGTACTGGACCCTTTCATGGGCAGTGGCTCCACCGCCATCGCCGCGCTGAAAGCAGGCCGGAAGTATGTTGGCTATGAGGTGGACCCGGCTTATATTAAGTTGGCTGAGGAAAGAATTGCATCCTACAGGCTTCAGACAGGAGCAGGCCTGTGAGGCCTCTTGCCCAACACCGCGCATACCCAGAAGCCAGAAACGGCCTGTTTGGAGCGCCCTCCAGGCAGAAGCCGGCCCTTGGCGGCATCACGGTGCCCTTCATGCAGCAAGTTCTGCTCATTAAACGTTCCACATGTCATATAGTACCATTCCGCAACATTCGCATTGAACGCGCAAATCTTTTGCCAATGTCACTGCGAGGAACGAAGCCGTCTCCCGGCCCGCCAGGAGATTGCTTCGGGAAGAACGCCCTCGCAATGACAGGCCAGTCCGGTTGCGGCTGGAAGCCGCGATATGGAAGGAGCGCAGTCATCTCCTCATCAAAAAGCCATTTTTAGTGCCCGGAGACTGCTTCGGCGGCAAAGGACGCCGCCTTGCAGTGTGCATAGAACTGTCAGGCGGCTGGAAATTTTCCATACCTGCTTGCCGGGAGGTGTTGATTGAAAGAACTCAAAGAACGCATCCTGCGCGAGGGGCGCGTGCTGGGGGGCGGCATTTTGAAGGTGGACAGTTTCGTCAACCATCAGGTGGATGCTGCCCTGATGGATGCCTGCGGCCGGGAGTTCGCACGCCGTTTTGCCAACTTGGGCGCGACCCGCGTCCTGACCGCCGAGATCTCTGGCATCGCTCCGGCCCTGACCACCGCGCTGCATCTGCGGCTTCCGGTGGTGTATGCCAGGAAGACCAAGCCGATCACCATGCCCGATCAGGTCTACCTCACCCTGGCGCCCTCGCACACCAAGGGACACATGGTGGAACTGATCGTCTCGCCCGAATATCTGGCGGGCGGCGAGAAGGTGCTGGTGATTGATGACTTCCTGGCCTCCGGCGCCACCATCCTCGGCCTGGTGCGCCTGGCCGAGGCGGCCGGGGCAAAGATCGTGGGCATCGGTGCACTGATCGAAAAGACCTTCGAGGGCGGACGGGAGGCACTCAAGCCACTGGGCGTGCCGATCGAAGCGCTGGCCCGCATCGTATGCATGGAGGGAGGAAAGATCGTGTTCGACGAGACGTGAAGCATGAGCCGTGGATAGCATTGCCGTTCTCGATTTTGGCTCGCAGTATGCCCAATTGATCGCACGCCGTGTGCGCGAGGCGCAAGTCTACTGCGAATTGTTTGCATGGGACACGCCCGCCGAGAGCGTGCTGGCCCTGCACCCCAAAGGCTTCATCCTCTCCGGGGGGCCGCGCTCGGTGTACGAGCCGAACGCTCCTTCCATCCCCGCCTATGTGTTCGCTTCCGGCCTGCCCATCCTGGGAATCTGCTACGGGATGCAGGCCCTGACCCATGCCCTCGGCGGGGAGGTGGACGCCTCCAGCCGCCGCGAGTACGGCGCCGCGCAGGTCGAACCCCTGATTCCCAACCCGTTGCTTCCCTCCTCCCCCTTCCCGGTCTGGATGTCGCACGGGGACCGCATCACGCGTCTGCCGCCTGGCTTCCTGGCCCTCGCCCGCTCCGAGAACAGTCCGATCGCGGCCATGGCCGACCTGCCGCGCAGATATTTCGCGGTTCAGTTTCATCCGGAAGTTCGCCACACACCGGCAGGCGCGGAACTGCTGCGGCGCTTTGCCATCGAGATCTGCGGAGCGCGGCCCGAGTGGACCGCCGCCTCCATCATCGAGGAAGCTGTGAGGCGCGTGCGCGCCCAGGTGGGGCAGGAACGCGTCCTGGCCGCGGTGAGCGGCGGTGTGGATTCCAGCGTCGCGGCCGCGCTGGTGTATCGCGCCGTGGGCAACCAGTTGAGCGCCATCTTCGTGGACACCGGCCTGCTGCGCGAGGGCGAGGCCGGGCAAGTGCTCTCGTTCTTTCGCGAGCAGATGGGTCTGGAATTGATCGCGGTGGAGGCCGCCTCGAGCTTCCTGCAGGCCCTGCGCGGCGTGAGCGACCCGGAACAGAAGCGCCGCATCGTGGGCGAGAAGTTCATCCGTCTCTTCGAGCAGCAGGCACAACAATTGGGTCAGCCGCGCTTCCTGGTGCAGGGCACGATTTACCCCGATGTGGTGGAATCATCGGCGCCGGACAGGCGCAAGGCCGAGCGCATCAAGACCCATCACAACGTCGGCGGCCTGCCGGCGGACATGCAGTTCGAACTGGTCGAGCCGCTGCGCTATCTGTTCAAGGACGAGGTGCGCGCCGTAGGAGAGGCCCTCGGCCTGCCCCAGGCCCTGGTCTGGCGGCAGCCGTTCCCGGGTCCGGGCCTGAGCGTGCGCTGCCTCGGCGAGGTCACGCCCGAGCGTCTGGCGCGCCTGCGTCGGGCAGATGCTATCCTGCAGGAGGAACTGTCCAAACAAGGGTTGTTGGGAAAGGGCGGGGAACTCGCCCAGGCCTTTGTGGTCCTGCTGCCCGTCCGCTCCGTCGGGGTCATGGGCGATCAGCGCACATATCAGGAAACGGCCGCCATTCGCGCCGTGTGCACGGAGGATTTCATGACCGCCGATTGGGCGCGCCTGCCGCAGGAGGTCCTGGCGCGCATCAGCAGCCGCATCGTGAACGAGGTGGACGGAATCAACCGTGTCGTGTATGATATTACCAGCAAGCCGCCTGCTACGATTGAATGGGAGTGAACGCCAGGCGTTCCGCCAGGGCAGAACCCGCATGAGAGCACACAGGAGCATACAATGGAATTCGGCGAAGTGGTGAAAAGAGCATGGAACATCACCTGGAGATTCAAGGTTCTGTGGCTTTTTGGCATTCTGGCCAGTTGCGGAATGGGCAACGGGGGCTTCAACGGCGGGTATTCAACGAGCGAGAATGAATTTCCGCCCCGCGCCCCCGACCTCCCGCCGGGCCTTGCCGCTGGCCTGGAGCGCCTGATGCGCTTCCTCTCGAACCCGGCTGTGGTTGCCGGCCTGATCGGCCTGATCTGTTTCCTTGTTCTGCTCGCGCTTTGTATCAGCACGTTCGGGCGCATTGGCCTGATTCGGGGCGTTCTGGCGGCGGAGAGCGGCGCGGAACGGCTGGCCTTCGGCGAGCTGGGGCGCGAGAGTCTGGGATATTTCTGGCGCATGTTGGGGCTGACTCTCTTGTTGGGGTTGCCCTTCTTCGTGATCGCTGCCCTGATGGCCGCAAGCGTTGTTCTTTCCCTGGCCAGCGCGCGGGGCATGAACGAAGGAGCCGCCGCTGGACTCATGTTCCTGCTCCTGTGCCCGCTCGTTTGCGTGATCCTCCTGCTGGCCCTTCTACTGGGGCTCATTGCCCCCCAGGCAGAGAACGCCATCGTGATCGAAAATCGAGGTCTGCTGAGCGGCCTGCAGCGCGGCTGGGAGGTCTTGTCCGGGAATCTCGGCCCGATCCTGATCATCTGGCTCATCCAGCTTGTGATCGCTTTCGCGGCCGGCCTCGTGATCGCCGCGCCGCTGCTCCTTGACATCGTGCCGGTCCTTGTTTGGGCCATGCCGACTCAGAATGGGGCGTTGCCCTTTATTTTGATCGGCCTGTGCGTTGCAACCTACACTCCTGTTTATCTGCTCGCCAATGGGATTGTGACCGCCTATCTTCAGTCCGTCTGGAGTCTGACCTATTTGCGCCTGACGCGGCCTGCGCCGGCCGAGGCGGTGATGACTGTTGCGAATGCGTAAGAGCCTCCTCGCTCTCCTGATGCTGGGGGCACTGCTGGAAGGGATTATCCCTGCGCGGGCTCAAGCCCGCCTCTTTGCCGATCTGTACCCGCCCGACTCTTCGGCCTTCCCAACCATCTCGGTCTTTCTGGATGCATTCGACCCGGCCGGCCACTTCCTCAGCGGGCTGCAGCCGCAGGACGTGACCGCCTTCGAGGACGGTCAGCCGCTTCCCGTTCAGGAACTGAGCGAGATCGCCATCCCGGCCCAGATTGTGGTGGCGGTCAACCCTGGACCCCCGCTGGGGGTGCGGGACGGAGAGGGCATCTCCCGCTTCGAGCGCATCGTGCGGGTGCTGAACACCTGGGCTCAGGCCCTCCCGGCGGAGACAACCGACGATTTGAGCCTGGTGACGATCGCCGGGCCGCTCATCACCCATGCCGGCCCCAAAGACTGGCTAGCGAGTTTGAATGCCTTCCGGCCCGACTTTCGTTCCACCACGCCCCATCTGCAAAGCCTGTCCACGGCTATTGAAGTAGCCTCGGCCCCCACGGCGCGCCTGGGCATGAAGCGGGCCGTGCTGTGGATCACCCCCCGCATGGAAGATCCCAACATCGAGGCGCAAGTTCAGCCGCTGCTACAGCGCGCCCTTCAGAATCGCGTGCGCATCTTCGTCTGGTTTGCGGATACAGAGGTCTATGCTTCCAGCCCCAGCGCAGTGGCCTTCCGCGCTCTGGCAACCCAGAGCGGCGGGGACTATTCCTTCGCCGGCAATCCACCCTATCCCAACCCGGACAACTACTTCGCCCATTTGCGCCGTTTGTATGTGCTCCGATACACTTCGGCTGTCAGGCAAGGCGGGGAGCACGCCCTGTACCTGGAACTCAAGACGCCGCTCGGCCGCATTCAATCCACCACACAGACCTTCACGGTAGATATTCAGCCGCCCAACCCCATCTTTGTGCAGCCGCCGCTGCAAATTGTGCGCCGCCCGCCGCAGGACGATCCATTCAACGCCGAAGTGCTTCTGCCCGAGGTGCAAGAATTCGAGATCCTCGTTGAATTCCCGGATGGACACCCGCGCCCGCTGCATCGCACGCGCCTCTACGTGGATGGGCAGGTGGTGGCCGAGAATCAATCCGCCCCGTTCGAGAAGTTCACGTGGGACCTCCGTCCCTATTCGGTCAGCGGCGCGCACAAGATCGTGGCCGAAGCGGAGGACGCGCTGGGGCTGAGCAAGACCAGCATCGAGCTCCCGCTCACGCTGACGGTGATCCAGCCGCCGCGCGGCGCGGCCGCCCTCTTCGCCCGCTATCGTGAATTCGTCATCTGGAGCGCGGTGGCATTTTCGGGACTGGTGTTGCTGCTGATCCTCTTCATGGGCTCGCTGCGCTCGCTGGCGGCCCGCCGTCAGGCCCTGCGCCAGGCGCAGAGCGACCCGCTCACGCAACCGCTGGAGGCCATCCTTCAAGCCGCGCAGGACGAGAGGAAAACGCTGCACGGCCGGCGCTCGCCCTCCGCGCCTCACCCATCCAGGATGGTGGACGCCCCGGCCTGTCTGCGGCGCATCCTGCCGGAGGCGAGCGCGGGCGCCCCGGCCTTCAAGCCCTCGACCGGCCCCTTCATCCCCCTGTTCGAAGAAGAGATCACCTTCGGCTGCGACCCGGTGCGCGCCATGCACGTCCTCGACCATCCCTCCATCGCGCCGCTGCATGCCCGTCTGAGGCGGAGCGGGGATTCCTATTTGCTCACCGATGCCGGCAGCACGGCCGGGACATGGGTCAACTTCGAAGCCGTAGGAAAAGAGGGTCATCTCCTCCGGCACGGCGATGTGATACACTTCGGCTCGCTGGCCTTCCGCTTCGAGCGCAGGGGGGCGTCCGAGGCAAAGCCCACGATCGTCCGCTTGAACTGAAAGACCTCGTCCTGCATGAAACGTTCCCCACGCACACATCTGCACGTCGCCGCACTGAGCCATGCCGGGCGAAGCGGCAAGAAGAACGAGGATCGCTATGCGATCGCCTCGTTCGTCAATGGGCTCGGGCAACCGCTGGTCTTTGCCGTGGTATCGGATGGCATTGGGGGACATCGGGCCGGCGAGGTGGCCGCCGAACTGGCCGTCAACTACATCGTACAACAGGTTGCAGAGAGCAACGGCAGGGAGCCACTGGCCATCATGGAACGCGCCATTCACACGGCCAGCCAGGTGATCGTCGCCCACTCCGCCGGTGAAGCAGAGCGCAATGGAATGGGCGCCACCTGCGTCTGTGCCTGGGTGGAAGGAAACAGGCTGTACACCGCCTATGTGGGCGATTCGCGCCTCTACTTGGTTCGAGATGAAAAGATCCACCGCCTGAGCATGGATCATTCCTGGGTGCAGGAAGCCATAGATAAGCACCTCCTCAGCCCGGAGCAGGCCCGGCATCACCCGAACGCGCATGTGATTCGACGCTATCTTGGCTCGGCGCGCCCGCCGCAGGTGGATTTTCGCCTCTATCTGGGCGCGAGCGGCGGGGAAGGAGCGCTCGGCCGGCAAGGGGCGATGCTCAGGAGCGGCGATATCCTGTTGCTCTGCAGCGATGGCCTGACCGACATGTTGCCGGATGAGGAGATTCTGCGCCTGATCCTCACCCACACCCCCAGTCTGAATGCCGCGGCCGAGGCTCTGGTCTCCGAGGCCAACGCGCGCGGCGGCCACGACAACATCACCGTCATCCTGCTCGGCATGCCGGAAGATGCCGCCCCAACACTGCCGCTGAAGCGCGTGCGCAAAGAGTAACCGCAACTACCGCCCGGTTGTATTGGGCTGCTTTTCGCAAAGGCAGAATAGGATGGGCGAGAAGCCTCTCCTGCAGCCACCCGACTATCTATCCGATTACAGCCGTGCCACAACCAGGACAAGCAGGTGGGGGAGTGTTTTGGTTTAAAATACAGGCCATGTCATCGCTACGAAATCGCACCTTTCTCGCCATGTGTCTCTGGCTGCTCGCCTCCTGCTCGACCTCTGTTTCCGATTCCACCCCCACCCCTCTCCAGCTCGGTGTGACGCTCCCCGCGCCAAGCCCTTCCCCCTCGCCGACGGCCACCTCCACGCCCGTCCCGCCGCGTCCGCAATACACCCTGCGCGTTGTGTTGGACTACGCGGCCCGCTCCGTCGCCGTGGATGAGAGCATCGTTTACCCCAACCACAGCGGCGCTGCCCTGACCGACCTGGTGCTGGCGGTGGAACCCAACTTCTGGCCCAATTGTTTCAACCTGTCCTCTCTGAAAGTGGACGGCAGTGCCATTTCCGATTACACCCTCGAGGGTCATCGCCTGGCTTTTCGCCTGCCGGCCGTGCTGGCCCCCGAAGCGTTTATCACGCTCGAGATGCGGTACACCCTGAACCTGCCCTCCATCCAGCCGAATCCCAACCTGCCGCCACGCATCTTCGGCTACAGCCCCCTCCAGATCAACCTGACGAACTGGTATCCCTTTGTCGTTCCCAATCCGGGCGGGAAGTGGGTGCTCCACGACCCGGTTGGATTTGCCTCCGAACACCTGGTTTACGAGGCTGCCGATTACGTAGTCTACCTCAAGTTTGCCGATGCGGCTCACCCCCCCGTGGTGGCGGCCAGCGGCGCGCCCACCCCCAACGGCGAATGGACCATGTATACCCTCCTCGCCGGCCGCGCCTTTGCCTTCTCCATCAGCCCTCAGTTCCTGTCCGCGAGCCAGCAGGTCGGGGAGGTGACTGTAACCAGTTACTACTTCCCCTCTTTCGAGGGCAGTGGCCAGGCCGCGCTCGCGGCCTCGGCGCGGGCGCTGGAGATCTACGCCCAACGCTATGGCCCCTATCCGCATCCGACCCTCTCGGTGGTGATGGGCGATTTCAGCGATAGCAAGGAGTTCTCCGCTTTCTATTTTCACAGCCGTAACTTTTACCAACTCTACGACGGCACCCAACAGAACTATTTGACCTTCGTCGCCGCCCACGAGACGGCTCACCAGTGGTGGTTCGAGCAGGTGGGCAGCGATCAGGCCCTGCAGCCATGGCTGGATGAGGCGCTGGCAACGTACAGTGAGCATATCTTCTATGAGGCCGTTGACCCCGACCTCTTGCGCTGGTGGTGGTCCTACCGCATGTACGATTACAATGCCCAGGGCTGGGTGGACGGCTCGATCTACACTTTTGCCAGCTTCGACGCCTACCGGAACTCGGTTTACTGGAAGGGTGCTTACTTCCTGGATGAGCTGCGCGCTCGCATCGGCGATGAGGCCTTCTTCGCCTTCTTGCAAGACTACCTCAAACAGGAGAACGGCAGGCTGGCTACAACCACCGAATTCTTCCGCCTCCTCGCTCAGCATACCTCTACCGATTATTCCGACATCGTCCGCCAGTATTTTCAGAACGTGTATTGAGCATGCCTCCCGGCCGCACAGCTCTGGCTCCCCTGCTTGGCTTGAGCGCTTTCTGGCTAGCCGCCTGTTTACCGTCTCTGCCCGCGGCGCCCCCGCCCAGCTCGGGGCAAGCTTTTGTGCTGGTCACCCTCGATCCGCGCGCCAGCGTCACGCCGACCCCCTTTCAGCCCGCGCCCCTCACGGACACTCCCACAGCGAGTCCCACCGAGACGCCTGCTCCCCCCGTCACTCCGACTCCGACCGCGCTCCCCACGCCGACGAGCACGCCCCTGCCCACCCCGCCCCCCTCGGCCACCCTCGCTTCTCCCGCGACGCGCACACAATATACCTTTTACGTCGACCTGGACTACGCCCGCCGCACGGCCGCAGTGAGCGAAGCCATCCTGTATTTCAACACCACCGGCCAGAGCCTTTCCGATCTTGTGCTGGCCGTGGAACCGAACCGCTGGAGCGATTGTTTCTTCTTGAACGTGCTCACGCAAGATGGCGCCCCGCTCACTCAGTACCGCCTCGAGGCTCAGCGGCTGACCCTTTTCCTGGCGCAGCCGCTCCCGGCAGGAGCGAGCACGACGATTGCCCTGGGCTACAACCTGAGCCTGCCGCCCAAATCCTACGAAGGGACGTTTGGCTACCTGGGGTATCAGATCAACCTCACTCACTGGTATCCGTTCATCGTCCCGTATTCCAACGGATGGGTGCTGCATGAGCCCTGGGCGTTCGGCGAGCATCTGGTGTTCGAGGCGGCCGATTTCGAGGTGAACGTCAGGGTCAGTGATCCGAACGTGATCGTGGCGGCCAGCGCACCGCCCGAGCCGAACGGAGAATGGACGCGCTATCGCCTGCGCGGCGGGCGCACCTTTGCCTTATCGGCCAGCACCCAATATAAGATCGCGGAATCCACCGTCGACTCCATCTTGATCCGTTCGTACTACTTCCCCGTCCAGGAGAGCGCCGGCCAGGCCGTCGTACGGATGGCCACCCAATCCCTGGGGCTGTATGGAGTCAGGTTTGCCGCCTATCCGTATCCCAGCCTGAGCGTGGTGGAAACCGAACTGCCCGATGGACAGGAATATGATGGCCTGGTCTTTCTGGCGGAGAAGTTTTACTCGGAATACAACGGCACGGCGAAGAGCAATTTGTTCACCATCGGGACACACGAAATCGCCCATCAGTGGTGGTTCGGCCTGGTAGGAAATGATCAGGCTCTCGAACCCTGGCTGGACGAGGCCCTCTCGGTTTACAGCGAACGCCTCTTTTACGAATACTATTATCCGCGCTACAGTGACTGGTGGTGGAATTTCCGCGTGAACTATTTCGAGCCGAGCGGATATGTGGATACAAGCGTGTATAATGGCGGCACGTTCCGTCTGTACACCAACGCCGTGTATTTGAACGGCGCAAACTTCCTCGATGAACTGCGCGCCCGCGTCGGCGACGAAGCCTTCTTTGCGTTCTTGCAAGATTATGCCGCCCGTTTTGCGCATCAACGCGCCTCGACCCACGATTTCTTTGCTGTCCTGCACCAGCACACCGATAAGGATGTTTCAAATATTATCCAGAGATATTTTCAGGGACAATACTGAAGCCAACGGAGGTTCATGCAATCAAAACCTGTTTCCAAGAGCGGCGAATACTGGAAAGAGCATGTGCTGAGTTGGGAAGCCGGCGCCTATTACAAGGACAGTCAGCAACGACCCTCGTTCCTGGATCGGCTCTCGATTTTGCTGCGCGGGCAGGGGATGTACGTGCGCATGCAGGCCGCGCTGGACCTGCTCCGGCCACACATTCAGGATCGAACGGTGCTGGATATTGGCTGCGCCTCAGGACGCTTTGCTGTGCACCTGGTAGAGGCAGGCGCCGGGCATGTGATCGGCATCGATGTGGCGCCGCAGGCGATTGAGGCCGCCGAGCAGCGTCGCCTGGCCAGCCCCTACGCCGAGCGCCTGGAATTCAGGGTGATGGACGTCACCCAGGCCGAGGCGGCCCTGCCCGCTGTCGATCTGATCACGGCCCTGGGTGTGATGGAATACTTCGACGCGGCAACGCTTGCAGCCCTGCTGGGCCGCTTTCGCACGCGCTATTTCCTGCTCGACTTCCCCGATGCGCAGGCGCGGCGGCGCGATCGGTGGATGTGGCACCTGCGCCAGGTCTATTTGCGCCTCCAGCGCTGCCCGGGCGTCTACCTCTACACGCAGGAGGAATTCCGCCGCCTGGCCGCCGAACAGGGATTTACGGACGTGTGGTACACGCGCCGCTTCACCTTCGACTTCGTCACCAACCTGCCGCGCGCATGAACCGGAAGATCGCCTGCCTCACCCTGGACGTCGAAGCAGACTTCCTCGACCCGCACGGGCGCATCCGCCTGTTCGAGGACGAGGCGCTCTTCAAGCGCTATATAGATATCCTGCGGGCGCGCCGCGTCAAACTCACGGCCTTTCTCGTGACTTCGCTTATCGAGCGCTATGCCGCGAGGTACCGCAGGCTGCAGGAGCGCCTCCCACTCGAGTTTGCCGTTCATTCCCATGCCCATGACCTGGAGAATCCTTGCTCCCGCGCCGACATCGAGGCCTCCATCGTCGCCTTTCGCAATTTTGCAGGCCAGAGGCCGGCCGGCTATCGTGCCCCGCTTGGGCAGATCACGCCTCAGGGAATGGAGGCCCTGCTCGACTTCGGATTTCGATACGATTCGAGCCTCTACCCCTCGTTTCGGCCCGGAAAACTGGGCTATAACAACCTCCACCTGCCGTGCACGCCGTTCCGCATCCGGCGCGGCGCGCAATCCATCATCGAGGTGCCCTTCGCGGCCCTGCGAGGGGCGCGCCTGGTCTTCTCGCTCAGCTATGTCAAAGTGTTCGGGTGGCCGGCCTATCGCTTCTTGCTCTCGCTCTTCCCCCTCCCCGCTCAGATCGCCGTGCTTTCCCATCCCTACGATCACTATTTTCACCTCCTGGCGGACGGCGTGCGGGCCTGGGAGAAGCCATTCCTGCAGCGCAATGCGCACACAGCCTTCACCCTGCTCGAGAAAATGCTCGATTTTTTAATCGAGCAGGGATATGAATTCGAATCCATGAGCGGCTTGTGCGATGCGCTCGAGGCAGATGCCCTGCCGGAATGGGAACTGGCCCAGGCCATTCGCAAGTGACCTGGCTGCAAAAATCGGATCCGCTGCTATCTTTTGAGACCTCGATGCGCCTGACCTCAACTTCTGCCCCCTCCCCCCGGCGTTCCCTCTGGCTCGCGCGCGGCCTGGCGCTGGTGGCGCTGGGCATCGTCCTGTATCTGTTCTGGCCGCTGCTGGGGGAGTTGCGCGCCGCCGCACACCTATTCACCACGGCGCGCTGGGCATGGTTCCCGTTCATCCTCGCCGTCCAGGCCGTTTCCTATGCTCTGCTCGCCTGGCTCAACGAACTGGCGCTCCGTCCCTTCCCGGGCCGGCCGATCGGGCTGGGACGGATGGCCGCCCTCTTGACCTCCATGGCGTTCATCGAGGTGGCCATCCCCAGCGCCGGTGCCAGCGGCGTCGTCCTGCGGGCGCGCCTGCTCGGCCGGCAGGGATACTCGTCGGAGGTCTCCCTCTTCACTCTGGGCGTCGAAACCTTCTTTCTGGGCGTGGTCTGGGCCGGGATAGCGCTGCTTGGCCTCGCCTATTTGTTCTCCAACGGCGTGCTGCACCAGGAACAGATCCTTGTTCTGCTTGCGCTCGCGCTGGCGGTTGGCCTGTTGCTGTGGCGCCTGTGGCGCCTGCTGGGCGATCCCTCGCGCAGCCGCGCCCTGTTGCTGCGCGGGGTGGATTTCTGGAACCGGCGCCTCGCTCCCCTTCCCCATCTGGGCGCGCTCGATCCAGGTAAAATAGAAAGCCGCCTGGAGCAGTTCCATGCCGGCCTGTTCCGCCTGCAACGTATCCCGTTGTGGAAATTCCTCGCGGCTGCGGTGGGGCGCGTGACGCTCGATATAGCCACGTTGGGAGCCTGCTTTCTGTTCTTCGGCTATTCCATCCCGCCGGCCACGCTGTTGATCGGCTACAGCCTGATCCTGATCGCCAGCGGACTGGCGGCCTTGCCGGGTGGCCTGGGCATGGCCGATCTCTCCATCCCCGCTCTGTTCCTGAGGTTGGGTGTGGGCGGCGCGGTGGCCCTGAGCGCCGGCTTGACCTATCGGCTGCTGGCCTTCTGGCTGGTGCGTTTCATCGGTTTTCTGGCCTGGCAACTGTTGGAAGGAGGCGGATGAAGGCTCACTTCCTGGCACAGCGCTTCGACCGCCGCGCGACGCGCTACGATAACCCCCTGACGGCCTGGATCGGCGAGCGCGAACTGCGTCAGATTCGCCCCTTCGTGCCGGGCGGCGCAGCGGTGCTGGATTACGGCTGCGGCGCCGGCCGCGTCACGCTCGACCTGTTGCGAGGCGGCTGCCGCGTGACCGCTTACGATCTCTCCCACAACATGCTCGCCCTGGCCAGAGAGAAGGTGGCCCGTTTGCCGCCTGCCCCGCCGGCCAGCGTGGAGTTCGTCGAGGAGGCCGCACAACTGGATGGCCGCCTCTGGCCCTGCATCACCTGCATCGGCGTGCTGGATTATTACCCCGACCCGCGCCCCCTGTTGCGCTGTCTGCACCCGCTCCTGGCCCCCGGCGGGCGGCTGATCGTCACCTTCCCCAACGCCCTCAGTCCGCTGGCCTGGCTCTATGCACTCGGCTCCCGTCTGACGGTCCCGGCCACGCCGCGCACGCCCGGGTTCGCCCGGCGCATCGTGCAGGAAAGCGGTTTCTTCGTGCTGGCTGAGCGCTATGCCTTCCCATCCCGGCCCGTGCTCGGGCACACCCTGATCCTCGTCCTGCAAAAGAGCCAGCATGCCTGAGAAGCCATTCGTTGCCGTGATTCTGCCGGCTTACAACGAGGCCGACCGCATCCCACTTGTCCTGGAGGTCTTGAAGCAGTTGGACTGGCTGGATGAGATCATCGTGGTGGACGATGGCTCGAGCGACGCGACCGCGGCGCGCGTCCGCACCGCGGCCGAATCGGAGCCGCGCCTGCGCCTGCTGCGCCACGAGACGAACCTCGGCAAGGGGCAAGCCATCTTCACGGCCCGCGCGGCCACACAGGCGCCCTATCTCATCCTGCTCGATGCCGACCTGGTGGGTCTGAAGCCCGAACATCTGCAGGCCCTCCTTCAGCCGGTGATCGAGTGCCGCGCCGATATGACGCTCGGCCTGTTTCGCGGCGGGCACCTCCGCACCGACCTTGCTCACTGGCTCACTCCCTGGCTGAGCGGACAGCGCGGCCTGCGCGCCGAAGTGCTGGACGTCGTCCCCCGCCAGGCCGCCGCCGGTTATGGCTTCGAAACCGCGCTCACCCTGGCCGCCTCGCGCCATGGCTATCGCACGCGGGCCGTCTTCCTGCGCGGCGTCTGGCACACGCCCAGCGAGTCCCATCGCCGACATGGCTTTCGCTGGCGGCTGCGAATGTACGGCCACATCCTGCGCGCCTGGCACCTGAGCGGCGGCTGGCAGACACTCTGGGCCCATCTGCACAAGAAAACCCTGCTGCTCACCCTCCTGTTGGTTGCGCTGCTCCTTGTCCTAGCACGATATCGCGGGCAAGCCGCTTCTTCCTTCCAGACATGGAAGCAATTGAACGCCTTGCCGGCCCTCAGCCTGCCAAACGCCCAGAGCGTGATGATCTTTGCCCCGCACCCGGACGATGAGAGCCTGGCAGCCGGCGGGGTGATTCAGGAGGCCCTGAGGCAGGGGGCGCGCGTCCGAGTCGTCATCGTCACCAGCGGCGATGGGCAGCGCTTCGCCCCTGCCGCCCTCGAGAAGCGCGCCCGCGCCGGCCCGCATGATTACATTCGCCTGGGTCAACGCCGACAGGCCGAGTCGCTGGCCGCCCTGCACCTGCTGGGGCTGAGCGATGAGCACATCTCCTTCTTGGGATACCCCGATCGCGGCCTCGCGCCCATGTGGCTGGCGGATTGGAACACGCAGTGCCCCTTCACCGCGCCTTACACGCGTGCCACAGCGGCTCCTTACGACGATCTCTTCGACCCCCATGTCGAATACTGCGGCAGTGCCCTGCTGCGCGATCTCGCTCTGTTGCTGGAAGAGAACCGCCCCGATCTGATCCTTTTGCCCCATCCCGCCGATCAACACCCCGATCATCGTGCCCTGAGTGCTTTTGTCCGTCTGGCTGTGGCGCTGGAGGAGCAGAATCATCCCGATTATCGGCCACGCCTGTGGGGCTATCTGGTCCATTATGCGACCTTCCCGCAGCCGCGCGGTCCTCTGCCACAGCAGGCCCTCCTGCCTCCCAAACGCCTGAAGAACGATGAGGATTGGGGGCGCTTCGATCTTTCCCCGGCCCAGGTCGATCTCAAAGCGCGCGCCATCCAGCGCTACTCCTCCCAGGTTCTGCTGTTAGGGGACTTCCTACCCAGTTTTGCCCGCCGCGACGAACTCTTTGCCGCCCTCTCGCTTCCATCCCTGAGCAGTCTGGACTATCAGCACCTCTCCCTGCCTGCGGCCACGATCGCTGAGCCCACCGACCCCGATCAGGCCGCCTTCACCCGTCTGGAAGACCTGCCCGTGCGCGGCAATGCCATCGAGGATTGGCAGATCAGCCGCCTCGGCAACGCCCTCCTATTGCAGGTCAAGACCCGTCGCGAACTCCTGCCCGTCCGCCAGTTGCTGCTGTGGATCAAACTGGCCGATGGCCGCACGCGCACCTTGACCTTCTCCTCTGCCGGCCCGCTCTTCGGCCCCGCCGACTATCTAGTGCAATTCGACCTGGCAGAGCTGGGTCATCCCTCGACCATCGCCATTGCCGCCGAACTGCGCGAGGGGAGGCTGGTTGTCTCGGAGAGCGGCTGGCATATCCTGATGTTGAACCCTGGCCGCTGAGCATGCACCTCGCCCACGCTCTGCGCTTGAGTCCCTCTTCGTTTCCCCTGGCCCTGGTCGGCGCGGGAGGCAAGACCACCGCCCTGTTCCAGCTGGCGCGCCGGCTCCCGCCGCCCGTGATCGTGACCTCCACGACGCATCTTGGCGCGTGGCAGATCCCGCTTGCCGATCGCCATTTCGTGGTGGCCTCGCCCGACATCC
Organism: Chloroflexota bacterium; assembly: GCA_037445475.1. Classification (GTDB taxonomy): domain Bacteria; phylum Chloroflexota; class Anaerolineae; order Anaerolineales; family Villigracilaceae; genus Fen-1038. Next base: position 28,558 of record JBBIKK010000010.1, read on the forward strand.
TCTCCGACCTGGAGCCGCAGGGGGTGACGCTGCTCACCGGCCGCCTTGGGAAGGATCGGCGCGCCAGGGCTATCCCTCCAGAAGCCTTGCTGCACCTGTACACTCAGGGCCATGCCCGCAACATCCCTTTGTTGATCGAAGCCGACGGCGCGCGCCAGAAGCCGCTCAAGGCCCCCAGGGTGGACGAGCCGCCCATCCCAGATTTTGTGCGCAGCGTTGTGGTCGTGGCCGGGCTGAGCGGGCTGGGACGACCTCTGCGAGCGGAATATGTCCACCGCCCGCGGCGCTTCTCGACCCTGAGCGGGCTGCCGCTGAATCACCCCGTCACTCCCGAAGCCCTGGCGCGCCTGCTGCTCCACCCCCAGGGTGGCCTCCGGAACATCCCCGCGCGCGCCCGACGCCTGGCCCTGCTCAATCAGGCCGAATCGAGCGAGGTGCTCTCCCAGGCTGGGGAACTGGCGCGACGCCTGCTCGACGGCTTCGATGCCGTCGTGGTTGGCTCGCTTCAGCGCGGTGAACTCCAGACCTTTGAACGGGTGGCCGGCATCGTCCTGGCCGCAGGCGAGAGCACGCGCTTCGGGCGTCCCAAACAGTTGCTCGAATGGCGCGGCCGGCCCTTCGTGCGGGCTGTGGCCGAGACGGCTCTGCAGGCCGGCCTGCGGCCCGTCATCATCGTGGTCGGCGCGCAGGCCGCGCGGGTCAGGAAGGCCCTCGATGATTTGCCACTCCAGATCGTGTATAACCCCGATTGGCAGGAGGGACAGGCGGCCTCCATCCGCGCCGGGCTGCGAGCGCTTGCCCGTCAGGAGGAAGAAGGCCGGGCACACGGGGGGGCGATCTTCCTTTTGGCCGATCAACCCCAGGTCACCGTGGAGGTGCTGCGCGCGCTGCTTGCGGCGCACAGCCGCTCGCTCAGCCCGATCCTGGCGCCCTTCGTGCTGGAGGAACGGCCTGCCAACCCTGTGCTCTTCGATCGCCTCACCTTCCCCGATCTGCTTGCCCTGCGCGGCGAGGTGGGTGGCCGCGCCCTCTTCTCCAGGTATGCCATCGAACACCTGCCCTGGCACGATCCGGCCCTGCTTTTGGATGTGGACACCCCGCAGGACTACCAGCGCCTGAAGGCCATGGAAGGATCGAGTGGGTGAAGACATGATTGCCGCGATCGTGCTGGCAGCCGGCCAGTCCAAACGCATGGGCCAGCCCAAGATGCTCCTCCCCTGGGGTCAGACCACCGTGCTGGGTCAGGTGATCGAGACCTTGCGGCGCGCTCCCGTCCAGGACATCGTGGTGGTCACGGGCGGGGAAAGAGAAAAGATAGAACTCCTGCTCGAGCCCTATGGCGTGCGGACGATTTACAACGAAGCCTTTGCACAGGGAGAGATGCTCTCCTCCTTGCAATGCGGGCTGAGGGCACAGTTGCCCCAGACGCAGGCCGCGCTCATCTGTCTTGGAGATCAGCCGCAGATGGAGACAGGAACCGTGCGGCTCCTTTGCCAGGCGTATCGCACGCGCCCCTCGGGTCTGATCGTGCCCAGTTACCAGCGGCGGCGCGGACACCCCTGGCTGGTGGCGCGCCTCTTCTGGGAGGAACTCCTGCACATGCGCGCCCCCGAATCGCCGCGCGATTTTCTGAAGCGCCATGCCGACGACATCCACTACCTCGAACTGGATACTCCCAGCATCTTGCAAGACCTGGACACGCTCGACGATTACTTGAAGTCCCGTCCGTAATGTGATATTGTGTAGACGGCCAGCGAGGAAAGGAGCGTGTGGGATGACCGAGGCGGATCAGATTTTCGAGCACCTACGGGAGACGATACGCGCCATCGAGGAGGCTCACGGCGCCTCGCAGGAACTCAAGCAGAATCCGAACCACGCCACGTTCGATGCCTTCCGGGCGCGCATGGCCGAACTGCAAGAGCGCCTGAGTCAGTTGCAGGAGGCGCTGGGCAACGAGGAGGCCTATATCATGGATGAACTGGTGGACGCGCTCCACCGCATGTTCAGCGGTCAGCCGGCAGCCTATCGCCGAACGCCGCGCTTCGGCGCGGAAGAATCGTCCCCAAAGCGATAAACATACACGTTGGTATGGCGTTGCGTGAAGCCCATGCGTTGATACAGGCGGTTGGCCGCTTCGCGCCCGGGGTTGGAGGTCAAGGCGACGCTGGCGGCCCCCTTCTGACGGGCGATTTCCAGCAGGGAACGCACCAGGGCCTCGCCCACGCCTTGCCGCCGCGCCGAGGCGTCCACGACCACGTCCTCGATCACCGCCCGCAGGCCGGTCGGCACGCGATAGAGTGCCAGGCAGGCTGCGCCCACGATCGCCCCGCGCGCATCGTCCTGCCGCGCCACCACCAGGGTGGAGGCCTCGGATCGGACCAGCGCCCTCAAATCGTCCAGGGAAGGAGGCGGGTTGTTGGATGTCAACTGGGGAACGAGGCGCTGGAAGGCGTTCCACAGTTCCTGCGTGGCTTCAACGGCAACCTGAATGTGCATCTGCAATCTGCTCGGACCTCGGAGGCTGAAACTACGCCCTCAGCAAGCCGGCCCTGACTCTTTCACCGTCAAACTCTTCCTCGAGAGAAGCGGCCTCAGCCGGCGGTTCATCGAAGGAGAGGAAGGTAGCCAGGGTCTCGGCGCTCACGTACTCGCGGTGACGCTCGATGGCGCTCCTCAACCCGGCCGAGGCGGAGATGAACAGGTGAATGCGGTCGGCCACCTCGAGGCCGGCGCTCTTTCGCCGTTCCTGCACACGGCGGACAAACTCGCGCGCCAGGCCCTCCTGCACCAGTTCCGGTCTCAATTCGGTGACGAGGGCGGCCACGTAAGGGCCATCCTCGGCCACGGCAAAGCCCTCCTTCGCCTGCGCCTTGACTTCCACTTCTTCTGGAAGGATCTCGTATTCCTGGCCCTCCACCTGCAGCCGGATGGCTTCGCCGCTCAGGAGGGCGGCCGAGACCTGCTCGGCGTTCAGCGCCAGCAGGGCCTTCTGGATGGCGGGGAATTTGTTGCCATATTTCTGGCCCAACTGTTTGGGCAGAGGCTTGATGGTGTGCGAGACGACCTCCGTGGAGGCATCCAGCAGGCGCACGCTTTTCACGTTGAGTTCGTCCTGGATCAGATCGGCGAACGTCTCTACCGCCCTGCGCTCCCGAATGTGGCCCAGGGAGAAGGCAGCCTCCTGGAGCGGCTGACGAACCTTGAGGCGTGCCTTCTGCCGGGCGGAGTGCCCCAGCGAAACGAGTTTCATCACCAGGGCCATGTCGCGGTTGAGGTCTTCATCAATCAGGACTTCGCGGTACTCCGGCCAGTCCGCCAGATGCACCGATTCGGGGGCGAATGGATCCACCGAGCGGACGAGGTTTTGGTACAACTCCTCGGCCAGGAATGGCATGGCCGGCGCCAGGAGTTTGCTGATGGCAACCAGGGCGGCGTAGAGGGTGTTGTAAGCAGACTGCTTATCCGCATCCGATTCGTTCTTCCAGAAGCGGCGGCGCGAGCGGCGCACATACCAGGTAGAAAGCTTTTCCACGAAGGCCTCGATCGGCCGGGTGGCGGCTGTGACATCGTAGGTCTCGTAGGCTTGAGTGACCTCGCGAATCAGCGCATGCAGTTCCGAGAGCAGCCAGCGGTCGAGGGGGTTCTGGCTGTACAGGCGCGCCGCGCTCAACATCGGCCGATCGAGATTGGCATACGTCACAAAGAAGGAGTACACGTTCCACAACGTCAGGGTGAAGTTGCGAATGACCTCGCCGACCAGTTCAATCGAGAAGCGGCGCTCATTGCCCGGAGGAGTAGCCGTGTAGAGGTACCAGCGGAAGGCATCGGCGCCGTTGACCTTGATGACATCCCAGGGGTCGATGATGTTGCCGAGGCTCTTCGACATCTTCTTCCCCTCCGCGTCCAGGATCAACCCCAGGCAGATGACGTTCTTGAAGGCTACTGAGTCGAAGAGCAGGGTGCTGATGGCATGCAAAGAGTAGAACCAGCCGCGCGTTTGATCGACGGCCTCGCAAATGAAATCGGCCGGGAATTGCTTTGCAAACTGCTCGCGATTCTCGAAGGGGTAGTGCCACTGCGCGACGGGCATGGCGCCCGAGTCGAACCACACATCGATCAGATCGGGGACGCGTTGCATGTTGCCGTCGCATTGCGGGCAGGGAAAACGTACTTCGTCCACATAGGGGCGGTGCAGATCCAGGTCGCGCAGAGCTCGCCCGACTCGTTCGGAGAGTTCCTGCACCGAACCGAGGCACTCACGATGATGACAGTCGGGACATTCCCAGATGGGGAGCGGCGTGCCCCAGTAGCGCTCGCGGCTCAGGGACCAGTCCACGTTGTTGGCCAGCCAGTTGCCAAAGCGCCCGTCCTTGATGTGTTCGGGCACCCAGCGAATGGTGTCATTCAGTTCTACGAGGCGATCCTTGAACTGGCTGGTGCGGAGGTACCACGAATCGCGGGCATAGTACATGAGCGGCGTCTTGCAACGCCAGCAGAAGGGATAGTTGTGAGTATAGACCTCCGAGCGCAGCAGCAAGCCGCGGGCGCGCAAATCCTCAATGATGTGAGGATCGGCCTCCTTGATGAACATCCCGCGCCATGGCTTGACCTCGGGCACGAAGGTGCCATCCGGCAGCACGGTCATCAAGACCGGCAGGTCGTACTCCAGCGCGGCCTGCATGTCCTCGGCCCCGAAAGCCGGGGCCATGTGAACCAGGCCGGTGCCGTCCTCGGTGGTGACGAAATCGCCGAGCACGACGAAGTGCGCCGGCTTCTCGGGCGGCAGGAAGGTGAACAGGGGATGGTAACGCAACCCCTTCAGTTTCCTGCCGCGGTAGGTCTCCAGCACGTTGACGTTCTCACCCTTGAGCACCTTCTCCAGCAAGGGCCTGGCGAGGATCAACTTCTCCTTCGCGCCGTTGTGCTCGCGTTCCACGGTGACATACTCCACATCGGGGTGGGCAGCCACGGCGACGTTGGCCGGCAGAGTCCAGGGGGTGGTCGTCCACACCAGCAGGGAGGTGTCCGGGCGATCGACGAGCGGGAGGCGAACGAAGACGGATGGGTCGTCGGTCTCGCGGATCGCATCTGGATAGTGCACCTCGTGATCGGAGAGCGGGGTGCCGCAGCGCGGGCAGTACGGCACGACCTTGTAGCCCTTATACAGCAGGCCGCGCTCCCAGAACTCCTTCAGGATCCACCACACCGACTCGATGTACTCGTTGGTATAGGTCACATATGCCTCTTCGAGGTCCACCCAGAAGGCGATGCGATCGGTCAGGCGGCTCCAATCGCGAATGTACTCGAAGACCGATTTGCGGCATTCCTGGTTGAATCTGGCAATGCCATAGGCCTCGATTTGCTGTTTGTTCGTAAAGCCGTGCTTCTTTTCGACTTCGATCTCGACCGGCAGACCATGAGTATCCCAGCCGCCGCGGCGCACGACGTGATAGCCGCGCATGGTCTTGTAGCGGGGGAACATGTCCTTGAAGGAACGCGCCAGCACATGATGCACGCCCGGCCTGCCGTTGGCCGTCGGGGGGCCTTCATAGAATACATATTCCGGCCTCCCGGCGCGATATTCCAGGGTCTTCTTGAAAATCTGCTCGCGTTGCCAGAAGTGCAAGATCGCCTCTTCCATGGCGGGCACGTCGAGCCTGGGCGAAACCGGCTTGAACATTCGACCTCCATATGGTAACTACCTGCCATCCATCTGGCGCTTCCGCCCGGCTCAAGTTGCAGGCTACTACGAAGTCGGCCTGTGCCGACCGCTCCAACCGTCGTAGGGCGGTCTTGTGAGGCGCAGCACGCCGTTTCCACGACCGTGCGGAGCCGCAGGGCAGGTAATCACATCCGAGTTACAGATAAAATAAAACGCTCTCGCCTCCATCCAGAGACGAGAGCATGCTCGCGCGGTACCACTCTGCTTCCCATGTTCATGGGCGCTTGGCCGAGGAGGGGGACATCCTCGCGTCCCGCTAACGGGGGGCTTCCGTCTTTCTTACTCTCCGTTCGGATTTCAGATCGAGGCTCCGAGAGGATCTTCGGCCCGCCGCTCCGATCTGGCTCTCACCCAACCCAGACTCGCTGACGGCGTTCACGGGCTTACTCGTTCTCGTCATCGCCTTTGAGTGTGGCGCATTATGCCATAAGTTCTCGCAGGCGTCAACCGGATGCCTGCCGCGGCGTGCACACAAAAGCTGGCGCACTGAAGTCCCTCTTCAGGCCCTCGGCCATTCGGTCGGACTGCGCCGACGGCGCGGAGACCATCCCCCGACCATGCAACTATGCGAGCGGTCACGCCGACAACTTTATGATACCGGCGTGCGCAAACGGCTGGCCCCCAACCGTGGGAATCTCCCCGGTTACACCCCCTCGACGAGCACCATGTTCGATCGGGCGTATTTGTGGCGCAAGGCACGCGCCGGCGCGTATTCGGGGGAATTCAGCCAGGCCCTGGCCCTCGCCGCGTCCGGAAATTCCAAAATGACAAGCCTGTGGGGAGTCCACTCCCCCTCCAGGGTCTCGGTGTGGCCGCCGCGAGCGAGATAACGGCCTTCGTATAATTCTACTGTCGCAGGAGCGATCTTCACGTAATCCTTGTAGCCCTCGGGATCGGTAACCTCAATATCTACAATGACATAGGCAGGCATTCTGACCTCCTGAAGGAGCCGCCCGGCAAAGCGTGCCGGCCGGGCTCAACGCTTCTCCGCTGCGGCAGGGGGAGAGGGCCGCGCGGGCAGAGTGGTGACCAGCACCTTGTCCACGCGCCGGCCATCCATGTCCACGACCTCGAAGCGCAAACCGTTCCATTCGAAGTGATCCGCCGGTTGAGGCACGCGCCCGAGCGAGGTCATCACGAATCCGCTCAGGGTCTCATACTCCTCCTCGTTCGGCAGCGATTCGATCTTGAACAGCTCTTTGAAATCATCGACTTGGAGCATCCCGTCCAGCAGCCACGATCCGTCCTGCCGCTGTGTGGCTTGAGTTTCCACCTCGATGTCGCCGACGATCTCCTCAATGATGTCGTCCAACGTCAGCAAGCCCTGCACGCTGCCGAACTCATCCACGACCAGCATGAGTTCCGCGTTCTTCTCTTTGAAGACCTCCAGCGCCTGGGAGGCCAGCATGGTCTCCGGGATGAAGTACACCGGGCGCAGTCTGTCCTTGAGGCGGAATTCCGGGCTGGAGAGGCCGGGCGGCACCAGCAGGTCGCGCGCTTTGACGATCCCCAGCACGACGTCCAAACTGTCCTGGCAGACCGGGAAGCGCGAATAAGGGCTCTCACTGATCTTGCGTCTAAGCTCGTCGGGCGGTTCGCCGATGTCCAGCCAGACGATATCGGCGCGCGGCGTCATCAGCGAGTAGACACGCGAATCGCTCAGACTGAAGACGCCCTCCACCATTTCCTGCTCGCTCTCCTCGAAGATGCCGGCTTCTGTGCCTTGATTGATCAGCAGCTGAATCTCCTCCTCGGTCACGGGAGGTTGCTCGCCGCTCTTTGCGCCCAGAATCTGGAGAACCCAATCCGTGCCGCGTCCGAGCAGCCAGACCAGAGGGGAGAACCACTTAGAGAGAACGAGCATGGGGCCGGCGAGCAGGGCTGCCACTCTCTCCGGTTCACCCAGGGCCAGGCGTTTGGGGACCAGTTCTCCCAGCAGGATGGACAGGATGGTGATGAAAGCGACAACGATCGCCAGGGCCACCGAATCCGCATAGGTCAAGGGCAGCCACCGTTTGAGGAATCCTGCCAGCGGGGCGGAGAAGGCCGGCCCCCCGATAGCGCCCAGCAAGATGCTCACCAAAGTGATTCCCACCTGCACCGTGGAGAGAAAGACGTTGGGGCTTTGGGCCAGTTTGAGCGCTCGCGCGGCGCGCGCATCGCCTGCGCTCGCCCGCTGCTGCAGGCGCGCCTTGCGGGATGAAACAACCGCCATCTCCGACATGACAAAGAGCCCGTTCAGCAAAAGCAACAGTCCAAAGATCAGGACTTCAACCGCAATTTCTGACATTGGCCTCGCTCGACGGGAACAGCCCGTCTGAATTATTTTACCGTTAATTGCCGGCCCCTCACCATTCGGCAAAGAGGCCGGGATGAGGAGTTCCCTCGCCGACCCGCACTCAAGACGGGTCCTCGCCGGCCGACGCAGGAAGCATTCCCGCCCAACAACTCAAGTGGCAAGCTGCCTTCACGAAGTTGACCTGCGCTGATTGCCTGTCCATGTCCACCCCTCCGCCTATCCGACTCCAGACTATACAGACCATCAGACTCTCACAGGCCTGCCTCCTACTCCGTAACTGCAATGCCTGTGCCTTCCTTCACTTCGCCGATGACCCAGGCGGGCTGCGCCAGTTCGGCGGCGCGTTGCAGGAAGGCCTCGATCTTTGGGCGCGGCACCCCCAGCAGGAGTCCGCCGCTGGTCTGCGGGTCGAACAGCAACAGTTGCGAGGCTTCGTCCAGTGTTTCCGCAAAGCGGACGTGCGGCCCGAAATAGGCACGATTGTCAAACAACCCGCCGGCGAAGGCGCCGGCAACGGCATATTTGCGGGCCGCGCCGACAAAGGGCACGCGACTGAACCAAATCTCAAGCGCGACCCGGGAGGCATGTGCCATCTCCCAGCCGTGACCCAGCAGGCCGAAGCCGGTCACGTCCGTCCCCCCGCGCAACTCGAACTCCAACGCCAGGGCGCTGGCCGTTTTGTTGAGTTGTTTCATCCAGTCTACTACTTCTTTTACGTCCCCTGCCTCCGCCTGATCGCGCTTCAGAGCCGTGGCGGTGACGCCAAAGCCGAGCGGCTTGGTTAGGACCAGCCTGTCGCCGGGCCGCAGGCCGCCCTTGCTCAGCATCCTTCGGGGATCAACGAAGCCGACGACCACCAGGCCATACTTCGGTTCCTTATCCTGAATCGTATGCCCGCCGGCGATCACGACGCCGGCCTGGCGCGCCTTCTCCGCGCCACCGCGCAGGATCTCGGACAGCAAATCCGGCGGGAGGTCAGGGGGCAGAGCCGCGACGTTCAGAGCCAGGAACGGCGTGCCGCCCATGGCATACACATCGGAGAGGCTGTTGGCGGCCGCGATCGCTCCGTAATCGTAGGCCTCGTCCACGACCGGGGTGAAGAAATCGGTGGTGACGACCAGGGCGCGCGTCTCATCCACCCGCCAGACGGCCGCGTCATCCGGGCTTGTCAGCCCGACCAGCAAATCGGGGTAGTCGGGCGAATGAAACACATCCTGCACGGGGCGCAGCACCTGCGCCAGCGTTTCCGCCTTGAGTTTGGAGGCTCAACCCGCGCAGCTGGCCAGACTCGTGAGGCGAATCTGGCGGCCACCTGGCCTCACGCGATTCATCACACTCCTTTGGGCCACAGACTACTTCGGCGCCGGCAGCGGCAGGATGAACGGATTGCCGCTGGGGATGAAGATGGTCTGCACGCCCGGTGCCAGTTTGATAATGTATTGATATTGTAACAGTTCGGGGGTGAGCGATTGCGCCAGGAGCTGATTCGCCTGCGCTTCGGCCTGCGCCTGAATCAGGCGCGCATCGGCCGCGCCCTTGGCCGCGATCACCGCCGCATCGGCCTGTCCCTGGGCAACCTGCCGCGCCTGTTCGGCCTCCTGCTTCTTCTGTTCGACCACGAAGCGGGCCTGCAGCGCCTGCTGCTCGGCAATCTGCTTCTGTTCCACCGCCTTGGCATATTCATCGCTGAAGCGGATGTTGCGCAGCAAGAAGTCGGTCATCAGCAGATTGTTGTGCGCCAGCCCAGCGCTGATCGTACCCCGAATCATCTGCTCCAGATCGGCGCGCTTGGTGCTGACGATCTCTTCCACGCCGAACTGCGAAACCGCATCGCGGATGGCGGCGCGCGTCACCGGCCGCACCACGCTATCCTCGTAGCGATTCTGCCATGTGATGTGCAAATCTATCAGGTGAAGAGGATCGATCGAGTAGATCACCGAGGCGTCGATGTAGACCAGCTGTCCATCCCGCGTGCGCGCCTCGATCGAATCATCGCCACCCACCTGCCCTTCCGCCGGCGAGGAGGACATGGTATAGGTGCGCCGCGCAATCGAATATGGCTGAACGCTCTCGACGAACGGGATGATCCAGTGCAGGCCTGGCCCCAAGGGCTGTGGACGATAACCATTCGGCTGGAAGGCCGAGATCACGATCCCGTACTGATCGGCCTGCAAGAAGACCAGCCCTGCCCCCAGCGTGGTCAACGCCAGAGCCGCGATCACCAGAATGCCCAGGATCGAGCTCAGGCCGCGTGTGGATTGTCCGCGGCTGGCGCGCACGAAGAGCATGACCAGGATGGCCACAAAGCCCACCCAGGTCAGCGAGGCTAACCCCCGAAAAACACTGGCAATGTTCATGGATCCTCCTTATCAAATGTAAATCTAAACGGACGATGCTACGGCATGTCAGCCGAATTCGAGCAAAGCCTTTACGATCCGCGCCGCGGCGTGGCCATCGCCGAAGGGATTGACCGCCCTGGCCATGGCCGCGTAGGCTGCGGCATCCTCCAGGAGCCGCCTCGTCTCCTGGACAATGCGGCCGGCATCCGTCCCGATCAGTTTCAACACGCCGGCCTCCACGCCCTCCGGGCGCTCGGTCACCTCGCGCAAGACGAGCACCGGCTTGCCAAAGGCCGGGGCTTCCTCCTGGATGCCGCCCGAGTCGGTCAGGATGAGTGTGGCGCGCTTCATAAGGTGCACCAGGGGTAGATAATCCAGCGGCGGCAGGAGCGTGACATGCGGCGTGCCGTCCAGGAGGCAATGCACGGGCTCTTGCACGTTGGGGTTCAGATGCACCGGATAGAGGATTTCCACATCGCCGCGCGCCGCCAGTTCGCGCAGGGCCAGGCAAATGTTTTCCAGCGGCCGGCCAAAGTTCTCGCGGCGATGAGCCGTGACCAGGATCAGACGCCGCGCCTCGAGGTTGAGCCCGCGCAACAAATCGGCGACCTGCGGCGGCTCGCTCTGGCGACTCACGAACTGCAAGGCATCGATGACCGGATTGCCCGTCACCACGATGGCGCGCTCGGCAATTCCCTCTTGCAACAGGTTCTGCCGTGCCCACGGCGTGGGCGCGAAGTGCAAATCGGCCACCACGCCCGCCACGCGGCGATTGATCTCCTCCGGGAAGGGCTGCCATTTGTCGTGCGTGCGCAGCCCGGCCTCCACATGACCAACCCGCACACGGCGATAGTAAGCCAGCAGGGCGGTCATGGCCACGGTGGTGGTATCCCCCTGCACCAGAACCCAGTCGGGCTTCATCTCTTCCAGCACCGCATCGAGATGTGTGAAGATGGCCGCGCTGAGCTCAGCCAACGACTGGTCCTCGCGCATCAAATCGAGGTCATAATCGGGATGGATATCGAACAAGCGCAGCACCTGGTCGAGCATCTGGCGATGCTGAGCCGTCACGCACACCTGCGACTCCACCCCGGCAGTCTGCGCCAGGGCGCGCACCACCGGCGCCATCTTGACGGCCTCAGGGCGGGTGCCAAAGACGGAGAGCACTCTCATGGCCTGTCCCGCTCCCTTACATCAGCGCCCGCGCCGCGCGGCCATCGCCCAAACGAGCGATCTTGAATCCGTGCGCTTCCCAGGCAGGAACGCTCCAGGCGTTGACGGCATCAATGATGAAACGCGCCCTCGTCTGGAGGGCCACTTCTTCCGGCTTGAGATGCACAAACGAGGTGTGTCGGACGAGGATGAGGATGAGTTCTGCCTCGCGAAGCGCCTCCTCCAGGCTGGAGGTGGTCTCGATCTCCGGCGCGTTCGCCCGCGGCTTGAAAGGTTCCCAGGCCTTGACTCGAGCGCCTCGGGCCTGAAGCAGGCGGACAACCTCCAGCGCCGGACTCTCTCGCAGGTCATCCACATCGGGCTTGTAGGCCAGTCCCAATGCGGCGATGCGTTTGGCGCGCACGCTCCCGGCCAGGCGCTCGATCAAATGCAGGACAAAGCGCGGTTGGGCGTCGTTGACGCGGCGCGCCTGATAAATGAGCGGAGTCAAATCGGGGGCTGCCTCGACCAGGAACCAGGGATCGACGCTGATGCAGTGCCCGCCGACGCCGGGGCCCGGTTGCAGGATGTTCACGCGTGGGTGACGGTTGGCCAGGTGGATGGCCTCCCATACGTCCACGCCGAAGCGCTCGGCCAGGCGGGCAAACTCGTTGGCCAAGGCGATGTTCACATCGCGGTAGGTGTTCTCCATGAGTTTCACCATCTCCGCCGTGGTGGCGTCCGTCTGGATGATCTCGCCCTTGACGAAGATCGAGTACAGATCCTCGCCGGCCTGCGCCGATTCGGGGGTGATGCCGCCGATGACGCGCGCGTTCTCGATCAACTCGCGCAGGATCTGGCCCGGCAAGACGCGCTCCGGGGAATAGGCCAGGTAGAAATCGCGCCCGGCCTGCAGTCCGGAACGCTCCAGGATGGGGGCCACCAGGTCGGTGGTGGTGCGCGGCGGCGAGGTCGATTCGAGCATCACCAGGTTGCCGCGCCTCAAGAAGGGAACGATGGCCTCCGCCGCCGAGGTCACGGCGCGCAGGTCGGCCAGTTTATACGTTCGCCCATTGTGTTCCCCCATCCGCTCTCCATAGAACGGGGTGGGGACGGCGATCAGAAAGGCATCGGCCTCTTGAGGTTGAGCCGAAACGACAAGGTTGCCCGAGCGGAGCGCTGCCTCCACCAGGGTGCGCAGGCCCGGTTCGTAAATATGCACGCCGCCGTTTTGCAGCGTCTCGATCACGCGCGGATTTACGTCCACGCCGATGACTTTGATCCCATGGGCCGCAAAGGTGGAGGCGGTTGGCAGGCCAATGTAGCCGAGGCCGAGAACGCAGATTCTTTCGAACTTCAAGGCAACTCCCGTGCATCCAGGCAGTGCAAAGCGTTTCTGATTATACACCGCCGGCTACTATCGCTTTCGCCTCCCGTAGAAAGGAGTGCGATTTGTTGTATAATGAGTCCGCCGGCGCTCCCGCTGATGGCGAGCCTCTGCCCGTTCTCTCGAAGCAAAGGCAACTCCATCCTTTTCGTTCGCAGCCCCTCTCCCGCCGGGAAGGGGAGGCGAGAAACACATGGAATTCTTTCTGGACACGAACGTTGCCTATCTCCTGCTGGTCGGTGCCGTGGTGTTCTCAGCCCTGGCCCTGATGACGCCCGGAACCGGCGTGCTGGAGATCGGCGCCCTGTTCTTTATTCTCCTGGCGGGCTATGCCGTCTATAACCTCTCGTTCAACGGGTGGGCCCTGGTGCTCCTGATCTTGAGTTTCCTGCCCCTTTTCCTGGCGCTTCGCAGACCGCAGCACAGGTTGTGGTTGATCCTTTCGTTGATCGGGCTGACTCTGGGTTCGATCTTTTTCTTCCCCACCCGCGAGTCGTTCCTCTCGGTCAACCCCGTCCTGGCTGCCGTGACCTCCCTCTTGCTGCTGGGTTTTCTGTGGATCAGCGCCCAGAAGGTGATGCAGATCTCTCAAGTGCAGCCGCTACACGATCTCTCGTCCTTGATCGGTCAACGCGGCGAGGCCAAGACGCCGCTGGAACCCCAGGGTTCGGTGCAGGTGGCCGGGGAATTGTGGTCGGCGCGCAGCGAGAAGCCCATCCCGCCCGGCCGCATCGTGCGGGTGATCGGCCGCGAGGGATTCACGCTGCTGGTTGAAGAAGAAACCGATCGTCATTCAAAATGAGCGAAGGAGTACAACCATGAGTGGAACTCTGTCTTTTCTCACATGCCTGGTCGGGGCTGTGGTGGTGCTGGGCTTCATCTTTCTGGCCAACGCCATTCGCATCGTCCCCGAGTATCAGCGCCTGGTGGTCTTTCGCCTGGGACGAGTCCTGCCCCAACCCAAAGGCCCCGGGCTGGTGCTGCTCATCCCCTGGATCGACCGTCCCTGGCGCGTCGACCTGCGCGAACAGGTGCGTGAGGTTCCGCACCAGGTCTCGATCACGAAGGACAACGCTCCCATTTCGATTGATTTCCTGTGGTATTACAAGGTAGTGGACCCGATCCTGAGCGTGGTCGGGGTCGGGAACTTCGAGGTCTCCGCACAAGGCATGGCCACCACCACCTTGCGCTCGGTCATCGGCGGCATCATGCTCGATGACGTCCTCTCCCAGCGCGAGCACATCAACACCACCCTGCGCACCAAACTGGATGAGGTTACGGAGCGCTGGGGCGTCAAGGTGACCAACGTGGAGATCCGCGAGATCATCCCGCCCAAAGAGGTGCAGGAGGCGATGAATCGCCAGATGACCGCCGAGCGCATCCGCCGCGCCGTCGTGACCGAATCGACCGGCACGCGCGAAGCCGCCATCAACGTGGCCGAGGGCGAGAAGCAGGCCGCCATCCTCAAAGCCGAGGGGCAGAAGCAGGCCGCCATCCTGCTCGCCGAAGGCGAGCGGCAGGCCCAGGCCCTGCGCTCGGAAGGATATGCCATTGCCTTGAACAACATCTTCGGCGCCGCCAAGGGGATCGATCAAAAGACCATGACCCTCCAGTACTTCGAGGCCCTCAAATCCATCGGCCAGGGTGCCTCCACCAAGTACATCTTCCCGATGGAGTTCACCAGCCTGATCGAAAACTTCGTCAAGAGCAAATAAGCCATGATGACCACGAAGGCCTCTCTGCCAGCGAGGGGCCTTTCGCTTTTGCTTATGGAGATCGCCAACGCCTCGTTGCTCGACCTGCACGCGCTCTACCGCCTGGAGCACATCTGTTTCGAAAACGATGCCTGGTCCTTGCTGGACCTGCTGGCCGTGCTGACTTTTCCGGAGGTGGTGCGCCTGAAGGCCGTAGAGAGCGGTCAGATGATCGGCTTTGTAGCCGGCGATTCCCGTCCCTCGCAGGGCTTTTCCTGGATCGCCACGATCGGCGTTCTGCCGGCCTACCGCCGACGCGGGGTCGGGCGGACTCTGTTGCGTGCCTGCGAGGCGCGCCTGCGCACACCGCTCATCCGTCTCTCGGTGCGAGCCTCCAACACCTCCGCCATTACCCTCTACGAGCAGGAAGGCTACCGTCGCGTGGACGTGTGGTGGGGCTACTACAGGGATGGAGAAACCGCCGTTGTGATGGAAAAGCAACAAGCGCTCGAAGCCCCTCTATGAATCTGGAAACGTTGTTGTCCCCGGTGTTGATACAGTCTGCCGAAGAACTCGCCCGCCTCGCGCACGAGCTGTCTCAGGAGCCCCGCCTGGCAGTGGATACCGAGTCGAACAGTCTGCACGCCTACCGCGAGCGCGTGTGCCTGATTCAATTTTCCACGCCCCGCCACGACTACGTGGTCGACCCGCTGGCCCTCGCCGATCTGAGTCCGCTGGCGCCGATCTTTGCCAGCCCTGCCATCGAAAAGATCTTCCATGCCGCAGAATATGATCTCTTGTGCCTGCGGCGCGATCATGGCTTTACCTTCGCCAACCTCTTCGACACCATGCAGGCCGGACGCATCCTCGGCCGCCGGCAGGCCGGGCTGGACCGTTTGCTTAGCGAGAAGTTCGGCATTCAAGTCAACAAGCATCTTCAAAAGGCAGACTGGGGAGCGCGTCCCCTCTCGCCCACCCTCTTGCGGTATGCCTGCCTCGACACCCATTACCTCCTCCCCCTGCGGGATATGCTCCAGGCCGAGCTGGAGGCGCGCGGTCTGTGGGCGCTGGCGCAGGAGGATTTCCGCCTGGCCTGCAATGGGGATCACCTCAAGCCAAAGAATGGATCCCGCTCCTGGGCGCGCTTCCGGGCACGCCGCGATCTCTCCGATCGCGACCTGACCATCCTAGGCGAACTGAGCGCATGGCGGGAACGGACTGCAGCCGACCTGGACCGCCCGCTCTTCAAAGTCATGAACGATGACAAGTTGGCCGCCATTGCTCAGGCGCGCCCCTCCAACTTGAAGCAGCTCTCCGCGCTTGGGCTCTCCGGGCGCGAGATCCAGCGCTGGGGTCCGTCGCTGCTAGCAGCCGTACGACGCGGCAAGGAGAGCCCGCTGATAACGCGCCAACCGTCGGAGCATCCAGACGCGGCGCGGCTCAAACGCCTGGAGCGGTTGAGGGCCTGGCGCAAGAAGGTCGCCGCACAGATGGACGTCGAGTCGGATGTCATCCTGCCGCGCTTCCTGATGCTGGCACTCGCCGAGCGCCCCGCCGAGTGGAGGAAGACGCTGGAATGTTCCCCATGGCGCCTGGAACACTTTGGCGAACAAATCTCAAGCGTGCTGACCCTCTGACATGCATTTGAGGTTCTTAGGGGCCGCCCAAACCGTGACCGGCTCACAGCACCTGCTGGAACTCAACGGGACCAGCGTGCTGCTGGAGTGCGGCCTGTACCAGGGCCGCCGCGCAGAGGGCTATCGGCGCAACCGCACCTTCCTGTTCAATCCGCGCACGTTGCACGCCGTGCTCCTCTCCCACGCCCACATCGACCACGCCGGCAATCTGCCGAATCTGGTCAGGCAGGGCTATCCCGGTCCGATCTATGCCACGCCGGCCAGCGCGGACCTGGCAGACATCATGCTGCGCGACTCGGGACACATTCAGGAAGCCGATGCAGAATACCTGAACCGGAAGCACCCCAACAGGCAACCGCCAGTCGAGCCTCTCTACACGCTGGCCGATGCTGAGCGCGTCGCCGCCCACTTCCGCAGCGTGGAATACGGCCAGCCCTTTGAGGCGGCCCCCGGCCTCACGGCGCAGTTCCTCGAGGCTGGCCACATCCTCGGCTCGGCCGCCCTGCTGCTCGAACTCAAAGAAAAGGGACGCACCGTGCGCCTGTGGTTCTCCGGCGACATCGGGCGCTTCGGCCTGCCGCTGCTACGCGACCCACTCCTGCCCGAGGCTGTGGATTACCTGCTGATGGAATGCACGTACGGCGATCGCTCCCACGCCGATCCGCGCCGCGCCTACGAGGAACTCCACCAGGTCGTCTCAAGAACGATCGCGCGCGGTGGCAAGGTGATCGTCCCAGCCTTCGCCGTGGGGCGCACGCAGGAACTGGTGTACTACCTCAACGAGATGGTGCACAACAACGAACTGCCGCCCGTGCCGGTCTTCGTCGATAGTCCCCTGGCCGTCAGCGCCTCGGAGGTGTTCAAGCGCCACCCCGAATGCTACGACGAAGAAACGCGCCTCTTCGTCCAACAAAACCACCATCCGGCCCTGGACTTCGAGCATCTCGCCTACGTGCGCACGGTGGAGGAATCCAAAGCCCTGAACGAGCGCCGGGAACCCATGATCATCATCTCGGCCTCCGGCATGGCCGAAACCGGCCGCATCCTCCACCATCTCAAGAACAACATCGGCGACCCGCGCAACACGATCCTGATCGTCTCCTGGCAGGCACCGGAAACGCTGGGCCGTCGCCTGGCCGAGCGCGAGAAGCGCGTGCGCATCTTCGGCGAGCCCTATGAGGTGCGCGCCGAAATCGCCACCATCGGCGGCCTCTCTGCCCATGCCGACCAAAATCTGCTGGCGCGTTATGCCCTGACCCTCCGGGGACGGGTCAAGAAGGTCTTCCTCGTGCACGGGGATGCCCGGCCGGCCGCCGCCCTGACCGAAACCCTCAAGCAGCACGGATTGAGCGAAGTCTATTACCCTGAACTTTATTCGGGAGTCGAGTTGTAGGATGGTGCTTTGCCCGCTACAGGCGCCTCGCAGGAACGCTTGGTGGCAGCCTCTTTAGTGGTAAGATTCGCCCGATGAAACTCAACCTTGCCCTGGCGCAGATTGCCACCAAACTGGGAGAGGTCGAAGCCAACCTCGAGAAGCACCTCGACTATATTCGGCAGGCCAAATCCCAAAACGCCGACCTGCTGGTCTTCCCTGAACTCTCCCTGACCGGCTACGTGTTGCAGGACCTGGTGTCCAGCGTTGCCCACAGACCATTGGAGGATGATCCCATCTTCCGGCCCCTGCTCAAGGCGAGTCGAGAGCTGGACCTGGTGGTGGGCTTCGTGGACGAGGACGCGCGTCGCCGCTTTTACATTGCCTCGGCCTACCTCAGCCAGGGAGGCGTGCTGCATGTCCATCATAAATTGTACCTGCCCACGTATGCGCTCTTCGACGAGGGCCGTTTCTTCGCTCCCGGGCAATCCGTCCAGGCCTTCGATACGCGCTTCGGGCGCGTGGGACTCCTGATCTGCGAGGACTTCTGGCATGCCTCGCCACCCTATCTGCTCTGGCTGGACGGCGCCGACCTGTTGCTCTTCTCCTCCGCCTCGCCGGGCCGCGGGTTGAGCGCGGAGGCGCGCCCCGAAACCGCACGCTGGGTCGAGACGGTAAACCAATCCTACGCCAGTCTCTTCACGGCTTTTGTGGCACACAGCAACCGCGCCGGCTACGAAGACGGGCTGTATTTCTGGGGCGGGTCCACCGTCTTCGATCCGAGCGGAGAGCCACTCGCGCATGCTCCTTACTTTGAAGAAGCCCTCACCCTGGCCGCGCTCGATCTGAACCAGATTCGCCGCGTGCGCTCACGTCTGCCCCTCCTGCGTGACGAGCGCCCCGAACTGGTGCAGAGAGAACTGAAGCGCATCCTCTCGAAATAGTCGCCTATGATCTCCGTGGACCTGACGATCAACACCGACCTGGCGCGCAGGATCCTGAGCGGCTTCCTGCGCAGCGAAGTCACCCGCGCCGGCTACGCGCGTGCGGTCATCAATCTCTCGGGCGGGTTGGATTCGGCCGTCTCCTGTGCGTTGGCCGCGGAGGCCCTCGGCCCGGCCAACGTCCTGGCCCTGCGCCTGCCCTACAAGACCTCGGCCCCTGACTCGCTGGAGCACGCCCAATGGATCATTGACCAGTTGCGGGTCCGCAGTGAGACGATCGACATCACTCCGCTGGTCGAGCCGTTGATCCAACGCCAGCCCGAGATGTCGAACACGCGGCGCGGCAACATCATGGCGCGGATGCGGATGATCCTCCTGTACGATCAAAGCGCGGCCTTCGACGCCCTGCCCATCGGGACCAGCAACAAAACCGAGATCCTGCTCGGCTATACCACGCTGTGGGGCGATATGGCCAGTGCCCTCAATCCGCTGGGCGATCTGTACAAGACCCAGGTGCGCCAGCTGGCCCGCGCATTGAACATCCCTCAGCCCATCCTGGACAAGCCCCCCTCGGCCGACCTGTGGCAGGGGCAGACCGACGAGGCCGAACTGGGCTTCACGTACGCTCAGGTTGACCCCCTGCTCTTCCTGCTGGTGGATAAGCGCTACTCGCCCCAGGAGTGCGTGCAGGCCGGCTTCGAGGAAACCTTCGTCAAGAAAGTGGTCGAACGTGTGCGGCGCAACCAGTTCAAACGCATGATGCCCATCAATGCCAAGCTGAGCAATCGCACGGTCGGCTTCGACTTTCTCTATCTGCGCGACTGGGGAACGTAGCCCGGACACCCCACCCTCGATACCCGAACCCATTCCCCTGGAGCACACGAAGCATGCTTCGCATTCCACCCGCATTGAAACATCGCAAATTCGCCATGCTGTGGTCGGGGCTGATCATTTCCATCATCGGCTCTCAAATGCAGCAGTGGGCCTTGTTCTGGCACATCAGCCGCTTGAGCAGGGATCCCATCGCGGTCAGCATCGTCGGCGGGGTGCGCTTTGCCGCCGTGCTTGGCTTCTCCCTGATCGGTGGCCTGGCCGCCGACCGCCTCAACCGCCGCCGGATCCTCTTCGCAACGCAAAGTCTGTCCATGCTCGTGGCCTTCGCGCTGGGACTGCTCACCGGGCTGCACCTGATTCGGCTGTGGCACATCTATCTGCTCACGGCCATCCAGGCCGTGGCGATGGCTTTCGACCTGCCGGCGCGCCAATCCCTGGTTCCCAACCTGGTGCCGCGCCAGGAACTGCCCAGCGCCTTCTCGCTGCAATCGATTGCTTTCAACACGGGCGCGATCGTCGGGCCGGCCACGAGCGGGATCGTCATTGGATATGCAGGGCAAGACGCCGTTTACCTGATCAACGCCATCACCTTCCTGGCCGTCCTGGTTGCCCTGCTGGCGATGGGGCCGGTGCCACAGCAGGCCATCAACGCCGGGCGGGGCCTCGGCGCGGCGCTGGCCGATATTCGCAGCGGTCTCCAATTCATCCGTCGTCAGCCCCTGATTCTCTCCAGCATGATTCTGGATTTCCTGGCCACGTTCTTCGCCTCGGCCAACACCCTGCTGCCCTACTTCTCCCAATACATTCTGCACGTCAACGAAATCCTCTACGGCTGGCTGGCCTCGGCTCAATCCATCGGCGCCGTTCTGGTGGGGTTGGTCATTTCGCAGTTCAACGCCCTCCGCCGCCAGGGACAACTCCTGCTCGGAGCGGTGTTGGTGTTTGGACTGGCCGCGATTTTGTTCGGCGTCTCCCGGCACTATCTCATCGTGTTCTCCGCCCTCGTCTTGATGGGCGCTGCTGATTCGGTCAGCACGATTATCCGCAACACGATTCGCAACTTGCAGACCCCGGATGCCCTGCGCGGCAGGATGACCGGTATAAACCAGATCTTCTTCATGGGCGGCCCGCAATTGGGCGAGATCGAAGCCGGCGCGGTGGCCCAGGGCTTCGGCGTGCCATGGGCCATCGTCAGCGGAGGCATCGGGACGATCCTGGCCGTATTCCTGATTGCCGTGCGCTGGCCGGTTCTGCTGCATTACAATGGGGATGAACCCTCCGTCGCGCTCTCGCCCGCAGACTGAACCAACCCTACAATTGGCCAACACTTTTGTAAAAAAGCGTTGACGGCCGTCTCGAATTTGGCTATACTTTACACAAAGGAAGTTCTCTATGCGAGCAGGTACCACACATAGCCAGAACGGACAAAAAGGCACGCGCCGCTTCGCGTGCCTTTTGTTTCCGCCCGTACCTGTTGGATCATGGCTTTCCTGCAGAAGCCACCTTTAGCATCCACGGCAATGACGGTGAAGCCCCAGGATTTACCAGCTGCGAACCCCTAACCCTGAAAGGAGATCAAGCGATGGATTACGGGATGATCGGCAAGATCGAGAAGGCCAAGCGCTACGCGAAGGAACCCGCTCGCTTTCGATTTAATCGGTTTGACTTAGTTTTTCACGGAGACAACAATAACCACAAAATCGTATTCGAAAATGGAGAACTCCGCTGCGATTGTGAGTTCTTCTTCACCCATCAGCGCTGTGCTCACACCATGGCGCTTGAGCACCTGCTCAAAGATATGGTGCCTTTGGCTGCTGAAGCCTGATCGTTTGCCAGGACTGCCGGAATACTGAGAACGCCTTATTTGGGGGTGAGGACGGATAGCTGCGATGCCTTGCCCATGAAGATTGGCGCAGTCATGGAAGCACTGACCGGCTCCAGCCCAGCCCTTCCACCGTTTCGCGGGTGTTTCACACGTTGGAGACGGAGTTTGAAAGCTGGAAGCGCCGTCCTCTGCAGGCGCATGTATTTGCTCCACCAGCGGCCGCGGCCGAGCAGTTCCCGTGCCGGCGGCAGCAGGGTGCGCGCCTCCAGCGGGAAGCCGCCTGGGCCGCCCTGTGCAACTACTGCTGTTACAAACAAAAGAAAGCCGCCAAACTCGGAGAGCAACTCTCCCCTGCCTGCCTGAAAAAAAACGCTGTTTCCCAGAAGCGATGTTGGGCACCTTGCCCGCTGAATCGATGGTAGGCCTTGTCCAGGCAGTCGATCCTGTCCAGGTAGGGCCGACGGCAGGAGAGCGGCCATCAACTTGTCGCTTTCTCCAGAAGCGCCTTGATTCTTGCCTCTACATCGGTGGTCCACTCCTTCAAGGCAAAGGCGGTTGGCCACATTGCACCTTCGTCAAGGTTCGCCGCATCGGTGAAGCCGAGTGTCGCGTACCGCGTCTTGAATTTCTGCGCGCTCTGGAAGAAGCAGACGACCTTGCCGTCCCTGGCATATGCCGGCATCCCATACCAGGTTCGCGGCGAGAGGGTTGGAGCACTAGCTTCAATGAGCGCATGGAAGTGCTTGGCCATCGTGCGGTCGGGTTCTGACATCTCCGCGATCTTCGCAAGCACGTCGCTTTCTCCGTCTGCCTTGCCCGTCTTTCTGCGTGCTTCCACCTTCAGCTCTTGGGCGCGCTCTTTCATCGCCGCCTGTTCTTCCTCTGTGAATCTCACAGTCTTCTGCGTGTCTCTCTTAGGACTCATGAAGAAACCTCTCCCATTTAATAAATCGAGATGAAAACCTTGGTGCAGAACGATGACTGCCCACTTCTTGATATGCGAGACCCAATGGCTGGCGTTAGCCGCTGGTGGGCGGGCTGGGATTCGGCTTGGGAGCAGGAAAAACCCAAAGCCAGAAGAATGCCCGAAAACCGCGCAGAATCCCACCAGTCGGCTGCACCCGGAGAAGATGGCTGGGCGATCGTCTTTTTCAACCCGCAGGGCGCGGCCTTACTCCAAGTATACTCCGAAGCGGCAGGCACGCAAGCCGTACAAATTGCAAAGTAGGACAGGCTGGTGTCCCACACCACTATCATAGCGTGGCCTCCAGCTCAACCGAAGCGGCTCCTATTGCCTCCCGACCGTGCCTGCCATATAATCCGGCGCGTGCACGTCAATCGGAAGGAGCCGGCCATGAAAATCCTGCCCGAGGTGGCTTTGACCTATGATGATGTCTTGCTCGTGCCACAGCATTCCGAGGTTGAATCGCGGCGCAAGCTCTCTACCCAAACCCGCCTGACGCGCGGCATCACTCTGCAAATCCCCATCATATCTGCCAGCATGGACACCGTCACCGAGAGCGAGATGGCCATCGCCATGGCCCGCGAGGGAGGCATCGGCATCATTCACCGCTTCATGCCCATTGATGAACAGGTGGCCCACATCGGCCGTGTGAAGAAGAGCGAGTCGTTCGTGGTCGAGAACCCAATCACCCTGACCGTATCGCACACGGTGGGCGATGTAAAGAGAATCGTACGGGAAACGTACACGGGGGGCATCCTGATTCTGGATGACAGCCAGCGCCTGGTGGGCATCATCACCACGCGCGATTTGCTCTTCGAGGAGGACGACCAAAAACCGCTCTCCGAGATCATGACGCGGGAGGTGATCACGGCTCCCCCCGATACCACACTGGAACAGGCAGAGAAGATTCTGCACCAGCACCGCATCGAAAAACTACCGCTGGTCGATTCCCACGGACGCCTGGCCGGCCTCATCACCCTGAAGGACATCATGAAACTCTCGCAGTTCCCCCGGGCCACCAAGGACGCGCGCGGCCGGCTGGCCGTGGGAGCGGCTGTGGGAGTGAAGCCCGGCGAGATCCGGCGCGTCGCACGCCTGCTGGAGGTCGGCGCCGATTGCATTGTGGTGGACATCGCCCACGGCGATTCCAGACAGGCCGTCCAGACCCTTCGCGCCATTCGCAAGGAGTTCCCCTCGGCTCAGATTGTCGGCGGGAACGTGGCCACCGCCGAGGGCACGCAGCGCCTGATCGACGCCGGCGCCGACGCCGTCAAGGTCGGTGTCGGGCCTGGCTCGATTTGCATCACCCGCCTGGTGGCCGGGGCGGGCGTGCCGCAGTTGACAGCCGTCATGAATTGTGCCGCCGTCGCTCGCCCGCAAGGCATCCCCATCATTGCCGATGGCGGCATCCGCACCTCCGGCGACATCGTCAAGGCGCTGGCCGGTGGAGCCTCCACGGTGATGATCGGCAGTTTGCTGGCCGGCACCGACGAAAGCCCTGGCCTGCTGATCACGCGCAAGGGACATCGTTACAAAATCTCGCGCGGCATGGCCTCGCTGCCCTCCAGCCTGGCGCGCCGGGCGCGTGAGGGGGAGGGCGAGATCACCCAGGAGGAGATCGAGGACTATGTCTCCGAGGGCGTGGAGGCGGCCGTTCCCTATCGCGGGGCGGTGCGCGAGGTGCTGCGTCAACTCGTCGGTGGTTTGCAATCTGGCATGAGTTATTGCAACGCGCACAGCGTGGACGAACTCTACGAGAAGGCGGTCTTCGTGCGCATCACCGAGCGAGGCTTGAACGAGTCGCGCCCGCACGATGTGGAGGTCATCTGAAAGCGCATCGCAGGCAGGACGAGGAAGCGGGTGCCCGGAACGAGGCGGGGCGATGGCCATCGGCGTTATAATCATCCCATGAGCGCTCCCCGCCCCCTCGACCCCGAAGCCCGGCCGGACGACCGGCTGGATCACGCCCTGCGCCCGCAACGCCTGGCGGACTTGATTGGACAGGATCAGGTCAAGGAGAATCTCGGCATCTTGCTGGCCGCGGCGCGTCAGCGCGGCGAGGCCGTCGATCACATCCTGTTCTACGGGCCGCCGGGCCTGGGGAAGACCACGCTCGCCCATGTGGTGGCCAATGAGATGGGTGTGAACATCAAAGTGACCTCCGGGCCGGCCATCGAGCGCGCCGGCGACCTGGCCGCCATCCTGACCAACCTGCGCGCCGGCGATGTGCTGTTCATCGACGAGGTGCACCGCCTCGGCCGTGTGGTGGAAGAGGTGCTGTACCCGGCCATGGAGGACTTCGCGCTGGACATCATCATCGGCAAGGGCCCCTCGGCGCGTTCGATTCGCCTCAAGTTGCCGCGCTTCACCGTCATCGGGGCGACGACGCGGCTGGCACTGGTCACAGCCCCGCTGCGGGCGCGCTTCGGAGCCGTCTATCGGCTGGATTACTACGATCAGGCCGCCATCCAGAACATCGTCCGCCGCGCCGCCCGGCTACTGGACATTGAAGTCGAAGCAGATGGAGTGGAGGAGATCGCCCGCCGGGCGCGCGGGACGCCGCGCGTCGCCTTGCGGCTCTTGCGGCGCGTGCGTGACTACGCTCAAGTGCGCGCCGCCGGCCTCATCACGGCAGCCGTCGCCCGCCAGGCACTCGATCTGCTCCAGGTGGACCCGCTTGGCCTCGATGACGTCGATCGCCGCGTGTTGAAGACCATCATCGAGAAGTACCATGGCGGGCCGGTGGGGCTGAACACCATTGCCGCCTCCATCAGCGAAGAGCAGGATACGATCATGGACGTGGTCGAGCCCTATCTGCTGCAACTCGGCTTTCTGGAGCGCACGCCGCAGGGACGGGTGGCAACCCGAGCCGCGTACGCGCACCTCGGCGTGCCGTACGACGAGCAAACACAGCCGAGGCTGTTGTAAATCTGCATTCTGCATTTGGAGAGGGTGCAACCATGCCTCCCCTGGCACGTCTTTTCATCTTTCTGGGCATTCTCTTCCTGCTGGTCGGCGGGTTGATGGCCCTGCTCCCTCGCCTGAACCTGCCGCTCGGTCGCCTGCCCGGCGACATCCGCATCGAGCGAGAGCACTTTTCGTTCTACTTTCCGATAGCCAGTTCGATCCTCCTTTCGGTGCTGTTGACCATTCTCTTGAACATCCTCGCTCGACTCTGGCGACGTTGATGATCCTCCTTTCCGTCCCAGATGCTCGCCGGCGATCCCGGAACCGTTGCTTGCCGGCCGGGCCATTGAAAGGCGGCAGGATTCTCTCCCTCGCCACTCAACAGATAGGAGACCTGCTGCGTTCGGTGAGCATTATGCGGGCTTTGTGTTGCAGAGCACGCCTCCAGCCGCAACCAGATGACACCCTCGCGAAAAATCTTCACGGTTGCGATGGATTCTCAAGAGCGATCCTATCGCGCGGAGCTCCTTTCGCCATCCAAAAGAGCGATAATCCTCACGGAAGAGTACTATACATGGCCAGTACTTCTGGTGGACGAAGATTTTTAAGATTTGGTGTATAATGAAATTGCCCATCTGAACTCATCTGCCCAACGCGATCGCTATAAACATCTATGACCGATTCTCTCCTCATTGTTGAAGGCCGGCATGCCGACGTCCCTTCTTTTGCACAGGGATTGCATAAAAAGGGATTCGAGGTGCATGTATTCACCAGCGGGAATGCTGCTGTTTCGCGTTTAGACAAGATCAACCCCAGTGTAGTTGTCGTGAATGCGGCCTCGCTTCACAGCAGCGGGCTGCGCATCTGCCAGGCCTTGCGCGAGAAGAATTCCAGATATCCTATCATCCTGATCCTGGCCAGGGAAGCCAAAGTCAGCAAGGCGATTGCAGATGTTGTGTTGGTCTTGCCATTCACGATTCAAAAACTGACCAATCGCATCAAACCGCTTCTCCCCGGTGAGGGAAAGGATATCTTGCATGTTGGCCCGATCTGGCTGGATGTGGAGCACCGCCGCGTGAAATGCCTGGGGAAGAACACCAAACTGACGCCGAGGCTGGTCCTGCTGCTGCGAACCCTGATGGATAAACACGGGGAGGTGGTCGAACGCGATGTCCTGTTCAAGAAGGTGTGGGACACGAACTACACCGGCGATACGCGCACGCTGGATGTTCACATCTCCTGGCTGCGACGTGCCATCGAAGTGGAGCCGCTCAAGCCAAGGTTCCTGAAGACGGTTCGAGGAGTGGGATACTGCTTAGACGTGTAGTTCTTTCTGGAACCATTCCCCCTCGACGGTCACGAACCGGATGCAGACTCTGCCTCCGGTTTTGATTTTCAGGCTGTGCGGGATTTCCGCACTTCTGAGCGGACGTCGTGCCTGGGCAGCGCTGCGGAATAGTTCTCCATCCCAGTTGGGATCCACTTCCCAGTAATCGAGCGGCGGCGAAGAGCGAATCGTCACCCGATCGGACTCAACCCCGGCCCAGACGGACGGCGCCTCGGGCAGGCGTGCTCCGGCCGAGACCTCGCGTTCCAGAGTGAAGGGGGCAACAGGCAGGACCGTCAGGCGTCCCTGGGTGGTCCAAATGGCGCGCGGCGTGTTATCGCAGGCCAGGAATTTGCGCCCGAGGCGGGCCGCCACGCTGGGGGTCGTGCCTGAGCCGCAGAAGAAATCAGCCACCCAGTCGCCCGGATTGGAGGAGGCCAGAATAATGCGCTGGAGCAGGCCCTCGGGCTTCTGAGTGGGGTAGCCGGTGCGCTCGTGATGGAGGCGTGCCACGACCGGAAAGTACCACCAGTCTTCGGGCACTTTGCCGCGCTGCAGATCGGGCACTTTCCCGAAGCCCGCCCTCGGAGAGGCCTCGAAGGTGTGAATGGTGGCCGGGTTGTAGGGCTGGCGCACAGCCTCGACGTTGAAGGTGTACCCTTCTCCCTTCACGTAGGCCAGGATGGTATCGTGCTTGCGATTGAAGGCGCGGCGGATGGGAGAGGGCCCGTGGTATGTCCAGATGATCTCGTTCAGCAGATTGGAGTGGCCGAAGATCTCATCGAGCAGAATGCGGGCATAGGCATTGGCATGCCAGTCCAAGTGAAGGTAGAGCGTCCCGCCGGCCGTCAGGAGGCGATACATCAGCATCAGGCGGGGATACAGAAAATCCAGGTAGGCATCCAGGCTGGGCCAGGCATCGTGATACCCTTCGCCCAGGGTCCATTCTTCGGGCCGGCGCGAATCCTCGCCGCGCCCGATGCGGGCCGGGTACTTGCGATTCGTGAAGAAGGGGGGGTCGGCATAAATGAGATGGATGCGCCCCTCATATTCAGAGAGGAGGGCCGCCATCACGCGCAGGTTGTCTCCCAGGATCAAGCGCCCCTGCGGAGGGGAGTCGGGGTAACCGCGTCCTCCCGGGTAGATGATCGCATCCTGGATCAGGGCAGCCGGCTCGAGGTGTGAGAGATGCTTCGAGGGCCAGGTCAGGAGGGGCATATCAATAGTGGATGTCCACCGTCGTCCCGTAGCCGCGAAAGTAGTATTGCGTGGCCAGGGCGGCTGGATCGTGGAGTGGGCGCGCCCAACGGAAGAGCCATTTGGCCTCGCTGATGCGCATGTTGATGCAACCGCGACTCATGGGCGTGCCGAAGTTCTCGTGCCAGTACGTGCCGTGAAAGGCATGCCCCACCTCGGTGAAGAAACAGGTCCATGGGACGCCGGGCAGTTCGTAATCCTCCGGCCCGGCAAACAGGTTGCCGTTCCCCATGTGCTTGGAGGGCATTTTCTCCTGGATGTGGAATTGCCCGCTGGGCGTCTTGGTGGATGGTCCCCTGCCGCCGCTGCCTCCGAAAGGCAGGCCCGAGGAGATGTTGGTCTGGAACACAATGGTCTCATACTCATAGGCGGTCAACGTTTGGGTCGTGAGGTTGACCTCGATGCGCTTGTCCTCCAGGGGAATCTCAGGTGAGATCGGCGCCAGGCTCTCAAAGGGGATGTGCCGCAAGTGGAGGGCGGGGGCGTAGTAGGTGCCGGCCAGTTCATCGAAGACGCGGTACCAAGCCTGTCCATCGGGGCCCTCCTCGATGGCCTCGATCCAGTGCACGGATTCGTAGTACAGGCGGAAGTTCAGCGGTTGCCAGCCATACGTCTTGGTAAAGCGCCAGGGCTGCGTGAAGGGCACGGTCACCTCGGTCAGCAAACGTGTTCCCTGCGGGATGGAGGCGAGGGGCAGATTGTAAAGCACCTGCACGCGTTGCAGGCGGGCACGATGCATATAGCCGCCCCACACCCGATACCAGACGGGGTTGAACTTCGGTTCTTCGGCCACCACCTCTTCGTAGACGTGAACCAGATCGTCTTTGTACCACGTGGCGGTGATGAGGGATTTATCCGACGGCTCGTGATACACGCTGACGGATTTGGCGGCCACGCGCACCAGGTTGCTATCGTCGAAGCGGGCAAAGTCGGGCGCGAAGCGCCCCCAGGCAAGCGAGGCCAGGCTCAGGCCGCCCAGTTTCAAGAAATCACGCCGGGAAAGGGATGCGGGCATGCTCAAGATTGTACCTCGGATGGCCAAACCGTCAAATCGTAGAAGCCACCCGAGTCCACGCACGCCCTCTGCCTTCCCGGAGTACAATAAAGTCCATGACCAACCAGAATCTTAAAATTTTCCTTGAGTGCTTGACAAGCGGCACAGAGCTTGCTAATATATAAACGGTCAATCTGGCTGAGCAATCGGGTTTTTGATCTGGCCCTGCGCGTTGACCGCATCTGGGCAATGATCCCGCAAGGGGGCCATTTAGCTTGAGAATGCCCGCTATGCCCCCCAACAACCGAATATCTTCACGTTCGTCACGCGATGGAGGGAGGTCGCATGGCTGCGAGAAGACGCAAATGGGGGGTGCTGATCAGACTGAGCATTGCCGTAACCTTGCTCTTCCAATCCCTGGCTCCACTGCACCAGGGGGTTCAAGCCGCATCGCCCCCTGCTAAAGCCGAGCGCCCACACAGGTTTCCGGCTCAGGAATTCACCACGTACGTTCCACCGCAGCCGCTCCCGCGCCCGAACCGCACCTGGCCAGGTGCAGAACGACCCGCCTCGGCCAAACCGCCCAAAGCCCCCATCGAGTTCATCCTGAGCGCCGAGCCGGGCGCCACAGACGTCGCGGGGGAGATCACGCTCACCGTCACCATCCGCAATCACTCACGCGCAGACCTGAAGAATCTGATATTCTACGACCGCCTGGAAAACGGGCTCGAGTACCGGGCCGAGCCCCTCAGCCCGCTGCGCTACGATGCCAGCCAGCGGCTGCTCAGTTACGAGATCGGCAGCTTGCTGGCCGGACAGGAGCTGCGCTTCTCGTACGTCCTGAGAGTCACCGAAAAGGCGCCGGCCGGCTCGCGCGGCCAGCTGTGGCTGCATCAGGCCGAGGTAGAATTCGAGCAGGCCGGGCAGTTGAGAGCCCAGAGCGCCGCCGCGGCCTTTGCCGCCGATAGCGATCTGCTGGGCGGTGCTTCGAGCCTGGCCGTGGCAGCCACCGGTCGCGGCGACTGGCATGCGCTGGAACGCGTCTCGGTTTACCTGGGTGAGGATGCCTTGGACAGCAACGCGCTGCTCGTCGCCACGCCGGCCCGAGCCCCGGGCAAGGGCCCCGAACTGCAGTTCGAACTGGAGCTCCTGGAGATCGAAGCCCAGGCCGCCGGTGTAGGGAAGGAGCTCCCCGAGCAGAGGCTCGACCTGCGTGCACGGAGGCCGGCCCGGCTGCGGGGCCCGGCTTACATCGAGATCCAGCTCGACGGCTATCTCGACCTGAAGAACATCCCAGCCGGACAGACTCCGTACGTTGCCACTTACGATGAAGTGCACCAGATCTGGGTCAAAGTGCCAATCATCGAAAAAGACCCAGAAGCCAACACACTGACCGTGGCCGCCGCGCATTTCTCCACCTGGGGTGCAGGCCTGGGGGACTCCCTGCCGCAGAACGGAGCGAACGTCCTGCTCTTCGATCAGCCGTACACCTCGCTCTTCACCGGCGCGGCCCGCTACAGCATCCCGATCTGGACGCCGCCGGGGCGGGCCGGAATGGCGCCCGATCTGGCCCTCTCCTACTCCAGCGCCACGCTGGACGGTGTGCTCGGCGACGTTCAGGCTCCTTGGGTGGGCGCCGGCTGGACGATCGACGGCGTCGAGATCGTGCGCAAGATCACCACCAGCGCCAGCGGCTACGGCTACGAGAACAGCTTCGCCCTGACGATCAACGGCACGCTGTACGAGCTGTTGGTGGATCCCAACCAGCAGAACCGCTACTATACCCGGCGCGGCTCGTTCCTGTACATCGAGCGCCACAACGCCGCCCTGGGCAACGAGCAGGACAGCCGCGGCGACTCCCCACCCAACGCCAGCGGCGAGTGGTGGGAGGTGGTCACCACCGATGGAACCCGCTACCGCCTGGGCTGGAACGCGGATGCTGAGCAGCTCGCCCTGATGTACGGCTATGCCTGCACGACAGGCAATCCATGTCTTACGCCCGATGGCGCCTACGCTTCTTCAGGGTACGCCGGCAAGGCCACAGATTTAGTCGCCCTGCGCTGGCGCGTCGACCGCATTACCGACCCGCATGGCAACACCATGGACTACACGTACCTCGAAGAACAGCCGCCGGCCTCCTCTCTGGTGCCGCCCTTCGACCGCGCCAGCTATCTGCAGACCATCTCCTACAGCGGCCACCTGGACGGGACAGCGCCCGGCTACCAGATCCGCTTCGAGTACGGCGAGCGCTCGCAGATCGGCGATGGTGTCCCGCGCGCCTTCAACCTGTGGGACAACTTCGATACCAAATATCTGGAGCGCATCCAGGTCTGCTACGGGCCCTGCGCCGGCAGCAGCGTGGTGCGCCTCTACGATCTGGAGTACGACCTGGCGCCGGTCCCCAACGCCCAGGGCACGCTGATCCTGACAGGGCTGAAGATCTCGGCCGGCGGTTTCTCGGAGGCCGGTCTCGAGGTCCCGGCGACCGAGGCGCCGACAATGCGATTCAGCTATCAAAACTTCAACAACCGCGCCGTGAGCGCGAAGGACGAATTTCCTTATCCGCGCCTGGTGCGTATCGAGAACGGCAGCGGCGGCTCGCTAACCTACAGCTACGAAAACGACGGGCGCGGCACCAACAGCTGGTACAACTGGCGCGTCAAAACGGTCACGGTGTCGAGCGGCGACGCTAACGCGGCCGTGCGCGGCTATACTTACTCCACACCCGTGTACAGCGGAGCGGACAACACCGGCGAACTGATCGGTTACACCGATGTGACCGAGACGATCTACGACCTCGACGGCACAACCAAACTGGCGCAGGCCCTGCATCATTTTGGCACAACCGGCCTGGACACCGGCTATGAGCTGAGCACAAACTGGCAGGACGCGGCCGGCACCAACCTGAAGAAGACGATCTACACCTACGTCACCGACAACTCCCAGGCACCCTTCTCCGGCTGGAACTACCGCTATCTCTATCGCCTCCAGAACTACGTCCGCAGCGGCGGCGCACTCAGCCTGACCTCGCAGACCATCACCCTGCGCGACCCCTCAACCGGCAACCTGGCCGTCCAGGAAGACTATCTGGGCAGCGCCCTCTATCGCAAGACCTACTACGAATACCGCCCCAACTTCGACCCGGCCATCTACATCCTGGATAAGCCCACCCGCCAGGTGCTGGTGAATGCCGGCAATCTCATCCTGGCCGAGACGCGCTTCGGCTACGACGGTGGGATCAACTCCGCCCCCACCCGCGGCGACCTCACTTTCATCCAGAAAGTCGTCTCCGGCAACCAGACGGCCGATACCAGCCACACCTATGACAACTACGGCAACCTGATCGCCATCTGCGCCCACGCCGGCTATGGGAGCGTGAACCTCCCCCATGACCCCACGGACTGCCGCACGACCACGACCGAGTACGACCCCACCCTGCACACCTATGCCGTGCGCAGCACGGATGCGCTCGGCAATTCCACAACGAGCGAGTATCTGCTCACGCTCGGCCTGCCCTACCGCGTCACCGATCCCAACGGCTGGAGCACCCTCACCACCTATGACGGCCTAGGACGCACGCTCTCGACGACGCTGCCCGGCTTGTCCACTCCGGGCGTGACCTATGCATACCCGACCCCCGATGCAAGCGGGAACATCGCCGCGCCGCACAACATCCACATGCGCATCTGGGATCAGCCGGCCGGGCTCTACCGCGACGTGTGGGGCGTGTATGACGGCCTCGGGCGGCTGCTGCAGACCCAGACCTACGACGCCGAGCGCGGCCAACTGCTGGTCACCAGCAAGAGCTACAACGCCCAGGGCCTGGTCTCTCAAGAGAGCCTGCCGTATTACGCCGGCGGGGCGGGCGGGGCGCTCATGCCCGGCGGGACGGCCTTCACCACCACCACCTACGACCCCCTCGGCCGTGTCCTGAGCGTGACCGCCCCCGGCGGCATCACCACCACCAGCGCCTACGACGGCCTGACGGTCACGAGCACCGACCCGAACGGCAACAAGATCGCCCGCACCAGCGACGGCTTGGGGCGGCTGATCCGCATACAGGAGTACAACGGCGACAACCTCTACGCCACGACCAACTACACCTACGACGCCGCCGACCGCCTGATCCGCACGACCGATGCCCAGTCGAACGTGGCGCTCCTGCAATACGACCTGCTCGGCCGCAAGACTGCCATGCAGGACCCGGACATGGGGGTATGGACGTACGCCTATGATCCATTCGGCAACCTGATCCAGCAGAGCGACGCCCGCGGCTGCACCCTCACCATGAGCTACGACCCTCTCAACCGCCTCACGGCCAAGAGCAGCGCCGGCGAGTGCGGCACCCAGGTAAACACCTCCTACACCTACGGCTCGGCGCCCGGCGAGATCGGCTTCCGCGTGGCGATGACGGACGCGAGTGGCTCCACCACCTGGAGCTACAGCGACTACGGCCGCGCTGTGAGCGAGACCCGCACGGTCGCCGGCCTGACCCATACCAGCACCACCGTCAGCGACTGGCTCGGGCGCGCCCTCTCGCTCACCTATCCCGATGGCGAGACGCTCACCTACCAATACGACGCCCTCGGGCGGCCGAAGAACCTCGCCTCCAACGCGCAAAGTGGGGATCTGGCCGAACTGGCTTACAACGCCCTCAGCCAGGTCACGACCGTGAACCTGGGCGCTGCGATCACGGTCACGAACACGTACGATCCCTCCACCCAGCGCCTGAGCTCCCACAAGGCCGAGCGCGGCGCCGCAACCCTGCTCGATTTCTCGTACAGCTACGACCCGGCCGGGAACATCACCCGCATTGTGGACGGCCGCCTGGGGGAGGTCCACACCTTCCAATACGATTTTCTCAACCGCCTGACCTCGGCCGAGGCCCTGCGGGGCACGGACTACCCCTACCGCCAGACCTTCGAGTACGACCGCATCGGCAACATCCTGGCGGTGAACAGCTGGCAGTCGAGCGATGTGATCTTCAAGGACGACTTCGAGGGGCCGAACTTCGACAACTGGTCGGCGGCCGCCGTGGACAACCAGGACGTCTGGACGATCGGGAGCGAGGCCCTCCCGCCCGCCTCCGGTCTGAAGGCTGTAGTCTTTGATCTGGACGACAACAGCCCGCTCTACCTGCAGGATGACACCCCGGCGAACGAGGCCCGCTACCGCGCCCGCTTCTACGTGTGCCCCGACACCCTCACGATGGGGGCCGGCGAGGTGTTGGATGTGTTCGGCGGCTTCACAGATGGCCTGCAGGTCGTGCGCGTCCAGATGCAGCTCGCCGCCGGCAGCCACCAGGTGCGGGCCGGCGCGCTGAGCAACGCGGGCGTCTGGAGCAATACGAACTGGTACCCGCTCTCGCCGGGCTGGAACGGCATCGAGATCGATTACCGGGCCGGCGCGGGCAACGGCTCGCTGACGCTGTGGGTGGGCGGCGCGAACCGCCAGACGCTCTCCGCCCTCGACAACGACACGCACCCGCTCAGCGAGGTCCGCCTGGGCGCGCTTGCCGTGGCGAACGGCACGCGCGGCCAGTTGCTCTACGACGCCTTCGAATCGCGCCGCCTGACCTACATCGGCTTGCTGCCGCAGCCTGCCGCCTCCGCCGGCTGGGTTCCCGTGGTCTATCGTTTTCCGCCGGCCATCAAACCTCCGCAACCCGCCTTCATCTTTCTGCCCTCCTCTCTGAACCAGGACCCCGACACTCCCACTCCCACTGATACCCCGACGGACACCCCCACCCCCGGCGACACCCCCGCCCCCAGCGATACCCCCACACCGACAGATACCTCCACGCCCTCGGATACTCCCACCTTCAGCCCGACGCCCTCACGCACGCTCATCC
>JBBIKK010000011.1:0-61791 GCA_037445475.1 Chloroflexota bacterium
CCACCGCCCTGACCACGGTCATCTCGGCCCTCTTCGGCGCGGTGCCCGGCTCGTACTTCGGCAACGGATTCGAGGTCTTCCTGGCCGAGAACATCATCCGCCTGCCCGAAAAGACCACAATGCAGTATTCCGTCATCGGCCACCTGCACATCATGCTGGCGCTGATTGCCATCATGATCACCCTCATCATCGGGCGCTGGCTGAATTTCCAGGGCCTCCTGCACAAAATCGCCATGCCGCTCATCATCCTCGGCACGGTGGTGCTCAACCTGGGCGTCTGGGGTGTGGTCACGCCGCTCGAGCCGATTGCGCACATCCGATTGCGCACATGATCATCTACGTGGGCGCGACCCCCGCCATGCTTGGCGCGCTGATGCTGGTCATCTTTGCCTGGGATAAGCTCATCCGCACCGGCACGGCCGGTATCCCGAAGCCTTCCGGCTGGCAGAAATTCAAGGCCCTGCTGCGCGACCCGCTCAAATTCGGCCCCTTCTGGCAGATGGTCTTCATGAACTTCACCGTCAGCGGCATTGGCATCTTCTTCGCCATCCGCCTGGATGAAATCTTCCGCCTGTGGCCGCATCGCGAGGAGCGCACCCGCGAGGAACGCATCGAACTGACCGGTCACTGGCACGTCCTCTCGGCCATCATCGCCACCATTATCTTGCTCTACTACGGCGACCTCATCGGCCTGAAAGGCAAAATCCGCCAACTCTACGGCTGGGGCATCATCCTCCTCTCCGACCTGGCCTTTGCTTCCGTCACCATCTTCGAGACCAAGCGCCTGACCAAGCGCCTGTTCATAGACGAAGCCAGCCAGCAGCCGCTGGTCAACACCGTCATGCTGTTGATGGACTTCGGCCTGGGCATGTTGCTGGTCATCCTGGCCATGGTCATGATCTGGCGGCTGCTCGACCTGTTCAAGAAGAAAGGTCGCTGGACGGAAGAAGCCACCCACGAACTCGCCGAGGAGGTGTCATAATGAAGCGCATCGTTCTGACCCTGAGCCTGCTCCTCGTTCTCCTGGCTGCCTGCGCCCCGGTGGACCTCGACCCGCCCGTTCCGGTCTACGACACGGACGTGGACCCCAATGCTTGGGCGCGCGTCCCCGCCGGGACGTTCTACCACGGTCAGGAAGCCGAGCTCGAAGAGATTCCTTACGACTACGAGATCATGGTCACGCCGGTCACCGTGGCGCAGTATGTAGATTTCCTCAACGCTGCCCTGGCTGATGGCAAGGTCAAGATCTCGGGCGAGTACGCCATCGCCTTCTACCCCGGCGATCCCTTCCACGGCAAGAAGCACGAAATCCGCATTGACCCCGGCGACTACCTGCTCGTCCCGCTCCACGACCCGGCCTCGCGCTTCACCCTTGATGGTCAGCGCTTCGCCGTCAAACCCCGCTGGGAAAATCACCCCATGACCAACGTCTCTTGGTTCGGCGCCTGGGTCTACTGCGGCCACTACGGCTGGCGCCTGCCGACCGAACTGGAATGGGAGAAGGCCGCTCGCGGGTCCGAAGACGACCGCCCCTTCCCCTGGGGGTACGAAATTGCCCGCAACAACGCCAATTTCTACGCCAGCCGCGATCCCTTCGAGGACATGTCCTCCTACGGCTCGTTGACCGCGCCGGTCGGCTTCTACAACGGCCGCGCTTACGACGGCTTCCAAACCGCCAATGCCGCCAGCCCTTACGGCCTGTACGATATGGCCGGCAACGTCTGGCAATGGATCGGCGATGTGCAGCCGCAGGAAGGCTTCAGCGACCGGCTGATGCACGGCGGCTCGCGCAACTCCTACGATATGGACCTGCGCCTCTGGGTGCGTAACTCCGCTCCGCCGATGTACTACGGGCCAAGCGTGGGGTTCCGCTGCGCGCGGTAAAATAGACGGTGGACCGTGGACCGTAGACGATGGACCGTAGACTGTCCACCGCCCGCCGTCCACCGTCAACCGTCTACCGTCTATGAAAAAACTCCGCCTTTACCTCCCACTCGTCAAGACCCTGCAAACCGGCCTCCTGCTGGCGACCGGGCTGGCCGGCTACTTGAGCGCCCACAGCGGCTCGGCGCCGCTCGTCCTGCTCGGCATGGCGGGCAGTCTGTTCTTGTCCATCAGCGGTTCGACCGTCCTGAACATGTGGTACGACCGCGACATAGACGCCGTCATGAACCGCACTCATCACCGTCCGCTCGCGGATGGCCGCGTCTCGCCGGGCGAGACCTTGCGCCTGGGGCTGATTCTCTCCGTCCTGGGCGTGGGCTGGGCTGTGGCAATGAAGCCGCTCTATGGGCTGGTCATTTTTTCCGGCCTGTTCTTCGATGTCACCGTGTACACGATCTGGCTCAAGCGCCGCACCTGCTGGAGCATCGTCTGGGGCGGCATTGCGGGCGGCATGCCCATTCTCGCCGGGCGGGTGATGGCTATCGGGCAGATTGACCTGATCGGCATGCTGCTCAGCATGGCCGTCCTGTTCTGGATTCCCACCCACATCCTGACCTTTTCCATGCGTTTCTTCGCCGATTACCAGGCGGCGTGCATCCCCACCTTCCCCTCCACCTATGGCTTCGAGACCACCCGCGCCGTGATTGCCCTCTCAGCCATCATTGCCGCGGCCAGCATGGGGGTGGCCGGCGTGATGATCGGCATCCAGGCCGGCTTCCTGCGCCTGATGGCTGTCCTTTCGGTGGGGTTGCTACTGCTCTCCTTTGCCACCGTCTTCCGTCCCTCGGAGTGGGTCAACTACAGCCTGTTCAAGTACGCCTCGCTCTATATGCTGGCCTCGATGATTCTGCTTTCCGTGTGACCGTAGACCGTCCATCGTCCGTGAAACCCTCTCCCCTCTCTCGCCTCTTCCTCTTGCTCACCGCCCTCCTGGCCGCCTGGCAGGTCGCCATCGGCATCAATGGCCTCGGCGCCGTACCCATAACGGCCTATACGGTTGCCTTCGGCGTTTTGCTGGTGGCCTGTCTGCTGCTCCTCATCCTGGGGTTGGATGTGCTGGAAAGCCCCATCGTCGTTATGGTCTCGACCATCATCCCGCTCAGCCTCTCGCTGGGGCTGGTGTGGGAACACCTCGCCGCGTGGCGGACATCTTACCTGATCTTCGCCGCCGGCGGATTCCTGGCGATTCTGCTCACCCGTTCCCTGCCACTGAAAGGCAAACTGCCGACCATCGTGCTGGCCGTGGTTCACGGCATATCGGGAATGGTCATCTTCCTCCTGCCAAGCATCCTGGCGGCGCGGAGAGCGACCCCCGCGGGCTTTGCCCTGGTCGGCCTGGGTGGCGCGCTGATCGGCCTGGGCGGGCTGCTGCTGTCGTTTTTGAAGGCCGGCCATCCCATCGTCCCGCGCGAGACGATTCTGCGCCTCCTGCCCGCTTTGCTCCTGCTGATGACCGCCGCCTTCGTGGCCGGATTTGCACTGGTGTAGGAAAGAGCGCCTCCGTTGCGCAAAGGTCAGTTCACTGCGGAGCGTGCAGAATGTGCCGAGAGGTACAACGAAAAACCCGGCTCTTCTGATGTGGAAGAGCCGGATGTTCCTCCAAAGGTTGCGGGATAAATCCCGCGCTGCACGTCGGAGCACCCTTCTCCACTACGCCGTGCTGGAAACGGGCCACGCACTCCCCCTGGATCGGGATCGGATGCTGGAACGGGACGCGGGGCGCGGTGATCCCCTCATCACCGCGCCCCCATTCCGCCGCGTCATCCGCTAATGTCTATGGAAGGCGGTGCAGATACGGTTTGCCTCTCAACGGCCGAAACCACTTGCCTGGCCAGCTCCGCCAGAGATCGAGCATGGATCGATGTCAACAATAAAGCCTCTTCCTGGCTGAGCGCGAAGCCCTTTCCCAAGTAGCCTTGCTTGAGCGCCATTCGCGGGTCTCTAAGCAGCATCTCTCGAAAATCCTGGTTCACAACTGCAGCAGCGAAGACGCTATTCAGACCGGGGTATATACTATGAATGTCCATGGCCAAGAAATTGTGTTTCGCAACCGTCATCCTCACAGAACCATTCTTTTCAGGCGGGGGGTCTCGCGCGTGGATGGCCGGGCAAGGAGCCAAAAGGCACCCAGGGCAATGAGGATATCACCCAAACTGAACACCACTCGCCATGGAAACCACCTCGGAGCAAGGAAACGATCTGCCAGGAATTCGAGGCGGGTCTCCTCTGCGGGCAGGATGATATCTTTGGGGCCAAAACGCTGGCCGACTCTCAGGGGCAACGCGGCACCTGAACCAACAAAGTAAGCCGCTGTTTCCGGGCTGATAGGCATCCACCCGCCGTTTGCGGCGATCACGATGAGGTTCAAGACCAAGCCGCCCAGCAGGAGTCCCATTCCTGCCAGGGAGCGATTCCACCATGCGAAGAGCAGGAGCAGCAACAATGAAACCAGCAAGGCAAGCGAGGCGAACCAATCTGGGAAGAGGCGACGCCCCAGTGGAAAATAAGCCACCAGCCACTGCAACGCAAAGGCAATCAGCGCCAGCCAGATCGCTTGAATCGAGGGCGCCCGGTAGGGTCGCTTCTGGAGACGCGCCGAAACGATGCCAACCAGCAGCCCCAATGCCAGTGCCAGGAGGAGAATCACTCCTAGAAGCCTGAGCCCCCGCCATCAAGTGGTGCGCCAGCGCCCAACACAAGCGCGGCCAGGGCAAGCACGGCAAACAGCAGTTGCACGTGCTGGCGCTGGATCTTGGAGGGCAGAAGAGCGAAAGAAGCCAGTTTGTTTTTCATGTCGTTCATCCTTTCTCAGGTTGTTTTAATCCTACATTCTCCCAGGCTTCAAAACACCCTCCAAAAGATTAAAACAAGATTAATTCTGGATTAGAACCAGCGGCCGGTGGGTAGAATTTGACATTGTCAGGGGTGCAGCGACCGAAGCAATCTCCAAAAAGCCATTTTCCCAGCGCCATTCGGCGACGAAGCACGCCGCCTCGCAGTGACAATGCACAAAACGGTCAGGGAGCCAGAAAAGCGCTCATGATCGTAGAGGTTGGGGCGGCCGGCAAGGGCAAGGACAGCACGTCCTGAAGGGCAAGCTACGAAGTCAATTCATGATAGAGATCGCGGGTCTCTTCTGAGGGCGGCAGAGCGAACATTCTTTGCATGGCCTCTTCGCATTTCTGGTAGGTGTGAACTACGGAGGCGCGGTTGCCAAGGCGGTGATAAATGCGCATCATCAGGCGGTAAGCCGCCTCGAAGGCAGCATCGTACTCCAGGGCGCGCTGGAGGGCCCCAAGCGCCTCTGGGGTCTGCTCCTCTGCGAAGCAAAGTTCCGCCAGCGTCAGGCAAGCCGAAAGGAAGAGCCGGCTCAAGCGCTCGCGTTCGGGCCAGGCCCAGGTGGCGCCGATGTCTTCGAGGTAAGGCCCGCGCACCAGATGAACAGCCTTTTGGTAAAGTTCGATCTGCTCCTGCGCCGTGCGAGCCGCCTTGGCGCTGGCGAGGTATCCCTGGAAGGCTTCTACATCGTACTCATGCTCCATGGCCAGATTGAAGCGATAGCGGTCATTCTCAAAGATGATTGCCTCCTGCCCCACCGCTCGCCGCAGGCGGTACATCTCGTTCTTGAAGCGCAGCCTCAGCCTGGCGGGCTCATGCGTTTCGGGCCAGAGCACCTCGCCGATCTGTTCCCGAGTCGCCGGGCGCTCGGCTGTAGCAAGAAGGTAGAAGAACAATTCTCGCACAGATTGCGTTTGCCACTCTGCTGCGCTGACCACTTTGCCATTGATCCATACCTGCGCCGGCCCAAAAGCACGGATGAGGAGGCGCGCCGGAGGCACTTCTACCGTGTGCGCCAGGCGTCTCACCTGACGGCGCAGGCGCGGCAGGCGCTGGTCAAAGCGCTCAATCCCCTCGAGCAGGGAAGACAGGAACACTTCCCCGGCATGGCTGTTGGCCAGGCCTTCCAGGCGCGGGCGCGCCTGTCTCGCGGCGATGGTG
This sequence comes from Chloroflexota bacterium, assembly GCA_037445475.1. Taxonomy (GTDB): domain Bacteria; phylum Chloroflexota; class Anaerolineae; order Anaerolineales; family Villigracilaceae; genus Fen-1038. The sequence goes on from JBBIKK010000011.1 coordinate 5,944, forward strand.
GTGAAGTGTTTGATCTGAGCGTGCCTTTGCAGGAGCGGGCGCAGTTCCGCCTGCGCCATGTCGAACTCCCCTTTTGCGCCGTAAGCGGCGGCCAGCCAGATACAACTCCAGATGCTTTCCATCTCCCGCCCATCTTCGGCGAGGTGCTGCTTGGCCATTTGCAAATCCTTGATGGCGGCCGGATGCTTTCCCTCCTCCAGTTTCAGCCTCCCGCGCAGCAGGTAGTAGAGGCCGTACTCATAATTGGAGTTGCTGGCCCGCACGGAAGGGCCGATCTGTCTCAAGATGCGGCGGGCCTCGGCGCGGTCTTCTTTGAGCAGAGCGAGGCCGGTCTCTGCCAGGGCCAGATAGTTGACCAGGAAGCGCTCGTCGAGCTGCTGCACCAGTGCCCTGGCCCTGAGATAGTTCTGGTTGGCAATCTCGAAATCCTCCAACTCGGCGTACACATCGCCGAGACCTATGGAAATCATGGCCTCCATGCGCTTATAGCCGCTGCGCTGGGCGCAGAGCAAGCCCTCTTCCAGCACTTGCACAGCCCGTTCGTATTCCCCCATCTGGTGATGCAGGAAGCCCAAATTGTTCAGCACATTGGCCTGCCACGAGAGGTTTCCGCTCTGGCGAAAGGCCTCGAGAGCCTTCAGGTAGGAAAGTTTGGCTTCCTCGTATTTGCCCGTACTGGTATTGACCATGCCCACCTCCATCAGCAAAATAGGGATGGAATGGGCGATTCCGAGGCGGTAGAAAATCTCCAATGCGCGCTCCAGATAACTCGCAGCCTGAAGGGTATGGCCCTGCCTGAACAAACTGAGGCCCTTGATGCGCAGAGCCTCGGCATAGACCCACTGCAAATCGTCACGGCCGTCCGTGATCTGCATGGCTTCCTGTGCGTCTTGAATGGCCATCCTGTATTGCCCGTTGAAGCGATGGGCATGTCCGCGCCGAATCAGAGCCAGCGACAAGCCAGAGAGATCCTCCGATTCACGGAACATTTGGACGGCGCGGTCGAGGAGCTTCACGGCCTCGGCGGCGTTTCCCTTCAGGTGGGCAACCGCGCCTTGCAGGGAGAGCAGCCCGGCCCGCTTTTGCGCAAAGGAGGGCGGCAGGTCCTTCAGCCACGAGTCCAGCGTGAGCATCGCGTTCTGGTACATGCGAATGCCGGCGCGCTCGATCAGATCGGCCAGGGCCTCCACATCGCCGAGGCTCTTACGCAGGTGATAGGCCCTCTCCCATTCCCCTCGCTCTTCGTGCAGGCGCGCCAGCCGCTGAAGGATGGGGGCGATTTCCTCGGGACGCTCACGACGCATGCGTTCCTGGAGAAAGTCCCGGAACAGGTGATGGTATCTCACCCAGCGGCCTTCTGCGCCGACGGGCAAGGCAAACAGGTTCTTTTGAAGCAGGGTCTCGATCATGACAGGCCAGTCTTGCGGCGCCGGGTAGAGCGGGCCCAGCACGGATTCACACAAAGCCGCATCGAATTCTTCCAGGAGGGAAGTGCGCAGGAGAAAGGCTCTCAGCCAGTCGGGCTGATGCTCCAATACCTGCTGGCCAAGATAATCGAACATGCTCACGCCCACCCCGTGGGAGGCCGGAAAGGTCGCCCCGCCCGAGCGCACCTGTTTCGGGTCGGAGAATTGCAACCCCGTGACCCATCCCTCGCTGAGCTCGGCGAGCCTGGCTGCTTCTTCGTCGGAGAGATGGCATTGCCGGTTTTGCATCCACAGGGCCTGGATTTCATCGGCGCGGAAAGCAAGATCGGAAAAATCCAGGCCGCTTACCTGCCCGCGGGCTACCAGCAGCGCCAGGTCTGCCAGACGAGGCAGGGAACGGGAGGAGAGCACCAGGTGGCAGTTCTCCCCCACCAGTTGCACAAAGCGGTTGACAAAATATTGGATCGGCGGAACGTCGTCAACCAGATGGAAATCATCCACCACCAGCACGAAGTGCTCGTGGATCGCATCGTAAATCTCGTTGACCAGAGTGACCAGCAAGCGTTCCATCCCGTCCTCGAGGCTGGTGAGGGCGTCGACCACAGACGCAGAACGGCGGCCGAATTGTGGGAAGCGCATGTTCAGCGCGGCCACGAAATAAGCCACAAAACGCTGCGGCTCGCGGTCGAGCACGTCGAGCGTCAGCCAGCAAAAGGGAAGATCGCTGTGGTGCGCCAGGTCGATCAGGAGCGAGGTCTTGCCATAGCCGGCCGGAGCCGAGATCAGGATCAGTTTGCGGTCCAGCACCTCGTAGAGTTGGTCGAGAAGCCGCTGGCGACTCAGGAGCTCTGCCCGGCGTTTGGGAAGGATGATCTTTGTCTGGCTGATGGGAATTCTGGAATCCTGCATCGGGTATATTTTACTCACACAATACCCGAACGTCTCATCCCAATTCGCGCAGGATTTTGGGATGCAGGGCCGGCGCGGCGGCCACGATGGATTGAGGGGGCGAGAGGTAATCCGGGTCGCCCCGCAGGTTGGTGACTCTGGCTCCGGCCTCTTCTGCAATCAAGCCGCCGGCGGCGACATCCCAGGGCTTGAGCGAGAGCTCCCAAAAGCCATCGAAGCGCCCGGTGGCCACGTAACACAGATCGAGTGCGGCCGAGCCGAGGCGGCGAACGCCCTGGGTCAATTTTGCCAGTTTGACGAAGTTGGCAAAGTTATCCTGTGGGGAATCCCAGGCATCGTAGGGGAAGCCCGTGACCAGCAGGCTTTCCCGAAGTTCGCTTGCCTGCGAGACGTGGATGGGCTTCCCGTTCAGGCGGGCGCCCCCTCCTCGTTCGGCAGTGAACAGCTCATCCCGCATCGGATCGTACACCACGCCCAGCCGTACCTCACCCCGCCAGGCATAGGCGATCGAGACCGAGAAGATCGGGATGTGGTGGGCATAGTTCACCGTCCCATCCAGGGGATCGACGTACCACTGGTGAGCCGGATCGCCCTGGGTCACGCCGCTCTCCTCGGCCAGGATGTGGCTGCCGGGCCAGCGCCGGGCGATTTCGCTCAGCAGGAGGTCTTCCACGGCGCGGTCCACTTCGGTGACCGGGTCAATCACGCCCTTGTAGGAGATCTGATGCTTCTGGCTATAGCCGTCGCGCAAAATCATCCCCGCGGCGCGCGCCAGTCTTTCAAGATCGGAGCGAGACGGTGCTTTCATATCAACTTGAAGAAGCGCAAGAGATAAAGCACCAGCAGGAGCACAACGAGAACGAGGCAGCCATGCCAGAGGAAGCGCAAGATGTGCATCACGATGTGCAGGAAGTAGCGCAGGATGACAAACGCGGCGGCCAGGACCACCACGAGGACGATCCACAGGGCGAGGGGGCTGGAGAGGAAGGGGGCGAGGTCGATGTTCATATCAGGCTGTCCGATAATAACCGATCTCCACAGAGTATACCCGGCCGCGCTTGATCACCTGCTTGACGAGATTGGTCCCAAAACGATAGCCCAGGTGGCGATAATCCGGCACATTGAGAATGAGCAAATCGGCCTGCTTGCCCTCCTCGATGGAACCGATGGTCTCGGCGCGGCGGATGGCGTGCGCGGCATTGATGGTCGCGGCGGCAATGGCCTGGGCCGGGGTGAGGCCCAGGTAGCGACAGGCCAGGGCGATGGCAAACTGCATCGATTCGTTCCAGGCCGTGCCGGGGTTGCAGTCGGTGGCGAGGGCCAGGATTCCACCGGCCTCGATGATCTGACGCGCCGGTGAGTAGGCGCATTCCGCCAGCCCAAACGGCGTACAGGGCAGGGCGACGGCGACCGTCTCGGAGCGCGCCAGGGCGGCAATGTCGGCCTCGGACGTCTTGACGAGATGATCGGCCGAGGCCGCGCCCAGCTCTACCGCCAGCGAGGTGCCGCCCAGGTTGGCGAACTCGTCGGCGTGGATTTTGAGCGGGAAGCCCAGCGCCCGCGCCCGGGTCAGAATCTGACGCGTTTGTTCGCGGTTGAAGGCCTGCTCTTCGCAGAAGACGTCCACGAAGGGCAGCGGCAGGTGGGGAGCCTGAGTCTGCCACCATTGCTGGACGAGGGGCAACATAGTTTCACAGATCAAGTCGACATAGCCCTGGGGGTTTTCCTTGTATTCGGGGGCAATGGCATGTGCGCCGAGGAAGGTGATGGCCAGCTCGAGCGGACCTTCGTCGTTGAGTCTCAGCAGGGCCTTGAGCAAGCGCAGTTCTGTGGCCGTCTGCAAGCCGTAGCCCGTCTTGGCTTCGGCCGTGGTCGTGCCGTAGGCAAACATGCGCAACAGGCGCGCCCGCGTCTGCGCCAGGAGGCTTTCTAGGGAGGCCAGGCGCGTCTGGCGGACGGTGGAGAGGATGCCCCCGCCGGACGCCAGGATCTCCAGGTAGGGCGTGCCGGCCATTTTCATTTCGAACTCTGCCGCGCGGTCGCCGGCCCAGATGACGTGAGTGTGCGGGTCGACCAGGCCGGGCATCACGACACACCCTTGCGCATCGAGGCCGGGCTCGTCGCGGTACGCCGGACGCAATTCATCGCTGGGCCCCACGGCCACAATCTTCTCCCCGCGGATCAAGACGGCTCCGTTTTCGATCATGCCCAGCGAGCCCAGGGCGCGCCCGCGTTGGGGGCCGCCCCGCAGGGTGAGGAGTTGAGAGGCAGAATGGATCAGCATGGCGATTCGAAGAGGGAAAACTCATTTTTGGGCGGTGGCCCACATGTTGAGCATGAACTCGAAATAACCGAAGCGGACTTTGCCCATTTCGAAGCCGGCCTGCCCGAAGTGCCAGCCGATGAGGGGCAGGGTGTAGGCAAAAGTGTGTTCGCGAATTTCCTCCGCGCTGACCAGGTTCAGGCGCGCCATGAAGCGCAGCAAGCCATCCGACCACGCGGCCGGGGTGGTGAGGATGACCATGCCGCCGTGCCTGAGCACACGATGGCACTCCCGAAAGAGCATCGCCATGCTGTCTGGGTTGAGGTGCTCCACCACGGCCAGCAACGTGACAATGCTGAAGAAGTCATTCGAAAAAGGCAGGCGCGGTTCTTTATTGAGGTCGAGCGTGTAGAACTCGATGTGATTCTGCGCGGCCGCCTCCTGCGCCAGGGGCAGTTGATCCACCGCGAACTTCTCGCGGAAGGCCGTGTGGGCGAGGAAGTAGGGGAAGGAGCCGCAGCCGATGTCGAGGATGCGCCCCGTACGAAGGTCGGGAGGAATGAGTTGGTTGGCGCGCCGCGTCCGCAGGCGGGCCAGATAGGGCTCAAGCCACCCCCGGCCGCGGGTGAGGTGGATTTTTGTCATGGTTTCTTTGGCCACGGGCGATCACAAATCGTTGCGGAAGCCCACCGTGTAACGGTGCAACCCTCGCGGCGGTTACCGATTATACGACAGGCGGCAAGGTGTGTCGAAACGGCGCCCTACGGCACTGTGAACTTCTTCCTGGCCGAAGTATCGTTGGGCTCCAGCACATGTAAGGTGATGAAGTATGTCCCGCAGTCCGCCTTGTACACATCCGTGGTGAGCGTTTTTGTGTCGGCCTTGTCGAACGCCATGGTCTCGGGGCTGGTGGTGTTCTCCTTGTCGCCGCTCACCTCCCAACGGTAGGAGACCTCTGTCGGGCCGTTGGTGGTGATCGAGCCGCTGAAGACAATCGGGTTCGGGCCGCCGCAGGCCGTGAAGGTGACGTCTGCTCCCACCTCCACTTTGATCACCGAGGCCTGGGGCGCGGGCTGGATGGGGATGAGTGCCAGATTGCCGGCTGCGTTGGTGACGCTCATGGCCACCCAACAGAACGAGCCGGGGTTGAGCGCATCCTTGATGCGCCACCAGGTGTTCTCGGCGTTCCTGCCGACGATTTCCGCGCTTTGTCCGAGAGGCAGAGCCGAGATGACCAGCCAAGCTGTGCCCGGGCCGAAACGGCAGTTGACCGGCTGGTCTTTGGGCCAGGCAATGGGGACGCTCGGCGTGGGCGTGTCGGTCGGCGGGGGTGTAGGGGTGGGCAGCGGGGTGTCGGTGGGCAGGGGGGTCTCGAATGGGATGGGGGTGGGGGGCAGGGGAGAGGGCGCGGCAAGGGAGGGGGTCGCGGTCGCACGCGGCCCGCCCGCCCCGACGAAGAGCGGGAAGTTACATGCCAGGAGGAGGAGAGCTATGACGAGAGAGGGAAAGTGTCGGTGGTTTCTCATCGCTTTCTCCGTGCTCGATTTCAGGCTCATCATGCCGGCGGGCTGTGGAATCTGCCCGTCGTTTCTCTACTTCAGCATGGGCATCTTGATGCCATGCTTCCTGGCTGTTTGAATGGCCCGTTCGTAGCCGGCGTCGGCATGTCGCACCACGCCCAGGCCCGGGTCGGTGGTCAGGACGCGTTCCAGGCGGCGGGCAGCTTCGGGCGTGCCATCGGCGACGATGACCTGCCCGGCGTGCTGGCTGTAGCCGATGCCCACTCCGCCCCCGTGGTGGAAGGCGACCCAGGTGGCGCCGCCCACGGCGTTGATCAGCGCGTTGAGGATCGCCCAGTCGGAGATGGCATCTGAACCGTCCTGCATGCCCTCGGTCTCGCGATTGGGCGAGGCGACCGAGCCCGCATCGAGGTGATCGCGGCCGATGACGAGCGTCTGAACCGTCCTGCATGCCCTCGGTCTCGCGATTGGGCGAGGCGACCGAGCCCGCATCGAGGTGATCGCGGCCGATGACGAGCGGCGCTTTCAATGTCCCGTTTGCCACCATCTCGTTGAATTTCAGCCCGGCCCGGGCGCGTTCGCCATAGCCCAGCCAGCAGATGCGCGCCGGCAGCCCCTGGAAGGGGACTTTCTGGCGTGCCATGCTCAGCCAGCGGCGCAGATGCTCGTCTTCGGGGAAGAGTTCCATCACGGCCTCGTCGGTTTTGTAGATGTCCTCCGGGTCGCCGGAGAGCGCCACCCAGCGGAATGGTCCTTTGCCCTCGCAGAACAGGGGGCGGATGTAGGCCGGCACGAAGCCGGGAAACTCGAAGGCCTCGCTCACGCCGTAGTTGTAGGCCTGCTGACGGATGTTGTTGCCGTAGTCGAACACCTCGGCCCCGGCGCGGTGGAAAGTCAGCATGGCCTCGACGTGTCTGGCCATGGAAGCCATCGCCATTTGCTTGTAGCGGGCCGGGTCGGAGCGACGCAACTCCTCGGCCGCCGCCACGGAAAGCCCGGAGGGGACATACATCAGGGCCTCGTGGGCCGGCGTCTGGTCGGTGACCACGTCGGGGATGACGCCGCGCAGGGCCAGTTCGGGGTAGATATCTGCGGCGTTTCCGATCAGGCCGATCGAGCGTGGAATTTGCTTCTTCTGCGCTTCCTCGACCAGGGTCATGGCCTCTTCGAGGGTGTCCACAACGGTGTCCACGTAGCCCAGGGCGCGGCGGCGTTCGGCGCGTTGCGGGTCGACCTCCACGATCAGGCCGACGCCTTCGTTCATGGTGATGGCCAGGGGCTGGGCGCCGCCCATCCCGCCCAGGCCAGCGGTGAGCACAAACCTGCCCTTGAGCGAACTCCAGCCTTTGAGTTTGGCGAGCGCTGCAAAAGTTTCGTAGGTGCCCTGCAAGATGCCCTGCGTGCCGATGTAAATCCACGAGCCGGCGGTCATCTGGCCATACATGATGAGGCCCTTGCGCGCCAGTTCGTCGAAGTGCTCCCATGTCGCCCAGTGCGGGACGAGGTTGGAGTTGGCGATCAGGACGCGCGGGGCATCGGGGTGGGTTTTGAAAATTGCCACCGGCTTGCCCGATTGCACCAGGAGGGTTTCATCGTTTTCCAGGTCCTTCAGCGCGGCGAGGAGAGCGTCGAAGCATTCCCAGTTACGGGCGGCCTGTCCGCGTCCACCGTAGACGACCAGGTCTTGCGGACGCTCGGCGACTTCGGGGTCGAGGTTGTTTTGGAGCATGCGATAGGCGGCCTCGGTCAACCAGGATTTGCAGGTGAGATGCGTGCCGCGCGGGGCACGAACAAGACGGGGAGAGGACATGCTGCACTCCTTGTATGTAAGTCCACCTCCCATTATACTGATGATGAATGGGGTTTGGGGAAAACGAAAACCATCTCCGTGGGAAGGGAGAAGCGGAGAGGCGCGGCGGCAGAGTGGGTGCTTATTGTTTGGTCATCTGCGCAAAGGTGGAAACCTTCAGGCGCTTGAGCAGTTCCTGCTGGGCCTCGCACCACACCGGACGCAGTGGGCATTTGTCCTCGAAGATGCAGGTGCCGTCCTCTCCCACACACTCGTTGAGTTTGATGGGGCCGTCGATGGCCTCGACGACCTCGAGCAGGGTGATGTCCTTCGGCTCACGGGCCAGCGTTACGCCGCCGCGTGCCCCGCGCGAGGTATGAAGAATGCCGGCGATCGAGAGTTGGGAGATGATCTTGGCCAGAAACGAGGGTGGAATGCGCTGTTCCTCGGCGATGGTGCTCGTAGCCACACGCTCACCATTCTTCTGTTGCGAGAGGTACAGCACAGCCCGCAACGCATAATCGGCCTGACGGGTGATTTGCATAGGTCCTTCCTTCCCAATCCGATAATCCTTGTCTGGTATAACGATTTTATTTCCCCCCCGATGACAATGCAAGTGATGGAGGTCACTGACGAATTATGACCTTTTACTCCAGATAGTCAGGCTACTTTGCGTCCTTTGGGGGGTTCGTGGCCAGGGCTGAAGGCTGCCTCCAGAGCCTGGTGAAGCGCGCGCGCCTCGATGACCTCGATCCCGCCGGGCCAGTCCTCGCCCTTGCGGAGGGCCTTTGGGACGATGGCGGCGCGGAAGCCCAATTTTGCGGCCTCGCGCAGGCGGGCCGGCATCTGACCCGGCATGCGCAGTTCGCCGGCCAGGCCGATCTCGCCGATGAGCACCGCTTCCGCCCGCAGGGGCACATCCCTCCACGAGGAGGCGATCGCGGCGGCAATTGCCAGGTCGGCGGCCGGTTCGTCAATCCGCAGCCCGCCGACGACGTTGACAAAGATGTCTTGCTCGGCCAGTCTGAGGCCGAGGCGTCGGGTGAGGACGGCAGCGATGAGCAGCAGGCGGTTGAAGTCCACGCCGTTGGGTGTGCGTCGGGCATTGCCGAACTGGGTCGGGGAAGTCAGACCCTGGATCTCGACCAGGATCGGGCGCGTCCCCTCCATCGTCACGGCAATGGCGGAGCCCGGCGCGTTCACCATGCGTTCGGCCAGAAAAGCCTCCGAGGGGTTGGCGACCTCGATCAGTCCGCGTTCACGCATCTCGAACACTCCTACCTCCGAGGTGGCGCCGAAGCGATTCTTCACCGAGCGCAGCAAGCGGTAAGCCTGGAAGCGGTCGCCCTCCAGATACAGGACGGTATCCACGATGTGTTCCAGCACGCGCGGGCCGGCGATCGCTCCCTCTTTGGTGACATGTCCGACGATGAAGATTGTCAGGCCGCTGGACTTGGCCAGTTCGCGCAACTGCGAGGCACACTCCCGCACCTGCGAGACGGAGCCGGCGCTTGAATCGAGTTCGGAGAGGTAAACGGTCTGGATCGAGTCCACGATCAGCAGTTCGGGCTGGACTTCGCGGACGTGATTGAAGATGGTTTCGAGATTGGTCTCGGTGACGAGCAGCAAGTCGGGCGGCGGGTTTTTCGGAGGATCCAGGCGGGCGGCGCGCATCTTGATCTGCCGCTCGGACTCCTCGCCGGAGACATACAGGACACGCCTGCGGGTCGCCATGTCCAGGGCCATTTGCAGCATCAGCGTGGATTTGCCAATGCCCGGGTCGCCGCCGATCAACACGATGGAGCCCGGCACAATGCCGCCGCCGAGGACGCGTGCGAATTCGGCCATGGGCAGCGGGATGCGCTCTTCGGCTTCTCCGCCCACGGCGTGGAGCGGGCGCGGCTGTGAACTGCTGCTCAGGCCGCGCACGGGAACGGCTCCTTTGCCCGAGGGCTCCTCCCGCACCACTTCCTCGAGCATGGTGTTGAACGCCCCGCACTGCGGGCATTTGCCCATGTAAGTGGCGGAGACGCGCCCACATTCCTGGCAGACAAAGCGTGTGTGAGATTTGGGCATGTTGACCGTTCCGGAGAGAACAGGATATGTTCGCCGCTCAGGAGTATATCAGTATCTAGCCATGGCGATTCTGGCATGTCCGCAACCGGAGCAAGCCGGCTGGGTCGGTGTGCCCGCCGTTGGCCGGGACCTGGGTCAGGCCGGATGCCAGGTCGAGGGTGTAGGGGGTGATCTGTCCGTTCATGGTTTGCGCGAGGCGGTCTCCCAATCCATTATACGCGAACTGGACGGTGGACGACGGACCGTGGACGGTGGTGAGGCGGTTGGCGGAATCTGGGATGTGTGCTCTGGGAAACCACTGACCAGGCCATTTTCTCCCACGCCGGGCGGGTGCGTTCGGCACAACCCCGGATGGGCTGGCACCTCATTCGTCTTCCTGAAACCCACCAGCTTTTGTGGGTTTTGATGGTCCGAGAGGAATCCGAACCTTCTCCTTTGGTCTTGCTCACCAATGTTCCCATCCACAATGCGGCTACAGCCCAACACAATGCGGCTACAGCCCAACAGCCCTACTCGGACTGGCGACTGCGCAGCCGCATCGAACACGGCTATCGCTTTGACCAGGAGCAAGGCCTGGACGTGGAAGATAGGCGTGTTCGTACCCTCGAACGGATACGACGTCTCTTCGCTCTCGTCCTTATTGCGGCTCAATTCGTCTTTGTGATCGCTACACGTTGGCCACACCAGGCTGTGCGCTGGCTGCGAAAACTCGGCGGCAAATTCGGCTTGAAAACCGACCGCGATGGCCCGTATCTCTTGCTACGGGGCCTGAGCGCCATCTGGCAGGCTGTTGCTACCTTATCCTGGCTTGCCATCGAGCCTTTCCCCCATTACCTCTTCGATGATGGCTGAGACGTGGGCAATCACCGGGCTTTTCCGGGTAGTATTCCTGCATGTCACATGCCAAAGAGTCCGGTTTTTGTCACGCTTTATTGCAAACACATTTTCAACTTGCTGTGAAACCATTTTTCGCTCTCGCCCCTTCCAACTTTTCATTCCCTTCCCTTTGGGAGAGCACTGCGCTGAGCCGCGGGCCGAGTGTATCGAAACCCGGCGGCTTCGTGAAGCACCCTTCAGGGTTAGCCCTGCGGGATGAGCTGTAGGTGATCATCCGCTCAGCACGGCTGCAGCCCGAAGCGAAATGCAGTAAAATTATTTGCAACAAAGCCACCCTCCTGCCATCCACTTCTGGTGTGGGGTGGGAAGCAAGGGGGGGGCCGGGCGTGCTCCACTCCGGCGCGGTGGCTGGAGCGCAAATGGACGTACGCGACGGGCCCGTGGCGCAGTGGTTAGCGCAGGCGACTCATAATCGCTTGGTCGCAGGTTCGAATCCTGCCGGGCCCACCCGAATCTGGAACATGGTCCGGTAATTATTCCCATCCTCGCACTCTCCAGCGCTGGCGGCGGATGGGCTGTTTGCACGCCTCTGGGCCATTCTGATAAGCAGAGTGTGAGAGATTGGCAGGAATCGGACAATCCTGCAAGGCGGGATTAAGACCAAAAGCGTATGCCCCCATGCTCCCCTCTCCCTTGCTCCATGCTCGTAGGAATCAAAAATTCTTTCCGGAAACGCGCCGCTTTGCTGTTTGCTGCCCGACCATGCTTGTATACTTCCACCCCTCAAGTCGGGGATTGAGCGTATAATATTTAGGAGATTCCCGCCCCTGGTGTGAACATGCAAAAAGCATTTCAGGACTACTACCCCGAGCACATGGCCCATTGTTATGGCTGTGGTTACCTGAACGAACACGGCTATCAAATCAAGAGTTATTGGGATGGCGAGGAGTCGGTGGCGCGCTTCACGCCCCGACCTTACCACATCGCCATTCCGGGCTACGTCTACGGCGGCCTGCTGGCCTCATTGATCGACTGCCACGGCACGGGAACGGCGGCCGCCGCCGGCTACCGCGCCGAGGGCCGCGCCATGGATTCCGACCCCCCTCTGCGTTATCTGACAGCCTCTCTGCACGTGGACTATCTCAAGCCCACTCCCCTTGGCCCCGCCCTCGAAATACGTGGCCGGGTGAAGGAGGTCGCCGGTCGCAAAGTCGTCATCGAGGAGTGGATCGTTGCGAACGGCGAGATCACCGCGCGCGGTCAGGTCGTCGCGGTGCAGGTTCCAGATCAACTGGTGCAAGACCTGCTTGCCCGAGGCTGATCCAAACCCCGGCACAACCCCGAGCCCGCTCGAGCGAAGGCGGCGGGCATTCAGGCCTGACTTCAGATTCGGGACGGCCTGCCATGAGGCCTGGGTCAAGCCAAATGAAATGTTACCGAACATGGCTTTCTCAAGAAAGGATGTATCGCTGCGAGGAGGGCACTTTTTGCCCGACCGAAGGTCCCCGCGCCCGGCGGGGGATTGCTTCGCCCCTGCAAAGAGCGCAGCGGCTTGCAAAGACGCGAAAAACCGGATTTGTCGATCAATTTTGAGAAAGCCATTTGTTACTGAACGCGCCTGCTTGCACATCCGAAATGAATGTGCTATAATATAATTACACTATGAAGCGCGCGGCCGCCGGCTGCATTCGCCTGTAATCCTATTTTGAATAATCTCCCCTCTTCCCAAAATCCATAACCTCGCTGCCTGCACCCGATGGGGGCGCTGGCATCATGCTCCGTTTATCAACCCGGAAGGTATTGAACAAATGAAAATCCTCGAACTCGAAAACGAACCCCTGGCCAAACTGCGCAAAATTGCCAAGGATCTCAATGTCCCCAATTTCAACCGTTTGAAAAAAGAGGCCCTCATTTTGCAAATCCGCCAGGCAGAGGCACAGAGGGATGGCATCGAACTGCGCGGCGGCATCCTTGAGATCATGAGCGAGGGCATCGGCTTTCTGCGGGCGGCCAACTATCGCATCAGCGACCAGGATGTGTATGTCTCGCAGGCCCAATTACGCCGCTACGAACTCCGCTCTGGAGACCTGGTCATCGGACATGTTCGCCCGCCGCGCGAATCCGAACGCCATTATGGGCTGCTCAAGGTGGAATCGGTCAACGGCCTCGACCCAGAAGAGGCCGCGCGGCGGCCGTCCTTCGAGGATCTCACCCCGATCTTCCCCGATAAGCGCTTCGACCTGGAGACCGACCACGACACCCTGGCCCCGCGCCTCATCAACCTGATCACTCCCATCGGACGTGGCCAGCGCGGCCTGATCGTCTCTCCTCCCAAAGCGGGGAAGACCACCATCTTGAAACAGATTGCCAATTCCATCTCCACCAAGTATCCCGACGTGCACCTGATGGTGGTGCTGATCGGCGAGCGCCCCGAGGAGGTGACCGACATGGATCGCTCGGTGGACGCCGAGGTGGTGGCCTCCACCTTCGACGAGCCGGTGACCTCCCATGTCCGCACGGCCGAGATCGCCCTCGACCGCGCCAAGCGCATGGTGGAGATCGGGCGGCACGTGGTCATCCTGATGGATTCCATCACCCGCCTGGCGCGCGCCTACAACCTGGTCATCACCCCCTCCGGGCGCACCCTCTCAGGCGGCATGGACCCCTCGGCCCTCTACCCGCCCAAACGCTTCTTCGGCGCGGCGCGCAACCTCGAGGAAGGTGGTTCGCTGACCATCATCGCCACCTGCCTGGTGGATACCGGCTCCCGCCTGGATGATGTCGTTTACGAGGAATTCAAGGGCACCGGCAACATGGAACTGCACCTCTCGCGCAAACTGCAGGAGCGACGCATCTTCCCGGCCGTGGACATCGAACGCTCGTCCACCCGCCGCGAGGACCTGCTGCTCGGCCCAGATATCCTCCAGCGCGTCTGGCTGATGCGCCGCATGTACGCCCAGATGGTCTCGGCCCCGCCCGGCGGAGCCGGCATGGACCAGACCGTGGCCACCGAGGCCATCCTGCAGCGCCTCGAACGCTCCAAAAACAATCAGCACTTTCTGGAAACGTTGACGGAAGAACTATGAACAAATCCCTCGAGATCTTCCGAGAGCACCGTTTCGAGATCGTTTCGTGGAGCGCCACGGCCTGCGTGGTGGTCGCCTTGCTGGGCGTGGCCTTCTGGTGGACTCAGCGAGGGGTGGCCGCGCCCGCTCCGCGTCTGCAGCCGACCGCTTCGCCGCAGACCTCGATGGCGCCGGGCCTGCCCCTGCCGGCTGTGAATCTCTCCCTCGATTCCGGCATCGCGCGCTTCCTGCAATTGAAGACCAACATCCCCGAGCGCCCGCGCCTCTTCCCGCTCAAGTATCGCGTCGTGCGCGGCGATGCCATCTTCTCCATCGCCAAATCCTTCCGCATCAAGCCCGAAACCATCCTGTACTCCAACAAGGACGTGCTCCAGGACGACCCTCACAGCCTGCGCCCCGGCATGGAGTTGACCATCCCGCCGGTCGATGGGTTGCTGTACACGTGGAAGGAAGGCGATACGCTCGAGAAGGTGGCCGGCGAGTTCAAAGCCAGGCCCGAGGACATTTTGAACTGGCCCGGCAATGGCATTGACCTGACTAATCCTGAGATCAAGCCCGGCGCGACGGTCATGATCCCCGGCGGCCAGCGCGAACTGATCGACTGGACGCAGTTCATCCCCACCATCTCGCGCGGTGCCACCGGAGCCGGCACGGGCACCTCGAACATCGGAGCGCATGCCTGCCCCGGAGGGCCGGTGGGCTCCGGCTTCATCTGGCCCACCGGCGGCCCCCATACCATCTCCGGCAACGATTTCAGCCCCGGCCACCTGGGCATCGACATCATGGCCACCGAAGGCACCCCTGTCCTGGCGGCGGCCTCGGGCGTGGTGGTGCTGGCCCAGGGCGGGTGGAATTACGGCTACGGCAACTTCGTGGAAATCGATCACGGCAACGGCTACGCCACCGTGTACGCCCACCTCAGCCAGATCAACGTCAGCGTATGCCAGTCGATCTACGCCGGCCAGGTGCTCGGATTGGCCGGCTCGACCGGCAACTCCACCGGCGCCCACCTGCACTTCGAGATTCGCAGGGGCGGGGCCAACCTCAATCCCTGGGAACTGGTGCAGTAAGCGCGCCCTGATGAACCCCCGCGAGTTGAAGCAAGCCTTGGCCGTGCTGCCGCTCGGCGGCTTGCGTTACTATGCCTCCATCGGCTCGACCAACGACGAGGCCCTGACCTGGGCCGCGCAGGGCGCGCCGCATCTCTCCCTGGTGGTTGCCAACGAACAGACCCGCGGTCGTGGACGCGGCGGGCGAACATGGCTCACGCCGCCGGACTGCGCCCTGGCCTTCAGTTTGATTCTCCGCCCCTCGGAGGCCGAGCGAACGCATCCCGCCCGAGTCACAGCCCTGGGCGCGCTCGCCCTGAGCGAGTGCCTGAAGGGGCGTGGCCTGCATGCCTGCATCAAGTGGCCGAACGACGTGCTGCTGAACGGGCGCAAAGTGGGGGGCATTCTCGTGGAGTCGGTCTGGTTGGGAAACGTCCCGGATGCCTTTGTGGTGGGCATGGGCGTGAACGTGCTGGCGAACTCCGTGCCTCCGCCGCACCCGTTGCTCTTCCCGGCCACCAGCATCGAGAGCGAGGGTGGTCAGGCCGTGGATCGAATCGAATTGTTGAGGGAAATCCTCGCCTCGCTGATCGCCTGGCTTCCCAAAATAAGCAGCGCTGAATTCCTACAGGCCTGGGAGGGAAGGCTGGCCTTTCGCGGGGAGTGGGTGGAGGTTCTTCAAGCCGATCAGCCGCCCCTGCATGGCAAGGTGCTGGGATTGGAGGCAGATGGCAGCCTGCGCCTGAAGACCGAACGCGGCTATGCCACGCTCCCCTTTGGGGAGGTCCATTTGCGTCCCATGACGTGATAGAATTGGGCGCGAGAGGTTCCCATGCTCGATGATCTGCGAGGACAGTCCGGTTCCGCTCCCTTTTACAATGAGGAGGCCTCGTTCCAGTTGCCCACCGAAGGCGCCCGGCGTTCCGGGCGTTTCCTGGGCATGACGGCGCCACAGCGCTTTGTGATCGCGCTGATGCTGATGATCGCCGTGTGCACGCTGGGGAGCATGTGCCTGCTGATCACCGGAAAGATCGGGATTTAACTCTCCCCTCGCAACTGCCTACCGGCAGCCAAAAGCGGGAAGAAACCCGCCACCGTGTGTCATTGCGAGGGCGCAGCCCGAAGCAACCGCCAGCATTTGCGAGGAGACTGCCACGCTCGCTGCGCTCGCAGTGACAGGTAGGTAGTTACCTCCCCTCAGTTATCCCCATTTGCGGCAGCCCCGGCCCTCTTGAGTTCCTCGGCCGCGATGCGCGCCACCGAGGCGACGTAATCGCCCTCCTGGGGCTTGATGAGGTGCACGCCCTTCGTGGCGCGGCCGGCCTGCTTGACATCCTTCACCTTGATGCGTAGGGCCAGCCCGTTGGCAGTGATGAGCGTCAGGTCATCCTCGGGCTGGACGACGCGCGCGGCCGCGATCTTGCCGATCTCGGGCAGGGCCTTCTGGTCGATGGTCGCGATGCCGCCCGTAGCGCGTCCCCTGGGGGCATACTCCTTCAGCGGCGTGCGCTTGCCGTAGCCGTTGGTCGTCACCACCAGGAGGGAGCCGTCCTTTCGAACGATGTCCATGCTGGCGACGGCATCCCCCTCCGCCAGGCGAATGGCTTGCACACCGGCGGCCTGCCGCCCCATGGCACGCACGTGGTTCTCGTCGAAGCGCAGGGCCTGTCCCCTCTCGGTGACGAAGATCACCTCGTCCTTGCCGGAGGTCGGGCGTGCCCAGCCCAGGAAATCCCCCTCCTCCAGCGTCATGGCGATCAAACCCGAGGGACGAACGGAGGCAAACTCCTCCATTTTCACGCGCTTGACCCTGCCACGTGCGGTGGCCAGCATGCAGTAGCCGTGCGCCGAGAAATCCGAGACAGCAATGGCGGCCGTGATGCGTTCGCCGGGCTCCAACGATAGAACGTTGACGAGCGGAACGCCCCGTGCCGAGCGATCGGAGTCGGGGATTTGATAGACCTTTTCGCTGTACACCTTGCCGCGATCGGAGAAGAACAACATGGTATCCAGGGTGCGCGCTGCCACGAGCATGAGGACTTCGTCCTCCTCTTTGGTGGTATGTCCCATCACGCCCCGTCCGCCGCGCCCTTGCGAGCGGAAGGCGGAGGCCGCCACACGCTTGACATAGCCGCGCTCGGTGATGCTGATCAAAACGGCTTCGTCCTGCACAAGGTCTGCCTCGGTCAACTCTTCTCTGGCCTCCGGGGCGATGCGCGTGCGGCGCTCATCGCCGTACTTCTCGGCCAGTTCTTTCATATCGGCCTGGATCAGGGCCAGGATTTTCTTGGGGTGGGCCAGCAGGTCTTCCAGGTAGGCGATCTGTTCGGCGACCTGCCTGTGCTCCTCTTCGATTTTTTGTCGTTCGAGCGCGGCCAGCCGCCGCAACTGCAGGTCGAGGATGGCCTGCGCCTGGATTTCGGTGAGGCGGAAGCGCCTGACCAGATTCGTTTTGGCCACCTCGGCATCGCGCGATTCTTTGATGGTTTTGATCACCTCGTCCAGGTTGGCCAGCGCGATCCGGTAGCCATCCAGGATGTGTTGCCGCGCCCGCGCCCTGGCCAGTTCGTAGTGGGAGCGCCGCACCAGGACGGTCTGTCGATGTTCGATGAAGACCTGCAGGGCCTTTTTGAGCGAGAGCAGGCGCGGCTCGCCGTCCACCAGCGCCAGCATTTGCACACCGAAGGTGGACTGCAGGGGGGTGTACTTGTACAGTTGGTTGAGCACCTTCTTCGGCTGGGCGCCGCGCTTGAGCTCGATGACAATGCTCATGCCGCGCTGATCGGACTCATCGCGCAGATCGGCGATCTGATCGATCTTCTCCTCGCGCACGAGTTCGGCGATGCGCTCGATCAGGCCGGCCTTGTTGACCTGGTAGGGAATCTCGGTGATGATGATTTCGTGCTTGCCGCCTTTGCCTTCCTCGATGTGGGCCATGCCGCGCACGACCAGGCGGCCGCGCCCCGTTCCGTAGGCGGCTTCGATGCCCTCCCGTCCGATGATGATCCCGCCGGTGGGAAAGTCCGGCCCGGGGATGTGCGCCATCAGTTCCTCGAGCGAGATGTCGTCCATGCGCTCGTCGTTGTCGATCAGGAACTGGATGGCCTGAGCCAGTTCGCGCAGGTTGTGCGGTGGGATGTTGGTGGCCATGCCAACGGCAATGCCCGAGGCGCCGTTCATCAGCAGGTTGGGGACGCGTGCGGGCAGAACCAGCGGTTCCTCCAGGGAACCATCGAAGTTGGGGCCAAAGTCGACGGTGTCCTTCTCGATATCTGCCAGCAGTTCTTCGGCCAGGCGATGCAGGCGCGCCTCGGTATAACGCATGGCCGCCGGCGCATCCCCGTCAATCGAGCCGAAGTTGCCCTGGCCGTCCACCAGCAGATAACGCATGGAGAAGTCCTGCGCCATGCGCGCCATGGTTTCATAGACGGCTGCGTCGCCGTGCGGATGATACTTGCCCAGCACCTCGCCCACGATGCGCGCCGACTTCTTGTAGGGCGCGTTGGCACGCAGGCCCAATTCCTGCATGGCGTAGAGGATGCGGCGGTGGACCGGCTTCAGGCCGTCGCGCGCGTCGGGCAGGGCGCGCGCCACAATGACGCTCATGGCATAATCGAGATACGCGGCGCGCATCTGCTGATCGATATCCACAGGTTGAACAGTACCAATGTCGTTCATGGGCTCTCACCGACAGGGTGTAGCGCGGGGTTCATCCCGCAACCCAAATGCGACATCCATCCCCTACGGGGACGATGCGTCGCGACACAGAATCTTTACAGTTAATAGATTCTCAAGAGCAATGCCATAAAAAG
This sequence comes from Chloroflexota bacterium, assembly GCA_037445475.1. Classification (GTDB taxonomy): domain Bacteria; phylum Chloroflexota; class Anaerolineae; order Anaerolineales; family Villigracilaceae; genus Fen-1038. The sequence goes on from JBBIKK010000011.1 coordinate 24,712, forward strand.
ACACGAAGGCCGTTGATCTAACTTCGTGTCTCCGAATCAAGTACACGCTTTGAGATCTCAATTATACCGCATGGACGCGGAGGCGTCTCCGGCCGGATTGCTTTCCAACCCGCATCCGTCAGGGCGTGTGGGCCGGCGCGGGGCGGCTTCCAACCCGCTTTCCGGTATGGAGGCGCGGCCGCGCTCGGTCGATTGAGCCAGCATACCCAGGGCGGGCAATCCCCCTCCCATCTTGCCAAGAATCAAGTCAAGCGGGAGTATAATAAGGCGCATTGCGGAGGATGTCCGCGTTAAGTCAGGCACGCCCCCACGGCGAGGGGTGCCCACTTCTAAATGATTGGAGGAGATAAACCATGAAACGCTCACTGTTCCATCTGCTGGCTTTTCTGCTCTCAGCCGGCATGTTGCTAACGGCTTGCGGGCCCACGCCCACCCAACCTGCCACGGCAGCGCCCACGCAAGCCCCTCCCCCGACGAAGGTGTCGGTCGTCGAAAAGACTGTCACCATCGGCTTCACGGCCTCCCTGACGGGCAGCCTGAACGTCGAATCCACCCGCCAGACCAACGGCCTCAAACTCTGGATGGATCAGGTCAACAACGCCGGCGGCATCAAACTGGCCGATGGCACGGTCGTCAAATTCCAGTCCAAGTTCTACGATGACGAGTCCAATAAAGACCGCGTCCAGGAGCTCTACACCAAACTGGCAACGGAGGACAAGGCCGATTTTCTGATCAGCCCCTATTCTTCCGGCCTGGCGGATGCCGCGGCGGTCATTGCCCAGCAGTACGAAAAGATCATGATCACGACCGGTGCGGCCTCGGAGGGCACGTACCAGAAGGGATACACCCTGGTGTACCAGGCCTATACGCCCGCCGGACGCTACCTGACTGGGGCTCTCGATATGCTGGCCAGCCTCGACGCGAGTGTCAAGAAGATCGCCATTGTCCATGAGAACGATAAGTTTTCCACCAGTGTGGTGAATGCCCTGAAGACATACGCCGAGGGCAAGGGGTACGAAATCCTGCTCTTTGAGGGCTACGACAGTGGCACCACCGACTTCGCCCCGATTGTCAATAAGATCGCCTCGGCACAGCCGGAGGCCATCCTGGGCGGTGGGCACTTTGCGGACGGTCAGCAGTTCGCCAAGGCCGTGTTCGAGAAGAATCTGCCCATCAAGTTCTTCGCTCTGCTGGTCGCCCCCCCCGAACCGAAATTTGCCGAGATCGGCGAGGCGGCTCTTGGCGTGGTCGGCCCCAGCCAGTGGGAGCCGCTGGCGGCCTTTGCTCCTGACTTTGGCCCCACGGGCAAAGAATTCGTAGAGGCCTACAAGGCTGCCTATGGCGAGGAGCCTTCCTACCATGCCGCCGGTGGCTATGCGGCCGGATTGATTCTGCAAAAGGCCATCGAGACAGCCGGCGCGCTCGATACGCAGGCTGTCAAAACCGCGCTGGACAATATGGATATGACCATCTTCTTCGGCCACATCAAATTCGATACCAGTGCCGAGAATCATGGGTTGCAGACCGGGCATGAGATGGTCTATGTCCAGTGGCAGAAGGATGCCTCCGGCGCCCTCGTCAAACAGGTCGTCTGGCCTCTGGCTGCCAAGACGGCCGGTGCCATTTACCCGCTGCGTTGATGTTTTGCTCCCCTCCCCGCAGGCGCCCATGAGGCGTCTGCGGGGTTTTGTTTATGGAAGCGTCTTTCCGGCCGCGCGCCGTCGCAGGCCGGGATCGCTTTATGAGCGGACAAGGAGAAACTGCCCCATGAATGTCGGTATGCTTGCCTCCTCCCTTGTGGACGGCCTGTTGATCGGCGTGGTATACGGCATGGCAGCGATGGGATTGAACCTGATTTGGGGTGTGATGAGCGTGGCCTGTTGATCGGCGTGGTATACGGCATGGCAGCGATGGGATTGAACCTGATTTGGGGTGTGATGAGCGTCATCAACCTGGCGCATGGAGCGCTGATCGCCCTGGGAATGTTCGGCGTGTATTTGCTCTTCACCAACCTGGGCCTCAACCCCTACCTGGCGTTGTTGCTGGTGGCGATCTGGGGCCTTTTGATGGGCATCTTGATTTATTTCATGGCCATCCATCGCGTCATCAATGCGCCCCATCTCTCGACCCTCCTGGCGACCTTCTCGGTCAACATGATCCTCATCGGGCTGGGAACGGCCACGTTTACGACTTCGCCGCGCGATTCGGGGTTCTCGGTCGGCAGTGTGAGTCTGGGCCCCCTCACCATTCAGGGCACCCGCCTGATCGCCGGTCTGATCACGCTCCTGGTCACGGCCGCCTTGTATTTGTTTCTCTATCGCACGCGCCCCGGCAAGAACGTCCGTGCGGTGGCGAATAACCGTGCCGCAGCCGAGTTGATGGGCATCCCGGCGGCGCGCGTCCTGGCGCTCAGTTTTGGGATTGGCACCATGCTGGCCGCCATTGCCGGCGGCCTGATCGCGACCTTCTTCTCGTTCACCATCCTCTCCGGCGGTGTTTATGAGTTGAAGAGTTTCGTGATTGGCGTGCTGGGCGGGCTGGGCAATCCACTCGGTGCACTGCTGGGGGGATTGATCCTGGGTGTGCTGGAGGGCCTCCTTCCGCTCGCCATGCCGAACACCTGGGTGCCGGCCATCGAATTCCTGCTCTTTGTTTTAATCCTGCTGGTCAAACCCAGTGGCCTGCTTGGAGAGAAAAGATGAAAAGCTGGTTGAGCCCCGGCCTGTGGATTTCTCTGGCCACTGTCCTGGCATTGGGACTCTGGCCCATCCCCTCGCAGAACGCGGCGCTGCGGGAGATGATCTTCACCGTCCTGCTGGCCATCGTCATGGCTGTGAGCCTGAACATCATCATGGGTTACACAGGCTACGTCTCGTTCGGGCATGTGGTTTTTTACGGGCTGGGCGGATATGTGGGGATGTATTTGATCCTGAGATGGAACACGCCCATCCTGGCTGCGGCCCTGGCGGGCGGAGCCTTCTCCGGGCTGCTGGCCTTCCTGCTTGGCAAAGCCATCTTGCGGCTGCGCGGGGCCTATTTTGCGCTGGTCACCATCGGGGTCAACGAAGCCGCGCGCACCTTTGTGGCCAACTTCAAGCCCTTTGGCGCCTCGACCGGGATAGAATTGCAATTTTCCGTTTACCAGCCCTATGGCGGCCCGGCACGGGCCTTGTGGCTCGTGTATTACCTTGTGGTGACCCTCAGCATTCTTGCCGTGCTCTTCAGTTACTGGATCAAAGAGAGTAAACTGGGATTGGGGCTGCTGTCCATCCGCGAGGACGAGGATGCGGCCGAGGTCATCGGGGTAGTCGCTCCAAATGCCAAGACGCTGGCCTTCGTCTTCTCCGCCGTTTTGCCCGGCATGTTGGGGGTGTTGTTCTTCTTCAAAAACGGCAATGTGGAGCCGGGCGATGCCTTTCGCCTGCATTTTTCGATCGAGTCTCTGGTGATGATCATGCTCGGCGGGCAGGGCACCGTGCTGGGACCGATCCTGGGCGCGCTGGGCTATCAGCAACTGCGCAGCCGATTGTTGACCAGCAACATCATGATCGGCGCTCTGGCGCTCAAGAACTTCCAGTTGGTGATTGCCGGCATTTTATTGTTGCTCATCATTCTGTTCATCCCGGCCGGCCTCATTGGATGGCTGAGGCGAAGATTCCCAACCTTGAGGAAGGTGCTGGTATGAGCGTGCTTTTATCCGTCCAAGGGGTGACCAAGCGCTTCGGCGGCTTGCAGGCGCTCGGGCGCGTCACATTCGACCTGCCGCAGGGGCAGATTCTGGGCCTGATCGGCCCGAACGGCGCCGGCAAGACCACATTGTTCAACGTCATCAACGGCATTTATCCTCCTGAGGAGGGGCGCGTGGTCTTCCGCGAGAGGGACGTCACCGGCCTCAGGCCGTATCATCTGGCCCATATGGGCATAGCCAGAACCCATCAGATTGTCCGCCCGCTGAATGAACTCACGGTGCGCGAGAACGTCATGGCCGGGGCGTGCTTTGGGCGTGAGCATCACGCCCTAGACGAAGCGGCGCGCATCGCCGACGAAGTGCTGGAGTTCGTCGGCCTGGCCGCACGCGCCTCCCAACTAGCCAGCAGCCTGAACGTGGCCCAGAAGAAACGCCTGGAACTGGCCCGCGCCCTGGCGGCGCGTCCCTACCTGCTGCTTTTGGACGAGGTCCTGGCCGGGCTGAATCCATCCGAGATCGAAAGCATGGTGCAGATCATCCTCAAGATTCGCGGACAGGGCATCACCATCATCATGATCGAGCATGTGATGAAAGCCATCATGAATGTTTCGGATCGCGTGATCGTTTTGGACTATGGCCAGCAGATCGCGGAGGGGACGCCGCAAGAGGTGGCCAACAACCCGCGCGTGATCGAGGCCTATCTGGGAGACCCGCGCCTCGCCGAGCGCCTGCTGGAGGCAAGAGCATGAACATCCTCGAAGTAAAAGACCTGGGCGCCGGATATGGAGAAGTTCAAATTCTGTGGGGAGCCTCGCTCAAGGTACAGGAGGGCAAACTGACGTGCCTGGTGGGGGGCAACGGAGCAGGAAAGACCACCTTGCTGAGGACCGTCGTGGGGTTGCTCCGCCCCTGGCGGGGTGCAATCCACTTTGAGGGCCGGGACGTCAGTCATTTGCCCCCTCACACCAAAGCCGAGATGGGCCTGGTGCTTGTTCCGGAGGGCCGCCAGTTGTTCACCGAGATGACCGTGTACGAAAACCTGGAAATGGGTGCCTCCACGGCCAGAGCGCGCCCGAAGATGAAGGAGAATCTCGAGCGCGTCTACAGCATGTTTCCACGCCTCAAAGAGCGCAGCCGGCAGAAGGCCGGCACGCTGAGCGGCGGCGAACAGCAAATGCTCGCCGTCGGGCGCGGCATCATGGCCGAGCCAAAAGTGTTGATGATCGATGAACTCTCGCTTGGTCTGGCACCGCTCCTGGTGATCCAGCTGTTCGAGAGCCTGAAGCAGTTGCGCGCGATGGGCATCACCGTTCTCCTGGTGGAGCAGAATGTACACATGGCGCTGGCCATCAGCGATTACGGTTATGTGCTCTCCGAGGGACGGGTGGAGTTGGAAGGGTCGGCGCGTCGGTTGCTCGGGAACAGGCACGTGCGTACCGCCTACTTGGGCCTGTAGTCGCCTCCATCCGACTGTCTGGCTGGTCAGCAATTTTGTAAACCCGTAGCGCGGAGCGGCCTTGAGGGCAGGCTGCCTCGTGCGGTGGGCCCTGGCTCTTACCCGCAGATACGCGCGATTCTTCTTGACTTGCCGCCCCCTCCCGCGTATAATCCCCCCAACCCAGGAGGAGTAGGCGCAAGACGGCCCGATAGAGAAGGAGGACACGGTGGAAGCCTCCGCGGGAAACGCTGCGCCGAAGTCGCCTGGTTTGGATGACGAAGAAAGTTGGCAAGTGCCAACGAGTAGACCGTCACGGGAGCGCCCGTTAGCGCGCAGGCCGATGATGGTCGGCTGCAGAGAGCAACCGGCAAGGTTGAATGGAGGTGGTACCGCGGAGCCTGCGCTTCGTCCTCAACCGGACGAGGCGTTTTTTCTTTCTAAGCCTGCCCGTTGTCACTGCGAAGAGCGCCGCGATGGAAGCCATCTGCCCGTTGAGGCTTTTTCACACGGCCTGCGGGGGATTGCTTCGCCCGGACGGGCTCGCCATGACACCGGCTTCAAATCATTCATTGCACGAAGGCAGGCAATTGCGTTTCTGGTCATAGAATCTCATTTTGGTTGCCGATGCCCTCTCCCTTTGGGAGCCCCCTTTCGGAGATGATAAGGGTCAGAGTGAGAGCAGGCAGCCACACGACTACACACTATTCGACTCTTGACTAACAGGAGCACCCATGACCCGCTACGACCTTCCCAAAACTTATGATTTCAAATCCACCGAGCCGCGCATCTACGCCCTATGGGAGGAAGGCGGCTACTTCCGACCATGGAACGACCCCCACAAACCGGACTTCGACCCGAGCATCAGGCCGTTCGTCATCTCGATTCCGCCGCCCAACGTGACCGGCGAATTGCATCTTGGCCACGCCATGTTCGTCAGCATGGAAGACCTGATGATCCGCTATCACCGCATGAAGGGCATTCCCACGCTGTGGGTGCCCGGCACCGATCACGCTGGAATCGCAACCCAGTTGCAGGTGGAAAAAATGCTTGCCCGTGAGGGCACCTCGCGCGAAGCCATCGGCCGCGAGGAATTCCTGCGCCGCACCTGGGCCTGGAAGGAGAAATACGGTGGCATCATCACCATGCAGATCCGGCGGCTGGGCGCCTCCTGCGATTGGAAGCGCGAGCGCTTCACCCTGGACGCCGGGCTGAGTCGCGCCGTACGAGAAGCCTTCGTCCGCCTCTATGAGAAAGGCCTCATCTATCGCGGCCCGCGTCTGATCCACTGGTCGCCGGGACTCAAAACCGCCGTCTCCGACTTGGAGGTGGAATACTCCGAAGAGGAAGTCACCCTGTATTACTTCAAGTACATGTTCAAAGATTCGGACGAATACATCCCGGTTGCCACGATTCGCCCGGAGACCATCCTGGGCGATACAGCCGTGGCGGTTCATCCCAAAGACGAACGCTACAGGAAACACATCGGGCGCACGGTCATCGTGCCGATGCTCGGACGCGAGATTCCCGTCATTGCCGATGAATACGTCAGCATGGAATTCGGCACGGGTGCGCTCAAGATCACGCCGGGCCATGACCCGAACGACTACGAGATCGCCCAGCGCCACGGCCTGGCGATCATCTCGATCCTCGATCAGGCCGCGCGCATCAACGAAAACGGCGGCCCGTATCAGGGTCTGGACCGATTCGTTTGCCGCGAAAAACTTTGGGGCGATATGCAGGCGGCCGGGCTGACGCTCAAAACCGAGCCGTATCGCACGGCGATCCCGCATTCACAGCGCGGCGGCGAGATCGTCGAGCCGATGATCTCCGAACAGTGGTTCGTCCGGATCGGGTCGCTGGCGAAGGCCGCCCTGCAGGCCGTGCGCGAGGGGCGCATCCAGATCGTGCCGGAGCGCTTCGAAAAGGTCTACTTCAACTGGCTGGAAAACATCGAGGATTGGTGCATCAGCCGCCAGCTGTGGTGGGGACATCGCATCCCCGTCTGGTACTGCCCGGAAGGCCACATGACCGTGAGGCGCGCAGACCCAACTCACTGCGCCGCCTGCGGCTCCCCGCAACTGAGGCAGGACCCGGACGTGCTGGATACATGGTTCTCCTCGGCCCTGTGGCCGTTCTCCACGCTTGGCTGGCCGGAGGAGACGCCCGATTACAAATATTTCTATCCCACCTCGATCATGGAGACCGGCTACGACATCCTGTTCTTCTGGGTGGCGCGCATGATCATGATGGGCCTGGAGTTTACCGGGCAGATTCCTTTCCATACCGTCTATCTGCATGGGTTGATCCGCGACGAACAGGGGCGAAAGATGAGCAAGACCTATGGTAACGTGATCGACCCGTTGACCGTGATGAACGACTTCGGTACCGACGCCCTGCGCTTCACCCTGCTGGTTGGCTCCACGCCTGGCAACGACATGAACCTCTCGGTGAAGAAGGTGGAGGCCAACCGCAACTTCGCCAACAAGATTTGGAATGCCGGGAGGTTTGTGATTTCGGCAATCGGCAACCTGGGAGGTGGTGAATTGGAGCCTGGCACATTGGAACCCGGCAACCAACCCACCCGTTCGCCGACCCATACCCTCGCCGATACCTGGATCCGGGCGCGCCTGCAACAACTCATCCAGGATGTGGAACGCCTCTTTCAAACCTTCCAGTATGGGCAGGCTGGACAACAGATTTACGATTTCTTCTGGTCGGAGTTTGCCGACTGGTACGTGGAGATTGCCAAAGGGCAATTGCAGAGGGAAGAGATCAAAGAACAGACGGTGGAAACTCTGGCATATGTCCTGGATAGTTGCCTGCGTCTGCTCCATCCCTTCACGCCCTTCGTGACGGAAGAGGTGTGGGGGCATCTCCGCCAGGCGCTTCTTGCCTCCCCCCTGGCGCCTCTCGCTGCAAACTGGCCCGAGGCGCTCATCGTTGCGCCCTGGCCCGCCGCGCGCCCGCTCGAGGGTTGGGAGGAGGCCAAGATCGCCGATTTCGCTCTGATCCAGGCGATCGTGCGTGCCATCCGCAACCTGCGCGCCGAGAAGCGTGTGCCCCCCTCCCGACAACTGGCAGCCGTTTTCGTTGCCGGCAAGAAAGCCGATTTGATCAAAGAGCAGGCAGCCGTCCTTTGCATGCTGGCCGGCCTCGAACCCTCGGCGCTCAGAATCAACAAGACTTTGAAGAAAAGGCCCGCCGGGAGCGCTGTGCTGGTGGTCGGCCCTGTGGAAATCCATCTGCCGTTGGCGGGCATGGTGGATTCCCAGGGAGAAGCGGTGCGCTTGAAGAGAGAGTTGGCCGAGGTGGAGGCGCACATGGCCCGCCTGGAAGCGCTGCTGGGAGGCGATTTTTCTCGCAAGGCCCCGCCCGCCGTGGTGCAAAAGGAACGCGAGAGGCTCGCGGCGTACAAAGAGATGGCAGAAAAACTCCGCGCTCGAATCGACTCCGTTTGATGGCCCCGAAAGCGTTCGGAGATTCATCCAGCGCTTTCGTCGCCTCCTTACAAGCGTGCTTCGCGAAAATCGGCTCAAAGCCGATCCCTCGCCGCCGGAGAAGTCCGCCTCACGAACGGGGAGCCCGTGGATTGATCAGTGTCTCCTGCGCCGCATCGACCGTGGGCAGTGGATGGCAGCCGCTGGACAGCGGACCGCCATCCCACTACCAGGCTGTTTGCCCCCTCACCCACGGTTAATGAATGGGGTGATACTTTTTCACACCCGCCCTACTCCGGTGGGAGAGGAGTAAAATCTCGCCATGCAACTGTTCGATTCTTTTCTTTGTAATGTAAAGCATGTCATTCGTTCCTCTCGCCAGCCAATGCTTCCCATCCTTCTGTGGATGGCGCTCTGCCAGGGGCTTTTATATACTTTTCTCATTCCACCCTGGTGGCACTATGATGAGCCAGGGCATTTCGAATTCGCTTGGCAGATCGTGCATCTCGATCACTGGCCACGATTTGGAGAGGTCGATGAATCCATGCGGCGCGAGTTGGCGTTATCGCTCGTTCGCTATGGTTACTACGATGTGCTGAATTACCGCCCCGATTTCTCCAGCAACGAGCCGGTAAGTCTGGGGGGTGGAAGTGGACAAACAAGTTTTCCTTTATACTATGTAATTGCCTCGTTTCCACTGCGTCTTCTGGGGAATGCTGACTTCGCTGCACAAAACCGCGCCGTGCGCTTGATGTCCCTGGCAATGTTCCTGCTGACGGTTTTGGTAACGTGGAAAACATTGGGCGAACTGCTGCCAGAAAGACATCCGCTCCAATGGATGGTGACGCTCTTCGTGGCCCTCTTGCCTGGCCTCGCCGATACCATGACCTCTATTAACGACGATGTGGGGGCGGTGCTGGTGTTTTCCCTCTTTGTGTGGGCGTCTCTGCGGATCATGCGGCGCGGCTTTTCCCTTTCGCGGCTGGTTGCTCTGGGATTCACTCTGCTCCTCTGTTACTGGACCAAGAGTACTACTTGGTCCGCCTTTGGACTGGCGCCCGTTGTGCTTCTTTTTTCCCTGCTGCGCGGCCGCAAACGCCAGCTGGCCTGGGCCATGCTGGCAGCGGGTTTCATGATAGCCGCCGTCCTTTCATTGCGTTGGGGTGATGCCCGTTTCTGGTATCGCGGCGCGGCACAGAGCGAGAGCACACGCCTCCGGCAAACCGATGCGCCGCTAGGACAGTACGTCTTCCATCTGCATTATCAACAAGGGCAAACTCCCTGGATCGGGCAGTTCATCAGCGTGGAACAGATACGTCCTTTGCGCGATAAAAGTGTCACACTGGGGGCCTGGATGTGGGCCAGTGAACCTGTTGCTGTGCGCCTCCCTATTCTGCGCATGGCAATCTATAAGGGCGATGTGGCCCACAGCCCATCCCAAACCATCACCCTGACGACCACACCGACGTTCTATGCACTCACTTTCGAAGTGCCTTTCGAGGCCGAGAGCGGCTGGCTGGAACTCATCCCCTCCCCCTCTCTCGCTGAGAACGAAGGTGAAACAGCCAGTTTGCATATTTATTACGACGGGTTGGTGCTGGCAGAGGGAGTACGAACAGGCAGCCCTCACTTCAACGACCCCTCGGCTCAGGGCGGGACCTGGGGCGGGCAGCCCTTCCAGAATCGGCTGCGCGGCGCCTCGGCGGAATTGGCGTGGTTCTGGTTAAACCCTGTGCTGGAACGCGCCTTGAATAAGGCATTGAGTGGAGCCTTCCCCATCGGTTCTCCCGATATCTTTCTGGCCTCGTTGCAGGACTGGCCTGGAAACAAGGTATATTATAAAAGCGTGGCAAGCACGTTGCTCCAGACGTTTTGGGCACAGCTGGCGCGCCACAAGGTGAGCTTGCCGGGAGCGCCGGCTTCGTACGAAATCCTTCAGTGGCTCACCGCTTTGGGAACGGTTGGGGCCATTTTCCTTCTCTGGCGGAAAGCGCGTTCTGTTCCCTGGGCAGAAATGGCTGTGCTGGGCCTCTCGCTGGCCGGCGTTTGGGGATCAACGGTGGCGCGTGGCGGGATGGAACTCCTCTCGCGCTCCCCAACCATCCCCTGGGCGCGCTACGCCTTCCCGGCCATCATTCCCACCGCCCTGCTGCTGTGCGCCGGCTGGTGGGAGAGCCTGCGCCGGTTGGGCTACATCCTGAAACTCTCCTCCTGGCAGCAGGGCGCCCTCTTCGTGGCCTTCATGCTTGCCCTGGATCTCTTCGCTCTGTTGGGTGTTGCCGTGTATTTCTACTGGAAAGAGGGCCAGGAGTATGCTTTCCTGTTGCTCATCACCGCTTTCCTGCTTTACGCCACCATGGCTTCCATCGCCCCGCGCCTCACGAACGGGGAGCCCGTGGATTGATCAGTGTCTCCTGCGCCAGACGGCATGAGCAGGGATGTATGCCAGCACCAGCAGATTCATGAGATAGAACAGCAGACGGAAGCCGATCAGGGCCGCCGCCAGTTCCCCTTGATCGGGATAGAAGAACCCATATAAGTACAGGGAGGTGGCCTCGCTCACGCCCAGCCCGCCGAAGACGTGAATGGGCAGGTTCGAGAGCAGTTGGATGAAGACGTTGACAAACACAACGCTCATCATTCCTATCTGGACGCCAAAGGCCCGCAGGCTCGCATACATCCAGACCGTTGTCAGCGCCAGATACACCAGCGAAATCAATGACGCTCTTCCCAACACAGCTGCCTCCATCAAAGTCCCCTGAGAGAGCACGTCCTCCAACGCCTCCAGACCCCTCCGCGCCGGCCCCAGCCGCCTCAGGCGAGTCGCCTCCAGACCCCTCCGCGCCGGCCCCAGCCGCCTCAGGCGAGTCCCCTCCAGCCCGCGCCTGGCCAACTCCATGAATCTCCTACGCAGGGTCACGGCCGCCGCTATCCCCATCAGCCCCGCCCCCAACAATCCCATCAAGCCCATGGCCACGCCTCGCAAGACCGTTACCTGCGGCCAGAGCCGCCACAAAGACAATCCCAGAAAACACCACAGGGCAAAGAAATCCCCGGTCTTTGTGAACAGGAATGCCAGAGACGAGTGGCTCAGCCTCACTCCACGCTCTACTTTGAGCGAGGTCAGAAATGAAGCGATGCCGGCCCCCGTGGCGATGAAGTTCGTGAGCGCGTTTTGCAGGATGACCACCTGCAGCATTTGCGGGTACGTGACCTCGGCCCTGAAAAACACATGATACTGAAGGGTTTTTATGGCCGTCAGCAGGAGAAACAGGACAAGGCTGGCCAGCAGCCAGGATGCCGCGATGTGCCGGCGCAGCGCCAGAAGTTGGGCCACCTCGGTCCTCGAAAGGACCACCCCCACCAGGAGGAGGGCCAGCGCGATCTTGACAAGCGTCCACAGTTTGGAAGCCGGGGAGCGGGGCCTGGAGTCGGACGCACCCTGAACGGGTTCACTAGGATGAGCAGTCATTGGGTGGCAGGAAGAGGGACAAAAACGCCAACCGGCAGGCCGTTACGGGGCGCGACAGATAAATTCGTTGCAGCCAGTGGGCGTGTTCGCCCGGCGCACATCCACCACCCTTAGATTCAGCCTCTCCAGAAAGCGACACATTTCTTCCACACCGGCATACTCATAGGGATACCCACCGAGCCAGTCGACAACGTTGTGCATGAAGTCCATGCCGCGCCGCACCCGGAACGGATTCTTGAAGGTCACCAGCCATTTTGCGACCAGCAGGAGAGGGGTGAAGGCCCAGATCCATGCTTTCTGCCCAAGCCGGCCAGCGCGGTTATACATTCTCTTGACCACCTTCCACGCCCCGGAAGACCAGTGGCGATTATAAATGGCAATCACCAGCCAGCCGCTGGGGTTGAGGCGCTGCGCCGCAGCGCGGATGGCCGCGTACATGGCGCCGGTGTGATGCAAGACACCCCAGGCGTAGACCACATCGTACCTCCCCAGCGCCTCCATCTGCTCGGAGTCCAGCACCGAGGCCTGGCAGAAGGAGACCGCGCTTCCCAGGCCGGCGCGCGCCGCGTTCTCACGTGAGACCTGAACCGAAAGCGGATCTATGTCCACGCCCAGCACGGGACGACTCCCCAGGCGGGCTGCGGCGATCGAAAACAGACCGCTTCCACAGCCGATGTCCAGGAAGGATTTTCCCTGGAGAGCGCCCTCGCCAAGCAGCGAGGTCAACGATTGCATCGCCTCTTGAATGCGCTCCTCGTTCAGGAGGCGGGAGAAGGAAGCCCAGTTCTCGCCGAAGTGAAACACAACGTTCTCCTTGAAAGCATGCAGAAATTCATCTTGCCCGGCCGCCAGGGTCTGAAATCCTGCGGCTCAGAGTGGGACGCTCTTCGGGTGTGCGGCGCGAAAATTGGCTCAAGGCCGCTTCCTCGCCGCCCGCGCAGCGCCCTTCAAGATGAGCAGACTCACAGGATGTGAACACGGATTTGCATCCGGGCGGAGGCGATCTTCAGCGACCGAGTGTTCTCGAAACGCTCTTCATCTCACCCCAGTTCGGGCCGAAGCGCGCTTCAACCACAAGAGGGGCGTCCAACGGATAGGCCGTTTCCATCACGCGGCACACAACGGCGGCGGTGCTCTCCAGTTCATCTTGCGGGACCTCGAGCACCAGTTCGTCATGTACTTGCAGGAGCATGCGGGCGTGCAGGCCGGCCTGGCGCAGGGCAGGGGGGATGCGAATCATGGCCATCTTTATGATGTCGGCGGCTGTGCCCTGGATGGGGGCGTTGATCGCCTCGCGTTCCTCGCGGCTCTTAGCGGCGCCACTGCTGCGGCCGCGCAGGGCCGGGAAGTAACGCCTGCGTCCCAGCAGCGTCTCCACATAGCCCCGTTGGGCCGCCTGTTTGCGAATGTCATCCAGATAGCGCTTGATGCCGGGGAATTGCTCGAAGTAAGTCCGCACAAAATCCTCCGCCTCGGCCAGGGTCAGGTCGGTCGAGCGCGTCAGGCCAAAGGGCGACATGCCATAGAGCAGTCCGAAGTTGATGGCCTTGGCATGGCGGCGCATCTCCGGGGTCACTCGCTCGAGGGGGAGGCGATAGATGGCGGCGGCGGTGGCGGCGTGGATATCCTGTCCGGCGCGGAAAGCTGCCAGCATTCCCTCATCTTTGGACATGTGGGCCGCGAGGCGCAGTTCGATCTGCGAATAATCGGCCGAGAGGAGCACGTGGCCCGCCGGCGCAATGAAGCCGCGCCGAATGCGGCGTCCCTCCTCGCTGCGGATGGGGATGTTCTGCAAATTGGGATTCGAGGAGGAGAGCCGCCCGGTCACGGCGCCGGTCTGGCTGTAGGAGGTGTGCACGCGTCCCGTAGCCGGATCGACTGCGGCCGGCAACGCCTCGATATACGTGGATTTGAGTTTGGAGAGTTCACGGTGTTGGATAACCCAATCCACCACCGGGTGCTGGCCCCGCAGGGCGTCGAGGATGTCTGCCGAGGTAGAGTAGTGTCCGCTGGTCGTCTTTCGGGTGCGATCGGGGGGTTGGAGGCGCAGACGGCTGAAGAGCACTTCAGAAAGTTGTTGCGTGGAGTTGAGGTTGAAGACCTTGCCTACCGCCTCATAGACCCGCTCCTCGATCTCGGCCAGGCGCTGGCTGAATTCCGTGGACAGGCTTTCAAAGAACGGCAGGTCGAGCAGGACGCCGCTCAATTCCATTTCGGCCAGGACGGGGATGAGAGGGACTTCGATTTCGTCCATCAGCCTTTGAGCGTTGACACGCTGCAGCCCATCTTGCAGAACGGGCAGAAGGCGCAATGTGACTTCGGCATCGGCGGCGGCATAGGCAGCCGCTACGGAGACCTCCACCTCCGCCATGCTGATCTGTTTCCTGCCGCGGCCGATCAGATCTTCGATGGGCGTCATCTGTTCACCGAGGCGCGCCGCGGCCAGATTCTTCAGCCCGAGGTTGTGCGAGGCAGGGTCGAGCACGAACTCGGCAATCATGGTGTCGAAGGTAATGGGGAAGACGCGCAGGCCATGGCGCGCCAGCACGATGTAATCGTACTTGGCGTGGTGAGCAACCTTGGGAAGGCGAGCATCCGTGAGGGGAGCGCGCAGCGAGGCAATCACCCGTTCGAGGGGTAAATTGTTCCCGAGGCGGTGACCAAGAGGCACATAATAGCCCTCGCCGGCGCGAATCGCAAACGAGAGGCCGACCAGGGCAGCCCGCATCTCGTCGGTGGAGGTGGTCTCGGTGTCGAAGGCGATGACCGGCGCGCTGGCGAGGGCTGCGGCGAGGCGTTCTAACTTCTCGAAGGTGTCGACGACATGGACCTCAATGGAGACGGCCGGCTGCACGAGGCGCACGGCCGGCACGGCCACGTCGAACAGCGCAAGCTGGCCGTGTGGTCCAGCAGCCGAGGCGATTTCTCCGCGAAGGTGCTCGAGGGGCTTGAGCAGCGAACGGAATTCCAGTTCGGAGAAAAGTGCCTTGACCTTCTCGACCTCGAAGTCGTGCGCACGCGCCTGCTCGAGGTTCAGTTCCAGTGGCAGGTCGGTGCGGATGCGAGCCAGCTCGCGGCTCATATAGGCCGCCTCGCGCCCCTGCTCCAGTTTGTGGCGCCAGCCTTCCTCAACCTGGTCGAGATGCGCGTAAATGTTGTCCAGGGTGTGGAAGCGCTCGAGCAAGGCGATGGCCGTTTTCTCGCCAATGCCTCGCACACCGGGGATGTTATCGGACTTGTCTCCGACCAGGGCCTTGTAATCCACAATCTGCTCCGGGCGCACGCCGAGCTTTTGGGTCACGTCCTCGGCAGTGATGTAAGTCTTATCGTCCCCCGCCAGGTAGACGACGGTATATTCGTTGACGAGTTGGAGAAGATCGCGGTCGCCGGTGATGATCTTGACCCCCAGACCGCGGGCCGCGGCCAGGCGCGCCAGCGAGCCGAGCACGTCATCGGCCTCGTAGCCTTCGACCTCGAGGCGCGGGATATTGAAGGCGTCCACCAGCTGGTGGATGCGCTCGATCTGCGGCGTGAGATCATCGGGCATTTTCAGGCGCGTGGCCTTATATTCGGGGTAGATGCGATCGCGGAAGGTTCTGCCCGTATCGAAGGCGACCATCAGGTACTCGGGCCGCTCCTGAGCTAGAATGCGCAGAAGTTCGCGCGCAAAGCCATAGGTGCCGGCCGTCGGCTCACCTTTGGAAGAACGCCAGCGCTGAGAGTCCGCGCCGCGGGTCAGAGCAAAGTACATGCGGTAGACAAGCGCATGCCCGTCAATAAGATAGAGTGTGGGCGGCATAATTCAGGGAGTGAACCGCAAGCGAGGCTCGAGCAGACAAAAAGCGCAGAGCGCGAAGGGATCCTCGGCGGCCTCTGCGCCGGCACGGTGCGAACGCTTGTTAGCGGCGTGGCTTTTCGATGCCCTGTCGGCGGCGAATCTGCTCAATGTAATCCCGCACCAACTGCGAGGGAAGCGGCTGAGTGCTCCCGATGATCACGTACCCCGGGGCCCAGAAATCCCCCGATGGATTCTCCTTCCTCAGGCGTGGGAACTCGGTGAAGATCCGTTCCGAGGCCTGCCGGCCGATCACGTGCATGATGCGGGCCGGGGCCGTGGCGGGAGGCACGTTGACCACCCACTGCAAGTATTCCGGACGCACGGCCAGATATTCGAGCCGCCAGCCGAAGGCAATGCAGATCTGCGGCAGCCATTCGGAAAGGCGATCGGCAATATCGCCGATCAGATGATGCGAGGTGAAGCGCGGCACCAGCAGACAGGCGTACGAGAGATGGTAAAGGGCGGGGGAGACGGCTTCGAGTTGAAGGCCTCCCTCGACGGCCGGACGTGGACGCGTCGCGTCCAGTTCACCGGGCAGGGAAACGGGCAGGGTCGTTTCGGGCCGCGAGAGCCATTTCGATGGCGCGGTCACCTCCAAATCGTCAGAGGCCCGCGCGGGGAGCGTTTGCGCCAGGTCGGAGCGGGGCGCCTCCCGCACCTCTTTTACGGAAAGCGGACGCCAGGATGTCGGGCTGGGGCGAGTCTGGGTCAGGCCGCGTCCCGCCTCCTCGTCCAGAGAGGAGGTCGTTGGGCGCGTGTCCGTTGCGCGCGAGGCGACAGGCGCGGGCGTGGGATTGGGGGCGGGAATGTCCGTCAAAATGCTGGAGATGGGAGGCAGGTTGGCGGTCTCGTCTTCGATCTCGCTCTCGGTCCGATCAGAGGGAGAGGCCTGGGGGGGCGCGGGCGTTCCGGTATCATCAAGTGATTCGACGAGATGAGCCGCCTGGGAACGGATCGTGCTGAAGGGGGTCTCGGCATCGAATACCATGGCCAGCAACATGCCCGCGCTCAACTCGGTGGCATAGAGCATGTGCTCGGCCCGCGTGCTCTCGAGGCGGATGAAGCGCAGCAGATCGCTGCCCTTTTGTCCACCCCAAGTGCGTACCAGCGTTTGGGTGATTTCATCGGCGGCGGCCTGGGAAAGTTGCCCCGCATAGGCCCACAAGCTGTTGTGCTGCGTGATGAGGGCCGCCTGAGCCGAAGATTCCAGCGTCAGCCGCGTCAGATGCTGAGCCGCCCGGCGCACATCGCCCAGCCAAGCCGGCGCAACGGACGCATCGGCATTGGGGGCAGAGGCCGCGAGCGTTTGAACAGGATGGGAGAGAATCTGCCTCATCTCCGAGGGAGAGGAGGGCTTGCGAACGAGCGTCCACGGGCGAATGGCATCGAGCGTCGGCGGGATTTCATCCTGGGCCAGGACCATGAGTTGAATGCCGGGGAGGATGGTGCGCAGGGACTGCCCGATATCTTCCACCCGTGAGGCGCCCAGGTCGAGATCGAGAAAAGCCACTTTGCAGGCCTCTTCGTCGGCGCGCACGATCGCGGCCGCCTTGTTGTGGACGACAAAAACGCGATAGTTTCCCGTCTCCTCAAGAGAGCGGCGAACCAGCTCCCCAAACCCTGTACTGGGCGTGACCACCAGCAAGTGCGTCGCCATCGAAACAAAGTTTATCACGCTCCGGGCAGAATAGCAAGTATTCCGGGCCCGGGGCTTCTTCGCGAAGGCGTCCGCCGCGGAGTCATCCCCTTCGAGTGAGCCGTAACAAACCTTGACGTGCGGAGCCGATCGAAGTCCGAGATGCCGTGCGATGCGGAGCGCGGTTCCGGAATGTTGGGGACTGCCCATCGTCGGGTGTTTCTACTTTCCGCGCTCACAGCCTGCGCTTGCCTTCTTGGCATCCTTGGGCACAGTTCGCTCAAAAGCGAGCCACGTGACCACGCTTAAGCCACGTGACCACGCTTAAGCGCAGTGACGCCTTCAGCCGTGGCTCTTGCGCCTGCGATCTGTCCTCCTCAGCGCTGCGCTCTCCCAAAGGGAAATGAAGAGTTGGAAGGGGCGAGGACGAAAAATGGTTTCACAGCAAGTTGAAAATGTGTTTGCAACAAAGCGTGACAAATAAGTAACCGGACTCTCTGGCATGTGGCATGCAGGAATAATCACCCGGAAAAGCCACTTGACAAAAAGAACATTCGTTCTATAATATAAGCGCGATCTTGAGTGGATCGCGGAAAGAGAGGTTGCGATGAACCCTTCCTTTGCCTTTCAAATGATGCCCGCCCTGCGGGGCGCGGCGGTCAGGCGCGGCACTATTTTCGCCGTCATCCTCCTGATCGCCCTGCTGGCCTTCGAGGTGTTCAACTACTCCACTACCGCATTTGCGCTGACCGACATATTGGGCGAGGTGGAGACGCTCGGCATTCGCTGGTCCACCATCCTGGCCCTTGCCTTCTGTGGGATTGACTTTGCCGGCATTGCCCGTCTCTTCACTCCTCAACAGGGGCGCGAGGAACCTGTCGAGGTGTGGTATTTGTTCGGCGCGTGGCTGTTGGCGGCAGGCTTCAACGCGGCCCTCACCTGGTGGGGTGTGTCGCTGGCCATCCTCAACCATGCTGCCGCGGGCAGCCTGCTCATCGGGCAGGCCGCAATGACGAAAGGTGTGCCGATCTTTGTCGCCATCATGGTCTGGGTCGTGCGCATCCTGCTTATCGGTGCGTTCTCGATCGCGGGCGAGGACCTGTTCAGCGTGGCCGAGAAGCGGCCTGCTTCACACACCTCGCGGGCGGCGGATGGCAAAGAGCCCGCTCCATCCTATCCGCGCCCGGCCCCCAAGCCCACCCCGACAGCGCGGCCAGCCCCCCCGCTGGAGCCCACCTATCATCCTGTGGGCATCAGCGCTCATCCTCAAGATGAAAAGCCGTTCACAAGGACATAGCCATATCCGAAGAGGGAGGCCGCTGCGATTCCTGGCAGGGTCGCAGCGTTCGGGCCGGCGGGGCCCAGGAAACCCCGCCGGTCTCACAGCCCTCGCAGCCGCCGGCGCAAGACCGCATCGATAACAGTCAGTTCCCCCGCCTGATTGAAGGTATGCACGGCTCGCATCCCGCCGCTCACCGGCGCAAAGGTGCTCAGGCACCGTTCCTGATACTCCGTTGCGGTCAATTTCGTGATGCGGTTGAAGCGCAGGGCATATCCATAACGACGGGAAGAATCCTGCGAGGGGCGAATGAGTCCCGCCTCCGTAACGAGGACGCGCCCGGCCGGGCGCGCCGAACGCACATCCCGCACGATCGGGTTGCGTGGATGCGGAATCCAGCGCTCGGCCAGGGGCTGATCGGCGTGGAAGAGATAGAGCGCATCCAGGCTTGACCCGCCCGCTTCCTTGAGATTGACAAACAACCACCACTTCCGATCCCATGCGAGCAGGGTGGCGTCTACGGCATACACGTCGCTCATGAGCGTCCTGACGAATTGCCACTCATCGGGGAAGTGCGTGCAACGATAGACATCCAGCGTGCGGTGGGCCGCGCTCTCCGGCAGCATGTACAAGGCCTGTTCATACTCGAAGAGGAACGGATAGGAAAGATGGTAGGGGCGTTCCAGCACGACGCGATGCTCGAGCAGGCTCCCCTCCCCATCCAGGCTCAGGCAGGCGATGTGGCCGCGGCCGAGGGCATAAGGCTTCTCCTCGACAAAGACGTAATAGCGCTCGCCCTTCTGGATGACAAACGGATCGGCCCAGTACCGATCTCGGGGCGGGACGAGGGGACGGAAGGCGGCCCACTGCAACGAGTCGAACTCCATGCCCCGCCCGATCAGGATGATCCATTGGTCCAGGAAGAAGCGCGAGGCGATCTGCTTCTCAAGGCGACGCAGAAGACGCGACCATAGTGGGGGAGGCGACATTATCCCTCCAGCGTGCTCTCCCCGCTGGTCAGCAAATAGAAACTGCGCGCATTTGCCTCGTGGCGCTCGAAGATGAAGTCGGTGACGATGTAGCCCCTAGCGAAGGCTGTTTCGAAGAACTCGCGTGTGAAGAAGCGCCACTCGCGGGCCAGGGAAAAGTCGGCGGCCTTTAGGGCCGGGAAGTCGGAAGGGATCTCGGCGGCCAGGATTTGCGCCTCGAGCGGCGGACACTGCCCGGGCGGGCGCAGCAGGTTGCGAGGCCCGGGAGGAAGCGAGTACAACGGATGGACGCCAACGCGCAGCAGGTGGCGGAGCGTCAGGGGCGGACGTGCCCGCTTGCTCAAGCGGCGTTCGACGCGTTTGGTGTTGACCCACCAATCCACCTGAAAACGGTCGGAGGGCAGGCCGGCGTTGAGGCTATCGCGCATCTCGCCATACTCCGAGCGGCGGTAGGTGGAGCACACCGCGCCCAGGCGGGCAATGTTCAGGTAGGCGTTGCGGCTGAGGAGGGGATCGTAGGTCCAGGTGACATGATCCAGTCCCTGATGCCGCACCATCTGCCATTGAGCGCGCTTGAGAGCAAAGCCCACGCCGCGATCGCGATAGTCGGAGTGCACGCCGCTCATGTGCGAACAGTGTTTCGGGCGCGGCCCATCGGGCGTGAACTCGAGGCCGGGGAAGCCGAACACGAAGCCAATCAGTTCTTCGCCATCGAAGGCGCCGAGCACCAGCCCACCGTTATGCGCGGCCGTGAGGAGCAGATGAGCCGGCACTACATCGGTCTCGCTGCCAGGCCAGACGTGGCGCTGTAGCGCCTCGACCTGCGCCATTTCTTCGGGGGTTTCCAAAAGGCGAATGTTCCACGCAGACATTTTACAAGCGAAGCGTGCGCACGGTTTCTAGGGCCTGAGCGGTGGCTTTGGAGAG
This sequence comes from Chloroflexota bacterium, assembly GCA_037445475.1. Taxonomy (GTDB): domain Bacteria; phylum Chloroflexota; class Anaerolineae; order Anaerolineales; family Villigracilaceae; genus Fen-1038. Next base: position 45,416 of record JBBIKK010000011.1, read on the forward strand.
GCGCGCCGTCGTTCCCCTCCACAAGGCCGTGTACCAGGCCGTGCGCTTGAGATAATCCAGGCGGTAGGCGAAGCGGGCCGGCATCAGGCCAAACGTGCGCGGCAGGGCATCGGCCGGGCAGGTGCGGCTGACGGCCAGGTAGTCCATCCAAAACGAGGACAGGGGGTAGTTGGGGATCATCGCTTCGAGCATCACGATCCAGGCGCGCAGGAGGGCTGGGTTCACCTCGAGCAGGAGGCGTCGCCTCTGTGTGACCTGCATGATGATGTCCAGGATTTGCCGCGCGGTGAAGTACTCGCTGCCGCCGACTTCGTACGTCTGGTTGAGCGTGCCTTCGTCTTCCAAAGACCACAACATGACGGCGATCAGATCCTCCACCCACAGCGGTTGAACGACCGTGCGCTCGCCACCGGGGATGGGGAAGAAGAAAGGCGAGGCTCGCAACAGACGCGCCAGCACCGTGGTGAAATGATCCTCGGGCCCGAACACCAGGCCGCTGCGGAAGATCGTGTGCGCCACGCCGGAGCGGCGGATGTGCTCCTCGGCAATGCCCTTGGCCTTGAAGACCGGATAGCCGGCGGCGCGGCTGGCGCCAAGATGGCTGAGGTACACCAGGCGTTTCACGCCCGCCTGAGCCGCCAGATTCGCCAGCCTCTCCGTGCCACGCATGTCCACGGCGAACAGGTCGGCATCCTTGCCGCGCCACTCGCTGCCGGCCAGATGAAACACAACCTCCACTCCTTTGAGCGCGGCCTGAATGGCGCGCTCATCGGAAAGGCTGACGACCGCCACGTCCAGCGAGACGCCGCGCGGCAGGCGCGGCGAAGTGCGCGAGGGATGCAACGCGATCCGCACCTCGCGGCCGGCTGCCAGTAACTGGCGCAGCAACGCACGGCCGATGAATCCAGTAGCACCCGTAATCAGAATCACAACCGAATTATAGCAGAGCGAGCCACTCTGCCAGTTTGACCCCGTTGCAAAAACCACGAACGACACCCGGGCGCGCAGACGCAAAGAAACCGGCTGCCGCACGGCCGTTGAAATGGCTATAGTCTGAGAGTCGGATGGGCTGGAGACGGATAGGCTGATAGGCAGAGGGGTGGACGGTGGACAGGGCTGTCGGCGAAAGCCGACTTCGTGGAAGCAGCCCGTAACTGGGGTCAGCGGGCAGAAATGCCAGGGGAGGGACAGGACGGGAATTTTAAGGCAATCATTTGTTCTATCACGCAGGTCAGGTGCTATAATCGTGACGCTCAATTTGCAATCTCTCCCTTGTCCGAACATGTCATTCGCCCATCTCCACGTTCATACCGAATACTCGCTGCTTGATGGCTTCAGCAACATCAAGAGGCTGGTGCGGCGCGTGAAAGAGATGGGGATGCCGGCCGTAGATGGGGATGCCGGCCGTGGCCATCACCGATCACGGCACGATGTACGGCGTGATCGAGTTTTACAAGGCCGCCAGAGAGGCCGGCGTCAAGCCCATCATTGGACTGGAAGCCTACCTGGCCGCGCGGCGGATGCAAGACCGCGATCCGAAACTCGACCGCACCTCCACGCACCTGCTGCTGCTGGCCGAGAACGAGAGCGGCTACAAAAATCTGCTGAAGATCGCCACCGCCGCGCAGCTGGAAGGCTTTTACTACTATCCTCGCATCGATCGCGATTTCCTGGCGGCGCACTCCGAAGGGTTGATCTGCACCTCCGGTTGCATGTCGGCCGAAATCCCGCGTGCCATCCTGGAGGGCCGGCCTGAGCAGGCGGTGAAGCACCTGGACTGGTATTACGAGGTGTTCGGGCCGGAACGCTTTTTCATCGAACTGCAACAGCACAACATCAAAGAGATCACCGACCTGAATCAGCGCCTGCTGGAACTGGGCGCGCGCTACCCGGCTCGCTTTGTCGCCACCAACGATGTCCACTACATTGACCCCGACGACTGGCGTCTGCAGGACATCTTGCTCGCCATCCAGACGCAAACGGTGCTCACCGATCCCAATCGGATGCGCATGACCGATCCCTCGTACTATCTGCGCTCGCCGCAGGAGATGGGCGCGCTCTTCGCCGAGATCCCCGAAGCACTGCACAACACGCTGTTGATTGCTGAACGCTGCAACCTCGATCTCTCGTTCAAGGGCTATCATCTGCCCGACTTTCCCGTGCCGCAGGGGTACACGGCCCATACCTATCTGCGGCATCTGTGCGAGGAGGGGGCCAGGAAGCGCTACGGAGAACGCGCCACCAGCCCCGAGGTCCAGCAGCGACTCGAGTACGAACTGGGGATCATCCACAAGATGAAGTTCGACGCCTACTTCCTCATCGTCGCCGACCTGTGCCGGCACGCACGCGAGCAGGGCATCTGGTACAATGCGCGTGGTTCCGCCGCCGGCTCGATCGTGGCCTATGTGCTGGAGATCACGCTGGTCGACCCGCTGCGCCACGACCTGCTGTTTGAGCGCTTTCTCAACCCGGGGCGCATCTCCATGCCGGACATCGATCTCGACTTCCAAGATGATCGCCGTGCCGAGATGCTCGAATACTGCACGCGTAAATACGGCCAGGAGCGGGTTGCTCAGATCATCACCTTTGGCACGATGGGCACCAAGGCCGCCTTGCGCGATGTCGGCCGCGTGATGGATATTCCGCTCCATGAAGTGGACCGCATTGCCAAACTCGTGCCGTTCGTCTCCGGGCGCACCACTACCATGGAAGACGCCCTGGCCGTGCCGGAGTTCAAGGAGGTTTACGAGAGCACGCCCCACCTGCGCGAATTGATCGACACCGCCGCCAGGATGGAAGGCACCGTGCGCAATGCCGGCACCCACGCGGCCGGCGTGGTCATATCGGATAAGCCGCTGATCGAGTATCTGCCTCTTCATCGCCCCACCTCCAACGCCGAGGATACGCCGATCAAGACCGTGACCCAGTTCGACATGGGCACGCTCGAGGCCCTGGGCATGTTGAAGGTGGACTTCCTCGGCCTGATCACGCTGACGGTGATGCAGCGTGCCTGCGCCATGATCGAAAGGCGTCATGGGGTGCATCTCGATTTGCACAACATCCCCCTCGATGACCGGCGTGCTTTTGAACTGCTTGGCAACGGGCAAACGGCCGGCATCTTCCAGTTAGAGGGCGGTGGCATGACACGCTGGCTGATCCAGATGAAACCCAAAACCCTGGATCACATCATTGCCATGGTGGCGCTCTATCGTCCGGGGCCGATGCAGTTCATCCCCGATTACATTGCTCGCATGCGTGGCGAGGCCGAGGTCGAATACCGTCATCCCGCCCTGGCCCCGATCTTCGGCTCGACCTACGGCATCCCCGTCTACCAGGAACAATTGATGCGCGCCGCGGTGGAGCTGGCCGGTTACACCCCGTCCGAATCGGATGAACTACGAAAGGCTATTTCCAAAAAGAAGAAAGAGGACATCGAGAAATGAACTACGAAAGGCTATTTCCAAAAAGAAGAAAGAGGACATCGAGAAACACCGCCGCAAATTCGTGGCGGGCGCGGTGCAACGCGGCCTGGCGCCGGAGGTGGCCGAAAGGATTTATGCCGACTGGGAGGAGTTCGCCCGCTATGGCTTCAACAAGAGTCATGCGGCGGACTATGGCGTGATCGCCGTTCAGACGGCTTACCTCAAGGCGCACTATCCCGCCGAGTACATGGCTGCCCTGCTCTCGGCCTCAGCCGGACAGACGGAGAAGGTGGCCCTGTATGTGGCCGAGGCGCGCTCGATGGGCATCCCGCTCCTGCCACCGGACATCAACGCCTCGGCCTGGGATTTCGAGATCGAGGACCGTGCTGGAAAACCGGCCATCCGTTTTGGCCTGGGGGCGATCAAGAACGTTGGCCAAAGCGCCACCGAACTGATCCTCCAGGAACGCCGCAAAAATGGAGGCTTCAAAGATCTCCAGGATTTTGCCCGCCGCGTCGACCTGCGCGCCGTGGGCAAGCGGGTGCTGGAATGCCTGATCAAAGTCGGCGCGCTCGATTCGCTGGGGCGGCGCGCCGCCTTGCTGGCCGGCCTGGAGCGCTTGATTTCCTTCAGCAGCCATCATTCGCGCGCCGCCGAGATCGGCCAGCTGAGCCTGTTCGGCACTTCGACCGCCATGGGGGATACCATCCTCCTGCCGGATGTCCCCGAGGCGGACCGCTACGAGCAACTCAACTGGGAACGCGAACTCATCGGCCTCTACGTCTCGGAACATCCGCTCACACCTTATCAGGCACAACTGGCGCGCCTGGTGACGCATTTCTCGGCCCAGTTATCCGAGGCCCAGCACGAGGAAAAGGTGTGTGTGGCCGGCTTGATCACCAATCTGCGCCCTTATATGACCAAGAACAACATCTGCGCCCTTATATGACCAAGAACAACAAGCCCATGGGCTTCATTACCCTGGAGGACATTCAGGGCAGCCTGGAACTGGTGGTCTTTCCGCGCCTGTGGGAGAAATACGTCGGCCTGCTGAGGGTGGGACAGGTGGTGGTGGTCAACGGCAAAGTGGATGCCCAATCCATGCCGCCCAAGATTCTGGTGGACGCCATTCAAACTTCCCTGGAGCCTCCGGCGCGGCCGGCGGAGAATCCGACCGCGCCAACGCCCCCGCCGGCCGAGCCCACACTCAGCCCGGAGAAGCCCGCGCCCGGAAAGCCGCATGCAACCTACGCGCCCCCTCCACCGGAGAACTTCCCCCCAGATTGGGAGAGGGAATGGCAACCCTCCTTCGAGAATGCAGCCGTCGCCGCGCGCGCCGAGGCGCTCCCTCCGGGTGCGGAAGGCAAGCCCTCCGTCCAGGTCGAAACGGCCGGGGCGCGGCCTCAGGAGATGGAGTCGCCGCCCCCGCAACCCAAATTGCCCCCCTCTCTATACATCCCTCTGGCCAGGGAGGCGGATGCCAAACATCCGCCCAAACAGATCACCATCACCCTGCGCCCGATCGGAGATAAAGAGCACGACAAGCGCCGCTTCAAGACCGTTTACGGCACGTTGATCTCCTTTCATGGGCACGACCGCTTCTCGTTCCACATCTTCGAGAATGGCAAGGGACACTTGATTGACTTCCCGAACGAGACCACACGCATCTGCCCTGAATTGTTGGAACGTCTCAAAAAGTTGATCGGAGAGGAGTGCTGGCAGGTGGAGGAGATTACATTCCAATAGAATGTGAGCACAATCCGTTGGTGGCAAGTTGGGGGGAGTTCCACCAGTATCGCTCTTGAGAAGTCACAACCGTGAAGATTCTGCACCGCGACGTGGACGTCGCATTTGGGTTGCGGGATAAATCCCGCGCTACGAACGACATTTGCAGAACCACCCCGTCCTTGCGGCATTTAAATACCTCGTCCCTTTTCTTCGCCCCCATTTTTGGAATGAGTTCGTAACCACCTGCCTATCATGGCGAGCGAGCGCCGCGAGCATGGCCGCCTCCTCGCTAAAGGTAGAAATGGCTTTGGACTGGACCTCGACAAGGTCTCGATACGCCCCCTTCGTTCGCTGCTCGACCAGCGCTCTGGCATAGACGTGTTTTCGCGATGCTTTTAGAGCGGGATGCGGTTACATGGCTTCTAGAAGGCCCCTGACACGCGCCAGAAATTTCTGACTTGTGAGCGCTGGCCTGAGCCGTGGACTTCCATCCACAGCGAGGCAAAGACAATGAAAAGCCCTCTAGAGCAGCCCCCGCAGATTCGAAAATGGAGTCTCGTCCTCATGCGGGCGGTGGCCGCAATCGTACAGATTCAGATCCTGGCCGCAGACGGAGCACAGGCCTTTGCAGTCCGGACGGCAAACAGGGCTGATGGGCACCTCCAGCAGCGCGTATTCACGCAAGAGGGGCTGGAGATCGATGTGGGCGTCTTCGGGCAAGATCAGGCCCGAATCGCTGACCGATCTCTCGCTGAAGGCATATAACTCGGTCATCTCCCAGGCGAGGTGCTGACGGAAGGGCCGCAAACAGCGCACGCATTCCAGAGAGGCATCCCCAGAAAACTTCCCGCTGAGCAGCAAGCCTTGCGGAGTGCGGCCAATGTTGGCCGTGCCGCTGAAGTTATACAACTCCAGATCGTCCGCGAGTTGAATCTCGAGGAACTCGAAAGGGAAGTCATGGTTGCAGCCAACGTCTTCGTGGATGATGAAGCCGACGTTCAAGCGAAACGGATGACGGGGATTCATGGTACGCCTTTCCACAGACTGGCTCCGTGAATCGTCAAGAGGCGGGACGTCGCCAGGTAAGTCCAGATCTGCGAGCCGGGCGCGTTGGCGCCCGTATCCCGCCAGTGGCGAGTCTTGCAGGGGCTACGCCTGACGATTCACAATGAAATGAGCCAGATCCACCAGGGCCTGGCGTTCGGGAGTGGGCTCGAAGCCTTCGAGTTGCAGCAGGGCGCGCTCGATATGCTCATGGGCTTCCTTCATGGCCAGGCGGATGGCATCGGTCTGGCAGATGGCCTTGACCAACCGCGCCATCCGTTCTCCGTTAGCCCACCCCCCCTCGGCCAGCGCCCTGACATCCTCGTCCTCGGGATGGGCTTCGGCGTAATAGATGGCCGGCAGAGTCACCAGGCCGTTCAGCAGGTCGGAGCCAACCGGTTTGCCCACCGCCGCCTGATCGCCGGTGAAATCGAGGACATCGTCAACGATCTGGAAGGCCAGGCCGGTCTCCTGTCCGAAGCGGCGCATGGTCTCGATCACGTCCTCATCGACCGGGCTGATCATGGCCGCGGCGCGGGCCGTCATCTCGAACAGGGAGGCGGTCTTGGCATAGATGCGCTGATAATAGTTCTCGCGATTGACCACCCCGCGGCTGGAGAACATCTGGCTCAATTCGCCATTGACGATGATGGCCAGGGTTTCGGCGAACAGGTTCATCAGGGGCAGATGCTCGGTTTCAGCGGCCAGTTTGGCCGCCCGCGCGAACAGGTAGTCGCCGGTCAAAACGGTGGCCGCCGGCGACCAGCGAGCATTGAGAGTGGGCATGCCCCGCCGCAGCAGTGCTCCGTCGATCAAGTCGTCATGCACCAGCGTGGCCGTGTGCAGCAACTCCACCGCCGCGCCCAGAGTGACGATCTTGTCTTCGGGCGCGCCCAGCAGGTCTCCCACCAGCAACGCCAGCGTGGGACGAATGCGCTTGCCTCCTGCGGAGAGAATCTGTTCGAAGGCGGCACGCAGGTCAGGATGACGATCCATGGCCTGGGCGTGCATACGTGCTTCGACCTGTCGGAGTTGGCTTTGAACCGGCGATAAGAAGGTAACAGTGTTCAATGGTTCTCTCCCCAGGAGAACAGCCGGGCGGCATTGGCCGATGTGGCTGCGGCGATCTCCTGTGGATCGCGGGATTGGATTTCTGCAATTTTATCAGCAATGTGGGTTACGAAAGAGGGCTCATTGCGCCGGCCGCGATGGGGATGAGGGGCGAGGAAGGGCGCGTCGGTTTCGATCAACAGGTGTTCGAGCGGCAGGGCGGCGATCAATTCCTGACGCTCTTTGCGGTAAGTGACCGGGCCGCTGATGCCCAGGAAGAAATCGAGGGCGAGCGCCTGCCGCGCCGTTTCCAGCGACCCCGAAAAGGAGTGCAGCACCCCGGGTCGTGCCGCCAGCGGATGGCGGCGCGCCCTCAGGCCGGCAACCCAGTCCTCGAGGATCTTCAGTAAATCCACGGCGCAGTGCCCCTCGGCCGCATCGCCTTTCTCGCGCAGGTGGATCACGACCGGCAGGGAAAGGTCCGCTGCTAGCTCGAGTTGCTCCCGCAGCAGGCGCTGCTGGAGGTCATGCGGGGCCGCCTCCCAGTAGTAATCCAGGCCGATCTCGCCGATGGCCTTGACTTTGGGATGGCGCGCCAGTTCTCGCAGCGAGTCGCAGGCCGCGGGTCGAAAGTCGGCGGCCTGCGTCGGGTGGATGCCAACAGCGGAAAACAACATCGGGTGCGATTCGGCCAGTTGGATGGCTGCCCGACTCGAGGTCGGGGTGAGACCCGGGATGAGAATGCGCTCGACCCCGACTCGGGCGGCGCGTTCCAGCACGGCGGCGCGATCCGCCTCGAAGCGGGCAAGGTCCAAATGACAATGTGTGTCGCTGAAGCGCATGGCAGGCAGATTATATCAGCCCGAACGGGTGGGTTGACACGCAGGACAAAGAACTTTATAGTGACGTAGTTGCAGAGAGATGATGCCATGAAAACTGACGTAGTTGCAGAGAGATGATGCCATGAAAACGATCCTCACTCCCCTGGCTCTGGTTGTTTTGCTGGCGACCCTTTTCCCGCCCCGGCCTGTCCGCGCCGATATGGCTCCGCCCGAAACACCGCCGGGCGCCAACCCGGTGCCCGGCGCGGAGACGACCCAGGTGCGCATGGTCGCCGAGACTGTGACCCTCACCATCGCCCAGGACCCTGCCGATCCAAAGGGCGCCACCGCCCGCACGGTGGCCGCATTTACCATGCGCAATCTTGGCCGCGCCTCGGAGAGCATGCCGGCATCGCCCAGGACCCTGCCGATCCAAAGGGCGCCATCGCCCGCACGGTGGCCGCATTTACCATGCGCAATCTTGGCCGCGCCTCGGAGAGCATGCCGGCGCGTTTCCCGCTGACTTTCTTCAACGGCAATTCAGATGGTTATGGCAATTACCCCGAAATTGCAGCGATCGCCGTTCGGGTGAATGGAAAATCTGTCCCCACGCGCCGCGAACTTCAGCCCTTCTTCCCGAGCCAACCTTCTTATCACGAAGCGCAGGAGATTCCCTGGGCGGTGTTCGAAGTGACCTTCCCGCCCGCCCAGGATGTCGTCGTTGAGGTTGCATACACCGTCCACGGCTATGGCTACTACCCCTATGAAGTCTTCCGCTACGTGCTCGAAACCGGCGCGGGCTGGAATGGGACGATTGGCAGCGCCGATATCATCATGCGCTTTCCGTATGAGGTCACCCGGCAAAACGTCTGGATGGAAAACGCGGCCGGCGTCGGCTATGGCAATCCCGCTCCTGGTGGCGAGCTGAGCGGAAACGAAATCCGCTGGCATTTTGAAAACCTGGAGCCGACCTCGGGAGACAACATCGAGATCGTGACTGTCGCGCCGGCCTTGTGGGAGAGGGTTTTGAAAGAGGCGCAGCGCGTCGCGAAAAACCCCAGAGACGGCGAGGCCTGGGGGCGCCTGGGCAAGGCGTATAAAGAAGCGATCGTCCTCAATAAAGGATTGCGTGACGATGCCGCCGGGCTTGAGATGTTCCACTTGAGCCGCGAGGCCTATGAAAAATGCCTCGCCCTCCTGCCGAACGATTCGCTCTGGCATTACGGCTACGCCGATTTGCTCTGGGTGCATTATTACTGGAATCTGCACTGGTCGGGCGCTGACCCAGAGGGCATCCTGCCCCTGACGCTTTCGCACTTGAAGACCGCCCTGGCGATTGATCCCAACAACCGCCTGGCGCGTGACTTGTTGATGAACATCGGTTATTCTGTGGATGGGTCGGTTCAGGTGAACGGGGACGATTTCATCTACCTCGCGCTGACCGCCACGCCGCTTCCGCCGACCCCGTGGCCGGCTGCCACCGCAACGGCTTTTCCCACACCGACGGAATCGGCCGCTTCCACCGCCATCCCGAGCGTTTCCCCCGCTCCTGTGCCGACAAAGCCTCCCGGGCCGGCTGCCACCGCAACGGCTTTTCCCACACCGACGGAATCGGCCGCTTCCACCGCCATCCCGAGCGTTTCCCCCGCTCCTGTGCCGACAAAGCCTCCCGCCGCGCATCCCATTTGCGGTGGGAGCGCACTGGTTCTTCCCGCACTGGCCGGCGCGCTGTGGCTGACGCGCCGCAAATGGTTCCTGACTGGCAATCACCTGCCCTGGTTGCCGCACGACCGTTGAAATGCCGCAGCGCGAGACTCACCCTGCAACCCGAACGCGGTACAGAATCTTTTAGGATGACAGACAGTTATCCTGATCGATCCATGTGCCGGGGCGGATCGCCACTCCACTCCGGATTGAAATGCGCTCTATTGGATCCCCGCCACCCTCAACCCATCCTGCAAGATGGCCTGCACTTTATCCTCGTGCCGCGTCTCGCAGTAGACGCGCAGGATGGGTTCGGTGCCGCTGAAGCGGATCAGCATCCAGCCGCCGTCTTCAAGTTTGAATTGGAAGCCGTCCAGGGTGATGAAATCGGTCACTTTCAGGCCGCCGAGGGTGGCCGGGTGGGCACGCCGGATCGCCTCTTCGTGGCTCTGGCGATCGCCCTGGAAGGGAACGTCGATGCGATCGTAATAGTGGGCTCCTCCCACCTTCTCGAACAACAGGTCGAGCAACCGGGAGGGCTTACGTCCACTCCGCACCATGAAGTCGAGCAGATAGAGAGCAGCCAGAATCCCATCGCGCTCGGGCACGTTGTCGCGGAAGGCATAGCCGCCGCTCTCTTCGCCGCCGATGAGGGCATGGGTTTCCAACATCTTGGGCGCAACGTACTTGAAGCCAACCCCGGTCTCATAGACGGGAACGCCGTAGATCTGGCCCAGTTTGTTGAGCATGGTGGTCGTCGAGAGGGTCTTGACGATCGGGCCGCGCTGGCCACGAATTTCCAGCAAGTAATAAGCCAGCAGGCCATACACACGCAACTGATTGATAAAGCGGCCGTGTTCATCGCCCACCCCGAGGCGGTCGGCGTCGCCATCCGTGACGATCAACACGTCGGCGTTGTGTTCGAGCGTGGCGCGCAGGCCGGCATCGATGTTGGGGGGGATGGGCTCCGGGCGTTTCATTTCCGGGAAGATCGGGTTGCGCGTGTTGTGAATCTCGATCACGCGCGTCCTGCCGCCCGCCAGCAGACGCGGGAACCAGCCGGCCCCGTTGCCCCACATGGCATCCACCAGGATGGTCAGGCCGGCCTGGCGCAGGGGCTGCAAGTCGAGCAGGGTGTGGAGGTGTTCGATGTAGGCCGGCGCCGGGTCGAAGCGGATGATGCGGCCGGCGGCCTCCGCCTGGGCATAGGGCATGCGTTTCACGCCGGCGGCCTCGCCCGGAATGCAGGCTTCGATTTCCTTCAATCCCTGGGGATCGATCGCGCCTCCATGCTCATCGCGCACCTTGAAGCCGTTGTCGGTCGGGGGGTTGTGACTGGCGGTGATGTTCACGGCGCCGACGGCTTGCCTGGCGACGACGGAATACGAGATCACCGGCGTGGGCGTTGGACCATCGGTCAGGTAGACGCGCAACCCGTTGCCGGCCAACACCTCGGCCACCGCCGCGGCGAAATGCTCGCTGGAGAAGCGTTTATCGTGCCCGACCACAACCCACTCATCTTTTTTCCCTTGCTGCAGCAGAAAAGAGGCAAATCCCTGGGCACAGCGGCGGACGTTATCGAAAGTGTAGTCTTCGGCGATCGTCCCGCGCCACCCATCGGTGCCGAACCTGATCGTGCTGGACATGAGAACTCCTCCACAACGGCCTGGATGTGAAAATCGCTCTCTGCCATCCCAACAGGATAGATGGGCGCTGTGAATGGTTTCTGTTTCCTGTCAGCGAGGGCATGAGGGCCAGAGAATGATTATAACAGAAGGCGTAACTGCCTACCGCCCTCACCCATGCCCTCCCCCGGTGGGAGAGGGACACAAAATCCAGAAAAATTTGTCGTTTTTTGGTAACTGCCTATTTCATGCGGCGAATGACTTGAAGCAGGTGTCACTGCGAGCCCGCCAGGGCGAAGCAATCTCCCAAGGCCATGACAAAGCCTCACAGGCAGATTGCTTCCGTCACGGCGCTTTTCGCAATGACAATGAGTGGGCAGTTAAGTTTTTGGTCACAAAATCTCATTCTGGTTTCCGATTCCCTCTCCCTTTGGGAGCCCCCCTCGAGGATGATAAGGGTCAGGGCGAGGGTGGGCAGTTGCCAGTAGCGGCCATGCTATAATGAATCCATGGCAGAGACGGTGCCCACACTCTCTCCGCATGAGAGCACGCGCATTAACCAGGTGCTGAAATCACTGGCGCTCGTCGCATTCAACGCGGGAGCATCCGCTACTGGGAACCAAAGCCCGATTACCGGCCGGGAGAGATCTTCGAAATACGAAGAATCAACAACTGGCCTCCGCTTATCTCATGCAAGCACCCGAGATCCTCCTCGATTCCATCTCCCGCTGCCTGCGTCGCGAACGGGAAGCGAGTTTTTACGGAGATGAGGAGACCGGCGCCTCGCCGCAGGAACTCTACAGCGAGGAAGAGGCGCGCTCTGCAATGGAAGATGCTCGCCATGTGTTTGAAACATGCTGGAAACTGCTCGCGGGAGATGCCTGACGTCTCGTCGGTGTGCTGGGGATCAAACCTGGATTGCGCTCCTCCGAACTCCGTGCAACTTTTCCTCCCCATCGCTTGTAATAGTCTATAGAAATGTCTTCAGCAGAAGAAAGTGAACTGGCGCGGCGCGCCGTCCGCGGCGACCACGATGCCTTCGCCGAGATCGTGCGCCGCCACCAGTCGGCCGTCTACAACGTTGCCCGGCGTTTGCTCGGCGATCGCCACGAGGCTGAAGACGCTGCCCAGGAGGCCTTCCTGCGCGCCTACCGCTTCCTCGACCGCTATGACCCGCACCGTCCGCTCAGGCCATGGCTGCAGCGCATCGCGGTCAACGTGTGCCTGAACCGCCCGAAGTCTGGCCAGACGGAGCGTTTCCTCGATGAGGGGCTGCCACCCTTCACCGAGCCAGCCCCCGGCCCCGAAGCGCAGACCGTCATCCGCGAGCGCAATGCCCGCCTCCGCGCCGAACTCCTGCGCCTGCCGCCGCGCTACCGCGTCGTCATCGAATTGCGCCATTTTCAGGAACTGAGTTACGAGGAGATCGCCCGCGAACTCAACCGCCCGCTGAGCGACGTGAAGAGCGACCTGTTTCGCGCCCGCCGGCTTCTGGCCGAACGCCTGAAGGATTTGCAGCCGATATGAGCCATTTGGATGAAACCCTGCTCAACGAATACCTCGATGATGCGATGCCCGCAGCCGCGCGCCGCGACGTCGAAGCCCACCTCCAGGGCTGCGCCGATTGCCGCAGCCGCCTCGACGACCTGCGCTTTGTTTTCTCCTCCCTGGCAGCACTGCCCGAGGAGGCCCCGGCGCGCGAACTGGTCGCATCCATCCTCGCGCGCTTGCCGCGCCGGCGCCTCGGGGACATCTGGCGGCTGGCCTTCGCCGCACAGACCGTCGCGGCCCTCGCCGCGTTGCTCTGGCTGGCTCCGACTTTCGGCAAGAACTCAGGACGGCCATCCCTCGGTGCGATGGTGGAATTCGCCATCCCGCAGATTCCCGCTCTCCATCTTGACCAGATTCTGAACGTTGAATTGCCAGCCATCGCTTTCCCGCCGCTGAGCCTCGACCTCGCGCCGCCCACCTTCAGCCTCTCAACCTTCAACCCTTCCGCATTCAGCCTTTCCACCTTCAAGCCGATAATCCTGGCCGCCTCGGCGTTCCTCCTCTGGGTGATTGGCAACGCCGTTTTGCTGCGCGGCCGGCCGGAGGTCCAGAAATGAAGCGCTTGTTTCTCATTACCCTTGTCCTTATCCTGGCCGCGCTGGCCTGCGAGTCCACGCCCACGCCCTTTCCGAGCCTCCAGGATTCGGTCTTCGATGCCGGCCGCACGACCTACGGCTTCTTCCCTTCCCCACCCGAAGCCTCGACTGCCAGCATACTGCACCATTACAAGTCCCTCGGCCAGCACGCCGATTTCGTCCTCTTTCAGCACAACCTCCCGTGGGAAGACTTTGCCGCCGGCGTGGAGGGCGAATCGCAGAAACGCACCGACATCCGCAACCAGATGACGCTGGCGCGGCAGAACGGGCTGGAAGCGATCTACGTCGTGGATCCGCTCAACGGCCTCAATCGCCGTGAGTTCATGGGGCTGCCCGCCGGCTGGGAGGCGAGCTTCGCCAATCCGCAAGTACGCACTGCCTTCACCAACTACACACTGTGGATCGTGCGCCAGTTCCGCCCGCGCTACCTCGGCCTGGCCTCGGAGATCAACACGTACATGGATGCCCACCCCGAGGATGCCGCCAACTACCTCAGCCTGTATCACGAGGTCTACGCGCGGATCAAGGCCGAAGCGCCCGAGACGCAGGTCTTCGTCACGTTCCAATGGGAAGACTTGAACAACCTGATCCCCACGGCTGCCGAGGGTCGTCAGGCCTACGCCACCAACTGGGAACAGGTGGAAGCCTTCGAGCCAAACCTTGACCTGTGGGCCATTTCATCCTACCCGTTCGTGATTTTCCAGAGTGGAAGCCAGATGCCTGAGGATTACTACACCCCGCTTCTGGCGCGTACCTCAAAGCCGCTGGCCGTCGCCGAAGGCGGTTACACCTCCCGGCCGGTCGGCCCGTTCCCCGGCACGCCGCAGGATCAGGTCGCCTATCTCAACGCCATCCACGCGCAGATCGGCGAACGGCTGAGGTTCTGGGTCTACCTGCTGCTCAACGACTTCGATTTGGACTCGTACGCCGAGGCTATGCGGAAGCAGGGGCTGAGCGACGAAAACGTCAACACGCTGGGCATGTTCGCCGCGGTTGGCCTGCGAGAAGCCGACGGCACCCCGAAGCCGGCCATGGAACTGTGGGATTCGTTCCGTTCCAACCCCTGAACCTGTGAGGAGGAGCAACATGACGCAACTCAATCTGTTCATTCTGCTGCTCGGAGCGGCCCTGACCGTTCCGGCCTTTCTGGTCACCGTCCAGAGCCTGTTCCAGTCGCTGAGCGAGAGAACTGGGCGAGTTTTGCAAGACTCGCTCGCAAGACCTTTCCTGCTCGGCCTGGTCAACCTGGTGTTCTTTTTCTTTCTGGCCGCCTTGCTGTTCAAGCTGGCCCAAGATCGGCTCTCCGGTCTGCTGGCCGGGCTGACGGCGTTGCTGGCCCTCCTCATTTTTATCTCCCTGGCCATCTTTTCGGCGCTGGGGCTGAGCGGATTGAACCGCTGGATGGCAAACAAACTCGACCCCATGAAATCCGGCCTGAGCGGCGACCTGCGCAGCGCCCTCCTGCTGACCCTGGCTTGCCTGACCCCCTACCTGGGTTGGTTCCTGCTCACTCCCTTCGTCTTCGCCACCGGCCTGGGCGCGGCGATCATGGCTGTATTCCGGCGGCGGACCGCGCCCACGCCTGCCGAAACATAGCGCGGGGTTTATCCGCAACCCCTGATACCCCTACAGATTGAGTAAAGGCAACGCGATATCCACGTCGCGGTGCAGAATCTTATGGTCGTAACAGGCTCTCAAGAGCAACAGGAATGCCGTCTCTTCTTGATCTCTTGCAGGGCTTCACCAGCCGCATCTCTAACCCTATGACCGGTGAGGGTTTCTCCCGCATCATGCTGCCATACACGTAGGAGAGCCGGTAAAGCCCGTTCGTCACCGATCTTCCCAAGCGCCATGGCGGCATGGAAGCGCACATCACTGTTTGGATCGGTCAGTGCCTGGATAAGAGGCTCGATCGCGCGCCCATCGCCAATATCATGCAACAGGCCGGCCGCCTCCCAACGAACCAGACTATCTTCATCCGATAGCATAACGATGAGGCGCTCCACTGCTCGATCGGGAGCGAGGTTTGCCAGGGCGTGAGCCGCTCGGTATCGGACTTCACTATCTTTATCGTTGAGCGCAGCTTCGAGCAGTTCAACGGCTCGCCGATGTTGATCTTGCGTAGCACCTAGAATCCAGACAGCCCGCCAGCGAGACTCACTGTCGTCACTCTGCAGAAAAGGCACCAGATCATCCACGCTGACAAGGGCCCCAAGACAGACCAATGCCACCGTAGCGCTCGAACGCACTGTCCATTCCGCATCTCTCAACGCTTCAAGAAGGGGTTTAATGGCTCTTTTATCATGTAGCCCACCTAATGCATCGGCGGCTCGGGCGCGAATCACTGGGTTGGCATCCCGTAGTGCCGTCAACAGTGATTCCAGATCATCATTTTCTGTAAGCATTTTCCCTATCATTACTTCGCAAAGTTAGCTGTAGTACTATCTCGGTAGACAACAAATGCTTCTTATGGGAAATACCCAACGATGAACTGCCCGATCCAGTATAGCGCAACGTCTCCCACAGTTCTGAAAAAGCCCGTGCATACAGGGCAGGCCCCTCCCCAATTCGAAATACCAATCGCATGGAATGCTTCGTTGCCGTGTGCGAAATTATACAAGGCGATTTCTGCGTGTTCAACCGAAGATCCCGGTGGCACAAATCTGGCCCCATATTCAGCGGCTTTCTCGGCGATCTTGGCAGCGACTCGCGGACGCTGCCCTGCCCATCCGGCAGGTAGTAGTGAATTATACCGTCGCGCGTCTGCGAGAGCAGTTCCGTCCCGCCCAGGGTGTAGGCGGTGGTGTGGCTGCCCTCGCTCTCCAGCACCACGTC
>JBBIKK010000012.1:0-58411 GCA_037445475.1 Chloroflexota bacterium
TGCCCGGATCGTCAAGCGCCTCTTCGACGATATTGCTCCACGCTTTGTCAGCCGCCGTGGTGGGTACACCCGCATGGTCAAACTCGGCCCGCGCCGGGGCGACTCGGCGGAGATGGTGCTGCTCGAGTTGGTCGAAGAGTAGAGCAACCCGTTTCCCGTTCCAGGTCCCTGGAACACATGGCACGTTACAAACTCATCCTTGCCTACGAGGGCAGCGCCTTTGCCGGAAGTCAGCGGCAAAAGGGACGGCGCACCGTGCAAGGCGAACTGGAAAGGGCCCTGCGCGAGTTGGGCTGGGCGGAGCGTTCTGTGACCCTGGCCGGCCGCACGGACCGCGGCGTCCATGCCTTGGGACAGGTAGCCGCCTTCAATTTAGATTGGAGACATTCGCCCGAACGATTGCGCGAGGCGCTCAATGCTCGTCTTCCCTCCGATATGGCCGTGCGCCGCGCCGAGGTGGTAGAGCCCAGCTTCAACCCGCGCTTCGGCGCCACCTCTCGCTTGTATCGTTATCGCCTCTTTTGTCAGGAGGTGCGCGACCCGCTGCGCGAGAGGATGGCCTGGCGGGTCTGGCCCCCTGTTCAGCCGGCATTGTTGCAGCGTGCAGGCCAGATGGTTGTTGGCCGGCATGACTTTGCCGCATTCGGCTCGCCGCCGCACCAGGATGGTGACACCGTTCGCACGGTCGTTCTTTCTACATGGAGGAACGTCGAGGATGAGTGGTACTACGAGGTACGCGCCGAGGCTTTTCTTTATCGCATGGTGCGCCGTCTGGTCTTCGTGCAAGTCGCCCTGGCACAGGGAAGAGGCTCCCTGGAAGTCATGAGGGCGGCTCTGGAGCGCCGCTCCGGAGCAGGCGAACTGCCGGCCGGACTGGCCCCTGCCTGTGGGTTGACCCTGGTCGAAGTGAGGTATTGAGTGATCTCAGTTTTATGGAGAATGAACGTGTATAAGACGTACTATCCAAAAGCAAGCGAAATCGAGAGCCAATGGTATCTCGCCGATGCACGCGGCCAGAACCTGGGCCGGCTGGCGGCGCGCATTGCCCACCTCCTGCTGGGCAAGCACAAGCCGACCTATACGCCCGGCGCGATGGTGGGCGATTACGTCGTGGTCATCAATGCTGAGGGCATCACCGTCAGCGGCACGCGCACTCGCACCAAACTGGATACCAAAGTCTATTATCACAGTTCTGGCTACCCAGGCGGATTGAAGTCGGTGACGTTGCGCGAACAATTGCAGCGACACCCGGAACGCGTCCTGCGTGCGGCAGTGTGGGGCATGCTGCCACACAACAAGCTGGGCCGCGCCCTAATGAAGCGCCTCAAAATCTACGCCGGACCGCATCACCCCCACGCGCTCCACAACCCCGAGCCGTTGAAGTAGAAAAGGGAAAAAACGATATGTCTGTTCAATACTATGAAGGGATCGGTCGCCGCAAAGAGTCCATCGCACGCGTGCGCATCATGAGCGGAGGGGGAAAGTTTCTCGTCAACAATCGCGACGCCAGGGTTTACTTCACGCGTCTGGGCGACCTCGAAACCGTCTTGCAGCCTTTTAGAGTCTGTGGTCTGGAAGCAGGCAGTTACGACGTCACGGTTCTGGTGCGAGGCGGCGGGGTCAGCGGGCAGTCGGAGGCCGTCCGCCTGGGGCTGGCACGCGCCTTGCTCAAGATCAACCCAGGTTGGACTTCGTCTCTGCGCAAGCATGGTCTCTTGACCCGTGACGCGCGCGTCAAGGAACGCAAGAAACCCGGCCTCAAGCGCGCCCGCAAAGCGCCTACCTATACCAAGCGTTAAGCCGAAGCGCCGGAGCGGGGTGTCACAACGTAATGCGTGTTACACTCTGGGCACGCATTGCGTTTTGCTTTAATGTGGAGAACGTATGAGCGGAATCACTTTACTGGGCCTCGGCCCCGGAAACCCTCAGCAGTTGACGCGCGAGGCCTGGCAGGTTATTGCCTCGGCAGAGGAGATCTATCTGCGGACGCGCCAGCATCCGACCGTCCAGGCGCTGCCATCTTCCCTCCGCCTCCATTCCTTCGACGAACTCTATGAGAACGGCACCTCGTTCGAGGAGGTCTATGCGGCGATCACGCAACGTGTTCTGGAACTGGGGCGCCGCTCGCAGGGCGTGATCTATGCCGTGCCGGGCCATCCCTTTGTGGCGGAGGCCACCGGCCCGCAAATTGCCCGCCTGGCGCGGCAGGAGGGCCTGTCGGTGCGCATCGTGGCCGGCCTCTCCTTTCTTGAACCCACGTTTTCTGCCCTGGGCCTCGACCCCTACCCACGCCTGGTGCTGTGCGACGCGCTGACGTTGGGCGCAGCGCATGTTCCGCTCTTTCCACCCGATTTGCCCGTCCTGATTGCCCAAATCTACTCGCGGCGAGTGGCCGCGGAGGTGAAATCCACGCTCACAGCGGTATACCCCGATCGCCATCCGGTGCGCCTGGCACATGCCGCCGGCACGCCGGAGGAATGGGTGGAGGATGTTCCCCTGTATGAGATCGATCGTTCTCCTCGCATTGGATTACTGACTGCGCTGTATGTTCCGCCGCTGGCGGAAGGGATGTCCTTCGAGGCATTCCAGGAGATCGTGGCGCACCTGCGTGCTCCTGAGGGCTGCCCCTGGGATCGCGAGCAGACCCATGAGTCGCTGCGCAAGCACCTGCTGGAGGAGAGCTACGAAGCCTTGACCGCGCTCGACGCCGGCGATTTTGTGGCCATGCGGGAGGAGTTTGGAGACCTGCTTCTTCAGATCGTGCTGCAGTCTCAAATCGCGAGCGAGGAGGGGGAGTTTACCATCAACGAGGTCATCAAGGGGATTTACGACAAGATCGTGCGCCGCCATCCGCATGTGTTTGGCGATCTGAGGCTCGACGGCGTGGCGGGCGTGCTGAACAACTGGGAGAAACTGAAGCAACAGGAGCGTGAGAGGGCAGGGGAGGCGGGCAAGAGCCTCCTGGATGGAGTGCCTCTGGCGCTGCCGGCCCTGGCTCAGGCACAGGAGTACCAGGAGCGGGCGGCGCGTGTCGGTTTCGATTGGCCGGGCATCGAGGGCGTGGTGGAGAAGATCGCCGAGGAGGGGCGCGAACTCCAGCAGGCGGACAACCCGCAGCAGTTGAGCGATGAACTGGGCGACCTGTTCTTCGCGCTGGTCAACTTGGCGCGCTGGAAGCGCGTCGACGCCGAGTCGGCGTTGCGTGCCGCAAACCTCAAGTTCAAGCAACGCTTTGCTTACATCGAGGAAAGTGCCCGACAGCAAGGACGCCGCCTGACGGATCTTTCGCTGGAGGAGATGGAGGCGCTGTGGCAGGAAAGCAAGCACAGGCAGTGAACGCGGAATCAGCGGCCAGGGTCACTGCAGCGGAAGCGCTCGAGGGAGGCCTTGAGCAGCTCGGGGGCGAGGGCCTCATGGGGGGTGTAGGCCTTCCAGGCGAAGGCGCGCCCTCCGCAGGTCCAGCTGGCCACGCCCCCGAAGGGGAGCAGAGGGGTGGCCCTGGTGGCGATGGGCGCGTACCACAGGCGCAGTTCGCCGATCGAAAGAAGAGTCGGGGCGGCGCGGCGTTCGTCCACCTGTGGGTCTAAGGCCAGGTCGAACATGAAGCGGTTCTCTCCAGCAGCGGGAGCGTCTTGCCACCTCACCTGGATGAAGAGAGCGGCGTTATACGCGGCCAGCCAGCCTTGCGAATAGGTGCTGGGCGCGGTCGGATCGCGCTGGGCGTTGACATCGAAGAAGGCCATGTCCGGCGGGTGGCCGAGGCAGAACTGATATTCGCAGAAGAGGCCTTTCAAGTCGAGGGGGGTTGGGGTGAGCGGGGGTGGATAGGGGGTGTAAGTCGGGAGGGAGGCCACCGTCTGCTGGACAGCGATTCGGATGCGCGTCTCCGCTGGCCGCGGCGCGCAGGCAGAAAGCAACATTAGGAAAGCGAGGAGGAGGTGTTTCATGGACAGGCCTGCAGAATGAACGGCGCCATCGCCTGAGCCAGCAGGCGCTCGCCCTGTGGATTGAGATGGAGAGGCGTGTTGGTGAAATACGATGGGGGAAACAAATCCCACAGATCGAGGTAACGCCAGTGTTCCTGTTCGGCGGCCTGGCCAAGGTGCTCCCGGTATTGATCATATACCCAGCGGGGATAATAGGCGTTGTAGCGCAGGTCGCTGTTCGGGACGTCTTGCAGGATCAGGATGGGCTGATTGACGAGAAGCAGCGGCATTCTGCCCGCCAGTTGGTGAAGGTCCTCAACCTGATCCAGAGAGAGTTGCTTTTTGCTCAGGGTTGGAGGGCGCAGGCCCTCGAAGGTAAGGTCGTCGCTCAACACCCGGGGCACCACCTCGTATTGTTCTTGAATTTGATCGGTGCCGGTTGCCAGGTGGAGCGGAGCATAGAGTTGGTAGCGCAGGACGCGGAACAGGGCGCGGTGCTTGGCCGCGATTCGGTCCAGCAGCGTCGGACGCGGATAGTTCTGGGGCAGAAAATGGAAGCGCTCGTCCAGGCGGTAAAACTCATCGGGGTTTTGGGTGATCAGCCAGTGGTCGAGGCGCGTCTTGGGCATGAGGGTGTAGAGGGTGAGCATCCACACGACCATATCGGGCTGGTACGAGAGCGCCTTGTCGAGGATCATCAAATCTTTGGTGGCCGAGGAACGGGGGTAACTGAGGTTGTAGAAGCGCAGGCGTTTTCCATTGCAGGTCAGGCCGAGCGCGTCTAGTTGGGCGGGGAGGGTCTCCTGCGGCTGGAGCAGGAAGCCCCAGATGGCCGAATCGCCCAGGACCAGCACGCGTAGCTCATCGGCGGCTTTGGGGCGCGCGAGGATGTGCGAGGCGAACATGGCATCCAGGTTGCCGACGTCTAGGGCTGCGTCGGTGGAGGGATGCGTGCTGGTCGGGAAGCGCTGGCGCGCGAGCAACGGGCCGCGGTAGAGATTCAGCCATCCCAGATCGAGGGGGAGGGCAAGGAAGATCCACTCAAAGAGGGCGAACAGAACAAGACCCTTGACAATGACATGCCGCGGGCGGACAGCCGGATGCATGTTGCCTATTATACGAGACTTCCCGGCCGGGCAAGTAATGCTCCACCCACAACGCGGAATTCATCCCGCAGGGGACAGGGCCGTGCCCGGCCGAATCAGGAAACCGGGGTAGTAGTTACATTGTCAAGGTTGCTCAGTTGCAAACGCCCTGACAGAATGCCACTGCGAGGGCGCATGTGTGCCCCAAGCAGTCTTCCCGAAGGGATGGAGGATGGCTTCCCCCCACGCGCTTCGCTCGGGGCAGGGGCTTCGCAATGACATGCTTGGAACAGAGCATGTCAAGGTAGTTGCATCCTGCGCTGATTTACGGCTGGAGTCACGCTACGGGTACGTGCAGTAGTAGACCACGGCCACTATAACGTTCGGGTTCTGGACCCAGGCGCAGCCTGCGGCTACACAACTTGTCTGATCATGGTATTGACTCGGATTGACACACCCGGCCTGTTGCCCGGTGGGGCGCGGCTGAGTGATCGGCGGGCACAGGTGTGGCTCGTCGCCGCGGGGCTTGAAGCCAAAAGGCGCCCAGCAGGTGTTATCTGCCTGATAGATGGCCTTGATGGGGTAGTAGGCTTCGTTCTTCTCGGGCGAGCCGGCCTGTTCCTCGGTGAAGCGGTCGTTGTAACTGAACTGCGAGGGGGCCTTCAGGCCGGCATCGGCCCAGGCGCCCCACAGGAAGGCATTGCCGGCCAGGCTGCGCTTGAAGGCGAACTGCAGGGTGGAGGTGGTGTGGGGGTCGAGGCGCACCCAGGCCAGATCGGGGTCGTTGCCCTGGCCCTGATCGAAGATCAGGGTCTCGTAGCCGTTGCCGGGGTAGGGGGCGTCCGACTTTTCCGGGGAGGGGCCGCCGGAGTCGTGATTCGTGTCCTGGTAGACCTGCACGCTTTGGGTGGACCAGTCAGGGGTGAAGGGGGGCTGCGCCCAGATCAGGTAATCGCCGATGCCGTCGTGGTTGGTGTCGAGTTCGATGCCATAATTGATCCCGAGCGGGTCGTTCATGTCTCCGCTGACGAGTTGCACCGTGGCGTAGTAGAAGTTCGCATCTTGATCGAGTCGAAAGGTGGTGATGTCAAGGGCCGGGATGTAATCCATGACGTTTTGGGTGAAGGGCCGCTCGAAGAGGTTGATTCTGTAAGAATCCCCATAGGGAGCGCGATGCTCAGGGGCGGTGCCGTCTGAGGGCACGTCGTAGTTGTATCCGCCGGAGACGGCCACGTCGACAGGCAGGAGGGTATGCGAGATCGGGGGGAGGGTGGCGCCCGCGGTGGGTGTGCTCTCGGGCCGGGGCGAGGGACTGCCGGGCGGCACTCCTGTGGCAGGCAGGGAAGGTTTTCCTTGAAGGACAGTGGGAGTCGTAACGGCGAAGAGCGGCACGTTGCAGGCCAGCACGAGCATCAGGGCGAGTGCCAGGAAGCCATATTTTCGGGGTTTCGTGTTCATGTCTCTTCTCCAATCGTGGGCTGTTGCTCTGGAGGAACTTGTTGCATCGCAAGGATTCTGCCGCTCGTTTCAGATGGTGGAATTCATCGAACGACGGGCGCATCGATAATACACGCAAAGGGCTGAAATGGGAACGGGCTTTAAGTACTGGTGAGCGCCTGGCCTTGCTCAGCGGATGGGATGGCCGAGGATGGTTTCGAGAACCTTATCGTGGATCTTCGTCAGGTCGTTCAGGCCGGACGAGAAAGCCGCGCGCGCTCCCGAGTCGCCGATCAGGAGCGCCGGAACCATGGCGTCGGTATGTCGCCGCGTGGACAGGTCTTCCAGATTGCCGTGGTCAGAGGTGAGCAAAATCAGCCCTTCCGTATCATCCCAGTCTTCGAGCAGGCCGCCGAGCACCTCGTCGAGGGTGGTGAGTTGTTCGAGGGCCCATTGCATATCCTGTTTGTGGCCGGCGTAGTCGCTGGCCCAGTACTCGAACATGGCGAAGGCATAGCCTCGGGCCAGTTCGGCCAGTTTGCGTCCGGCTGCCTGTGGGCTCATCTGCGGCGCGTCGGGGAAGCCCAGCAGGGTGCGCCAGGCGGAGGCGGTGAAATCCGCCGAGAGGGCATGGCCGGCGTAGAGATCCTCTTGGGTGAACAGGGGCAGTCCGGCGCGGACGACCGCCAGGGGGATGGAGGAGTAGGAACGCCTGCCGGAGGCAATGGCCTGAAAGTAACGCGGCGGATAAGCATTGAGCAAGGCGGCGGGTCTGCCGGCCTGCTTCACGCGGCTGAAAAGGGTGTTCCCGTTCAAGTAGTGGGCAATGGCCGGGTCGGGCTTCGGACCATAGTGGTAGCCGAGCCTCTTCGGAATATTGATGCCGGTCAGCAAGACGGCCTGGCCGCTGGCGGATTGGGGCAATCCCTCCACTCCCAGGGTGGCGTCGAGGGCCAGGAGGGTGGCGCGCCGGCCTTCGAAGGGCGCTGTGCTGGCCAGCAATTTGCTACCGCCGAGGAGGGCCTGCAGGCGGGGCATGTGGGCGCGGGCAAAAGGATTGAAGCGAGCGTCATCCACGCCGAGGCCAACGCCATCCAGGAAGAGGAAGAGGACGTTCATGGATTTACGACTTTTGAAAGAGGAACCAGGCGGAGGGGCGTTCGCGCTTATCGAGGCCATCCTTGCGCCAGAGCAGGCGCAGGCCATGAGCCTGGATCCGCTCGAGGTCCGGGGCGACCAGCCCGGGTCCGGGCAGATGGGGGGCGGCCTTGAAGAATCCGTAGAGAAGCCAGTCCCCGCCGGGGGCGAGGATGTGCCTCAACTGGCGGAGATAGGCTGCCCGATCCTCCACGCCGTGAAAGCAACCTATGTCCAGTGCAAGGTCAAAGGGGCCGTCAATGCCTTTGAGTTGGGTCACATCCCCGACGTACAATTGAGCCGAGACCTGTGCCTGTTCGATCTTGCGCCGGGCGATGTGGATGGCGCGCGGCGCGAAGTCTACGCCGCTCACCTGCCAGCCGTGTTGCGCCAGCGTGATGACGTTGGTGCCACTCCCACAGCCGAGGTCAATGGCGCGTGCGGGGGGATGGGTGGCGAGGTATTCCAGGAGTTCAGGCGGGGAAATGCCGCTGTCCCAGGGCGGGTGGGCGAAGTACCACAGGTTGAAGTTGAGGCGTCGCAAGAGGTTCATGAGCGATTCTATGGGGCGAGTGAGGCGCGCACACGTTGAGGGTCGATTTCGCCGATCATGCGCCACAATTCTATTCCCTGAGCGTCGAGGAAGACGTAAGTGGGAGTGTATTCGAAATGATAGACCTGTGCCAGTTCTCGCCCGGCCGTCTCTTGAATATTGATGTGAATGACACGCAACCGATCGCCCAATTCCTGTTCGAGCCCATCGACGATGGGCTTCTGCACGGTGCAGATAATTCAGTAGGGGGATTGGAACTCGAGCAGGACCGGCAGGCCGGTGCCGATCTGGGCCTGCACGGCTCTGGCGTCTTCCATGAGCGGTGTCTGGCGGGGATGCAATATCACCCAACTGACGGACAGGCCGGCCACGATCACGCCAAAAGAGAGGAATTCTTTATAGGTGGGGTGGCGGGTCAGCAGCACCAGAGCCGCCACCAGGGTCAGGCCGAGCGCGATCCAGAGGAACGAGTAGTAGTTGTAAATTTCTTCCATAGGATTAGCCGTGTGGATAGGTCTTCCGGGCAAAAGGGCCGTGTGAGAGGGGTGTCTGGCTTTGACAATTCGACTCTCTTCTTTTACAATGATGCAGTTGGCATCACTTCGCTTACGGAAAGGGTTCTGATGAAGGAGTATACCACCGAGTTTCTTCGCAACGTCGCGCTCATCTCGCACGGGAGCGCGGGCAAGACCATGCTGACAGAAGCGTTTCTGCATGTGACAGGGGCCAGCACCCGCCTGGGCCGGGTGGAGGATGGCACCACGGTTTCCGATTATGACGAGGAGGAAATCCGACGCAAGGTTTCCATCTATACCAGTGTGATTCCGGTCGAGCATCGCGAGCACAAGATCAATGTGCTGGATACCCCCGGCTTCACCGATTTCATTGGCGAGACGATCTCGGCCCTGAGCGTGGCCGAGGGAGCGCTGGTGTTGGTGGATGCGGTGGCCGGCCTGGAGGTGGGCACGGAAATCACATGGCGATATGCGGACGATTTCAAACTGCCGCGCTTTGTGGTCATCAACAAGATGGACCGCGACAATGCCAACTTTGCCAGGGCATATGCTTCGATGGAGGCGTTCGTTCATGCCGGCGGGCGCCGACTGATCAAAGTGCAATTGCCGATCGGTGAGAAGCATGACTTCAAAGGTGTGGTCGACTTGATTTCCATGAAGGCCTACCTGGCCGAAGGCCGCACAGCGGTGGACATCCCGGCAGAACTGCGCGAGGCCGCGCAGGAGGCGCGCGCGACGCTGGTCGAGGCGGCGGCGGAGGGCGAGGATGCGCTCCTGGAGAAGTATCTGGAGACCGGTTCGCTCTCGGACGAGGAATTGTTGCGCGGGCTGAGGCAGGTGGTGCGCAGCGGAAGTTTCGTCCCGGTCTTCTGCGCGGCCGGGGGGCGCGAGATCGGCGTTCTGCCGCTGCTCAATGGCATCCTGGATCTGCTCCCCTCGCCGACCCAGGCTGTGCCTCGCCTCGCCCAGGGCCAGGATGGCCCGCTCTCCCTGAGCGCCGACGACAGCGGGCCACTGGCGGCCTATGTGTGGAAGACCACTGCCGACCCCTTTGTGGGCAGGATGACGTATTTTCGCGTCTTTTCGGGTTTCATTCAGGCCGATGCCCGCGTCTGGAATCAAAACAAGGGCGCCGAGGAGCGCATGGCCGGCCTGCACGCCCAGCGCGGCAAGGAGCAGACCCCGCTCAAGGTGATTCATGCTGGCGATATCGGCGCGGTGGCCAAATTGACCGTCACGGCTACGGGCGACACATTTTGTGATAAGAATCGTCCTCTCACGATTGCCGCCCCCAAATATCCGATGGCTTTGTATCGCGTGGCTATCGCTCCGAAGACCCAGGCCGACGCGGCCAAGATCACGCCCACGCTGACGCGCCTGTGCGAGGAGGATATGACGCTCTCATGGTACAACGAGCGCGCCACCGGCGAGACCATCCTGCAGGGGATGGGCGACCAACACATCGACGTCGCCATTCATCGGGCTCAGACCAAGTTTCAGGTGGGGCTGATCACGCGCGAGCCGAGGGTGCCGTATCGGGAGGGCATCACCAAGAAGGCTTCGGCTCAGTATCGCCACAAGAAACAGACCGGGGGGGCCGGCCAGTTCGGAGAGGTCCACTTGCGCATCGAGCCCCTGCCCGACGCGGATTTCGAGTTCACCGATGAACTGGTGGGCATGAACCTCTCGCGTTCGTATTTGCCGGCCATCGAAAAGGGGATTCGCAATGCCATGGAGCAGGGCGTGTTCGCCGGCTACCCGATGAGCAACGTCCGGGTCATCGTCTACGACGGCAAGGAGCACCCGGTCGATTCCAAGCCGGTGGCCTTCGAGATCGCCGGGCGGGAGGCGTTCAAACTGGCCGTGCAGGATGCCGGCCCGGTGCTGTTTGAGCCGATCATGAGCGTGCGCGTCGTTGTGCCCGAAGCATACATGGGCGATGTGATGAGCGACCTGAACACCCGCCGTGGGCGCGTGCAGGGCACGGAATCCGAGCACGGCAATACGATCATCCTGGCTCAGGTGCCGCTGGCGGAAATGCTGAGGTACACCTCGCAGTTGCGTTCCATCACCGGCGGGCGCGGCTACTTCACGATGGAACTCGATCATTACGATATTGTGCCCTCGCACATCGCCGGTGCCATCGTTGAGGCGCACAGGAAGGAGATCGCGGCTAAAAAGGAAGAGTAGTGCTCTGGTCTTCGGGGTTGCAGAGACCCCCTGTTGGAGAGTCTGACAGTCGGAGAGTCGGATGGTCGGAGTTGGGTAGTCGGAGGGGGGACCGAGACCATCCAGCTAACTCAAAAACTTCCAGCGACACACCCTGCGTTCCAGCTGGTCCACCGCGAAGTACATGCCCAGTCCCAGGATGGACATGGCGATCACGCCGGCGTACATGGCAGGATAATTGAGCAGGGTGCTGCCGTTGTAGTAGATGTAATAGCCCAGGCCATATTTTGTGGCAAACAGCTCGGTGATATACAACACCGCGACTGCCGTGCCAATGGATTGCCGCAAGGCGGTCAGGATGGCCGGCAAACTGGCGGGCAGATAGACGAAGTAGAACAGCGCTCGCCGTCCGGCGCCGAGACTGCGTAAACTCTGGAGTAACTGCGGCGGAATTCCAGCCGCCTGATCGCGCACCAGAACAACGATCTGGAAAAACAGAATCAAGAAGAGGATGGCAACCTTGGCCGTATCGCCGATTCCCAAAAACAGGAACACGATCGGGACGAAGACCACCTTGGGAATGGGATACAGCAGGTAGATGATGGGAGAAAAGATGCGATTCAGCCGCGCCGACCCGCCGATGGCCAGCCCGGCCGGGGCGGCGATGGCCACCGAGAGCGCCATCCCTGCCGTGACGCGCCACAGGCTGATCGCGAAATGGATCCACAGCCCGCGCCCCATCTCTTTCACAAAGACCTCTGCCACCTCGCCCGGAGCGGGCAGGATCGGACGCCGAATCAGCAGGGCGGCCATCTGCCAGACGACAACCAGCCCCAGTGCGGCGAGCAGCACATCACGCCGCTTCATGATTTACTCCGCTTTGTGCTGCGATCGTGTCGCTTTTTGGGGCGAGGGTGCTTCATGCCGCATTTCCTTCCATAGCACTGTGCACAAATCGTGGTAAGACCGGCTATTGCGATAGTTCGCTTGCCCCGCCCGTGGATTCTCGAACACCCGCGCTGTCCGATTTGGTGCATCGCCGAGCAGTAAAATCCTTTTGCCCAGCGCAACCGCCTCCTCGATGGCATGCGTGACGATGATCAGGGTCAACTTTTGCTCTGCGCACAGCGAGAGCGTCAGGGCTTGCAGGTCTTCGCGGGTGAGT
The DNA here is from genome assembly GCA_037445475.1 of Chloroflexota bacterium. Taxonomy (GTDB): domain Bacteria; phylum Chloroflexota; class Anaerolineae; order Anaerolineales; family Villigracilaceae; genus Fen-1038. The sequence continues at coordinate 11,988 of JBBIKK010000012.1, forward strand.
GCATCTAATGAAGAGAATGGCTCGTCCATCAAGAGCAGATCGGGCTGGAGGGCGAGCGTGCGGGCGATGGCCGTGCGTTGACGCTGTCCGCCGGAGATCTGGGCCGGGAACTGATTGGCCACCTCCGTTAGTCCCAGCCGTTCGAGCCAGTAAGCGCTGTGGTCTTCGAGGATGAAATCTTTGGGAGCATGTTTGTCATCCGGCCCGTAAAAATCGCGGACGCGCAGGCCCAGCGCCGCATTCTGGCGAACAGTGGCCCACGGGAGCAGGCCGTAGTCCTGCAAGATCAGCCCCGTGCGTGGGCGCGGGCGGGTGAGCCTCTGGCCATCTATTTCGATGCTCCCGCTCGTGGGGAAGCGCAATCCTGCCAGCAGATACAGCAAGGTTGTCTTGCCGCAGCCGGAGGGGCCGAGGATCGCCCACCTCTCGCCGCGCTCAACCTGCCAGTCAAAATCCTGGAAGATCGGTGAACCGTGAGGGTAGGCGAAGGCGAGAGCGCGGATTTGAATCATACGAAAGAGCAGAACGATCCTGGCCTTCAGGATAGCACGGGCGGAGGTCCAAAAGCCGCACGACCGTTGAAGCGACGCGCCACGCGAACGGGGACAGGGCAGTCAGCGCAGGCCGACTTCGTGAAAGCATGCACCGCGACGTGATGCCGTGTTTTGGCTGCGGGATAAATCCGGCACTACGGGTGTGGCAAGTGATTGCTGTCAAATATTTAGCGGGAGTCCGCCTGGGGCAGACTCCCGCCATTATAACGGAAGCCGGCCGAAGGTCAGGGAAGAAGCGAGGCGTTGACCGAGTCCGCGTACGGGACATCCGTAGTCAGCATCCCTTTTGCCTTCGCCCAGGCCAAGGCATCGTTCCACTCGCTCTCGCTCGGCACGCCAGCGGCTGGGAAAGGCGGCACCTGAAACCTGCCAAGCAGCGGTTCGGGAACGAGTTTCTGTTCACTCAACAGGCCATTGTACTTGGATGGGTCGGCATTGAGCAGGGCAGTGGCCTCCTCGATGGCCGCCAGGAAGGCTTGCACGGCTTCGGGGTGGGCGTCAATCACCTCCTTGCGGAAGGAGATCACGCTGAAGCCATACTCAGGATGCTTCGAGTCATCCAGCACTTTCACTGCGCCCTGCTGTATTGCCAGCGAAGCCAGAGGGTCCGGCATGACGCCGGCCTTGAGTTCGCCCGAAGCCAGCAGGGCCATGCGCTCGGGGATCTTCGGCACGGCGACGGTCTTGATCTCGTCGAGGGTCAGCCCCTCGGCCTGGAGCAGCCGTTCGGTGACATACTCGATGATTGTTCCCTGTGAGACACCGATCTCCACGCCTTTCAGTTCTGTCGCGTGGGTAATGCCGCTTTGTGCCGAAGCGAGGATGAAGAAATGACCGTAGCCTGCGGTGGGACGTAACGCGTAGCGCACAACCTGCATTTGCACGGCATCTTTGTTGAACAGCATCACAGCCAGCGTCTCATTGACCGTCCCGTCGGCCTGACGCGCGGCCAGCAACTGGTCGCGCTCGGGCGCAGAGGCAACCGGCACGAAATCCACCCTGAGGCCATGTTTCCCGAACAGGGCCTCCTGTTGGGCGACGTACATCGGCAGAGCGTCAATGATGGGCAGGACGGCGATCTTCAGCGTGAGGGGCTCCGCGGCCGGGGTGGCGGTTGGAGCCTCCGTGACGGGCGCGGCTTCGAGGGGCTTTGCCGCGGGGGCGGGCGCGGTGCAGGCAGTCAGTGCCAGGCCGAGGATGGGGATGAGCCAAAAGAGGGGGCGTGCTTTTTTTATGAGCATGAGTTTAGGAATCTCCCTGTTCATAGGATTGCCCATCCAAACAAGCCAGTTGCCATAAGCAGACCGGCCAGGGCCTGTAATTGAATGGTAGCCGCGTTGGACTTGATCAGAGCGCGTTCCTGGTAGTGTTGAAACAGGAGGCGGGCAGCATACCAGGCAATGGGCAGGCTCAACAGCATGGCCAGCGCGCCGAGGGGGAACCAGCTGAAGGCCACGCCGAGGATCACCAGCCCAAATGCCAGCCCCAAGATCAATAAATATCCCCAGCGGGCACGCTCCTGCCCCAGCGTCACCACCAGGTTCAGCTTGCCGCTCATTTCGTCCGCGCGCAGGTCGGGAAATTCATTGATCCATAGAATTGCCGTGGTGAGCAGGCCAATCGGCGCGCCGGCCAGGAACTCCAGCCAGGTCAGGTGTCCGCTCAGGGCATATACTGTCCCGGCTACCATCAATGGGCCAAAGTTGAGGCCGATCAGCAATTCGCCCAGTCCTCTGCGCGCCGCCAGGCGCAGCGGCGGGGCGGTGTAAAAGTAGGTGGAAAATGCGCCGAAGGCGCCGAAGGCCAGCAACCAGACGCGTCCGGTGAGGGCCAACACGGCCAGGCCGCAGGCCGCGGCCACAGCCAGTGAAATGGAAGCCAGCCGCAGCAGGCCCTTCTCCGAGATCAGTCCCAGCTCGATCGAGCGACTGCCGCCGGAGAAGGGCAGGAAATAATCATTGTTGACCTGGTCGGTGCCGCTGGTCCAATCGAAATAATCGTTGAACGTGTTGGCCGCGATGTGCATGGCGCTGGCGCCCAACACCACCAATCCGAAGAGCAGCCATGGGAAGGTGGCGGTCAAAGCGCGCGCCGCGATCCATGCGGCACCTATAAGAAGCGGCATGAGCGTGGCGGTGAGGAACGGGGCGCGCGTCACGACGAAGGCCGAGAAGATTCTGGTAAGCAACGAGGTCTTGGGCCAGGCCTCCGCCACGTCCAGGTCGGGGCGTGGCGTGGTCACGCCACAATAACCAACATGCTGCCCGTTCTTGAAGGTGGGCGTGATGCGGATGTCGGCTGCAAAAGCGGTGCCATCCTTGCGCAGGAAGACGGTTTGTGATTTGAATTCCCCCTTCTCGCGGGCAATCTTGAGCCAGGTGGGCACGTGCTCCAGCACCACCAGGCCTGGCGAGAAGAGAGAGACCCGCTTCTTGCCAATGACCTCCTCCGGCTTGTAGAGAAAGATCTGCTCTGCGCCTTTGTTGAAGGTCTGGATGCGCCCTTCCAGGTCACAGGTGATGGTGCTCTTGATGGTTTCGGGCATGGGGTACTCCTTTTAGAAGATGTGGGGTTGTTCAAGGGGACAACCGCTCCTCCGGCACGCCGATCGAGCGCGCCAGAAAGCGGCGCAGGGTGGGCAGGGAATCTTCCAGGGATGGCTCGCCGGTGTAAATCCAGTGGGTGACCACTTCGCCCAGTGCGCCTACCCAGGCGCGTGCCACCAGCTCTGTCCGCTGCGGTGGAATGCTGCCCTCGGCCACGGCCTGGTCGAGGCGGGATCGGATCAGGCGCGTCAGGCGATCGTAGATGATGCGGCGGCGCTCCTCGAAGGCGGCGCCCAGGCCGACGGCTTGCACCAGGGCGATCTTGGCCAGGCTGCGATGCTGGCTGAACAAGCCGAGCGCGCTCTGCAGAGCCGCGTCCATCTGTTCGAGACCGTGCGTCTGGCTTTGCATGGCCTCGCTCAGGCGGCTTTCGAGCAGCTCGGCAAAGGTCTCGCTCAAGGCTATGAAAATGTCCTGCTTGCGGGGAAAGTAGAAATAGAATGCGCCTTTAGAAGTCCGCGATTCGCTGACGATGTCATCGACTTTGGTGTCGTGGTAGCCTTTGCTGGCGAAGACCTTCACGGCGGCTTCGAGGATTCGTTCGCGCGTGTCCTGGGATGAGGCAGAGGTTGTCATGAGAGGCCTCCATTAGACCGACTGGTCGGTCTAATGGAGGCTAGAATACTATGAAAGGTGCCCGGCGTCAAGGCGCGAAGAGGGTCATTGCGCGCTTCGACTTTCGAGGATAGCCAGAAAGATGGTCCTTGTTCCGCTCAGTCTGAAACATCGCTACCCCCGCGCTGATTAGTTGTGGTCATGTGCATGTTTGAGCGCACTGCGCCCGATGAGGTTCGAAGGAACGAGCAAGGGTTGAGCTTTCTCCGCTCCCGGGCGGAATCCGCGTCCACCGGCCGGCTGCGGCTGATATTTGCCGTTATAATGAAGGCCATGACGAACGCAGAGCTGCTCGAGTGGGTGTATCGTTACCTGGAGATGGACGAGGAGATCATCGTCCCCGTCAGGAGGATGTGGAACGCGCTGGACGCCGAGACCCGTCCCGCGCTGGAGGAGTTCACCGCGCTTGTCCTTGCCGACCCGCGCTTCGAAGTGATGCCGGGCGCGGAGCCCGGCGAGGATGTGGAAGGAATGATGCCCGAAGAACATGCTGCATACGAGCGGGAACTGGAGGAACTGGGCCTTTTCTCCGGGCCACGTCTCAAACTGAAGTCGCGCCAGATCACCCTCGATCATATCGCCAGGATGATCGCCAGACATACCGCTCGCATGGAGCGAGCGCTGCAACAGGCGCGTCACTCCATGCCGCCGCAGGTCAGCGAAGAAGAGGAGGGCCAACTGATCGAGATCATCGAACAGGTGAAGGCGCTGCGTCGCGCGCTGCACGCCGCCGGATTGGAGCATTCTGAGGAGTGAACAGGAGGAAACTGATGGAAATCACGACGGTCAGGATCGAGAAACCGGAAGCGATCAACTTCATCCTTGGCCAGACACACTTCATCAAGTCCGTGGAGGACCTGCATGAGGCCCTGGTCACGGCCGTGCCGGGCATCAAGTTTGGTCTGGCCTTCTGCGAGGCCTCAGGCAAATGCCTGGTGCGTTGGAGCGGCACCGACGAAGCCATGATCGAACTGGCCAGGAAAAACGCGCTGGCCCTCGCGGCCGGGCACGCGTTCATTGTGTTCCTGGGGGAGGGCTATTATCCGATCAATGTGCTGAATGCCATCAAGAATGTACCCGAGGTCTGCCACATCTTCTGCGCCACAGCCAACCCGACCGAGGTGCTGATTGCGCAGACCGAGCAGGGGCGCGCCATCTTGGGCGTGGTGGATGGCTTCTCCCCCAGGGGCGTGGAGGACGAGGCGGGCCTGGCCTGGCGCAAGGAGTTCTTGAGGAAGATCGGTTACAAACTATAGGCCGAATGGGCGGGTTTTCGGCGGCGGCGTTGGTGCTAGAATAGGGAGCGGAGGAGCCCTATGACGAACACGCGCGCCCCCGCCCGAATCTTGCCGCGCGCCTTTCCCGGCATCACGCCCGACGAGGTGCAGGAAATGGTGAGCCTGTGCAGGGTCAACTCATACCCGGCCGGGGCCGTCCTTTGCCGCGAGAACATGCTCGAACACACCTTTTATATGATTCTCGATGGCGAAGCAGAAGTGACGAAGGTCATCAATGAGCGGGAAGCGCGCCTGCTCAAGATATTGGGCGCCGGGGAGTTCTTCGGCGAGATGGCTCTGATCCACAACGCACCGCGCGCCGCCACGGTTACAGCCCGCACCCCGCTGGTGGTGCTTGAACTCGACAAGGCCAGTTTCGACCGTGTTCTGAAACGTTCCAGCAGCATTGCGCTGGCCATGGTCAAGGAGATCAGCCGGCGCCTGCGCCAGAACGATGAAATGGCGATTGAAGATTTGCGTCTGCGGGCCGGCGAACTGGCGGAGGCCTATCAGAAGCTGGCCGAACAGGAGCTGGCGCGGCGCGAATTCCTGAGCCGCGTCGCCCATGAACTGCGCACGCCTCTCACAGCCGCCAGTGGCTACCTTCAACTTCTCCAGAGCGGAGCATTAAGTGGTGAGCCGTTGCAGGCGGCCCTGAGCACGGTGGCGCGCAACATCGAACGGATCGTCGCCCTGGTCAACGATATTCTGTTTTTGCAGGAGATCGAACTGGTGCTGCCCGATTTCCAAGCCGTGGATATGGCAAAGATGGCGCGTGCCGTGGTGGAACAATACTCGCAAAGGGCGCAGGAACGCGGCGTGAGATTCGTCCTCGAAGGGGAGCAGGATGTGCCGCCTGTGGCGGGCGACCCGAAATCTCTGGAGCGGGCGTTGACGGCGCTGATCGATAATGCCATCAAGTTCAGTCCGCGCGGCGGGGATGTGGAAATCCGCTTTGAGGGGCGTGAGGGAGAACTCGTGCTCTCGGTCAAAGATCATGGCATTGGTATTGCGCCCGAAGCCCAGGCACGCATCTTCGATCGTTTCTATCATCTCGACCGGAGCGGAGATGATTTATTCGGCGGCCTGGGGCTTGGCCTGGCCATCACGCGCCAGGTCATGCAACAGCACCGCGGCGGATTGAAGGTGGAGAGCACGCCGGGACGCGGCAGCACGTTTACTCTGTCCATTCCGCTCTGGCGGGAAAGCGAGACGCAGGCCCCTCCCGGGTAGGCTAATTGTGGGTGATTGCCCATAAATTCGGAATTGCAGGACTGAGGCTGACTTCTCAGTACATACACCAGTAGCATTGCTCTTGAAAATCTGTTACGAGCGCAAAGATTCTGTGACGCGGAGGTCGCGTTTGGGTTGCGGGACGAATCCCGCGCTACGGGAAGTGGGTGGGCTCGTCCGATCGAGGTGGAAATGCTCTGTTGCAAACATGTCATTGCGAAGCCCCTGCCCCGAGCGAAGTGTGGGGGAAGCCATCCCCCGTCCCTTCGGGAGACTGCTTCGGGCGCATGTGCGCCCTCGCAGTGACAGCCTGTCGGGGTGATTGCAATAAAGCGAGGTTAAAGCGTCATCAGGCTCCCTGCTCCTGTTCGTGAGATTCAGCCTGCGCGAAATGCACCACCAGTTGGCCATGAGCATCGTAAAATGAGCGTGCGAAGAAAGGGGGGTCGCCGCGCTTCATAGAGTGGATCTTCGATAGCCAGAGCGGCACATCCTCCACGATGGGCAGTTGGCTCACCTGCTCGAGCGTAACCCATTCGGGGACGCCCTCGGCGGAGGGGCGTGGCTTGCCGGATGGGCACTCGCCGCCGAACACGAACAGACATACCCCGGCGTTGCCGGCTTCCACAAGGACGATTCCGCACAGCCACAACTCCGCCTCCAGCCCGGCTTCCTCGCGTACCTCGCGCCGAGCAGCCGTCAGCACATCTTCCCCCGGCTCGACGTGTCCTCCGAGACCGTTGTACTTTCCGGCCCACAGGCGTTTGGTGGCTGCTCCCTTGAGCAGCAGGTACGAATCGCCGCGTCGCAGGAAGATCACCGTGCGCGGAATCAACAGGTAGCGCGCCGCGTCAAGACCCTGATCGGCGAGTGGCATGGAGGGGTCTCCTGCCTAGTCCGCCAGGTCGTCGGCCACGGCCTCGGCAGCCTGCTCGCCGAGGTAGATTTTCGGGTCGGGCGCGACCGCGATGGGTCGAATGAAGCGTTCCACGTACTGGCGCGTCTCGCGTATGCCCAGCCAATGAAAGAGTTTGTCGAACTGCGCTTCCCAGGCCGCGCCGAGTTCTTCTTTGAGGTCGTTGGGCAAGGCATACAGTTTCTCTTTGAATGGGCCGAGGGCATTCTTGCGGGTCTTGTAGTAGAACTGCTCATCGGTCATGCCCGGCTTGCGTTCCGAGGCCGAATGGACGTCCAGCCAGGCATACATTTCGTTCTTCAATTCCCTTGGGGCGCGATCGTAGAACATATTCATGAAGTTGGTAGCCAGATGGACCTCGACCGCCTCGTATTCAACGAACTTGCCGAAGGCCTCCTCCGGCAGGGTAGAGGCCCCGTGTTGGACGGTGCCGCCCAGGCCATACTCTGCGCGCGCCAGGCGCGAGAGGCGACGCAGGGTGTCGAAGTCAATGGCTACCTGCGCCAGCGTGCCATCGGGCAGGATGACACCGCCGTGGGAGGTGCCGGTCTGGATGCTGATTTTGCTCAAGCCGGGTTTATCGGGAGCGCGCCGGTGCATCTCGGCGTTGTAACCCTCCATGTACGCGTGCAGTTCTTCCTCGGTGGAGTTGTGTCCGCCCACCTCGCCGATCTCGCCGCCGATGGAGATGGTCACACCCTGCGGCTCGATCTGGCGAATGCAAGCGCCGAACTCCGCCGAGAGTTCAATGTTGGTCTTTTGCTGTTCGGGCACGGTTGGCTGATGGATGTCCACCAGGGTCGAGCAATCGATATCGATGTTGAAGAAGCCGACCTGCACGGCCTCCTGCACCAGGTCCTTGACGGCCTGGATCTCCGCCTGCGGGTCGGAGGCGAATCTGCGAGCCGACATCTGGAAGTGATCGCCCTGCAGGAAGAGTGGCCCGTGCCATTCCTCGGCGATGGCGGCCGCGAGAACGTTGGTGGCATATTCGGCAGGACGCTGGGCCGTGTACCCGATCTCGGAGCGCGCGATCTCGAAAATAAACGCGCCGGCGTTGATCTTCTTGGCGGCGCGCAACACGGCGCGGGCGGCGCGATAGGAAAGCACGCGCAGGTTGATGGCCGGGACGGTGAACGTCAGTGGCACCTCCCCCCGGCCGCGTGCCAGATAGAGGTCGTGAATCGAGGCCGGCACGATTCCCAACTCCAGGGCGGCGGCCCGCACCAGGTAGCGTGCCCAGGCCTGTTTTTCGCCCGAGGCAAGGGCCGAGGCTTCCACCAGCCTGGCCATGTTGGCGCGCAGCGCAGCCGCATCCTTCACATGGACGGCCGCGCCGTCCACGCTCAGACTGTTTTCGACAAGGGCTAACACCTCTTTCAATTCGGACATGATTTCGCTCCTCCTGTGAAACGTAATGGCTGACCCCGGCTGCCGCACGGCAGACGGGTGGGCAGTTCTGTGAAATCGTGTTTGTGATTATACTGGACTTGCGCCGCACGGCAATACATTATAATTGTGGAGAGGCCGGCCGGTGCTTGCCTCGTATATCCAAGCAGGAGGCTAAAATGACCGACATGTTTCAAAACGTCAGCAGCCAGATGGACGTGTTCAAGAAGCTGGCCGCGCACATTCCCGGCTTCAGCGGCTACGTCGAGCGGCAGAACCGCCGCGATGCCGATAAACTGGTGCGCGAGACGGTCGCCCGCCGCTTCGAGGAATTGTGGGAACGCACCTCGGACTTGCAGGCCGAACTGGTCAGCGCCGGCAGGCTTCCGTATGTGGACGATCTCGAAAAGGCTGCCATCCAACTGCGCACGTTCATTGACAAGATCAGCACGGCGGCGCGCGGCTACTCAGGCCTGTTCGATGCGGTCAAGATCAACCAGCAGGAATTGGAGCGGCTGTACACCTTTGACCTGGCCTTCTTCGAGCTGGCCGAAGGGGTTTCTCATGCTTTGGACAACGTCGAGGCCAGCTTGCAGGATGAGGCGGCCCTGCCGGCTGCCATCCGCCACCTGACCACGCTGGGGCGCCAGGCTGTGGAGACGTTCGAGCGCCGCCGCGAGGTCCTGGCAGGAACTCCACAATAACTCTCCCATTGTTTCAACCTCAAAACGACCATGTGGCGTGAATACATCAACGCAACCTCTGTGGAGGAAGTGCTCCGGATTTTGAGCGAGAGGGGGGAGCGCGCCCGCATCGTGGCCGGCGCCACCGATCTGATCCTCGAACTCGAACGCGGCGTGCGCAAAGGCGTCGAGACCCTGATCGATGTGACGCGCATCCCCGGACTCGACCGCCTTTATCTGGACGCGCACGGACGCATCCATCTCGGCCCGCTGGTGACCCACAATCAGTGCGTTGCCTCGGACCTGCTCCGAGCGCGTGCCTATCCGCTGGCGCGCGCCGCCTGGGAAGTGGGTGCGCCGCAGATCCGCAATCGCGGCACCATTGCTGGCAACCTCATCACGGCCTCGCCGGCCAACGACACCATCACGCCTCTGATGGCCCTGCATGCTTCGCTCACGCTGGCTTCCGTGCGCGGCGAGCGCACCATGGCCCTGCGCGACTTCTACCGCGGCGTTCGCCAGACGGTGATGCAGCCCGATGAGATGCTGGTGGACATCTCCTTCCCGGCTCTGCAGGAGAACCAGCGCGGCACATTCATCAAACTGGCCCTGCGACGCGCCCAGGCGATCGCGCTGGTGAACGTGGCACTGGTCCTGACCCTGAAGGGCAGCCACGTTCAATCGGCCTCGATCACGCTGGGGGCTGTGGCCCCGACCATCATCCACGCGCCCGAGGCGGAAGAGCACCTGCGCGGGAAGAGACTGACCGAGGGTGTCATAGCCGAGGCCGCTGAACTGGCCATGCTTGCCAGCCGCCCGATCGATGATGTGCGCGCCAGCGCGGCCTATCGCCGCGCCATGGTAGGCGTGATCACCGCGCGCGGCCTGCGCTCGCTTCGAGAGCAGCGTGAACGCCAGGGCTTTCCGCCGGCGCCGGTTCTTCTGGGAGGGCGGGGAGGAGAATCGCAGCCGCTGGGCGAGGTCCACGCCGCGCCTCCCGCCCCGATCGAGACCACCATCAACGGGAAGGCTTACGTTTTCACCTCTGGCCACGAAAAGACCCTGCTGCGCCTCCTGCGCGAGGAAGGAATGTTGACGGGCACGAAGGAGGGCTGTGCGGAAGGGGAATGCGGAGCGTGCACGGTCTTTCTGGATGGCCAGGCGGTCATGTCTTGTCTTGTGCCTGCCCCGCGCGCCCACCGGGCGCGGATCGTCACGATCGAGGGGCTGGCGCGGGATGGACAGTTGCATCCGCTGCAGAGAAGCTTCATCGAGAGGGGCGCGGTGCAATGCGGTTATTGCACGCCCGGCTTCATCATGTCGGCGGTGAAATTGCTGGAGGAGAGGCCGCGCCCCAGCCGGGAGGAAATTGCCCAGGCTCTGAGCGGCAACCTCTGCCGTTGCACGGGCTACTATAAAATTATACAGGCCGTTGAGGATGCGGCGATGGCCGCCGTGTGAGAGGAAGCAATGCCCAAGTACACTTCGATGATTTTTAAAAAGGTGCCCCCGCCTCCGCTCCGCCCTCACCCGATTTGGCGCGGCATCGGCTGCCTGATGATGCTCATCGTCCCGCTTCTTTCCTTGGCGCTGGCCCAACTTCTGGTGCCGCGGGCAATCGAGAAAGGCTGGCCCATCCCGTATCAGTTGCTGGGACCGCCGATTCTGCCCCCGCTCTTGTGGAAGATCACCTTCCTGTCCTCGCTGTGGCTCTTTCTCCAGCGCCAGGATAACTTTTACGCGGTTCTCAGTTTGACCCTGATCCTCATCGTTGTGCTGGGGGCGGCGTTTTCTGTGGTGTACGCCTTTCTGTACAAGGTGATTGGCCCGCCGACGTATGGTCCCCTGGACGTTCCTCCGCCGCCCATCAAGACCAGGCGCTACAAACGATAGGGTGTTCTATGGCTTTCATTGGAAAATCCTTCCCCCGCATTGATGCGCGCAGCCGGGTGACGGGCGAGGCGCTCTACCCCGGCGACTTGTCCATGAAGGGCATGTTGTTCATGAAGATCCTGTTCGCCGAACGGCCGCACGCGCGCATCAAGAGCATTCGCACCGCTCGAGCCGAGGCCGCGCCCGGCGTGGTGGCGGTGTACACGGCGCGGGACGTGCCGGTCAATGAATATGGGCTGCAGATTCCCGATCAGCCGGTCCTGTGCGGGCCGGGTTCCTCCAGGCCGTATGCGGACATCGTGCGCTTTGTGGGCGATCAGGTGGCGGTGGTCTTGGCTCACAGCGAAGCCGAAGCCCAGGCTGCGCTGGGCCTGATCGAGGTCGAGTACGAGGACCTGCCGGTGCTCACCGACCCGCTGGAGGCGATGAAGCCCGGCGCGCCGCTCCTCCACCCCGATCGCGGCGACACCAATGTTTGCGTCCACTACCGAATCCGCAAGGGGGATGTGGAGGCCGGCTTTGCCCAGGCCGATGTCATCGTGGAAAGCGAGTACCGCACCCCGCCTCAGGAACATGCTTATTTGCAGCCGGAAGCCGGCCTGGCATACATCGACGAAGAGGGACGCGTAACAGTGGTCAGCGCCGGGCAGTGGATTCATGCTGACCGCGCCTCCATTGCTCACGCTCTCGATTTGCCCGAGGAACGGGTGCGCGTGATCTACCCGGCCATCGGCGGCGCTTTCGGGGGACGCGAGGACCTCTCGGTGCAGATCGTCCTGGCCCTGGCGGCCTGGAAACTGCAACGCCCGGTCAAGATCGTGTGGAGCCGCCGCGAATCGATCATTGGTCATGCCAAGCGCCATCCGCTGATCCTGCGCGCCAGATGGGGCGCGACAAAGGACGGCAGACTGGTGGCGGCCGAAAACGAGATCATCGGCGATGCCGGGGCCTACATGTACACCACCAACAAGGTGCTGGGCAACACCACCATCACTTCCAGCGGGCCGTATTTCATCCCCCACATCAAGACCGATGTATACGGGGTGTACACCAACAACATCCCCAGCGCCGCCTTTCGCGGCTTTGGCGCACCGCAGGGCTTGTTCCTGGCCGAGTGCCAGATGAACAAACTGGCCGAGAGACTCGGCCTGGACCCGCTGGAGTTTCGTCTGAAGAATGCCCTGCGGGAGGGATTGACGATGGGGGTCGGCACGCCGGCCCCGCGTCCGGTGAGCGTCCCGCAGGTGATCCAGGCCGCGGCCGAGAAGTTCGGCTGGACGCCGCTCGCCCGTTCGCAGACCCGCCGGCGTCGCCGTTCACCCGTCGTGCGCGGACGCGGCTTTGCGGCCGGCTTCAAGAACGTCGGTTTCTCGTTCGGCTACCAGGAACATTGTTGGGCGCGAGTCGAGTTGCACGGCGACGCGGAGATCGAGCGCGCCATCGTCCATCATGGCGGAGCGGAAGTCGGGCAGGGGGCTCATACCGTCATGGTGCAGATGGCAGCCGAGGCCCTGGGCCTGGCGCCGGAGAGGATCACGCTCCTGACCTCCGACTCGGCCACCCAGGGCAACCCCGGTTCATCCTCGGCCTCGCGCATGACCTTCATGGCCGGCAATGCCATCCGTGGTGCGGCCCAGGCCGCGCTCGAAAAGTGGCGTGCCGAGGAGCGCCCGGCCATTGCCGAGTATAAATACCTGGCCCCGCGCACCACTCCCTTCGATAATGAGACGGGCTATTCCACGCCGAATTTTTCGTATGCTTACGTTGCCCAGGCGGTCGAAGTGGAGGTGGATACCGAGACCGGCCACGTGCGCCTGATACGGGTGGTCTCGGCAGACGATGTGGGCAAGGCCATCAACCCCACTTTGATTGTTGGCCAGATCGAAGGCGGAGTGGTTCAGGCCCAGGGTTACGCCATCACCGAAGAGTTCAAGACGCGCGGCGGCTACGTGCTGACCGATCAACTCTCCACGTACCTCATTCCTACGGTGGCGGATATTCCCGAGAAGGTCGAGTCTGTGCTGATCGAGGTTGCGGATCCGAACGGACCCTGGGGGGCGCGCGGCGTGGGCGAGCTGCCGTTCCTGCCCCTGGCGCCGGCCATCGCTGCCGCCATCCACGACGCGCTGGGGGTATGGATTGACGAGTTCCCCTTCACGCCGGAGCGCGTGCTGAAGGCCCTGGGAAGGATATAGCGCTTTGTGGGATTTTCTGTACCGCGAGGAGAAGGAAGAACTTACATGGGCTGTGCGCCGGCAGGCCAGCGGTTCGTTCGTGGCCCTGACGGATGGGATCACTCATTACGAACTTGGCCTCCCGGCAACGCCCTCGCCGCGCGCGACGCCGCTCGTGCTGGTGCATGGATTTTCGGTCCCGTATTTCATTTGGGAGCCCACGTTTCAGGCCCTGACCCAGGCGGGGTGGCAGGTTGTGCGCTACGATCTCTTCGGGCGCGGTCTTTCCGATCGTCCGCGTTGCAGGTACGACCTGGACCTGTTCCTGCGCCAGTTGAGCGAGTTGCTCGATGCCCTCGGCTGGCAGCGCGTGGACCTCATTGGGCTGTCCATGGGCGGGGCGATCGCCTCTGGCTTCAGCGTGCGCGCCCCCCGGCGCGTGCGCAGACTGGTGCTGATCGACCCGATCGGCGTCTGTCCCATGCCGTTGCCCTGGGTGTATCGGGTGGCGTTTTTGCCCGCCGTGGGCGAGTTGTTGTTGGGCGCCTTTGGGGCGGAGAGGATGGTCAGGAGTGCGGCGGCAGATTTTTTCGAGGCGCGCCAGGTGGAGATGTTCCAGGAACGGTATCGCCAACAAATGCGTTATCGCGGCTTCATGCGCGCCATCCTGTCCACCGTGCGCAGCGGCATGTTGAACGGCTTTCCGGAAGTGTATCGCGCCCTGGGGCAGCTGGCGCTGCCGCTCCTGCTCATCTGGGGGCGGGAGGATCGCACCTTGCCTCTGGAGCAAAGCCGCCCGCTTCTGGAGGTCGTCCCGCATGCTCGCTTTCACGTTCTTGAAGGCTGCGGGCACATCCCCCACTACGAAAGGCCCGAGGGGGTGAACCCGCTGCTGATCGAATTTCTTTCCGCTTGAGAGGCACTGAGATCGGCCATGCAGACCCTGGCGAGCCTTCTTGTTCGTCACAGGTACAAAATCGGGGTGTTCGTTTTGCTCTCGGCGGCCTCGTTGATTTGTGTGGCGCTCGTCCTGGCACGCATTGCCTATAGCGATTCTTATCGCTATGTCGGGCTGATCTGGAATCTCTTCCTGGCCTGGATTCCCTTCGTGCTGGCCTATCTGGCGTATATTCTTTCGTGGCGGCGAGCCCTGATGTATTTCGCCATTCCCGTCTTTGCCTTCCTGTGGCTGATCTTCTTTCCCAATGCGCCGTACATTCTGACCGACTTGCAACATCTCAGCCAGCGCTCCGGCGTTGTGCCGCTGTGGTACGATGTGATCTTGCTGGTCTGGTTCTCGTGGACGGGGATGCTGCTGGGAGTGGTTTCCCTGGACTTGATGCAGGAGATCATCAAGCGCGAGTTCGGTCGTTGGATGGGATGGATGTTTGTCTTGCTGGTGGCTGGCCTGAGCAGCGCCGGCATCTACATTGGCCGCTTTGTTCGGCTGAACAGTTGGGATGTGCTGCAGAATCCGGCCCTGGCGGCTTCCAACATCTGGGAATGGCTCTCCGATCCCAGTCTGCGCTCGTTTGGCTTCATCGGCCTGTACACGTTGTTCTTTCTGTTCGTATATCTCACGCTGTATGCGTTTGGCCACATCCTTCAAGAGGGAGAGGCGCAGGTTGAGGCGCAGCGAAGCAGGCATGCCTCGTAGGGTGCCAATGCAAGGCCGCGGGCAGAGACGGCATGCTCTCGGCCTGTGCTGGAGAGCAGGGGCTCCCAATCGCCCTGTGGCAGTTCGGCTGGGGGAACTCGGAGCGGCTGGGCTGTGAAGTTCAATGCTACCAGGATGGCTTGCGTCTCGTCCTGGCGGATAAAGAGCAGGGTGTCTTTGGGTTTGGGGGTCAAGATTCGCAGGGTGCCGCGCCGCAGAGCAGCGTTTGCCCTGCGTTGTGCAATCAGTGCCCGCACGAAGTTCCACAGCGAATGCGGATCTTCTCGCTGAGCAGCGACGTTGCGCAGGCGATAGTTGGGATGGAGGGGCAGCCAGGTGTGGCCGGCCGTGGTAAAGCCGGCGTTGGGCGAGGCGTCCCATTGCATGGGCGAGCGGCATCCATCGCGCCCCTTGTAGAACGGCCAGTATCTTCGCCCGGGCGGATCCAGGATTTGAGCGCGGCGCAGAGGGACATCGCGCATCCCGATCTCCTCTCCGTAATACAGGAACGGGGTGCCGCGCAGGGTCAGCAGAAGAGTCAGGGCGACCTTGAGGCGGGCATCGTCTTCGCCGTGAGCGTAGCGCGTGGCTGAGCGCGGCACGTCGTGATTGCTCAAGACGTAGTTGGGCCAGATCCCGCTCTCGGCCGAGAGGCGTTCCCAATCGCGAATGGCTTTCAAGAACTGAGCAGGGTGGAAGCGGGAATGCAGGAAGTCGAAGTTGAAGGCCGCGTGCAGGCGATCGGGGCCGCAGTAGCGCGCCATCTTTTGCGGCGCAGGCAAGAATGTCTCGCCGACGGCGTAGCGTTCGGGGTAAGCCTCCAGGAGGCGGCGCAAATCCTGGAGCAGGGGCACCATTTCGGGCTGATCGCCATCGTAGAGGTGCCGCTGGCGGTCGAAGGCCCGCAGCCCAAACCTGGGGGGATTGTTGCGGAAGTGCGCGTCCTTGAAGTAAACGTTGAAGACATCGAGGCGAAAGCCGTCCACGCCGCGCTCCAGCCAGAAGCGCGCCACATCCAACTGGGCCCGGCGAACGGCCTCGTTGCGCCAGTTCACATCGGGCTGCTCCTTCAGGAACATGTGAAAGTAGTATTGCCGTCGCTCGGCCACGTATGTCCACCCAGGCCCTCCGAAGACGGACTGCCAGTTATTCGGCCTGTCGCGCCAGAGGTACCATTCCGACTTGGGGTTGTGGCGGTCGGCGCGCGATTCCCTGAACCAGGGATGCTGCTCGGAGGTGTGATTCAACACCAGGTCGAGGATGATGCGAATGCCGCGTCGGTGTGCCTCGCGGAGCAGGCGGTCGAAGTCGTCCAGCGAGCCGAAGCGCGGGTCGACCGCCGTATGATCGCTGACGTCATAGCCGAAGTCGGCATCGGGAGTGGGGTAGAAAGGCGAAAGCCAGAGGGCGTCGATCTGCAGATCGGCCAGGTAATCGAGGTGGGCCGTAATGCCCGGCAGGTCGCCCAAGCCATCGCCGTTGCTATCCGCGAACGAGCGCGGGTAGATCTGGTAAATGAGGCCGTCGCGCCACCACAAGAAATCATCCATAAGCCCGATTCGTCCGGCGGGAGTCTCTCTCAGTGCTGAAAGGGAGCCTGTTTTACCAGGCGGGCCTGACCGTTTCCCTCGTCTTCGTAGATGGAGTAGCGCACTTCGATCGGGAAAACCTTGCTCAGCATGGCGTGGACGGAGCAGTACTTGCTCAGCGAGAGTTCGATCGCCCGCAGAACGGCGGCCTCCTCCAACGCGTGGCCGCTGACCACGTATTCCAGTTGTGCCTGGGTGATCACTTTGGGATGGTCTGCGGCGCGCTCGGCGTGCACCTGCACCTCGAAATGGGTCACATCCTGGCGTTTCTTCGTCAAGATCGAAATCACGTCCATGGCTGTGCAGCCGGCCAGAGCTATCGCCACCATTTGAACCGGGCTGGTACCGCTTTCTGGGCCGGAAGGATTGTTCAGCTTGACCGGGTAGCCGCTATCCGATGTGCCGAGAAAGGCCAGTTCCTTTTGCCACGTGACTTTTGCCTCCATGAATCATTGCTCCTCAGAACAGAATTCTGCCCGCACGGGGCAGGGCGATCGGGCTCTATCAGGTGCATCCTGCTCCCTCTGTGCTGGCAAAGCCGCACACGGGGCACTCGAGGGCCAGCACACCGTTGTAAGCCAACCGCCCCTGCTCGCATCGTGGGCAAACATCTCCGGCCTGTAAAGGCACAGAGGTCCGAAACGGCGCACTCCCCTGCGCGAGCAGGAGCGCTTCCAGCGAGGAATGTGTCTTCTTGCCCTGGCGGGCTTTGTTCTTCTTGCGGGTTGCCACAGGCAACAAGTATAACGCCAAGTATGCGCGCTGAAAACGGGAAAAACGTCCGGGCTTTCAGGACATTCATTACTGGAAACTCCTCTCCCAGTTGAGATACCATGCGAACATCACCGCAAGCCATGCCCGACAACCACCTTTTGAAAAGCCTCGGCCCGGAACCGTGGAATCTCCTTGCGCCGTTTCTTGAATCTGTGCACATGCCGGCCGGAATGGCGGTTTTTGAACAAGGGGACGAGGCCACCCATCTCTATTTACTCCTGCGCGGCAGGGTGACGATTTCCTTCAAGCCCCATGATGGCTCGCAGATCGTGGTGGCGCGCCTGCGTAGCGGGGATGTGTTTGGATGGTCTTCGGTGGTGGGGGGCCGTACCTACACCTCGAGCGCCGTCTGTGTGACCAAGATTGAAGCCTTGCGCATTCGTGGCACCGACCTGCGGCGGGTGTGCCAAGAACATCCGCAGGCGGGAGGCCTGATTTTGGAAAGGCTGGCCGAAACCGTCTCCCCGCGCTGGAAGAATGCCAGGGAGCAAATCCACCGCATATTGGATCCAAACTTCCGAAAGGCCTGAGAGACTTTCAGAAGGGCGGGTTTCAAGATGCCCTCCTCGGCACAGTGGGGGATAGCCTGCTCCTCGCCCTGGCTCTCTTCTCCGAGAGGATGGAGAGCAAAGGGGCAGAGGCTGGAGCGGAGAAGAAAAGAAAGCCGGCTGGGACTCAGCCCATGGAAAGGATTGTGACGGGAGAACGGCGCAGACGACAAAATCGTGATAGCCTTTGACAGACTCTGCCAGGGCCGGCATGCTATATTGAGCCAAACTCGTTCGGGAGAAGAGCCATGAAAACGAAGCCCTATCTTCTGTGGAGCACAAGCCTGATCCTGGGCTGGTTGTTTGATCTTCTATTTTGGAAAACATCTCCGGGCCTCAATTTCGCCGCGTACGTCTTGCTGTGCCTGATCGGCGGCTTTTTCCTCTTAAGGGCAGATGGGCAACGCCCGGCGCGCCGCACGCTGTGGTTGCTTCTGCCCATCCTGTTCTTCGCGGCCATGACGTTCCTGCGAGCCGAACCCCTGACCGTCTTTCTCGCGCTCGTTTTCACGTTGTTCTCGATGGGAGTGATGACCCTGACCTTTCTGGGTGGGCGATGGCTGGAATACAGCCTGGCCGACTACGTCTACGGCTTTCTCCGGCTGGCGTGGAGCATGGTCACGCGGCCCCTGATGTTCAATCTTGAAGTCCGGCGCGCACAGGCAGACAAGGACCTCCGCAGGGCCCGATACAGTCTCTGGCCGGTGCTGCGCGGCGTGGTCATTGCGCTTCCGATCGTGGCGCTCTTCGCGGCGCTCCTCGCCTCGGCCGATGTGATCTTCGCCCGGCGGCTCGATGAGCTGATCCGTCTCTTCCGACTGGAGAACCTGCCCGAGTACATTTTCCGCTTGGTATACATTCTCGTGGGAGCCTACCTGCTGGCGGGGGTATTCCTTCACGCCGCCTGGCAGAGCCGCGACGAGACCCTGCTTGGCCAAGAGAGAGCGCTGCTCGCTCCCTTCCTGGGCTTTACTGAGACCGTCATCATCCTGGGCAGTGTGATCGTGCTCTTTACAGCCTTCGGCGTGATTCAATTCCGTTATCTCTTCGGTGGCCAGGCGAATATCAACCTCGAGGGGTACACCTATTCGGAATACGCACGGCGTGGCTTTGGCGAGCTGGTAGCGGTCGCCTTTTTCAGCCTGGTTCTGATCCTTGGTCTGAATGCCATCGGCCAGCGGGAGAGCGAAGCCCGGCGCGGCATCTATTCCGGCCTGAACGTCACGCTGGCAGCTTTGGTGATGGTGATGCTGGCCTCGGCTTACCAGCGCCTCAGTCTCTATGAGAGTGCCTATGGCTATTCACGCTTGCGCGCCTATACCCACGTCGCCCTGGTCTGGATAGGGCTCTTGTTCCTCGCGGTTGTCGTGCTCGAGATTTTGCGCCGCCGGCGCGCCTTTGCAGCAGCCTGCCTGCTGGCCTCGATGGGGTTCACGGCCTCGCTCGCTTTGCTGAACGTAGACGGGTTCATTGTTCGCGAGAACATTCGCCGCGCCGCCCAGGGACAGGGGCTGGATGTTCCGTATCTAGCTTCGCTCTCCGCCGACGCCGTGCCTGTGCTGGCGGAGATGTTTCGCGATCCCGCCAATCCGGGCCTGATGCGAGACGCGGCCGGCGCGGTGCTGGCCTGCCACCTGCAGGAAACCACCTGGCATCGCCCGGCAGACTGGCGTTCTTTCACTCTGGCGGGGTGGAGTGCAGAGCGGACGTTGGGAGAAGTAGAAACGGCGTTATCCGGCTATCGGTTTTTGGAACAAGAGTGGCCGCTTCGGCTGCTCACGCCGGGTGGCGTTTTGTATGAGTGTTACCGCGATTGAAGACCTCGGGCCCTACTGTACCCTCAGCAGTACTTTGCCGTCCTGCCACAGGGTTTCTAGGTCGTAATAATCGCGCTGATCGGGCGAGAACAGGTGCACGACCACATCGCCGTAATCTACAACGATCCAGCCCTCGCGAGCCTGTCCCTCTTTGCGGCCCTTTTTGTGGTGTTTTTTGCGCACGGCTTCGAGCGAGGCCTCGGCTAGAGCATCGAGCATGCGGTCGCTGGTGCCGGTGCACAGGATGAAATAATCTGTAAACGAGGCAATGTCTTTGATATCCAGTAAAAGGATGTCCTCGCCCTTCCTATCTTCAAGCGAGGTCACGATTGTACGGGCCAATTCAAGCGCGTTCAGGATTCACCTCTTGAGCATCATGATTGTTGTTTTCCTAATGGCGCTGAAAACAAGCGGGTATAGACCGAGCCGCCCGCATCGAGTTCGCTCTTGAATAAATGGACGGCTTCGATGCGCGCCCGGCCCAGGATGCCGATCCTGGTCTCCTCCAGTGCCAGGCGCACTCTTTGCAGGTCGGCGGCGGCGATGTTCTGACGCACGCGGCCGATCGTCAGATGGGGAGAGAACGCTCGCTCTTCCGGGGAGCCGTAACCGAGGCGCGCCGCGGTGAGCTCCACGGCGCGCTGCAGGGACAGCAGGGCCGGCGGGGCGTGGACTCCGATCCAGAGCACGCGCGGCCGGCGCGGGGTTGGGTAGGAACCCAGGCCGGCGATCTCGATCTCGAAGGCCGCATGCTGCGCTGCCTCCGCTATCAGCATTTGCTTGAGCAAATCCAGGTTGACAGGGGAAATGTTGCCCAGGAACTTGAGCGTGAGATGGATGTTGCGCGGCGGCACCCAGCGAATCCACTCATCTCCCAATCGCTCGCGTAGAGCAGCCGTCGCGGCCTGAATTTCGTCCTGCAGGAGGGCCGGAATCTCCGAGGCCAGGAAAGCACGTAGAAGTGTCATTGGCTATCTGTGACGGACGGTCACCTCGCAATCTAAAATAGCATAAGATAAACGAAATGACAAGGGCGAGTATTCCCGGCCCCTGCCGAGAGGCCGAGACTGGTAAAATGGAGCAAACCCGATGCGGAGTCAACCGTGAAGAGATTGCACTTTCTTTTGTACCTGATCCTGGGGTTCTCGATCTTGGCCTCGTCTTGCGCCACGCTGCCGCGCCCGAACGATCTCCGTCCCAATTTTCTTCTCATCATCAGCGATGATCAGCGCTTCGATACGATGGACTACATGCCGGCCACCCGCGCCGCCATCTTCGATCAGGGGGTGACGTTCACGCATGGCTACATCACCACCCCGCTGTGCTGCCCGAGCCGCGCCAGCATCCTGACCGGGATGTACGCCCACAACAGCGAGGTGCACACCAACGACGATCCCCTGGAATACAGGACCTTCATCGACATTTTGCACGCCAACGGCTACTACACTGGATTGGTGGGAAAGTACCTCAATTCCTGGAAGGGGGAGATCCGTCCCGAATTCGATTACTGGGTCTCCTTCTTCAAGGGCGAAAGCCGATACTACAATCCGCATTTGAATGTCAACGGGAACTGGTCGGTTCATGAGGGATACATCACAGACATCCTGGGAGATTACGCGATTCGGTTTCTCGATCAGGCGGTCATGACGCCGCGCCCTTACGTCTTGATCTTTGCGCCCAATGCTCCTCACCAGCCGGCCGACCCATTTGAAGGGGATCGCAACAAACTCGCCGATCTGGCACCGTTTCGCCCTCCCAGTTTCAACGAGGCGGATATCGCGGACAAGCCGCTCTGGCTGCAGGATGAGTTGCTGGATGGGGCGGCCATACAACGCATCGATGCCTTTCGCCGCAGGCAACTCCTGACGCTGATGGCCCTCGATCGCGTCAATGCCCGCATCTTCGAGGCCATGAAACGCAATGGCCAGTTCGATAACACCGTCATTATCTATCTTTCGGACAACGGCCTGTTGTGGGGGGAACACCGCATGTCCTCGAAAAACAGTTTTTACGAGGAGGCTGCCAGGGTGCCCTTTGCTCTGCGCTATCCTCCGCTCGTCCCCACGCCCTATCGGGAGGATCGCCTGGTTGCCAACATAGACATCGCTCCGACTTTTCTCGACCTGGCCGGCCTCCCGATCCCGGCCACCATGGATGGCCTCTCGATGGTTAATCTCTTGCGCGGTGGGCCCTGGCGCCAGGCCCTGCTGATCGAAGGCTGGCCGCCGCGCGGCTACTATTCCGCCGTTCGCACAGGCCGCTATATTTATTCTGAGACCCGCGGCGACCGCGCGGAGTTGTACGACCTTCAGGCCGATCCGTATGAGTTGGAAAACCAGATTGACAACCCTGCCTACAAGGACATCATCGCGAGCCTCCGGCCACAACTGTACCAGTTGCAGCAGCAACACGGCTCGCCCACCCGCCCCTGAAAGACCCGGAATCGGGAATTTTGTCCTCTTGACGCCTCCTCTCCTGCCCTATAAAATGAAAACACAATCTAGCGGACACGGGGAAGAGACTCCTGAGCACGGTGACCGCAGGCTGCAAGAGGAGCGCCGAAGGGGCAAGTCCGAAGAGCGATGGATCGGACGAAACTCTCAGGCAAAAGGACCCCGCGCCCGTCTCCCTCTGGAGAGTTCCCGCAAGGGACGCCGACGGGGAAAGGTTGGTCGGGTATGAGACTGACCGAATCTCTCAGGCCAGATTACAGAGGACGCGCGACATCAAGTTGCGCGTCCTCTTAAATTCATTCAGCAAGGAGATGACTATGAAAACCCCTGCTCACCTCAAATACACCAAGACCGACGAATGGTTCGATCCGCAGAACGGCGCCTGTGGCTTGACCGACTACGCCCAGTCTCAACTCTCCGATATCGTCTTTGTGGAGATTCTGGTCGGCGTGGGCGAGACGGTGGAAGCCGGCAAGCCCATTGCCTCGGTCGAATCGGTCAAGGCCGCGGCCGAGGCTTATGCTCCGCTGAGCGGCAAGGTCACGGCCGTCAACGCGGGGCTGGCCGACAAGCCCGAAACTCTGAACAGTGACCCCTACGGGGAGGGCTGGATGGTCAGAATCGAGGGCGGAGACGCCTCCGGCCTGATGGACGCCGCGGCGTACGAGAAGTATTGTGAAGAAAGAGCGCATTGAGACTATCCGACTGATCCGGAGCCAAGCATATGACCTACATTCCCATATCTCCCAAAGAACGGGAAGCGATGCTGGAGACGATCGGCGTCAAGCGGATGGAGGATCTCTTCCAGGACGTTCCGGCTCGCTACCGCTTTCCCAAACTCGATCTGCCCCCGGCGCTGACCGAGATGGAGGCCGCCGTTGAACTGGCGGAGATCGCCTCTGCCAACGAGAACGTGCGTGATGACCTGATCTGCTTCCTCGGTGCCGGTGCCTATCATCATTACGTCCCGGCAGCCGTGGATCACATCCTGCGGCGCGGCGAGTTCTACACTGCTTACACCCCTTATCAGCCGGAGATCTCGCAGGGAACGTTGCAGGCCATCTTTGAATACCAGTCCCTGATGTGTGCCCTGACCGGGATGGAGGTCTCGAACGCCTCGCACTACGACGGGGCCACTGCCGCGGCCGAGGCAGTCAACATGGCCTACGCCCAGTATCGGGGCAAGCGCACGAAGATCGTTGTTTCACCCGCCGTCCATCCCCAGTATCGCGCCACGGTTCGCACCTACGTCCAGGGCATGGGTCTGGAGATCGCCGCAGAGGCGGAAGCCGGCCTCGAGTCCGGGCCCGAGGCGCTCGCATCCCTCATCGATGAGAACACGGCCCTGGTCATCGTCCAATACCCCGATTTCTTCGGGCGTCTCTTCGATTTCACCCGCTTGAGCGAGATCGCGCACGGGAAGGGCGCGCTGCTCTGCGTGGCCGTCAATCCCACGGCCCTGGCGCTGTTCAAGACGCCCGCTGAAATGGGCGCCGATATCGTCATTGGCGAGGGCCAGCCGCTGGGCATCCCACTTTCCTATGGTGGGCCCTATCTGGGATTCTTCACCACCCGCAAGCAGTACGTTCACAAGATGGCCGGCCGTCTGGTTGGGGAAACGGTGGACACGCGCGGCCAGCGTGCCTATGTCCTGACCCTGACGGCCCGCGAACAGCACATCAAGCGCGAGCGTGCCACCTCCAACATCTGCACCAACCAGGGCTTGATGGCGCTGGCCTCCGCCGTTTACCTGAGCCTGCTTGGTCGAAACGGGCTGCGTCAGGTGGCCGAACTCTGTTATCACAAAGCGCACTACGCGGCCGGGCGCCTCAGCCGCATCAAAGGCTTTGGCATGCGCTTCCGCGAGCCGTTCTTCCACGAGTTTGTGTTGCGCTGCCCGCGCCCGCCCGAGGAGATCAACCAACGCCTGCTCGAACAGGACATTCTGGGCGGTTATGATTTGGGCCAGGATTACCCAGCCCTCCAGAATCACATGCTGATTGCCGTGACCGAGATGAACACCAGAGAGGAGATCGAGACCCTGGCCGAGGCGCTGAAGGAGGTGAGCCATGACTGAGACGATGGAGAAGGCACAGGCAAAAGTCGTTGAGCCGCACATTTACGAACTGTCCTCGCCCGGACGCCGCGGTGTGACCTTCCCGGACCCGGACGTGCCGCGCGCCGAGTTGCCCGCCTCCCTGCTGCGGGCAGACCTGCCGCTCCCCGAACTGGCCGAGGTGGATGTCGTCCGTCATTATATGCACCTCTCCAGTTTCAATTACAGTGTGGATGGCGGCTTCTATCCGCTTGGCTCGTGCACGATGAAATACAATCCGAAGGTCAATGAAGACATGGCGCGCCTGCCCGGCTTTGCCTTCACCCACCCCCTGCAGCCGATCGAAACTGTGCAGGGCAATCTTGCCCTGATGTATCAGTTGCAGGAGTGGCTTAAAGAGATCAGCGGTCTGGCGGCCGTCTCGCTCCAGCCGGCCGCCGGCGCCCATGGCGAGTTGACCGGCGTCTTGATCATGCGCGCCTACCACAAGTCGCGCGGCGACGCCCGGCGTGTCAAAATGCTCATCCCCGATTCGGCGCATGGCACCAATCCGGCTTCTTCCGCCATGACCGGCCTGCAGGTCGTGCAAATTCCCTCCGACCGTCGCGGCAACATTGACCTGGCCGCGCTCAAGGCGCAATGCGATGAGACCGTCGTCGGCCTGATGCTGACCAACCCCAACACGCTCGGCCTGTTCGATGAACATTTGCTGGAAGTGATCGAGGCCGTGCACGCCTGTGGGGGGTTGGTGTATGGCGATGGTGCCAATCTCAACGCTTTGCTGGGCATCGTCCGTCCCGGCGACCTGGGCTTCGACGTGCTGCATTTCAACCTGCACAAGACCTTCTCGACTCCCCACGGGGGCGGCGGACCCGGCTCAGGTCCGCTCGGCGTCGCTGCGCATCTGGCCGATTTTCTGCCGGCGCCCATCGTTGGCGTCCTCGAGGCAGGGCGTGAGGACCGGCCTGCGCGGTACGGCTTCGTCACGCCGCCCAAGACCATTGGCCGCGTCAAGGCCTTTCACGGGCACTTTGGAATGCTCGTGCGCGCCTATACTTATATTGCCATGCATGGTGCCGACGGACTGCGAGAGGTGGCCGAGCATTCGGTGCTCACTGCCAACTATCTGCGGGCGCGCATCAACAAGGTCTACCACGTGCCCTATGACCGCATCTGCATGCACGAGTTTGTTGCCGAGGGCCGCTTCGAGGGCAGCTCTGTACGCGCCCTCGACATCGCCAAGCGTCTGATGGACTATGGCTTTCACCCGCCAACGAATTACTTCCCGCTCATCGTGCATGAGGCGCTGATGATCGAGCCGACCGAGACCGAGAACAAGGACACGCTCGATGCCTTCGCCGAAGCTTTGCTCAAGATTGCCGAAGAGGCGAAGACTCAGCCTGCATGGCTCCACAACGCGCCGGGCACCACCCGCTTTGGCCGCATGGATGAGGTCAAGGCGGCGCGCGAACTGGTGCTGTGCTGCTGGCTGCCGGAGGATTAGCAAGCCATAAGAGCCACCTGCCCTGTCACCCTCTCCGTTGATGGCGGCGCTCATCAAGAAGCCTGCAGAGATCGCCCGCATTTTTCGCCGGCCAGATCTGGCAAATTCAAATACGACTATGGCTTTCTTAAGAAAGGAGGTGTCGCTGCGGGGAGGGCGCTTTTTCCCCGACCGAAAGTCCCCTCGCCCGGCGGGGGATTGCTTCGCTCCTGCAAAGAGCGCAGGGGCTCGCAGAGACACGAAAAACCAAATCAATTTTGAGAAAGCCATTCAAATACGATTGCCTCTGCTCACCCGCTTCGGAGCAGTTACGTTATAATAGAATGATTGTTCCAGGCGGACTCTTTATGACCTTCAACCTTCGCGCTCCTTTTCATCCCACCGGCGATCAACCTGAGGCCATTGCGAAGCTTGTTCAGGGCGTGCGGCAAGGCATGCGCCATCAGGTGTTGCTTGGCGCGACCGGCACGGGCAAGACGTTTACCATGGCCTCTGTCATTCAGCAGTTGCAGATGCCCACCCTGGTCATGGCACACAACAAAACCCTGGCGGCCCAACTCTTCGCAGAATTCAAGGAGTTCTTCCCTGAGAATGCAGTGGAGTACTTCGTCTCTTACTATGATTATTACCAACCGGAGGCCTACGTCCCGCGCCAGGACCTCTACATCGAGAAGGAGACCGAGATCAACGAGGAGATCGAGCGCCTGCGCCTGGCCGCAACCACGGCACTGCTCTCGCGGCGCGACGTCATCATCGTGGCCTCTGTGTCCTGCATCTATGGCCTGGGCAGCCCGGAAGAATTCGGCCGCGGCACAGTGACCCTGCGGGTCGGGGAGATCTATCGTCGCAATGCCTTGCTGCGCCAGCTGGTCGAGTCGCAGTACCAGCGCAATGATATCGAGTTGCGCCCGGGAACCTTTCGCGTGCGCGGCGACACGCTGGAGATCGTCCCGGCCTATGAGGAAA
This sequence comes from Chloroflexota bacterium, assembly GCA_037445475.1. Lineage (GTDB taxonomy): Bacteria > Chloroflexota > Anaerolineae > Anaerolineales > Villigracilaceae > Fen-1038. The sequence continues at coordinate 38,692 of JBBIKK010000012.1, forward strand.
AGCATGGCTACCGTGTTACCTTCTTTGGCGATGAGGTCGAACACATTGCTCGCTTCCGTATCCTCAGCGGTGAAATTGTGGAGACGCCGAAGGAGATTCTCGTCTTCCCTGCCAAGCACTATCTGACCGAAGGGGAGAAGCTCAAAGCGGCCCTGGCGGATATTGAGAGAGAGCTGGAGGAACGCGTGGCTTTCTTTCAATCGCAGGGCAAACTGCTCGAGGCTCAACGCATCGAGCAGCGTACGCGCTACGACCTGGAGATGCTCAAAGAAGTGGGCTATTGTTCGGGCATCGAAAACTACTCGCGGCATCTCGATCGCCGCGCCCCCGGCACGCACCCGTGGACGCTGATCGATTTCATGCCCAGCGAGTACCTGTTGATCATCGACGAGTCGCACATGACCATTCCGCAGATTCGGGGCATGTACAACGGCGACCGCTCACGCAAGGAGACGCTGGTGGAGTATGGCTTTCGCCTGCCTAGCGCGCTCGACAACCGCCCGCTCAAATTCGAGGAATTCGAGCAGTGCATGGGCTATACCATTTACACGTCGGCTACGCCGGGACCCTATGAGTTGAGCCGGGCAGAACAGGTCGTCGAGCAGATCATTCGCCCAACGGGATTGGTGGACCCCGAGGTCGAGGTGCGTCCGACCCGAGGACAGATAGACGACCTGGTGGGCGAGATCCGTCAAAGGGTCGAGCGGGGCGAGCGCGTCCTCGTCACCACCCTGACCAAGCGCATGGCCGAGGACCTGTCCGATTACCTCATGGAACTGGGCATCAAGGTTCACTACCTGCATTCGGAGGTGGAGACGCTGGAGCGCGTTGGCATTCTGCGGGACCTGCGCCTGGGCGTGTTCGATGTGGTGGTGGGCATCAACCTGCTGCGCGAGGGCCTCGACTTGCCCGAGGTCTCCCTGGTCGCGATTCTGGACGCCGACAAGGAGGGCTTCCTGCGCTCCGACACGGCTCTCATCCAGACCATTGGGCGGGCTGCCCGTCACGTCCATGGGCGCGTCATCATGTACGCCGATCACCTCACCGACTCGATGAAGCGAGCCATAGACGAGACCAACCGCCGCCGTGCCAAGCAGATCAGACACAACGAGGCACACGGCATTATCCCGACGGGGATTCACAAGGCGATCCGCGATCTGACCGACGCCCTCTCGGCCGAGGCCAGGGAGAGCGCGCTGGCCATCAACGAGGTCAAGGCCGAGTACCGGGCGCGTCGTGAGAAGGCCTCGCGCGCCGAGTTGCAGCGCCTGATCGTTGAAATCGAGAAGGAAATGAAAGAAGCCGCTCGCAACCTCGAATTTGAAAAGGCGGCCGCACTGCGCGATGAGATGTACGAATTGAAAGCCATCCTGGCTGACGAGGCCGGCTTGAAGCCGTGGGAGAGGATCCAATTGCTGGCGGGGGAGGAGTAGTTCGCGCTCCATCCCCGGCAAGAGCGGCGGAGGCCATCGGCCTCCGCCGCTGTGTTTCTTTACCCAGACGATACCCGACCTTCACAAATACTTTACATTCGCACAGTATTCTTTGCCACGTAAACAGGCCTGAGAAATGGCCGAAAACACACACAAGGAGAGCACCATGAAGAAGATTCTGTTGATCACATTGATCGCTGTCGTCACTGCGGGAGGCTTCGCCGTTCGTGCGGCGTATGCTCAGACCGCGCCGCCACCAGGCGTTGCGCTTGGGCAGGGCGGCCCTCTGCACACCTATATCGTAGCCGCCTTTGCGGAGAAGCTCGGTTTGAGCGTGGATGAAGTCAACCGCCGGCTTGCGGCTGGCGAGAGCCTGTATCAGATGGCTCTTTCGGCCGGCGTGCGTGCTGAGAACTTCCCGATCTTGATGGTTCAAGTGCGCACGCAAGCCCTGGAGGCGGCTGTCCAGGATGGCGTGATGACGCGAGCCCGGGCTGATTTCATGCTCCAGCGCATGACGCGCAGTGGCGGCAACCCTGGTTTTGGTGCCGGCAGATGTCGATTGGGGGATGGCGGCAACGCCTATGGGTGGGGAAACGGGATGATGGGCGGTCGCTAGCAGGGGCAGAACCGATCACCGAACCGTGGAAACAGGAAGCGGGCTGGCACGAGTCAGCCCGTTTCGTTCCTCACCCCCATCCTCCGCTGGAAGCGGGGCGCAAAATCCAGAAAAAGTTGAGCACGTTCCGGGCGCGGAGTCTCGCGCTCAGTATTCCCCGTAGTTCACCGCCTGACTCAGGCACGGCTCGACGCGCAAGCGCTGATGCACCGCCTCGCCCAATTTCTGCCAGTACTCCGCCCGGTCCTTCACGCCGAAGACCCACTCGTCCAGCCACTCGCGCACGGCTGCCTCCGATTCGCTGATCCTATCCCATTGAAGATAGAACTCATTGTCGCGATCATAGTACCCCTGAGCGTAGGAAGGGTGACATGCGTAGGGGACGTGGCAGACGGCGTCCACAACGATGGATGGGATCAGTGTGCGGTTGGGATCGGAGCGGATGACGGATTCATCCACGATTTCCTCGGCCGTCAATATCACGCGTTGAGCGGCGAAGGCGGCTTCTTTTTGCTCGCCGATAATACCCCATAGATGAGCATTGCCGTTGGGATCGGCACGCTGAACGTGAACAATGGCTACGTCGGGGTGGAGCGCTGGAACAACGATGACCTCCTTGCCGCCGTATGGATCGGGAATGCGCTTGATGTTGGGATTCACTCGTTCCAGGTCGGCCGCGGCGGTTTGATTCATGGGCAGAAAGGGCAGGCCGGCCGCGCCGGCCTGCAGTCGCGTGATCATGCCAAAGTGAGAATATTCCTCCCATTCGATTTGTCCGCGCTCGATGGCGGTGCGCACCATGCGCAGGGAGCCAACGCCCGGATTCCCCATATAGGAGAAGATCACCTTGCGGGCGCAGCCGGCCGCCACCATCTGGTCATAGATCAGATCGGGGGTAGCGCGGGCCAGCACGAGGTCGCGCTTCTTGAGGCGGATGATCTCGTGCCCGGCCGCAAAGGGGATGAGATGCGTGAACCCGGCCGCATACACCAGGTCTCCGTCATTCACGTATTTGGCGATGGCCTCTGCAAGCGACATGAGCTTAGACATGGTTACTTTTTCTCCTGGTTGCGAGAACGAAGCCGGCGGAGGATGGAAAAACGCTCGCTGGGAGGCGGGGAAGGTTTTCGTCTGCGCAGCAGCATGCCGCTCATCATTAAGATCAGGGCCCAGAACAGATAGTCGAAGTTTGTTTGAGCGGCGTATTCCGAGGCAATGAACAGAATGAAGATGCCCACCCCAACGACTATGAGATAGGTGCCTACCCGGAGGATGAATTCTTCCATAGGACTTGCGTTGCACAAAAAGCCCCTTCCCCTGCTTTGAGCGAGGAAGGGGCTGTGAAAGCGAGATTATTTGCGACGAGCGCTCTTCCTGGCCGTCTTCGAGGCGGCTTTCTTCGCGCCCTTCTTGGTCGTTTTCCGGGTCGCCTTCCTGGCCGGCGCTGGCCTGGCCGGGCGAACCAGGGTGCGAATCTGTTCGTGCATGTAAAGTTGCACATAGTACAGGCCGCCACCGTTCTTTCCGCTGGCGCCGGAGCCCTTCCAGCCGCCGAAGGGCTGGAAGCCCGGCCAGGCGCCGGTCGTGGCCCCCTGCGGGCGGTTGGCATAGGTCACGCCGGCCTCGATCTTATCGAAGAACCACTGCGCCTCGTCTTCTGCACCATAGAAACCGGCCGTCAGGCCATAATTGACGCTGTTGGCGATCTGCATGGCCTCTTCGAGATTCTTCACTTTGCCGATCGTTGAGATCGGCAGGAACATCTCATACTGCCACAGGCGATGTTCATAGGGGAGGTCGGTGACGAGGGTGGGTTCGCAGTAATATCCCTTGTCGAACATCCCACCGCTCTTCACACGGCCGCCGGTCAGGAATTTTCCGCCGGCCTGGCTGATCTCTTCGGTGTAACTCTTGAAGTCATGGTAGGCCTTTTGGTTGATGACCGGCCCCAGGTAGGTGGCGCGCTCCGTTGGGTCGCCAATGACCAGTTTCTCGGTCAGGGCCTTCAGACGCTCGAGCATCTCGTCGTAGACCGGTTCCTCGATGAGAATGCGCGAGGCGGCCGAGCACTTCTGTCCCTGCAGTCCGAAGGCGGAGCGGACGATGCCCAGGGCGGCGTGCTCGAGGTTGGCGTGGCGCGAGACGATGGCCGGGTTCTTGCCGCCCAACTCCAGGATCACCGGGTGAACATAGCTGCGTTGGGCGAAGTCACGGAACAACTTCATCCCCACGTCGTAGGAGCCGGTGAAGGTGGCGCCGTCCACCTCGGGGCTGTCCACCAGAGCCTGTCCCAGCGTGGAGCCGGGGCCGGTGACGAAGTTGACCACCCCGTCCGGGAGGCCGGCATCGCGCAGGCACTCCGCGTACAGGCGGACGATCCAGGCTGTGTCGGTGGCGGGCTTGATGACCACCGTGTTGCCGGCCACCAGGGCCGCGCCGGTCGGCCCGCCGGTCAGCGCGAAGGGGAAATTGAAGGGGCTGATCACCAGCCACACGCCGTATGGGCGGAGCACGGAAATGTTCGTTGCCTCGTAGCCAATGAGCGGATCGCGCCCCATCTGCCTGACGAAGCCGTCGTTTTGCTCCATCATGAGCGCAGAATAGTACATCAGGTCGGCGGTTTCCTGCACATCGCCCAGGGACTCCATGCGGTTCTTGCCGACCTCGAGGGCCATGGCCGCGCCGAGGTCAAAGATGCGCTTCTCGATCAATGCCGCGGCCTTGCGCACCAGTTTGACGCGTTCCTGCCAGGGCGTGTGACTCCACATCGGGAAGGCCTTGCGGGCTGCGGCGATGGCCTGTTGGGCATGAGCCGCGTTCCCTTTCTGCATGCGCGCCAGCACCCAGTCTGTATTGACCGGCGAGCGATCTTCCCATTGCTCCTCGGCAAACACATCCCTGCCATCGATCAGCATGGCATATTCCTGGCCGAGATTCTGCTTGAGGCGGGCGACGGCACTCTCGAAACCTGTGTGCAGTGCTTCGGGTGGATTGAACATGGTGGCATAGGTGAGTTTGAAAGCCATAAAAGCCTCCTGTTGGTGGTTGGATAGTCGGATAGTCGTCTGGCGGTTTGAAGTATAGCGTAGGAGGGAGCGGCCGTCAAAGCAGGGTCTCCGCTTTTGGCCTGACGATGTTCCTTACTTCAGGGGAAGTAATTTCAGGAGTCCTTCCGCCTGACTCTCCACGGAAGAGCGCTCCCACAGCATGGGGTAATACTGGATGTTTGCCCAGAGGCTCACCATGTCATCGTAATGGGAGTGATAAGCATGTCCTGACTGGCCGGTGGTGTGGACGGTGACGGAGCGGTTGAGGTCGCTCAGGTCTATGATCATGCGCATGGATGGCAGCCAGTTCACCTCGTAGCCCTTGAGCACCGACCAGCCGGTGGCGTTCACAATGGCATCGCCCCCGCTCGTGGGATAGGGGCCGCGATTGAACAGGCCTTCAATCAACCCGATCCCCGACTTGCCGAGCGTCTGATTGCGGAAGGTGGCGGTGTGCATCTGGCCCCACTTCCATGCTGTCGGGTCTTTGCCGAACGCGCTCCGAAGCTCCCTGACCGCCTCGCTCCACGACCTCTGCATGATCTGATCTCGTCCCTCGACGACCTCCTGCGTGGAGACGTCGTCCCAGAACGGGTCGGTGGGATTCTGGCTCAAGTTGCGCATGACCTCGTTCCAGCGCGAGCCGCCATCTGGCCAGTAGCGCTTGGGCAGGTTATCGTTGAAGGTGTTCTGCAACAAATGGCGCCAGAAGGCCTCGAAGATCGCGGCGGCCGAAGAGTCGGCGCGGGCTTGATCATCCCAGGTTTTGAGCAGTTCCAGGGCGGCCGTCTCGTCCTCGTTGAAGGGGGCTTTCATTTGCAACAACAAGGGCACGAAGGTGGCGGCGTTGGCCTCATAGGCATCGCCCTGCATCTCCTGAATGTAAGGTATATCGATCTTGGCCGGGCCATGCTCGATCAGTTCCACGATGCGCGCGGCGCGGAAGCCGTAGTCCCAGTCTGTGGTGATCAGGTGCGGATAATCGGACGGGGAGATCTGATTGTTGGCTGTGACGATGTATCCCTCGACGGGGTTGAAGGTGTAGGGTAATTCCTCGAAGGGGATGTAGCCGGCCCAGTCGTATTCGCCGCTCCAGCCGGGAACGGGAAGGCGACCGTCGCCCTTCTTGCGGAGGGGAATGTCGCCGGGCATCTGGTAACCAATGTTGCCTTCCACGTCGGCGTAGAGCAGGTTCTGCGCCGGGACATGGAAGGCGCGCGCTGCCGCGCGGAACTCGTCCCAGTTCTGCGCTTTGTTGAACCCCCAGATGGCCTCGAACGGGCTGGACGGTTGGAGCGCCGTCCAGGCCAGGGCGATGACGTAGGGTTCGGGCAGTTCGAGGCCGGCTCGCTCCTTGAAGGCCTGGAAGTCTTTGGCGTTGGCGGGCGGGGTGTCCTGGAGGGGGCCGTATGTATCGGAGATGACCGCTCCATGTCGGGTGAGGCGCACCGTGATCGTCACGGGCTTGCCGCCCACAACGCGGATGGTTTCCTCCCGCCTCTCGAAATCCACCCATTGACCGTTGACTTCGTATTGGTTCGGGTTGTTGGGGTTGACCTTCTCGATGAAGAGGTCCATCACATCCGGGCCGACGTTGGTGAAGCCCCAGGCGATTTTGTCGTTGTGGCCGATGATGATGCCGGGCGTGCCCGCGAAGGAAAAGCCGGTCACTTCATAGGGGCACGCCGCGCTCTTGGGCTGGCAATGCAGAGCCATCTGGTACCAGATGGAGGGCATCTGAATCCCCAGGTGCGGATCGTTGGCCAGGAGTGGGCGGCCGGTTGTTGTCCGTTGGCCGGAGATCGCCCAGGAGTTGGATCCGATTCCCGCGCCGGGCGGCCCCAGCACGGGGTCCAGGAGGGAGGCGTTGTGCTCGAGGGCGGCGAGCAATTCGTCGGGGAGGGCGAGGGCGCGCAGGCGGGAATCCGGAGAGGCGCTTCCCTCTCCGATTCTGTTGACAATGACGGGGTGATCGGGTGGATATGGAGGGAAGAGTTGATCCACCTGTTGGGGCGAGAGCGTCTTGAGCAGGACGGCGCGCTCGATTTCCTCGTCCAGGTTGCCGCGCAGATCCCAGGCCATGGCCTTGCCCCACGTCAGGCTATGGATGGGCGTCCAGGGTTCGATTTTGTACTCTGGGCTGAGCAGGGCCAGGAGGGCATATTCGAGGCTGAGGGCTTCGCCGTGACGATCTTTGATGTATGCGTTGACTCCTTCGCTGTAGGCGTTCAAGATCGCCCTGGCTTCTGGCCCCAGGCTGTTCCATTCGGCTTCGGCGGTGCGGTGCCAGCCGAGGGTGCGCAGGAAGGCGTCGGTCTCGACCTGGCCCTCGCCGAACATCTCGGCCAGCGTGCCCGAACCGATGTGACGCCAAGTATCCATCTGCCAGAAGCGCTCTTGCGCGTGCACATAGCCCTGGGCGAAGAACAGGTCGTGCAGGGTACCGGCGTAGATGTGCGGGATGCCCATCCTGTCACGGTAGATCTCCAGCGGAGCCTCCAGGCCCGGGAGGCGAATCTCGCCCTGGGTTTGGGGAAAAGATTTCGGCGCGACAATGGAAGGGAGATAACTCTTGAAATAAAATGCCCCGGCGGCGACCAGCAGCAGGACGATGAGGATGGTCCCGATAAGTGAGCGTGCGAGAATCCTGCCGAACTTCTTCATGTTCTCCTCCGGCGAACGTTTTTTGAGATTATACGCAACTACCTGTCATCCCTCTGGCATTTCCGCCCAGACTATCAGACTATTCGACTCCCGGACTCCCACTTACGCGGGGATGATCAGCACCTGCCCGACGGAGATTCTGTTCGGGTCTGCCAGATCGTTGGCCGCCGCAATGGCAGAGACTGTGGTTCCGAACCTTGCCGCAATGGCCGACAGGGTGTCACCGGCGGCCACGGTATATGTTCTCCCGGAAGCGCGGGAAGTTGGGATCGTCAGCCTTTCCCCCACTTTGAGCAATTGCGGATTGGCATTCAGCAGATCGAGCAGCGTGATCGCATAGCGGCTGGCGATGGACAGGAAGGTCTCTCCGGCGGCAACGGTGTGGACGAGCGGCGTCTGGGCAGGCATTGGCAGGCCGGCCAGGGCATACAATTCCTCCAGCGTGCCGTTGAACCAGTCCAGGTCCACCTTATCGCCGATGCCGGGCAGCGAACCCTTGTTGTTGTATTGCCAGAAGGTCCACTTCGTCCAGCCGCGCGGCATGAGCGGATTCATGCCCGGTGTGTATTGATTGGGGTACCACCCCAACCACAGCGGATGTTCTCTGGCCCAGGCCGGGGGATTGCCGTTGGCCTCAGAGAAGTTGCTTTCGAGGAAGGAGATGTTCGAGTAAATAATCGGCTTGCGATCGAAGGCCTGTTCCACGTAATCCAGCCAGAGTCTGGCCCGGGAGATGATCTTATCTCTGGGCATGCCGTCGGCGGCCTCCAGGTCCAGGACGGGAGGAAGTTCCCCATTGTCCTGCGTGTTTTTGACGACGTTGACGAAATGGGCGGCCTGCTTCTGTGGGTCGCGGTTGGGGTGGAAGAAACAATACGCCCCGCGCAGCAGCCCCGCCGATCGGGCGCCTGACCAGTGACTGGGGAACTTCGGATCGGTGTAGGATTCGCCTTCCGTGGCCTTGATGAAGACAAACCATTGGCCGCTGGCGCGCACCTGGGGCCAGTTCACAGAGGGTTGCCAGTAAGAAACATCCAGGCCTGGTATTCTCGACATGGGCTCCTCCAAGGGTGAGGGTGGAACAATGCCTACAGGTTAACACAGATTGCAGGTAAATGCAATAGCCAGAGCGGGCTAGGCAGGGTGCCACACCTGTTGGGGTGTGGCCGGGCGGAGATGCGGGGGCGCGCCCTTTGCTTCTCGATCCGGGTCGGGTTTTTAAGGGAGGCGTTGTTTAATTTTTCCCTCCCCCTCCATTTCAGAAATATGGTATAAGATTCACGCCCTGCTGTGTACGTGATACTGCATCCTCGGTTTTGAGCCAACACTCATCCTCGGGGCCTCAGTCTCACAGAAACAACGCGATAGGCCTGAGCCAAGGCGGCGTTTCTGGGTCGGGCCCACCTGCGAAAGCAGGTTCAAAACTCAGCAGTACACGGCACATGCGGGGTATTTTTGTACCGTTCCGTAACTACCTACCTGTCACTGCGAGCGCAGCGAGCGTGGCAGTCTCCTCGCAAATGCTGGCGATTGCTTCGGGCTGCGCCCTCGCAATGACACACGGTGGCAGGTTTCTTCCCGCTTTTGGCTGCCGGTAGGTAATTACACCGTTCCCCTTGCGCGTGCTTTTTATGTATAATCCAGTTCATGAGGCGACCCAGTTCGTTGATCATTGGCATTGCCGGTGGCTCCGGCTCCGGCAAGACAACCGTGGCGCAACAGATTCTGCAGCGCGTTGGGCCCGATCAGATTGCCTATCTTCAACATGATTCTTATTATAAAGATTTGAGTGGACTGCCACCGGCTCAGCGCGCCGAGGTCAATTTCGACCATCCCAATTCGCTCGAGACCGACCTGTTGATTCAGCACATTGCCCTGCTCCGTGATGGGGAGCCCGTGCAGGTTCCGGTCTACGATTTTGCCACCCACAGTCGCACCCCTCAGACGTTCACGGTGATGCCACGCCGGGTGATCCTTGTAGAGGGCATTCTGATCTTTGCCGAGGCTCGCCTGCGCGAACTGTTCGATATCAAGATATTCGTGGATACCGATGCGGACATTCGCTTCATCCGCCGCTTGCAGCGCGACCTCGCGGAGCGCGGCCGCACCACCGAGTCGGTCATCAAGCAATACCTGGCCACGGTCAGACCCATGCACCTTGAGTTCGTTGAGCCCTCCAAGCGTTATGCGGATGTCATCATTCCTGAAGGCGGCTATAACACAGCCGCGCTGGATATGGTCGTGGCGCGCATCGAAGCGTTGCTGCGCTCGGGAGCACCCCTTGGCCAGTGACCCCCCGCGTGCGACGGAGAAAGCCCGCCGTCCGAGGTCTCTGCTCCGGGCCCAGGCTCTGCGCCTGCTTGCCCTGCTGGCTGTTATCGGCATCACGGCGTGGATCTACTCGATTCGCGAACACGTGCAGGAGTTTGCTGCCCTGGGGTACCCTGGCATTTTTCTCGTCGCACTGTTGAGCAATGCCACCGTGTTCCTGCCCGCCCCTGGCCTGGCGATCGTTTTTGCCATGGGGGGCATTTTCAATCCCCTGGCTGTGGCCCTGGCGGCCGGAACGGGTGGGGCGTTGGGCGAACTCACCGGCTACCTGGCCGGCTTCAGCGGCCAGGCCATAGTGGAGCACAGTGATATTTACCAACGGGTACAACCCTGGATTGAAAAATACAGCGGCTGGGCCATCCTCGTTCTAGCGGCTGTGCCGAATCCCTTTTTCGACGTGGCCGGGGTGGCCGCCGGCATGGGAAAAATGTCCCTGCGACGCTTTTTGCTGTTCTGCTGGGCAGGTCAATTGATCAAAATGGCCTTGTTTGCGCATGCCGGTTCGTTTTCGCTCAACTGGCTGAGCACCTTTATGAAATGAACAGGAGGATAGCATGACGGATTACCAGAAAGTAGATGCTTATCTGGAGGCTCACCTGGACGAGAGCCTGGCGGAACTCTCTCGCCTGGTAGCACAACCTTCGGTCGGCGCGCAGAACTGGGGGCTGCAGGAGTGCGCCGCCCTGGTGGGCGAGATGCTCGCCCGACGCGGCTTCAAGGTGGAGATCATAGAGACCGCCGGCGCGCCGGTGATCCTCGGCGAGCGCAAAGGCCGATCAGAGAAGACATTGCTCATCTATAACCATTATGATGTTCAGCCTCCTGAACCCCTGGAGTTGTGGGAAACCCCGCCCTTTGAGCCGGCCCGGCGCGAGGGCAAACTTTATGGGCGTGGCGTCAGTGATGATAAGGGGCACATTGCCGCGCGCCTCTTCGCCATAGACGCCCTGCTGGCAACCGAAGGCGAGTTGCCCTGCACGGTCAAGTTCATCATCGAGGGGGAAGAAGAAACCAGCAGCGTGCATCTTTCCAATTTCATCCGGGCGAACAAGGAAAAGCTCAAGGCCGATGCCTGTTTGTGGGAATTCGGCGGCGTGGACCATCGCGACGTGCCGATGCAATATCTGGGCCTGCGCGGCATCTGCTACGTCGAACTCTCGGTCGAGACCGCTAGCACCGATGTCCACTCCGGTCTGGGCGGCTCCATTTTCCCCAATGCGGCCTGGAGACTGGTCTGGGCTTTGAGCACATTGAAGGGGCGCGATGAGCGGATTCGCATCCCCGGCTTCTACGATGCCGTCCGCCCTCCCTCGCAGAAGGATCGGGAGCTCATGGCCGCCCTGCCCGAGGTGGCGGAAGAGTATCGCTCGCGCTTTGGCATCCGAGAGTTCATCAAAGGGCTGAGCGGCGGGCCGGAACTGCGCCTGGAGGAGGTCTTCTCCCCAACCTGCACGATCTGTGGCCTGACCTCGGGCTACCAGGGGCCCGGCTCCAAGACCGTCCTCCCGGCGCGCGCCTCGGCCAAGGTGGACTTTCGCCTGGTCCCTGACCAGGACCCGCAGGACATCCTGAGGAAACTGCGCGCCCATTTAGATGCGGAGGGCTTTGGTGATGTCCAGATCGCGTATCTCGGTGGTGAGGCGCCGGCGCGCACCGATCCTGAGCATCCGTTCATTCAGATGGTGACCGCCACCGCGCGGGATGTGTACGGCGTCCCCATGCAGCGCGTGCCCATGACGGGCGGCTCCGGCCCGATCCACCCGTTCGTCCACGATCTTGGGCTGCCGGTCGCAACCGGCGGGATGGGGTATGCGGATACCCGCGCCCACGCTCCGAACGAGAACATTCGCCTCGATCTCTATCTCAAGCACGCCCGTCACGTTGCCCGCCTGATCGGCGAGCTGGCCGGCACGCTCTAGAGCGCAGAGGATGACCTTCTTCACCCCAGAATCATGACAGCATCACTCCAGAATTGGCCTATAATGTGTTTGTACGATGTTTCACACAACGAGGAGGAACCATGTTTGTTCGCGAAAGAATGTCTCGCCCGGTGATCTTCGTTTCGCCCGAAATGCCCATCCATGACGCGCTGGCCCTGTTCAAAAAGGAACACATCCGCCGTGCACCGGTCATCAAAGATGGGAAGTTGGTGGGCATCATTTCGGAAAAAGACCTGCTCAATGCCTCCCCCTCCCCCGTCTCGAGCCTGAGCATATGGGAAATGAATTACCTGCTGAGCAAGGTGGCTGTCAAACAGGTGATGACGAAGAAGGTCCTGACCGTCACCGAGGACACGCCCATCGAGGAGGCGGCCCGTATCATGGCCGACAACAAGATCGGCGGCCTGCCGGTCGTGCGCGATGGCAAGGTGGTCGGGATCATCACCGAAACGGATCTCTTCAAAGTCTTTCTCGAACTGCTGGGCGCCCGCGAGAAGGGGGTGCGGGTCACGGCTCTGGTGGAGAACACGCCCGGCCAGTTGGCCAGGGTCACCAAGGCTGTTGCCGATGCCGGCGGGAACTTCATTGCCTTTGGTCAGTTTGCGGGTGAGGACCCCGGCACGCGCCTGATCACTTTCAAGATCGATGGGCTGAGGAAGGAGCAAGCCAGGAAAGTGGTGCAGGAGGTGGTGAAAGAAGTCTGGGATGTTCGATGAGGGTTCCAGAGGACGATGGCCTGGCGGCGCGCTTCAGCGCCGGCGCTTCGGGCGTGAAGGGGGCGCGGCGACTCTCTCCTTCAGCGTCTTGACCTCTTCTTCTGTGAGATAGCGCCACTGACCCGGCTTGAGATTCCCCAATCGCAACGGCCCGATGCGGAGGCGCAGAATCCGCACCACAGGCAGGCCGAGCAGCTGACAGGTTTCACGAATCTGACGCTTGCGCCCCTCCCTGATCGTCACCCGCAGCCATGCCCCTCGGCCCAGGGTGGTTTCCACGTGGACATCGGCGGGCGCCGTTTTGTAGCCATCGGCCAGGACCACGCCGCGCCTCCATGTCTCTAATTGCTCTGCATCTGGTCGACGGGCAACCAGCACACGGTACTCTTTTTCATGACCATAGCGCGGGTGAGTCAGCTGCTGGGTCAAGGCGCCGTCGTTCGTCATCAGTATCAACCCCTCGCTTTCCCAATCCAGCCGCCCCACCGGGTAGAGTCGCTGGAGGAGATCCACCAGGTCACGGAGGGTGCGGCGCGTGTCTCCTTTCTCTTTTTTGACGGTGGACAACACGTAGCGCGGCTTGTACAGCGCAATCACCGTCGGCTTCTCGGGCCTGGGCAGGGGCTTGCCGTCCACGCTCACCTTATCCGTAGACGGATCGGCTTTTTGTCCCAGCCTGGCGGGCTTCCCATTGACGAACACCCGGCCGGCGAGAATCAGCTCTTCACAGGCGCGTCGTGAACCGTACCCCGCCTGGGCCAGGAGTTTCTGCAAACGTTCGGGCATGGAGCACTTCCTCTACCCCAATGGATGACAGCACCACAGGGGATGAAATTATAACCCGGGCTTTTGGAGTAACGCCTGCCCTCGCTGGGAGGGGAGTGGGGGCGGCAGGTAGTTCCACCGCGACGTGGATATCGCGTTTGGGTTGCGGGATAACTCCCGCGCTACACACGAACAAACGACTTTCCTGTGCTACAATTCCAGCATCCCGGCGCGCGCCAGGAGGCATAACGGATGATCACGGCCTATCATCGTCCCCATACGCTCGAGGAGGCGCTGAATCTCCTCTCCCGCCCCGGTGTGCTGCCTCTGGGGGGCGGCACGTCCCTTTCCAGGATCAGGAGCGAGTCCATTGAAGTGGTCGACCTGCAGGCGTTGGGACTCGATTCCATAGAGCGCAAGGGGAATCAGCTGGAAATCGGCGCGACGGCCACGCTGCAAATGCTGCTTGAAGACCACAACTGTCCACCGGCCCTGCGAACCGCGCTGCATCTGGAGGCGCCGCTCAACCTGCGCCATGCCGCTACCGTGGCAGGGACGATCGTGACCTGTGATGGGCGCTCGTCTTTCGTGACCACCCTGCTGGCCCTGGATGCAAAGATCGAACTGCGGACACCGGCAGGGAGCGATCGGAAAACAAGGCCTCGGGCGAAGTCTCGCGCTTCGAGTCCACCTGCGGCTCGCTCGGTAACTATTGGCAATTTTCTTCCCCTTCGGCCGCACGGCCTCATTACATCCATTGTCCTTCCCATCCATGTCAAACTGGCCTTTGAATATGTGGCGCGCACACCCTCCGATCGCCCTGTGGTTTGCGCGGCGCTGGTGAGATGGCCTTCGGGCCGCACCCGCCTGGCGCTGGGTGGCTGGGGCGGCCGACCCCTTTTGGCCCTGGACGGGGCCGAGCCTTCCGGCCTCGAGCTGGCGGCGCGCAACGTCTTTTCCGAGGCTGCCGACGAATGGGCCAGTGCCGAATATCGCATGGAGATCGCCGCAACGCTGGCCAGGCGGTGTTGGCAGGAGGTTGGATCATGAACAAAGTCCGTTGGATTGTCCTTGGCGTCATTGCCTGTCTGATCGTGGCAGCGGGCGCCTATCTTTGGGCCAGCAGCCTGATGGATTCGCTCTATGCCTACCGCTCGCCGCTGCATAACAGCCCGCCGCCGGCCGGCGCGCCTCTGGGACAGCCGCTCACACGCCGCGTGGTCTTCGTCTTGATCGATGCGCTGCGCGTGGACACCGCCCTCAAACCCGAAGTCATGCCCTTTCTCCACACGCTGCGCGCCCGGGGGGCCTGGGCTACGGTTCACAGCCGCGCCCCATCCTACTCCGATCCCGGCTATTCGGTGCTCATGATCGGCGCCTGGCCCGATCTCTCCGATGGCCCGGCCATGAACGCTCCCTATGAAGACACGCTCCCCTGGACGCAGGATAACCTCTTCACCGCCGCTCATCGTGCCGGGCTCAAGACCGCTGTATCCGGCTACTACTGGTTTGAGAAACTCATCCCGCAGGAGGCAGTGGATGCTCATTTCTACACCGCCGGCGAGGACGCGGCCGCCGACCGCGCCGTGGTGGATGCGGCGCGGCCCTGGCTCGAAGGCGGCCATTATGCTTTCATGCTCATCCATCTGGATCAGGTGGACTACGCCGGACACCACGAAGGCGGGCCGCGCGACCCGCGCTGGGACGCGGCCGCCCGCCGCGCCGACGAGCTCCTGCGCGAGATCGTCTCGAGCCTGGACCTGGCGCGGGATACCGTTATCGTGATCTCGGATCATGGCCAGATCGATCGCGGCGGACACGGTGGCGAGGAGCCCATCGTGTTGATCGAGCCCTTTGTGATGGCCGGGGCAGGAGTGCGGGCGGGGAAATATCCGGATATCCAGCAAGTGGACATTGCCCCGACGGTGGCGGTGCTGTTGGGCACGAACCTCCCGGCCAGCAGCCAGGGGCGTCCACTGGTCGAGATGCTCGATCTATCCGAAGCGCAGAAAGACGCTATCCGCAAAGCCTTGAGCCTGCAACAGGCCCTGCTTCTGGATGCCTACCTGTCAGCCCTTGCTGCCCGGCCGGCGAACGTTCATGTCGAACCAGGCCATGACCCGCTGGGGGCCTATCAGGCCATGTTGCAGCAGGTCAGAGAGAGTCGCCTGAAGCGCGAGCGCCTGCCGCGCTTTGTCCTGGCTGCGGCTCTGGCGCTGATTCCGGCGCTCATCCTGTTCCGGAAGCGCAGCCGGGATCTCGTCTGGATGTTGGGCGGCGCCCTGCTGTACATGCTGCTTTTCCATTTTGGCTATGCCGTGCTGGCCGGCCGCACCTACTCGCTCAGTTCGGTCGCCAGCGCGGACGACATCATTCTGTTCACCGCCGGCGCGGCGGCCGTTTCGCTGATCATGGCCTGGCTGGCAACGTCCCTGGGCCTGGGCTTATTCAGGAGCACGTCTCGCCGCGCCGCCGAAGGGTCTCTGGCTATGGTCTTCATCACCCTCTACCTGCTGGCGTTGCCCATCCTGTGGTCCTTTGCCCTCAACGGTGTGCTGATCACGTGGACGCTGCCCGATTTTGGGAGCATGTTCCTGGGTTTTCTCTCCACTTTGCAAAGCCTGATCGTGGCGGCGCTTGGCTTGCTCCTGACAGGGCTGGCGGCGTTGGTAGCGCGTTTCTGAGAGTGCTCCTGCCGTCATGTAGGGCTATACATCCACGGGCCGCGAGGAGGTATGCTGTCTGACTTCCTTGAGCTTGATCGGAAGATTCTTGAAATGCGAAAGTCCATCAGGGAGAGTGCGTTCTCAGCCCCCTCTCCCCGGCCACAGGCAAGGGAGAGGGGGCGGTGGGGGAAAGCCGAAGGTGCTGTCGTCGCTCAAGAAGAAGCGCCCCAGGCCCTTCGGCTGAACTCCGGCCATCCATGCCGTTTTCCAACGCATTGGTTTGAAGGCATTATCATGGCGTCACAACCGGGCAATTGTTAGGGCTAGTCGGGTTGAAGACCTTGATGCAGTTGATGCGCCCCTGAACGAGCGGGTTGATGGGGGTGTTGGCTGCGATGTAGTCGGCGACCACCTGATCCATTAGATCGCGGGTGGCAGCACGGCTGAAGAAATTGGGATACCCATCCCCGCCGCTGGCCATGAAGTCGTTCTCGGCCAGCGTGTAGGTTGAGGAGGCCGTTAGGTCCACAGGCGTGGCGGAACAGGATCCATCGGGATTCGCCCTCACGGCTGAGGTCACCCGGCTGCCGGCCGGCCTCGATATATCGTATGTAAAGCACAGCCCTGCCATCTGGGGGAAGCGTCCATTCGCGGCCGGCATGGCGGAGACGCCGTTCTCCAACATGGTCTTCAATTCGGCGCCGTTCAGGGTCAGTGTGACGACCACATTGTTGAAGGGCAATACTGTGAGCACCTGGCCACGCGTGATAGGGAAGGGCGGCGGTGTGTAAGGCGGACAGAAGTCGTTTGGGTTATCGGTGATCGGGCAGGTCAGATCGGCGCGCAGGCCACCCGAGTTGGTGATGGCGAAGTCCACCCCATAGGTTTTCCGCATCGCGTCGGTTACCGCGTTGCCGATGAGCGATTCGCAGGTGCGCCCGGCTGGGTTGCCGCAGGCATCGGCGCGCGGAATAAAGCGGCTGGCGCTGCCGATGACGGTGTTCAGGAGCGGACCGAGTTGTGCGCTCAGTTCATCGAGGCGTGCCTGGATCGGCGGGTCGGGCGTCAGGCCCAGATTCCACGGCTTGTGGAAGTCGGCTGTCTTGTAAATGACCTGTTTGGTGTTCGTGTCCACCACCAGGCGCAGGCGCGTGAAGCGAATGCCCTTGCTGCGGTTCTCGGTCACCAGCACGCCATTCGGGCGGAGGGTCAACACCTGGAAGTCCGTGTGGTCGCCGATAACGGCATCTACATCGACTACGTTGTCGGCCAGGTCGATCAAGGGCCCGCCCGGGTTGGTCAGCGTTCCGCCGGTTGCCCCCAGATGGCCAATGGCAACGATCGTGTTGATCCTCTTGCTCTTCAGGAGCGCTGCTTCTGCATTGACTACCGACACGGCGTCTGTGACCTCGAACGGCCCGAAGGCGCCGGGGAAGACCAGACTGGGAGCGTCTTCGTTGGTGAAGCCGATCAATCCCAATTTAACGCCCTCGAATTCGAAGAGGCGCGATGGCGACCATTCCGTCGGCGTCTGGTTTGTCCCGTTGAAGACGATGTTGGCCGAGAGGTACGGGAACTGCGCCAGAGGGATGAGGGTGTTGCGCAGGTACGACTCGCCCCGATCGAAGTTGTGGTTGCCCAAACCATCGGCGCTGAAGCCCATCCGGTTCATCAATTCGATCGTGGGCGTGTCCCCGAAGAAGCCGGAAATGGGTGGGGTGGCCCCCACGGAATCGCCTGCGGCAACGGTGATGGAGCCGCCCGCGGCCTCGGCGCGATAGAGATCGAACCAGGATTTGAGGTAGGCGGCACCGCCGATAGCGAAGGACGGGTTACTGGCGCCCGAGCCGCTGACGTTATCGGCCGCCTCGAAGAGCGGCACCAGCTGACCATGGAAATCGCTGACGCTCAGAATGGTGATCTCTTTCATCTGGCCAGGACGGGGGAACAGCTCGTACAGGATGCGGCCGCGCGCGTTCTGGGGTCCGGGGAATCCCATCAGGAAGGCAATGGTCGGCGCCAGGTCAATGGCGCGGATGCCTGCCACAGGGTCTTGATGACGAATGCCCGCACCGGCGGCGACGAAGGTGGCGCGCATGTTGACATTGTGGGGGAGATCAACCAGATTCGGAAGGTAGCCATGCTGGCCGAAGAACTGCGAGAGGGCGATCAGCCGGCCCGGCGTGGCGGCGTCGGTTTGATAGGGGGGGCGGAATACGACCACGACGTCGCCGCTGCGGCTGGGATGAAGCGAGTCGCTGCCTTCGATGTTGCGCAGCTCCTCCTTCTTGAACACGGCAGCCACCACCTGCTGCTGACCGGGCAGATTGGGGTCATCTAGATTCTGGAACGCGGCCACGATTTGATCGCGAACGTTTTCGTATTCGCCGGCCGGGACGACGTCTCCGGGATCGCGCCCGGCGAGGTTGATGTAGATTTGCGCTGTGCCGCCGGCGTGGCATTCCTTGGCCCTGGCGCCTGCGGCCGCGCGGCAGTTGCTGCTCTGCTCCGCACCCAGGCCCAGCTCAGCCAGGACTTTGCTAACATTGACCGCATACCATTGTGGCGCGAAGCCGTGATCGGAGGCGGCGAAGGTCGTCGGATTGCCGCCCAGGAGGGTGCGTGCCAGGGCCAGTTTGGCATCGGCCTCGTGATAGGCGCGGCGGAGATACTGCTCGCGGACGGCAAGGCGGCCATCGGGCGTGCCGTTGCACTCCACATCGTCATAGCATGGATTGGGGTTGCCGTCCACGTCTGTGGGCGTCACCAGGGCCATGAATTGATGCGAGAACTCATCCGTGACCGGGTAGCCCACGAAAGCGATATCGGTATCGGGTTGGAGGGTGCCGAGGATGAAATGGAGCACCGCATCCCCGTAGGTCTTTTCGAGGCCGAGGCCCTGTTGCACATAGGTATCTTCGTCAATGATGCGTGCTTCCAGCGGGGCGTAGTCGGCTGAAATGGCGGTCGGCAAGTTGCTGGCAATGTACTCCTCCAGGCCGCCGGGCAGAGCAGCGCAGGCAGCCGTGCTGCACGAGGCGATCACCCGCTCGACGGAGGTGAAATAGAGTTTGAAGGTGGAGAGATCCGCGGCGAGGGCGATCAGTTTGACGTAGAAGCCAGCCGTCTGTCCGGCGCGGGCGCCGATCAGGCCGTCTGCGCCCCGCAGTTTTACCTCTTTGAAGTCGCCCACCGCGAGGCTGCTTGCGGCCTGGCTGCCGTCCTTCGCAGCGGCTCTGCGCACAAGTATGATGTGATCATAAGCGGGGATGCCATCTACAAGGCTGTCATAGATGTACACATCATAAATGCGGGTCGGATTTTGAGAGGCGAAGGTTGTGGCTATGGTCAGCGACGTTTGCCGGGCTGGAGCGGCGGGATCGCCGGGAGGCACGTTCGTCCAGCCGCTGGCCGGAGAGAACGAGGCCACCTGATAGGACAGGCCAAAGGCGGCCGCGCCGGCTTCCTCGTCCGGGAGGCGCGGGAAGGTCAACACGCCGCGCGTTGAAAAGAAGTTGGCGAAGTCCACCGTCGGGCCG
>JBBIKK010000013.1:0-57211 GCA_037445475.1 Chloroflexota bacterium
CACCCAACATGTGCAGGATGGCTTCGATGACCTGCCGCGCTTCGGGCGTGACCGACGAACCGAACACAACGGGATTCATCCCCTTGCCGACTTTCGACGGCGCATTCGGCATGACTCGCGCAACCGAAACACCTGACGGGACGACCGCCTCCAACCTTGACAGTGGAACTGCCGCGGCAAACGAGACGATGACCTGCCCTTGACGCAGATTCGGCGCGAGCGCTTTCAGGATGTCGAGAGTCGCTTTGGGGGAGGCGGCAAGCAGAATCACGTCCGAGCGGAGAAGCGGCTCCTCGGTCAGCGAGCAGGCGCGAGGTCCGAAACGACGCGAGGCTTCTTCGGCGCGGGATGGGTCGCTGTCGCAGATGAAGATGTCTGCGGCGGGAATCCCGCTGGCGGTCAATCGTTCCAGCAGAATCCGCCCGATGTTGCCCGCGCCAATGACGGCAACGCGTTTGCCCAGCAGGGCGTTCACGGCTATCCCTCCGCCATCGCGGCGTCTGCCAGCCAGGTGCTGATTTGCTCCACACCTGGCACGCGCCCCGAAACGACGACCTTTTCGTTGATGACCAGCGCGGGCGTGGACAGGATGGGATACTTCATGATTTCGGCGTAATCTTCCACTTTGATGATTTCGGCTTCCATGCCCATCATGTTCACCGCTTTGCGCGTTGCGGCTTCGAGCGCTTTGCAGTTGGCGCAGCCAGGACCGAGGACTTTGATGGTGAGCATTTGAACTTCTCCGTAAGGGTGATGTTGTTTGTTAATCCGCAGAGACGAATTCGACTGACATTTTCTTTTGATTGCGTCCCACCAGCCAGAGGGCGGCGGTCAGAGCGGCAATGAGCGCGGCGAGGTACAGCGCGAGCAGCCCCAGTGGCGTTCCGTCAATCCAGGCGCCATAGATGAGACCTGCCAGCGTGCTGAAGAGCGCCACCCAGCCGACGTACGTCCAGGCTTTGAGCCGACCGATGATGACCGAGATCATCAGGATGCTTTGCAGGCTGAGTTCGGGGTCTGCCATGAGATACGCCAGCAGCGGACCGCGGTGCATGCCCAGGCTGAGGAACATGTTGGCGATTGGCACTTCGACCAGCGTGGGGAAGTACATGAACACGCCGAAGATCACGCCCGCCAGGTTGCCGAGCAGGGTGTTGCTGCCCGCGAGGGTTTCAATCCATTCGGGTTTGATGAGGACGCGAATCACGCCGACGGCGAAGACGCCCGCCACCAGCAGCGGGAAAATCTGTTTGACGAAACGCCAGGATTCCCACAGCCAATCGCGCAATTCGTCTTCGCTCAGGCGTTTGAACATCAGCCAGACCAGCGCGGCGATGGCGATCAGCACGCCGAAGAAGCGACCCGTGAATTGCACGTCCAGCCCGCCCGCGTGCGGGTTCATGCCGACGGCGGCGGTGAGCAAGGTCAAGCCAACCAGACTCATGGCGATCCACGTCCAGGCGGTAAATCCTTCGTGGATGTTGTCGAGGCCCTTCCATGAGGTCAGCCCAATGAGGACAAGCAAACCGATGAGGATGGCGCCCTGCGCGGTGACGCCTTCCTGCCCCTTGCTCGCGTCATAGGGGACAAGGCGGTAGAGGAAGTCTTGGAATTTGTCCATGCCCGCGATGGGCAGCGTGACCTGCCCGTAGGAATTGGTCAGCAAGCCGATTTTGAACGTGCCAGCCAGAAGCAGGGCAACCAGGATGAGCAGGAAGACCAACGCGGCGCGCTTCATTGAGCCTTGTCCTGCGAACATGGCGTCCGCTTCTTTGTCGCGGGCGATGTCTTCGCGCGAGAAGATCAGCGCCATAATCATGCCGATGCCGATGCCAAAGGTCAGGGAGAGGAGCAGGCGCCTGTGTACACCAGCGCCAGGATGTTGGCGGCGGGCGCGAAGAACAGGAAGGTGATGGCGGGACCGATCCCCGCGCCTTTCTTGTAAATCCCCGCAAACAGCGGCACGATGGTACACGAGCAAACCGCCAGCACCGATCCCGCCAGCGCCGCGCCGGGGTAGGCGATCCACTTGGGAGCGTTGCGTCCCAAAAAGCGGGTCACCGACTCTTTCGGGATGAGCGCGGTCATCGCGCCCGCGATGTAAAAGGCAGGCACGAGGCACAAAAGCACGTGCGCGGCAAGGTAAGCGGCCAGATTGCCCAGGCCACCCTGAAGTAGTTGCATGAGAAGGGATGAAAGGTTCATGATGGCTCCTTCGACGTTCAAGCTGGGAATGACAACATAGTAGAAGCCTGAAGTGTACAGTTCGGACATCTGCAGGCTATCTGTGAGGGGGCTTGATGCGGGGAGGACATTGCTTCGGGGGGGATTCCGCTCAGGGAAGCCGCGGCGATGATCAGGTCCAGGATGGAGACGTCCTTCAGGCGATAGAACACGTAACGTCCGGCGCGTCGATCCTGCAGGATGCCCGCCCGACGAAGCACCATCAGATGTTGTGAAATATAGGCCTGGCGCCAGCCCAGCACAGATTCTAGGTGACAGACACAAGCTTCTCCGCGGCCGATGGCGAGCAGGATGGCAATGCGTTGCGGCGAAGCGATGGCCGCAAGCGGCGCGGCGATTTGTTCGGAGAGTTGGAGGAAGGATGGGTTTTTGATATTCATTTTCATGAATGCATTATAACCAATATATTCGACGGAGTGAATATGATAAATGTCACTTTTTACGGCGAAGGATGATAGTTGAGCCAAAGCGTCTCAATCAAGGAAGCCTTGAGGGTTTCTTTTGTCAGGCGCTCGTCATCAAGGGGAAGGTTATCGGGCAATTGTCCTGGACGAGGTAGACGCGGGTGTTGGTCTGCTTTTTTCAGGGCGGGGATCGTAGGCTCCACTCAAGTCAGAGGCTTCGTGAAAGCCGCGCTCTTTTGAGTACTTGATGTCGGGGGCATGCGAGGGCTGCTCCGGCTGGAGATTTATTCAACGAAGATTTCCACATGTTCTCCATCTTCCTCGTCGATGACGTCAATGATCTTGCCAGATATGCCGCGTCGCAGCGCCTCCAGCACGTTGGACATATCCACGCCCTCGACCTCGGGTGCGAAGTGCGCGCCGATCTTCAGGCCGGCATCCACCAGCGTCAGTGGGATTTGTACCGAGGCCTTGGAGCGACCGCTGCGGATGTCGGTGACGCGAATGCGCAGCCAGCGCGCTGGCCCTCCTGCCCCCGGTGGAGGGGTTGGGCCGCCCGCCCCGCGCCGTCGGCCCAGGGCCGTCAACAGTTTGGCGCCCTCCTCGGCGCTGATCTTCCCCTCCTCGATCATCTTCAAAATCTTCATTCGTTCTTCCACGCTGGTCATCTGTGCCTCCTCAGGGAATAATGGCCGCTTCTGCCGGTTGTCCCCCTGCCTCGTTTTTCGGCCATTTGAACTTCAACCATGCCGGGATCACCGACAGATATGCCATCGCGGCCGTGACGAGGAAAGGAAAGCGCGGCGCAACCCGCTCCCAAAGTTGCGCGCCGATGGCCGGGGCCGGCAGCGAGAAAATGCCCAAACTGGTGCTCAGCAGGCCAAAGCCCGTCCCGCGCACCTGAGGCGGGATCGCTTTGCTCATCAGCGATTGATAGGCCGGCGTCAGCAGGCCGACCCCAATGCCGGCCATTGCCCAACCCGTAGCGAACGCCAACATGCCCAGCCCGGCCGCATATACCAGCATCAGCAGGGATGTAGCCACCAGGATAAACCCCAGGGCGATTCCCACCCGCTCGCCCTTCTTGTCGGCCAGCCAGCCCGCCGGAATGGTCGTGAGCATCATGGCCAGGCCAAAGATCCCGTTCGTCAACCCGATCTCCAGATAGGTCAATCCGCCAACCTGCTGCATGTAGAGTGGGAACAAATTCATCGAGAGCGCGAAGGCCGTATCGCGCACCCCATCGGTGATGAGGATCCATGTCAGGACGCCGCCCGCCGCGACCAGGGCGAACATCGTCCTCAGATTCGTCTTGAGGCTCGCCAGGGAGAGTCCTTGTGGATGAGCCTCGTGCTCCCTGACAGCCTCGCGTGCCATCCCGACGCGCATCACTGTTGCTATCAGATAGAACAGCCCCGCCACCAGCAGCATGACCTTGAAGCCATACCGCCCTGTCAGCCAGCCGCCCAGCGGCGGTCCCAGCGCGGAAACGATCAGAAAGATTGCCTGTGTCACCCCAAACACGCGGGCGCGATTTTCCTCCGTGGAATGCTCGGCCACGAACGCATCGAAGCTGGGTCCCACCAGCGAACGCGTCACCGCCCCCAGCGCCTCGGCCAGCAACAACCACTGCCAGGTCGGTGCCAGGATGAGCGGAACGAACATCAGCATTCCCACCACGCTGCCCATGGCGATCGCTCGCAGGCGCCCCAACGAATCGGAAATCCAGCCGCCCAGAATCTGTAGCAGGAGAGGGAGGATCTGCGAGAGTGTGAAAAACAGCCCGACCTGTGCCACGCTGGCCCTCAATTCCTTCAGGTAAAGGGGCATCAGCGGGCCATACATGTTCCCGCCCATGTTGGCAAAGATCATGGCCACCAAAAACAGCCACAACCAGGCAGAGATCAAAGGCTTTCTTTTAGCCATACGAACCACGCTAACCCATGTCTCAACCGATGTACAGGCTTACCTGCTCGCCATCCTCATCGTCCACATGCAGGATCAGTGGCGCCTCCGAGGAAAGGGCTCGATCCATCAGGCTTACAAAGTCCAGCAGGCGCTGGCGCGCACTCGTGCCCTGCGACCGTTGCCCGAATGCACGGAAAAGCCAGCGCAGAAAGCGCAGCGGAAGCGGAAACCCAAAGGTGAGACGCGCCGGGCGCCGCCCCGGCCTTTGGCGTACATCCACAAACAACCAGCGCGCCGAGGCGCCCCACGCCGCAAGCGCAGCGATCAGAACCCCAAACGCCAGCGGGAGACTCAGGCCATAGAAGCAGAAACCGAAGCCCGAGCCGCGTTGCACCCAGTACATCAGTGCTGCCGAGAGCGCGCTCATTCCCACGCCGATCCACAAGAGGAGACGGAGCCAACGTCGGGCGCGCCGCGCCACCTCCTCTAGGGCGGCCTCGGCCCGAGGGGCGGCCTCTCCTGCGCTCGCCCTGGACCCCGGGCCGGGCGCGGCCCTGGCGGGCTCTTCCCTGGTCCCGGCGCAAGCCCGATCCAGGGCGTGCAACAAGGTCAGAGCCTCCTCGGCCGAGACGCGCCCGTCTGCCACCATCTTGAGAACAAGGCCTTGTTCCGGCGAAGTCATTGCATCTCTCCTTCCAGGGCATCCAGCAGCGTTTGCGCCTCCTTGGCAGTGATCTTCTTCTCTTCCAGCATCTTGAGAATCATCAAGCGTTCCGCCTCGGAGACGGGCTCCGTAGCCGGTCGGGCGCCGGCCCCGCCGGGCGACGAGTAGATCCCCCAGCGCCCGCTCTTCACGCGCCGGCTCACGTCTCGCTCAATGCGCCGCGCCGCCTCCTCTGCCCGTCTGGCCGCGCGCCGGGCTGCTGCCTCCACCTGTTGGGAGATGTGCTCCCCAAAGCCGGACCAATCGAAGCCAATGCCGGCGAAATTTCCAAAGTCCTCGGCCGATTCGCCGGCGTTGGCCTGGCTGGTGACGCGAATCTCGCCGCCGGCGTTCAAGGTGATTCTGGCCGCACCGCTGCCCAGGGTGATGTGGCGCGAGGTGGCCCCCGCCTCGGCAGCCACGCCGTCCCAATCCACATTGATCGCATCGCCGTTCAGCGTGAGCGTAGCATCGGCCTGGGACGGCATCACCAGCAGAATGTCCTCGCCTGCGTCCACGCTATAGGTGTTGCCGGCCTGGGGGCTCAGATACAGCACCACATCTTCGCCCACGTGGGCGCGCAGATTGCCCTGCACCTCTCGCAGTGCCAGATCATCGGCCACGTTCTCCAGCGTCAGCGAGCCGCCCACCTCGCGAATCGAAGCATCGCCATGAATGGCTTTGACCTGAACATCGCCTCTCGCCGTCCGCAGGCTGAGATCCGCCTGGACAGTGCCCACCACCAGCGGACCGACATCACGCAGCGAAAGATCGCCGCGCACCTCCTGGATGGCGATGTTCCCCATCACGCTCTTCAATGCCATATCGCCCTCCACGCTCTGCACAGAGATGGTCGCGCCGCGCGGCACGCGCAGAGACAGATCAGTCGTACAGGAGAGGCGCACGCGTTCCTGGTCTTGTTCCAGGTGCAGCGCCTCCTCCTCGGCCTTGAGAAGGATCTCGTCCCCCTCCCAGCCGATGATGCTCAGGTCGCCGCCGATGGCCTGGATCTCGATCTGGGGCGTCTTTCCGGCTAAAAGCGTTCTTGACATGGTTACTCCTCCTCGCCGCGTAAAATACGCATGGCCTCTTCCGCAGAAATCCTGCCGGCGTCCAGTTCCTCCAGCACCAGGCGCCGTTTCTCCTCATCGACCTCCAGCGCTTCCTCCTTGCCGGGCTCATAGCCCATGGCGCGGATGATCTCGTGCAGGCGATTTCGAATCGTTGGATAGGAGAGCCCGATTTCCTGTGCCATGCGGTTGATCTTGCCTTCACAACGCACAAAGGTGACCACGAATTCCATTTGCTCTGCGGTCAGGTTGGCGAAGTGGGGCGGGGTGAAATGCCCCTCGATCACGGTATCGCAGGATGGACAGTGCAGGCGGGAGACCGTCAACTCCGCCTGGCAGATGGGACAACGGGTGGGTGCAGATCGCATCGTACCTCCTGAAAGCGCTTCAAGCCGCCTTGGCCATCGTTTGTGGGTTGTTGCTCTGGTCGCCTCTCATGCGATGTAGAGCCAGAAAGCCCAGGGTGGACAGGAGAGCAACCAGGCCGGCTGCGTACCACAACCAGTGCGGATTGGCGTGGTCCAGGATCAGCCCTGCCAGGTAGGGGCCGATGGCGAAGGGGATGCTCCACGAGAAGCCCGAGACCGCCATGTAGCGTCCCCGCAACTCTTCGGGGGCGAAGTGGGCTACAAGCGCCTGGGACACCGGGGCCACAATCATTTCCCCGATCGTAATGATCACCATGGCCAGCATGAACAAACCATACGAGGCCACAAAGCCATACATCGAGAATCCGATGGCATACAGGAAGGTTCCCAGAGCCATCATCAACATGGGTGCGAAGCGGCGGACGCGCCGCGTAATGGGGAACTGCAGCCATACGACCATTGCCGCGTTCAGGCTGAGCAGCATGCCATAGCCCGCCTCGCTGGTCCCGTGTTCGTTGCGCAGGTACACGCCCAGCGTGGTGTTCATGTTCATATAGCACAGCACCTGAAGCAACACCGCCCCCAGAAAAAGCATGAAGGCTGTGTCGCGCAACACCAGGCCATAGCCCACAAAACTGCCCGCCAGGGTTTCGCGGGGCGCGTCGGGGCGAGGCTGGGGCCTGCTCTCGGGCAGGAGGGAAATCACCAGCGCGGCCGCCAGGAGGCTGATCATGGCATCGGAGAGGAACAACAACAGATAGGAGCGCGAGGCCAGCAATCCCCCGAGGGCGGGGCCGAACACCACGGAAAGGTTGAAGGCCACGCGCAGAATCCCGTACCCGTCGGCGCGCTTCTCTTCCGGCAGCAGGTCGGCCACCATGGCCTGATGGGCCGGCCCGGCCACCTCCGCCAGGAGGCCGGCCAGAATCGCCAGCGTGAAGAACGCCTGGAAGGAATTCACAAACCCCATGATCATCGCGCTGAGGGAAGAAGCGACCAGGCCAAAGATGATGACCCCCTTGCGCCCGACGTAGTCGCTCATGGCGCCCCCGACCGTTGAGCCGCTGAAACTGGAGAGCGAGATGACGGCAAAGAGCAGGCCGACGTCTGTCATCCCCACGCTGAATTTGCGCGTCAGGTAAAGGGCGAAGAACGGGAAGAGCAGAGAGCCGCCAATGCGGTCGATAAACGTGATGGCCACCAGGATCCAGAAAGGGCGCGGATATTCGTGGTAGATGGCAGAGGCTTTTTGAAGTGTGTCCTTGAGGGTCATCTGTGCCTCGCGGCATGAGCGGCCTTTGGGCGAGCCGGTCACGGCTCCTGTGCTGGTTTTGCACGAAGGGTGATAATGCGGAGCGCGGTGGGCGCCCCGGTCCCATCCGTGCTTTTAAAGTAACTATCCGAAAATTTATTTTATTATACACATTTCTTTATACTATGTCAATATGAAATCAATATTTTTAAGTTGTGCTTCAAAATATTTAAATCGCGCGGAGGAGCCTCCGCCGGTGCAGAGGCGGGAGAAGGACCCAGGGCGTGCCATGTGCTGTCAGGGAGCCGCGGGGTGCCCTGGGTGACAGAGGCCCTCCGCTGCAGGTAACTTGATTGCCGGCAGACCTTGACATGGAACGAATGTTCGCTTATCATTCATAGCACAAATGAGCGATGGTGCTCAGGAGGCAACCATGATGGTTCGAAAAAGCAAAGGGCTGGGCGAACGCCACCAGCGCATCCTGGACTTCATTCAGGAGTATCAGCGGAAACACAAACATCCTCCTTCCATTCGGGAGATCGGAGAGCACTGCGACATTTCCTCCACCTCTGTTGTCAATTATTACCTCGATCAGCTGGAAAAGGCGGGCTACCTCGAGCGCGACCGCAAGATCTCGCGCGGACTGCGGCTGACCGGAGCCCAGGCCCTGGGCGACACCGTGCGCGTTCCCATCCTTGGCCCGATCGCCGCCGGCCTGCCTCTCCCCGAACTTCAGCCCGGCGTGACGTACATGACAGAGGACGAGGCGCACGCGGTGGAGATCGCCCGCAGCCTGTTGCCGCCTAAAGAGAAAGGCAACGATCTGTTCGCCCTGGAGGTGCGGGGCGATTCGATGATCGACGCCATGATCCACGATGGCGATATCGTGGTGATGAAGCCTGCCAGCGAAGCGCGCAACGGCGAGATGGTGGCCGTGTGGCTGCCGCGCGATAACGAAGCCACCCTCAAGTACTTCTTCAAAGAGAAAGACGGTTATCGTCTTCAGCCGGCCAACCCGACCATGCAGCCCATCCACGTCAGCAAGAACGAGCCGCTGGAGATCAAGGGCAAGGTCGTCATGGTGATTCGCCGGGTTGAACTGATGGCCTAGTCTGGGTGCCTCCTCCAGGAAAGCCGTCCCTGGATGACGAGCGGCCAGCGTTTTCCAGGGGGCGGTCTCGCCTCGGCGGGGCCCTGCCATGACATTCTGTCCCGATTGTAATTGCCCACTGCTTGTGGTCATTCCGTGGGCGGAATGCGTGCTTCGCTCTACAACGTGCTGGGCATGAAAGCCGCAGAGGAATTGGCCAGGTTCATGCGCGAGTGCCAGAAGAAGCACGAGCAACACAGCATTCGCAGATTGTGCAGATTTCGTAGCCGCCTTCATGAGAAATGAATGACTTGAAGCAGGTGTCATGACGAGCCTGTCAGGGCGAGGCAATCCCCTTGCAGCGACAATGGGTAGTTACCATATTTCGCGGATCGAAAAACGACGGCCTCCGAGTTTGACTCAGAGGCCATCGTAATTCAGTTGAGCTTACGATGTGAAGTCATCTTCTGCGTGGTTAACAAAGACATCTTTTATAACAAGGAAGATTCATTTCATCCACTCAACGACAGCACCTCGTATATCCAAAACCGATAGAATGTTACCATTTGTATCGAGAACGGCAGTATCCTCCTTGAACAGGGGCATGCCTTGTTCCAAATGCACATAAAAATACGAACTGTCACTTCCCCAGACGGGGATACTATAGGAATAATTTTCTGGTTTTTCCAATTGGCTCAAGTCAGCCGTCTGCAAATCCAATCGAAATACCTGGAATGACGAATCAACGCCAATGCCGCTGATCAATAATGTCGTATTGTCCGGTGAAATGGTTGCGCCTCTGATTTGTTTAATCAAATCTTGCTTTTGACTGTCTAATATCATTTGCGTTGTAGCCAGAGATGTATTGTAGAGGTAAATGGCAAAATCCTGCTTTTGACCTTTCTCTGAAGGTGTATAGTATGTGAAAACCATCCTTGAGCCATCTCTGCTCCAATCTTGCAACTCAACGAAATGAGAGGGGCGTATTTCTCCCAAGAATTTCTGGCTGATCAGGATTTCGGTTTTGCCACTATCGGAATCAATAAGGCAAATGGAGCTGATTGGGTTGCTGGGCGTCGAGCAAGATAAGGCAATTTTCTTTCCATCAGGAGACCATCTCAATTGTCCGCCAATGCTTCCTATTATGTCCTGATTTAACTGCTTTATATTTCTTGTTTCAACATCTTGAACATATAAATAATTATCTTGAAAATACGCGAGTTTGGTCCCGTCTGGCGATAGCGACATCATGGAAACAGGTGAATTGATAATATGGATCAAAACGGGGGAACCACCATCCGCGTTCGCCAAATAAACAGCCTGTGATGTATTAATCAGCACCCTTCCGGTTAGGCTGAGTTTTATCTTGGTCATGTCAACATCCGAACGGGTGTTTTCTGGGATAGCAAGACTCGCGTTAGACGCAGGTGCAGGGGCCGAGGGCTGTGCCCCCAACGCCGGCGCACAAGAAGATAAGACGAGCATTAAAACCAAGTAAACAAGGGTTTTCATTTGCCAAAATAGATGAATTGCAGTAGTGTTCTTTCCCCAGAGAAGCGGAGAGAGGATGTCGTTTTGAGTTACGGACTTGTCGTATACTTCATATCATCCCAATACACTCTCAGCCCTCCACACCAATAGTATTGGACACATTGATTGCTCAACCGAAGTTCGCCGTAACTATTGGGAATGTAGTCGGAGTAGCCAAGGTATGCCCATGTTCCATGATTGGCCGATTGATCTACAGTTACAAACCAACTGTCCTTCAAGCCGTTATAATAGGTTAACCACCAATACCTAGCGGCAGCTTCGCCAGTATAAGGCCGATAGACATACCACCGATAAACATTGGCCTTTGTATATGCCCAGCGCCACGTGGCTGGGTTTACCGTGTCTTGGTACATATATTTGCAGGTCCCACCATAGCATGAAGATGTTGAAACTGTAGCGGGCGTACCAGAACCAGACAACCAGGCAAGAGGGTTCTCGCTGATGTAATAGGGTCCGCCAGCACGTGCAATTAATGTCGTCATCACAGCGATTGCACACGCGAGCACAAGAGAGACCGCCACTCTTTCAAACAAAACCACTGATCGATGTATTGTGTTCACGTCTTTTCCTCTTTCACAAATTATCAAGCTAAGGCTGTCCATTCGGACGATAATCCGCGGGGACGCTGAACACGCTAGCATCAACTGGCACATTTATTTCTATTGAAGTGAATATCACATCAACAAATTTTTGGCCGTTTTCTTCCCGCGTATATTTCAGAATCATGCCCGTTGATTCGTCAATCCAAGCCGTAGACTGGCCATATTTGGATTTCAGGTTAACGATCCAAGTATTTCTTCCTAGGATGTTGTCTTCACCTATCAACTTGTAGGCCATCGTTGGATTTCCTTGTGCAAACCATTCAGGATAGATATACTCCTTCACAGGTGCGGGAATTAGCAACGAGAAGGGGTGATTAAACACAGTATCAGCTTTAACTTCTGAGAGATTTCGAGGCATAACCGATAGGTCATTCACAAACTTTGGCAGATTGCCCTCAATGTACGTTTGGGCTTGTTTGTCCAAATCAAAGGTTTTCATGCCGTTGCTGATCCATAACTCTTGATCGTTGAAGCCCGGCTTGTCTTTGTTGTATCCATCCACACGGGCCAAGAGAGGCTGGTAAACCACAAACTGATTTACATACGTCTGGGTTTTTCCACCTCCATTTGGGTCATACCAGGTAATTTCTGCCTCCCCCTTGACAGTATTCCACTTGGTATGGCTATTCAAAACGAGCGTGAGAACATCGTTTATATTGCTCGATGCTCTTACCGATTGAGCCACTGTAAGAGTACGTGGCAGTCCCGTTCCTGTTGCAATTATTCCCAAGAGAATTCCGGTAGTTATGGCAACAAGCAAGTCCATCTTTCTCATGAGTATTCTCCTCGTATTGGTATGTAGTGTGAGACACCAGCTTGTCCCACTCGACGAAGATAAAATTTCTGGCATCCTGGGAGCTGGCCCAGGGAGAGCGGCGCTGTTGCTCCTTGTTGTGCTCAAGTGAGCGACTTCTTTGAAAGCCTGTGCCCCTCGCAGCAGTGGGTACTTCTCACTCGAAACTGGTTTTGTCACTTCCGCTCGGCCGCAGCAGTAGACGCGGAGACACCTCCACCGAAAGCCAGAGACTCTCGTTGACCACGAGGCTGTTGATCTCACCGCTGGCCAGGATCCTGCTCCTTGGGTGAACGTGTATCCTTGCGCCGGGGACGGAATCATGTCCAATCCTCTCATTGTGGGCGTTGACGTTCACCGCAAGACCAACACCTTCCGCCTGATGGATGCCAACGGGCAGGAGGTGCGTCCCTCCTTCTCTGCGGCTTGCTTTGTTAACGTGCAATTGAAGCAGCTGCATTTCAATCGCTTTCTATCCGAATGGATGGTCGAACCTGGGGAATGAACATTTGGCCTTGCGTTTGTAATCTGTTTTCAGTTTACTCCATTTGTCTCGAAATGGCTACTGGAAAGATTACCAGTTTTTATCCTGGTAATCTTTCCACCTGGTTGGCGACAGAGCGCATGATCGCGAGGCTTCGAACAAACGCCCGGCAGAGCCAAATGATTGCGCCCCATCAGAAGAACCGCAAGGAACGCCCGCTCAAGGTGGGCGCTCCTTGCGAGACTGCAAATACGGGTGGAAGGTGGAGCGATTGTTTGCCTGGTTGGCCTCATCCCTTTGCCTTGAAACTATTTTTGAGATGACTTCTCTCCCGAGTGGGCGTTGAACTACTTCAGCCTCACCCGCCCCTTGTGAGGCGGAGCGGGGGGCGCGGCCTTGAGCCTGACGCGCCCCTTGCGGCCAGCCGGGTGGGCGCCGAAGACCTGCCGCCCACGGCTGACGAGCAAGGGGGCTATCAGCAAAGCCAGCAATCCGGCCAGCAGGCCGCCAAACAACCCCCATGAGCGTTGCGAGACCTCCGGGAGCACCCCACCGGGGTTGTACTTTCCCTGTGCCGAAACAGCCCGATCGCCCAGCGAGACGCTCAACGTGCGGTTGATGCCATCTCGCAGCGTGGAAGGTGAAATGTAAGTAATCGCATACTCACTCTGAAGCGCACGCCCATACAGTTGATACAGGGCACGCAGTGCCTGCGGGTCAGAGGCAAAACTGTAGACCCCGCCGGCCTGTTGAGCCAGGGAGCGTAACACAGCCTCGTCCAGGCCCGATTGCGCCGAGGTGGTTGGGTCGCCCAGGCCAATGGTGGAGATCGAAAGGCCGCTCGGACCAATGCCGGCAATCACATCCTGCGCCTTGTGTCGACTGCGATTATCCAGCCCATCGGTCAAGACGATGATCGCTTTGCGGCCGGCCACATCCTTCAGGGCCTCTTCTGCCTGGATGAGCGCATCGAACATGGCCGTGTTGCCGCTGGGCTTGAGCGCGTTGATGGCCTGGATCAGGGCTCCAGGCTCCGCCGTCAGGGGCTGAACATAGCTGACCTGAGTGTTGTAGGCCATCAGGCCGGCCTGGTCGCCGGGACGCATTTGCTCCACGTAGGCGCGCGCCGCCGCTTTGGCGCCATCGAGTTTGCCGTTCTTTTCCATGCTCCCCGAAACATCCATGACCAGCATTGTCGTCAGGCGGCCCACCTCGCCCTGGCCCCCTCCGCGGATCTGCACGGCCTGCATGGGACGGCCATTCTCGAAGACCTGGATCGTTGACGGGTCTATGCCGACCGGCTCGCCGGCCGCGTTCGTGACCGAGATATAGACGGTCACTTGCGGGAATCGAGAGTTATCGACCTGCGTGATGCGAATCTGCAGATCGTCGCCCTGAGCCGAAGCCGGAAGCAGCGGAAAGCCCGTCGAAAGCAGGACCAGGCCCAAAGTCAGGATCGAGCGAATCATAGTGCGCATGGCTACCTCTTTTCGTGGTAGATCATCTCGGTGTTGCCCATGCGAATCCTCTGGCCATCGGACAGGCGGGCAATCTCGATTCTTTTGTTATTGATAAACGTGCCGGCCAGGCTGATGTCCTTGAGCGTGAACTGATGGCCGTCTCCGCTCAGCACGGCATGTTGCGGGGCGACGTCGGGATCGGGCAGGACGATTTCCGACTTCAGCGGCGAACTGCCGATGGCGATGGATGGTCCGCCGGCGTGCATGAACTTATCGAGGATGAACTCGGTGCCCTTGAGCTTGCCGGAGGCCACCTCCAGCCAGGCGCGTGAGAGCAGGACAACGATGAGCGAGATGAATGCGCCCACCGCGGCGCCGAGCAGGAGCAGGCCGGCCGCCTTGCCGGTCGACGGGTTTTTCCACCAGACGTGGGCGGCCTCCAGGAGCACGCCGCCCAGGCCCCCTCCGATCAGGCCGCCCAGCATGCCTTTCCAGGCCTGGCTCTTCCCCACCACACCCTCGGCCAGGCCGATCAACAGGCCGAAGACGCTCCAGCCGAGGGCACGGCCGAAGAGGCCGGCGCCCACGCCCTGGAACAGGAACTCGCCCAGGGGCAGTCCGATCGCACCGGCGAACAAGCCCAACAGGGCGCCGAACAGCCCGGCCCGGGCAGCCTGCACGGGATTGCGCGTCATCAGACCTTCGGTCATGCCGATGAATAGACCGATGCACAGGCCTACCAGCGCCCCGACAATCGCCTCGCTCAAATACAGACTCGCGGCGAACGACAACCCCAGCGCGTCGCTCGCCTGCCAGCCTATCAGGCCGCCGATGGCACCCAGCACAGCATAGAAGTAGGTGCGCATTCTTCTGCTCATGCGAAAATATCTCCTTCCTCTTGCTCCAGATTCGTCCAATCAACCATGCTGCGGCCATCACTGCCGCCCAGTTCGTAGAAGCCAAAATAGCGCATCGGATCCAACACGCCGTTCTTCTGGCGAATGAAGAACCCTCCACTGGCCGAGAGCGGCTCCACCACCAGCGCCACCTGCCAGGGCTCGGAGAAGAAGTGATTGTGCAGCCAGGTATCGTAGCGTGAGAGAAAGACGCCCATTCCGGGATGGGTGTGGTACCAGCCAACGATCCGCTCGTTCGGATGATGGGCTTCGATCTGTTCGTGAATGTCCACCAGGCTTTCTTGAGTGAAGGTCAGGTATACGCTCCCCTGCCGGGTATAGCGGGCGGGCAGGGCGTGCTCCACGACGATGAATTGCTCTCCGCCCTCATCCGCGCACCACTGGCCGCTGAGAATCCCGCCAACCTCGTTCCTGGTATCGCTGGCGGAATGCATACAGATGCGGCTGTAGGCCGCCTGAGTGACGAACACGGAGACGAGGGGGCGCAGTTCTCCTTTCTCATAGGGCGAAATCCAGCGGCTGGCGTGCCTGACAGGGAGCGGAGTGGTGAGGGGCTGCGTCATGTCCGGCGACAATAAACGAAGACGGAGAGGCATGGGGACACCCTGCTCCTTCCCCTCCCTCGAGACGAGAGGGGAAGGACTAAGGGATGTGCGCTATCCGGCGGTCACGTCGGCCGTCATCATCAGACGGTCGTTCTGCGGGACGCCGGCGGCGGCGAGCGTCTCCTCCTCTTTCAGTTCACGGCCGAGGGCCTTGCTATCGAGGCGGTAGGACATGGGACGTCCATCCGGGCCCGTGACCGGCAGTTCCAACGAGGTGGTCAACTCGGGCAGCAGTTCCTTGACCGGAACGTCGTCGGGGACCTCGGCATTGCGCGTGCCCCCGGAGGGCAAAACGATGGTGACGGCAATATCGGGCATGATGTACTCTCCTTTCTGAATTTGGTCTGGCTTGTGAGTTGAGCACCGGCAGGGTGGCTACTTGAGGCGGACTTTCACCTTGGGCCTGGCTTTGACATCTGCCGCCGGCACGCGCACCTTCTTTTCTGCGGGCGTGGCGCCCAGTTTGACGCGTTCGGGACGCAGCAACTCCTGGCGATCGACGGGGAAGGCGCCCGGATGCTTTTTGCGATACTCACGACACCAGCGAGCGGCCTCTGCATCCCATGGGAAGGGTGGCTTGGTGGGATCGTCATGGAAATTCTTGTACTGCAGCATCTCGCCCAGCATGATCACCAGGCGGTCGAGCGAACGGCTGGCCGTCCACCAGGCGGCATCGATGCACACGCTGCCGTTCAGGTGGTTGATGTTCGGATGCCAGATGGGCGTCATCCAGCGCAGGCCCGGCCAGCGCTGCGGATATTGATTATGGAGGTAAATCTCCACCTGATGATGATGGCTGAAGACCGGGTTGCCCTGGCGATCGACGCTGGCGATTCCCTTGCACGTGAAGGTCACAATGTAACGTTCGGGCGGCAGGTTCGGACGCGGGGACTGTGCCACAAAACGGATCACGTCGCTGCGGGCTGCCAGTTCCTGCATGAGTTCATAATCGGCCCGCAGACGCCGCATGCGCGGACTCTCGGCCACCACGTTCGAGCCGCCGGCGGTGATGTCGGCCGTCAGCATCAGTCGATCGCCATCCGGGACGCCGGCCGCGGCCAGCGTCTCCTCCTCTTTCAATTCGCGGCCGAGGGCCTTGCTGTCGAGGCGGTAGGCCATGGGGCGTCCATCCGGGCCGACCGTGGGGAGTTGCAACAACGAGGCGATCTCCGGCAACAGCTCCCGGATCGGGACATCGTCGGGGATTTCGGCGGCACGCGCCCCGCCGCTGGGCAAGACAAGGGTGAGGTTCAAATCGGGCATGGCGCTTCTCCACATCAAGTATTGAGATGCGGCACCTGGCAGGCGCCGGTGATGTCCCAACAATCTTTGTGATGCAGGGCATGACAGACTTTGCACTCGACCACGCCGCGTGCATCGTTGCGCCTGACCACCTCCAGGCAGTATGGGCAGCGATGCTCCTCGTAGGTCGAGAATTGGATCTGGAGTCTTCCCTGTCCCAGGTTGCGATGGCGCCTCGCGGCCGAAGGACGGCGCGCCGCGGGGAGCGGGGCCGGGGTGCGGATGCGTCCCGCAGGGCGCGGCGGCCGCATAGGGGAGGCAGCCCCCGACAGCAGGGTCGGACGGGGAGCCACGGAGCGTTCCGGGCTACGCAGCGGGGCTGCGGAGCGGACCGCCGCTGGCGGGGTGCGCCCGGCAGCATTCCACGCCCGCAGCACCATCCAGGAGGTGTTGATGCCGATGACCATGTGAGAGACGTCCATCAGGTCGGTGGTCAGGCGGGAAAACGGCCAACGCCAGCGCAACAGTTCCGGCCAATCCGCTCCGCTCAGAGGGCCGATGCCAGCCCGCCATTCGGTCAAAGCGCCCAACAAGATCAGCCCGCTCAAGACAATGGCCGCGGAGGCGAGGCCGCGAATCAACCCGTGGCGACGACGCAAAACCAGCCTGGCCCCCAGCCCGGCGCTCACGCCCAGACCTGTGTCGGAGAGAATGTTGAAGAGGAGCAACGGGAAATCGGGTCGCTCCTGAAACAAAATGACCAGGCCGAGCGTGAGGGCGACCGTCAGCAGGAACAGCAGGAGCAGCTTGCGTGCCAGATGCCAGCGTTCCGAGGACAGGGATGAATAACCCATGGTTGCAGTCTGTGTGCTCATCTTGCGTCCCAATCAGCCGCGCAGTTTCACACGTCCGCGCGCGGGGCTGCCCGGCAGATCTTTCAATTTGACCTCGCCCTTGAGGCGAATGCGGCTGCGCGTGGATGGGGCGAGCGTGATGTGCGGCCGCTCGAAGTGGCGAAAGTGCAGTGCCTCCGGCAGGTCGCCGCTCAATTCGTAGAAACGGTACTCGAGGCCGTTGTGGCAGCGCAGGATGTGCAGGGGCGGCACGCCCACGCTGGCCAGCGTGTGATGCAGGAAGTTTTCCTCGCCCGAGATCAGGTGCGTCAGGGAGGCCTCGCGCAGCACGCCGCAGGTCGGGCAGTGGGCGGCCTCGAAGCTGACCGCGCCGAGGGGCTTGAGCACCTGCTCGTTCGTGTGGCACTTCGGACACTCCAGAGAGAGGATCAACTCCTGATCCAGTTCGATCATGGCCTGCGGACCGAGGTCGGCGCGTGCGATGCGCAACAGGTCGGCCAGGGTCGTGCGTTCGGCGCGGGCCGGCAGCTCGGTGATCTCGCCGAATGTCCAGTGGCTTTCGCAATCATCGCGCGGCACGTAAGCGGTAGTGTGCATCTCATTGACCATGCCGTTGAAGTGCGTGACCTTGCCGGCCGCCACCGGCAACCCGTTGATCAACTTGAGCGCCTCTTGCGATTGCATGGCGCCGATGATCGAGGCAATGGTCGGCGTGGTGGGCACCTTGCCGAGCAGGATGTTCTGACGGGCCAGCAGCGGGCATGAGTAACGCAGAGAGAGGTCGCGCAGGGCCTGTTCGGTCAACGTGCACTCGTAGCATGCGCCCTGCCCCGGAACGAAGACGCGCACCAAGCCGAGCAATTCCTGGATGGCGCCGTCCACCCAGGGCTTGTTGACCCAGTAACAGAAGCGGTTGATGGCCAGGCGCGCCTCGCGGTTATCCAGGCAGCCGATCACCACGTCCATGCGGCGGATGATGCCCAGGCCCAGTTGTGTGGTCACATCGCCGTTCAGGTACTGAACATGCACATCGGGGTTGATGGACTTGGCGCGCGCGGCGGCGATCTCGGCCTTGCTGCGGTTGTTGTCCGCTTCGCGAAACAGCACCGAACGGCTGAGGTTGGCAGCTTCGACCTTATCGAAATCGACGATGAACAGGTAGCCGATGCCCATCAAGGCCAAGTTCTTGATGACCTCGTTGCCCAGGGCGCCGGCCCCGACGACGAGCACCCTGGCGTTCTGGACCTTCTCGCGCTCCCACCACGAAATGAACTCAAAGGTGCCGAGGCGATCCTTCTTCAGGTTGGGAATGTGGATGGGCTTCTCCGGCGCGATCGGGACGCGCAGCGGGCCGGTGGGCGGCTCGCTGGCGGCTGGGCGGGAGGCCGGCTGCGTGCTGCTGCGGGCCAGCTCCTTGGCCTGGGTCAGGTTCGACTCGTCGATCGGGCAGACAAACCATCCGACATGCGGGCGCGACTCGACCAGACGGTTCTCCTCCAGGCGCTTGAGGGCCTCGCGCAGGGTGGAGCGGCTGATGCCCAGGCGGTTCGTGAGTTCGCGCTCCGGCGGCAATTGTGCGCCGGGGGACAAACTGCCGTCCAAAATGGAGGCCGCGATCTTGCCGGCTGCCATCTCCGTCAGGGTTTTGTAGGGAATGGGTTCGATCTTCATCGCTTCCTGTGGTTTGGTGGTCAGACCAAGTTGCCTGCAGTATAGGTGCTTTCCGCCCCAAAGTCAACTAGGAAAAAAGTACTATTTTTTGCAACCGTCCACCCTGTTCCTTATTTTGTCAGCGGGCTGACCCCCTGACGGGGGCAAGCGCCCTGCCTCTGTACATGGAAGCCCCTGCGGGCCGGCACAAGCGGTCGGATTTGTTCGACTGCTGGACGGTTTCCGTATGTACTGAGAGTCAGCATCAGTCCTGCGATTCCGATTTATGGGCAATCATCACCCAGAGTTATGGCTTTCTCATGCGCTCTTTGCAGGGGCGAAGCACCCCCCGCCGGGCGAGGAGGCTTTCGTCTGGCAAAAAGCGCTCTCCTCGCAGCGACACATCCTTTCTCGAGAAAGCCATGCACCCAGAGTGCCCCCCCTTGACATTCTAGTCGCTGGAAGGTTTATACTGAAAACGCTTCTCCGACCCTCGGGACGTTGAAAGGAGCACGCATGAAAATTCAGGATGTATCGCAACACACGGGTGTATCCGCCAGGACGATTCGCTACTATGAGGAAATCGGTCTGCTTCCCCCGCCAGCCCGCGCGGAGAATAACTATCGTCAATACAGCGAGGCGGATGTGGAGCGACTGCGCCTGATTGCGGGCGCGCGGCGCCTCGATCTCTCGCTGGATGATATTCGGGAAATCCTTGCGCTGCGCGAGCGTCGCGAAGCGCCCTGCCGCGTCCTGCTCGACCGCCTGGAGCGCAAAGCCGATGAGATTGCCGAGCGCATCCGCGAATTGAAGCGGCTGGAGCGCGAACTGCGCGACCTTCATGCCCTCGGTTTGACCTTTCCCACTGACGACGTGGACGGCAAGCATTGTGTCTGTCATCTCGTGAGTGAGCGTAGCGCAAGTCATTGACTTGCGCCACAAACGGCGCAAACTGGAAGTTTGCGCTACCCAAACAGGAGATTCCCATGACCAGTTGTTGTTCATTACCTGTTGATGAAAAAGGATTTCTGGTTGAAATCCCGGAAGAAGTGAAATCAAATCCCACCCGCGCCCAAAATGCCTGTCCCACCTGCGGTCAAAAGGGAAAACTTGTAGATACAGCGACCGTCAAATCCATGTTGTCCGTTTCCTTGAGGCAGGTCAAAGAGGGGCAGTATGTCTTCTGCCAAAACCGCGACTGCCCTACTGTCTACTTTTCCGAAGATGGTCTGCAGACTTTCGGCAAAAACGAGATTCGGGAACGGGTGTATCAAAAAGAACCCGAGGCGGGCGATGTTTTCGTCTGCTATTGCTTTCGTCACACCGTTGGCGAAATTCTCAACGCGGCACCCGAAGGGCATACCGCGATTTTGGATGACATCAACGCGGGCATCAAAGCCGGGCAGTGCGCCTGTGACTGGAGAAATCCGCAAGGTTCGTGCTGTTTGGGCAACGTGCGCGGGGTCATAAAGCAGGCGGAAAAGTCCAACCTTTTATCGGTGTAAAGGAAAGCGCTATGGTTTGGCAAAAAATTCGCAGTGGAGTCATGTTTGTTGTCGCTTTTGTGAGTTGTCCCTGCCACCTGCCCATTACTCTGCCTCTCGTACTGGTTTTGCTGGCAGGCACGCCGCTGGCAGCATGAATCACGCAGCATAGCGGCTGGGTTTACGGCATGATGACAGGTGTGTTTCTTCTGAGCCTGGCTTTGGGCTTTGTGTGGTCAGGTTTTTCAAAGGAAAACGTTGGCGAAGTCTGCGAGCCGCGCCAGAGCAAAGCCAAAGCAGGAAGGTGAAAAATGGAAACAATCCGCGACCCTCTGTGCGACAGGCTTATATCTCCAACGCCGACCACGCTTCACTCCGAATATCAGGGCAGGATCTATTGGTTTTGTTGCGACCTATGCAAACAACTCTTTGACCGCGAACCGCAGAAATACGTGGTCAAGAAAGGCGAGAAAGAGATAACCGTTCACGAGACATCTTTAACGAAGGACGAACAACAACCATGAAACGATTGCTGTTTTTGATTCTGGCGCTGCTTGTCAGCGCGTGTGGTTCGGCTTCAGAATCAGGAGCGGCGACCGAAGAACCTCTCTCAACAATTGTCTTGCCCAACCAAATTGAGACAGAGCGCATAACTCCCACGCCGTTACCTACCGCGCAGGCGACTCTTGCCATCACGACCTTCGAGACCACTGAATCCAACGGTTTTGACCTTGAGGCGATTACCAGTTTCGCGCTTGTGCCTGGAAATCGGGCAGCGGGTGAGCCCGCCCCCGACTTTACCGCGCGATTGCTGGGAGGCGGCACGTTTACCCTCTCAAAAGAATTGGGAACATATTGGTTGATTCTCCCAACCGCGTTGGGTTGTGGTGAATGCGCGTACAGTTTGTATTTACTTGGCAACGCGCAGCCCGAGAATCCTGCCAGCCTAAATATCCTCGTATTGGACATCTATCAGCCAGACCTGCCAGAGTATTGGCAGAGTTATGCGGAGGCAATCAACAAGCCAAATTATCGTTGGGCTGTGGTGGATACACCCACATTCATGGAAGATTACGACATTTACGGATTAGGCACGTTTCTTGTGGTTGATCCAGAGGGAAAATTGGTCTTCCAAACTGATTCTCCTCCGCCGCTGGAATTGCTGCGGCATCTTTTCACTCTGGCGTCAAAATAAGGATAGCAAATGAAAACGAGAGCATCAAGCAAACAATTTGTGCAAAACAAAGCGCGTTCCAGCCTGCTCAGATGGAGTATTCCGCTTATCCTGCTATTGGGTGTAGCAGGGCTTTGGTTCGCATGGAGGGCGTCCTCACAAGCAGCAGGATCAAAAACGAGCGTGGGAGTCAAAATTGGTGATATCGCTCCCGACTTTACCCTGCCGACTCTGGATGGTGGGAGATTTACTCTTTCCGAACAGCGCGGCAAACCCGTCATTGTATTTTTCATGGCTTATTGGTGCGGCAGTTGCATTCCCGAAGCGACTGCATTGGGCAAACTTCAACAAGAGTACGGCGGCAGGGTCAGCATTGTGGCAGTCAACATAGACCCGACAGGAACATAGGAAACCATCGAACAGTTCAAGCAGGCGGCAGGGAATCCGCTCATTGCATGGGCTTCCGACTTCGATTAAAAAGTCACGCTCGATTATCAATTAAAGGCATTGGATACAACTTTCATCTTGGACCAGAATGGACGCATCGTTTATTACGATGAGATCCCCACGCAGTACGAAACACTGAAATCGGAAGTGGAGAAAATCTTGGAATGAATGGCGTCAATCTCACTTTTGCATTTACGGCGG
Source organism: Chloroflexota bacterium (assembly GCA_037445475.1). GTDB lineage: Bacteria > Chloroflexota > Anaerolineae > Anaerolineales > Villigracilaceae > Fen-1038. The sequence goes on from JBBIKK010000013.1 coordinate 22,504, forward strand.
GAATGCTGGCGACCCTCAATCCCTGCGGATGGGCAATGTTGCCTACATTTGTTTCATATTATCTTGGTTCACGCGAAGCCGATTATGAACAACGCACGTTTGCCAGCCGCGCCGCTGAGGGTTTATTGCTTGGCGCATTTGTGACAATTGGTTTCCTAACCGTATTTGGCGTTGCGGGCAGTATCATATCCGCAGGCTTGCGTATCATTGTGCAATACATGCCTGTTGGGGCATTGATTACGGGCATCGCGTTGGTGTTGCTTGGTCTATGGTTTTTAGCAGGAAAGTCTTTTCCGATTGCCTTGCCCATCCCACAAATTGGCAATACACGCACCCGCAATCCAAAATCTGCTTTTGTTTTTGGCATGGGTTATGCTTTTGCTTCGCTCAGTTGTACCCTGCCAGTGTTCCTTGCTGTGGTGGGCGCAAGCCTCACCTCTTCGGGACTTGCGGCTGGCGCAATGATGTTCAGCGCCTATGGGTTCGGCATGGCAACCGTAATCATGGGTGTCGCATTAAGCGCGGCGCTGCTCAAGGGCGCGGTGGCGCAATGGTTTCGTAAACTTCTGCCGCATGTTTATCGTGTCAGCGCAGTCATGTTGATCCTTGCAGGATTGTATCTTGTTTGGTATCAAGGCCGTTATCTGCCTCTTTTCTTGAATGGGTCATAGAGCCGCCATGTGGATACTCTTTGCGCTCGGCGCGGCTCTGTTGACTTCTTTCAACCCCATCCTTTACAAACGAATGTTGAAAGAGGCGGACACGCTCGTCGTGGTGTGGGGCGTCACCCTGCTGGCATTGCCTTTGTTAGGTATGTTCGCATTTGCCCTTACGCCGCGGCTTCCTGAAATGGACTGGCTGTTTGCGCTTGGCGTGTTGGGGTCGGCGGGACTGAATGCCGCCGCTCACCTTGCTTCCACGCGGGCGCTGAAACTGGCGGATGTTTCTTTCGTTACGCCGTTGTTGATTTTCAGTCCGGTATTCACGGTATTGATTTCCGCCCTCTTTCTGGGTGAGATTCCCTCCCTGCGCGGCATGTCGGGTGTGGGGTTGGTTCTTGCGGGCGCATACTGGCTCAACTATCGTTCAGGCGCGGACTGGTTCGCGCCGTTCAAATCGCTTGCGCACACGCCTGCCGTGACGCTCGTTTTGCTGGCAGGCTTGCTCTGGGCGGTCACACCCTTATTCGAGAAAACGGCAATTCAGCACACGGATCCGCAAAATCCCCGTCTCGCCGCGTTCGTCGTGCACGCGCTGCTCGCCGCCACGTTAACTCCCGCAGTCCTGGCGCGCGGCAGGGCAGCCATCGAAAAACTTCTCCTTCAGCGCCGCGAGTTTTTCCTGGCTGGTCTTATCGCAGGCATCGCGCCTATTTTGGGATACACCGCGTTCAGTCTGGGTTTCGTCGGGTATGTGACCACACTATTCAAACTCAGCACACTCATGACCATGTTTTGGAGTTTTCTGTTTCTCAAAGAGCACGGATTGAAACAGCGATTGCCTGCCTCAATTGTGATGGTGGCGGGCGCAATTCTTCTTGCCTTGTAAATATTTGAAACGGAGGTTCAAATGACAAACCAATTCGATCTTGTAATCCTTGGCTCAGGCTCCACCGCCTTTGCTGCCGCCATCCGCGCCGCGGAACTCGGCAAGACCGCCGCCATGACCGAAATGCGCACGCTTGGCGGGACGTGCGTCAACCGCGGCTGCCTGCCGAGCAAGAATCTCATCGAAGCCGCGCGCATCGTCTGGGAGGCGGCGCATCCGCGCTACCCCGGCCTCAAACCCGCCAAAATCAAAGTGGACTTCGCCGAACTCATCGCCCAAAAGCAGGCAGTCGTCGAAACCTATCGCGGCAAAAAATATCAATCCATCATCACCGATGACGACAACATCAAGGTCTTCGAAGGCAGGGCGGAGCTGTTGGACACGCACACCGTCCGCGTGGGAGAAACTCTCTTGAACGGCGACCAGATTCTCGTCGCCACAGGGACGCGCCCCGTCATCCCACCCATCGAAGGGCTTGACCGCGTCTCTTACCTGACCTCTGATCTGCTGACCGTCAACGAAGGCATGGAACTCACCGAACTGCCCGAATCGCTTATCATCGTCGGCGCGGGCTACATCGCCCTCGAACTGGGGAAGATGTTCCACCGCTTCGGGACGAAGGTCACGATTTTGGAACGCAGTCAAGTCATCCTGCCGCGCTACGAACCCGAAGTCTCGGACGCGCTGACCTTTGCCCTGCGCAAGGAAGGCTTGAAGATCCTCACCGAAGCGCAGGTGACGCGGGTGACGCAGAAATCCAAAGACGAAATCGCAGTGACGGCAACGGTGGGCGGCAAAGAGCAGACCTTCAGCGCGCAGAAACTGTTGATTGCGGCGGGCAGAGAACCCAACACAGACGGCGTCGGCTTGGAAAAAGTCGGCGTGCAATTGGACGAGCGCGGCTACGTGAAGGTGAACGATGAACTGCAAACCAGCGTCCCCAACATCTGGGCGGCGGGCGATGTGATCGGGGATCACACGGGAAGTCAAATGGCCACACCCGTCGGCGCGCACGATGGCGTGATTGCCGCGATGAACGCGCTTGCTGGCGCGCATCGCAAAGTGGACCACCGCGTCATCCCGCGCGTCATCTTCACCGACCCGCAGGTGGCCATGGTCGGGCAGACAGATGAGGAGGCCGTTGGCTCAGGAATCCGCTGCTGGTGCGGCGCCATTCCGCTGGAGTATGTCCCGCGCGCGGGCGCGACTCATCAGCCCGATGGGATTGCCAAAGTCGTGATTGACCGCGACACGCAGGAAGTGAAGGGCGTCTCGCTGGTCATGCCCAACGCGGGCGAGGTCATTCACGAAGCGGCGATGGCGATGCGCTTCCACGCCAAACTGGAAGATTTCATTGACCTGATTCACGTCTACCCCACGATGGCGGAAGCGTTGAAGATTGCGGCGATTTCGTACTTCAAAGACCCCGCCAAACTCTCGTGCTGCGCGGAGTGAGAAAAAGCGTCCCGAAGGTTCATAGCCCTCGGAACGTTTGATTTTGCGTCTTACTCCCATGGGGCGCAAGTTTCGGGTTGAGAAGGGTCGTCCGAAGCTTCAGCGCTCTCAGGCCACTTCCAGGTAGCGTTCCACCTCGTAATCCGTCACGCGCGTGCGGTACTGATCCCATTCCTCCCACTTGGCGCGTAGGAAGGCCTCGCAGATTGTCTGTCCCAAGGCGGATTTGATCACCTCATCCTTTTCCAGTTCGCTCAAGGCTTCGGCCAGCGAGCCGGGCAGTTCCCTGATGCCGAGCCTCTTGCGTTCCTTCTCGCTCAAGTGGTACAGATTCACGTTGTTGAGCGGTTTTGGGGGCTGGAGATTCCTGTCAATGCCGTCCAGGGCCGCCGCCAGCATGGCTGTGAAGGCCAGGTAAGGATTGGATGAGGGGTCGGGGAAACGCAGTTCGGCGCGCATGGACTGATGACGTCCTGCGGTATAGTGCGGAATCCGAATGAGTGCCGAGCGGTTGATCTGCGCCCAGCCGATGTACACCGGCGCCTCGTAGCCCGGCACCAGGCGCTTGTACGAGTTCACCGTTGGCGCTACCACTGCCGAAAGCGCGCGGGCATGGGCTAACTGGCCGGCAATGAACGCGTAAGCCACCGGTGACAGGCGCAGCGCGTCGTTGGGGTCGAAGAAGAGATTGTGGCCGTTCTTGTCGAAGAGCGACTGATGGCAATGCATGCCCGAACCGTTGATGCCGAAGATGGGTTTGGGCATGAACGAAGCGATCAGGCCATGTTGCGCCGCGATGGCCTTGACGGTGTACTTCAGAGTCAGGACATTATCGGCTGCCTTCAGGGCGTCGGCGAAACGAAAATCGATCTCATGTTGCCCCAGTGCGACCTCGTGATGCCCGACTTCCACTTCCAGCCCCATCGAATTGAGTGCCTCCATCAGGGCTGTGCGCACGACCACCGCCTCATCGAATGAAGAGAAATCAAAATATCCGCCGGTATCGTGCGGCACCGGATGCACCTCCTGTCCGTTCGTGCCTTTGAACAGGAAGAACTCGGGCTCAGGGCCGACGTTGTAGACCCAGCCGCGCTCGCCTAGCCTGGCCAGCAAGCGTTTCAAGGTTCCGCGCGGATCGCCCTCGAACGGCTCGCCGCTGGGGGTGTAGATGTCGCAGAAGACGCGCGCCCGTCGCGATTCCGCCGGCGTCCAGGGCAGGACCGCATAAGTATCCGGGTCGGGCCTCAGGTGCATGTCGCTTTCCTGGATGCGGGCAAAACCCTCTACGGAAGAGCCGTCGAACCAGACTCCATCCTCGAGTGCGGCGGGCAGGTTGCCGACCGGCATGTCCACGCTCTTGACCGTCCCGGTCACGTCGGAGAATTGCAGCGAGACAAACTTGATGTGATCCTCTGCCGCACGGGTGAGTAAATCTTTTGTGTCCATTTCTACCTCGTTCTGTTTGATGATTTCTCACTGCGTTTTCAACGCAGGTGTTGACATTTGCTCGGTATGTTGGCGCGCCGCCTCCCAGCCGATCAGGGCCATCTTGCGACCGACGCCATAGCGATAATTCCCGAACTCACCGGCCTTTCGAATCACGCGGTGGCAAGGAATGAGAACCGCGATCGGATTCCGGGCCACCGCGTGCCCGACAGCCCGCCGCGCGGCAGGATTGGCGATCGTCTGTGCCACCTGCTCGTATGTGGTCACGGCTCCGGGCGGAATGCTCAGGAGCGCTTCCCACACCTTTAACTGAAAATTGGTGCCGCGCACGTGGAGATGGAGGGGTCTGCCCGGCTGGGAGCCAATGTGAAAGATCGGGGCCACCAGTGGAGCGGTTGCATCGGGATCTTCGCTCAATCGGGCCTCTGGCCAGTCCTGGGTGAACTCTGCCAGGGCCTTTGCCCGGCCGGCGTCCACGAAACTGAGATGGCAGATGCCGCGCTCGCTCACGCCGATCAGGCATTCCCCGAAGGGTGTGGGATGAAAGCCGTAGCGAATCTGCAGGCCGACCCCGCGCGACTTGTATTCGCCCGGCGTGACGGCTTCGGCCGCGATGAACAGATCGTGCAAGCGGCCCGGGCTCGAAAGTCCAACCTGATAGGCGGCTTGCAGGAGGCTCGTCGATTCCCGCAGCAGTCTCTTTGCTCCCTCTTTCGTCAGGAATTGCAGGAAGCGCTTCGGGCTTATCCCGGCCCAGCGTGTGAACATCCGCTGAAAGTGAAACTCGCTCAGGCCCACATGGGCTGCCAGCGCATCCAAACCGGGCTGCTGCGGGTAGTGTTCTGCGAGGTATAGAATGGCCCTCTCGATGCAGCGGTAGTCCTGACTGAGCGCTTCGAAATCGGCTGAGATGGTGTCCATGGATCTCCTTTCAAAGGCCGATTCTATGAGCCGCGTGGCGGCTTGACAACCCGATTCTTGCGCCTCTTTCCCGGCTGACAGGCCGCCTCGCCCGCGTGCGGTGGAATGGGTCAGCGGTTCTCGCTTTCGCGCAGGGCGTTGTTTTGCTCTTGCACAATCACTTTGCGGTAAATGCTCTGAGGCGCACAGAGCTGACCATTCACTTTCAACAAATCCTCCAGGCGTATGCCGAACAGACGCTCGTTCTCGCGCAGATAGGGCTCGATCAGCGCCCAGTCGGCGACGCTCAATTTGGCGAATTCTCCGCCGTTGAGCTGATCTTCCTCCACCACGCCGTGAGGATCGCGCAGGAAGATCGCTCCACCTGAGGCCAACGAGAACAGGTTGCCGCCCGGATAGGGAGTGGGCAGGTCTTCCCAACACTGTTTCTCTTCGGACCAGGTTATACCATTCAGGATGACCAATCCGCCGCCTTGATGAGGATCGCCGGCCATGAAGGATTCGGCCAGATAGTCCAGGCAGGTGCCGTTGATGACGGCGCGCGGCCGGCCGACGGCGTTGATCAACGGCCGGCCGGCGGCCGATCCGAGCACATAGATCTCTCCACCCTTTGCTCCATAGAGAAACGTCTGCCCTACATCACCGTAGATGACCAATTTGCCCGTTTTGAGGATCTGCCCGAGCTGATCCTGACCATCTCCATGCAGGTGCACTTCTGCTCCGTCCAGGCCGGAGGCGGCGTAATCGCCCACATCGCCGTAGAGGTCCAGCCGTGTGTCGTGGGAAGCGGGTCCGAGGCCGCAGGCGGCGAAACGTCCGCCGCGCCAGCGATAAGCGATGAAGCGCCGCCATCCCTGTTCATAGGCGTGCACCATCCAGCGCGCCGCGCTCTCCTGGCCTTCGGGTGGAAAGCCGAGGGCGTCCAGCACCAGGATCGCCTCGAGAGTGGGGGGTGGGCAAAGGGCGTGACGGCTGTCCCATGTGAGGCGCAAGGCGCGGGTCCGATCGCCATTCGCCTCCGAGGGGAGCGGCGCGGCATCGAACAGCGCTTCCAAATGCTCATCCACCAGTGTCAGCAGCGAAGCGCGCTTTTTGGGGCCGAGATTGGCGCGACGGTCGCGCAGCAGGGTGAGCGTCTGCCAGGCGAAGTGCCATTCTTCGTTACCGTTCTTCCCGAAGTCCACCAGCGTTTTCAATGTCCAGGCCAGTTCGTTCCAACCGCAGGCAGGGAGGCGAGGACAGAGGTACTCCCACGCGCTCGGCGCGCCGCCGTTATCGAAAGCGCGGTACATGGCCTGTGACCAGGCCCTTTTCCGGGAGGCCGCCGCGCGCGCCGCTTCCGGGCGGGCCGGGGCGTGGATGCGCCCGGCCGGCAGGGTCACTTGCTGGCCGAATTTATTCACGCAGAGCAAATCTCCGCTTTTTTGCGGTGAGAGTGAGAATCGAAACGCGCCGCCATCCGTATGCGAACCGCCGCGTGCCACCCAGTATTTATCGGCTAGAGGTTTGAAGCGTTCGTCCTCGGCTGCCAACGAACGCAGACAGGCGTTAATCGCCTGGCGCTCACTGGCAATCAGCCCCACCTGTACTCTTCCTTCCTGGGAGAGGGATTGCGAGTGAAGATCGTTCTCGTACAATGCAAACACCTGAGGGCGCAACATGGATGTATCCGTAATCCCCAGCAGCTCGAATGTTTCCTCCTTCGCGCGCGCTACGATGAAGAACCAGGGACCATCCGGGGAGGCATGGAGATGCGTGCGTTGCACGGCGCGGTAGAGCTCACGCTTCTCGGGCGCTAGCATGATGAAGTCGTGTTCGGTGGTCGGCGCCATGGCTTCCAGCGTGATCTCCAACGGATAGCCATAGACGCGATCCCACAGGTCGAAGAGCTGCACGCTGACCTCGGTATCGGTCAGGAAGAGCTGCCCGATGTTGCGTTGCCGCAGGTACTCGCTCACGGCGTGATAGTTGGCGAAGTCCCCGTTGTGCACCAGCGCCTCGTTCAGGCCGATGAACGGATGCGCCCCGCCCGGATGCCAGACGCGCCCTTTGGTCGGGTAACGCTGGTGGGCGATCCACACGTGAGCGGTCTGATCTTCGAGACGGTAATACTGCACCACCTGCTCGGCATACCCGACGATTTTCAGCACCGAAAGATTCCGCCCGTGGCTGAGCACAAATGCCCGTTTCTCGCCCAAACTGGCGTAGAACTGGACGTTCAGACGATACGAATTCTGGTAGACGAACTCATCCTCGACCGCCTGTCCCGGCAACCCCTTCAGGCCCTTCTCACTCTCGAAGCGTTCCAGGACCTCGGGCCGGAGGCGCACGAAATAGCGCCAGACGTGCGGTGGGCATACTTCCAGGCCGATGACGCGGTGGTCTTCCAGATGAGGCAGTTCGTAAGCGTGAGCGATGGTGAAATAGGGAAGGATGTGGGCCCGTTCCACCTCCGCCCGCGCCGAGGGATCGAGCAGGGCAATTTGCAGCAGGTAATGGCTGCGCAGCGTCTCGGCATCCATGCCGACCTGCGCCGGGTCCAGCCCGACCATGGCGATCCCACCCCCTTTGCCGTTGCCGCGATTGTGCATTTGCATGGAAGCGGTCAGGACATGCCGGCCGGCGATGGGGATATTCGCTATCAATCCCAGCACGCCGCAGCCGCCTTCTTCTGCCTCCCTGGCGCGTCGTGTCGACGGTGTCAGAGTCGGCAGGTCTTTTCTGGATTCCAGGATCTTTTCAGCGAACGAATTGCTCATGGTCTACCTCTATTCTTTGGGAGAGAGGTGGGGAATGAGAGCTCACTCTAAATACACCAGTAAATCACTTCGCCCGCGCAGTTCAGCGATGGACTTCATGCCCAGCATCTTCAAGATGCCTGCCAGCTGCCACAGCCAGGAGGTATAAAAGTTGATGATGCGTTGCGCGGCCTCCTCAGCGTTCACTTTTTTCGCGTGTTCCGGGTCTGTGGTGGTGATGCCGAAAGGGCAGCCCAATCCCTTTTCGCACTGCGCGATGCGAATGCATCCGATCGCCACCAGTTCTGCCGTGCCCAGGATGGCCCCATCCGCGCCCAGGGCGATGGCTTTTGCCACATCCCAGGCCGAGCGCAACCCGCCCGAGGCCATGACCACGATCTCATCGCGAATGCCTTCACCGAGCAGAAAGCGATGCACTTTCGGGATGGCGTACTCGATCGGCATGGCGATGTTCTTCTTGGCGATCTCGGGCGCCGCGCCCGTCCCGCCGTAAGCCCCGTCGAGGTGGACGATATGCGCCCCGGCGTAGTATGCCCCGACTGCCACCATGTCCACATCGGTCGGTGTGGAGACTTTGACGCTGATCAGGGCGCGCGGGTTGACCTGCTTCAGCCAGTCCACGTGCTTCTTGTGGTCCTCCACCGAGTACACGCTGTGGAAGGGAAAGGGCGAGAAGAGCGAGGTGCCCTGCACGGCCTCGCGCAGGCGCGCCACCGAATCGGTGTTCTTATTGCCCAGCAAGTGACCTCCCAGGCCCGGCTTGGCGCCCTGGGCATATTTGATTTCCACCAGACGGGCACGCTGGATGGTCTCCTCGCGCACGCCGAACAGGCCGGTCGCTACCTGGGTGATGATATGCGCAGCGTAGGGGAGGAGCTCTTCGGGGTAGCCACCCTCGCCGGTGGAGGTGAACGTGCCGAGCACCTGTGCCGCCCGCGCCCGCGCCAGCATCACCGGTAAGCCGACCGATCCGTAGGACATTCCTGCTCCATACCACGGCAGGGGGATGACGAGTTGCGGACGCTCATCGGCGCGGCGGTTGAGCAAGAGGGAAAGGTCGAACTCCGCCGGGTCGGCAATGGGGGGCTGGGCCGGGTCGATCTCAAATTCGAAGGCGAAGGCCAGGCGGTCAAAGCCTCCATCTGAAAGGCCGAAGCGATAATCCCATTCCAGATCTCTGGGCGGCTCTCCTGTGCGCGCCTGGTGTTGCGAGGCCAGGAGCAACGTTTGCGGCCAGCGGAAATCGCCCTCACTGCCTGCCGCGATCTTGAGCCTGGGCAGCGCCGAAAGGGGCTTGCTGCCTCCGAGCCCCTCACGGAACGCGGCTTCCTCGCTCTTGTGCCAGATCGTGCGTCCGATCTCGCCACGCAGACGGCGGATCTCGCGCATGCCCATCGCGCCCAGGGCCTCCAGCATCTGATCGCGCCAGGCGTTCATCAGGTTGACAATGCGCTGGGCGCCCCATGCGGGCTCGATCTCTGCATCTTCGACCGGACAGGAGCCCTTATCGGCCCACAGGGCACAGCCCCAGGCCACCTGTAAGACAAAGTCCACAGCCACCGCGTCCGCGCCGCAGGCAATGGCCTTGACCACATGCTCAGCAGTGGCGATTCCGCCGGAGACGATCAGGGTCACCCGGTCACGCTGCGAGGTCTCGACCAGGGCGCGGTGCACCTCGTGCAGCGCTTCGGGGATGGGGCGTCCCGCTGTGTCGCGCCCAACCTCGTCGGCAAGCAGGTGGATCGCCGCGGCGCCGGCCTTCGTCCAGGCAATTGCCGCCCTGGCGGATTCGGGGCCGAGCGGCAGGCGGATGCCGATCAGCGCCTGTGTGTTCAGATTTCGGAAGTCTTCGGGGCTTTCGAAATCTGAGATTTCGATGTAACGCGGCGTCCAGGGGATGCTTTCCAGTTCATCTACTGTGACCAGCGCGCCGAGGTGCGAGGCATAATCGGCCAGATCGCTGCTGTAATCGGAGGGCGTGATGAGTGCGAGAGTATTCAAATCCTTCGCCGCGGCGGCCAGGGCGCGTAGCGCACCGCGTGCGGGTAATGGAAGGGGCAGGGGATTGAAGAGCACCGGAATGGGCAGGCTAATCCAGGGCGGGAGGTGCGAAAGGAGGTGGCCTTTTGCATCGAAGGTCAGGCGCTCGAGGCGGGCGCCGATGTCCACTTGCGTTGAAATGTATTCGCGTCCATGAATACCGTCACGCGTTGGACGAACGATCTCGCTCATATCCAGCCACAGGCCCTCGAAGCCCTCGCCGGCGAACCTGCCGCCGTAACCGGCGCCGGAGATGGGGATGCGTCCGGTCTCGGCCTGATACCAGGTCTGGGTGATGATCTCGGCCGTCCAGTAGTCGTCACCGCGCTGGGTGCGTCCCTCGAAGACCGGGTGACCATACTTGATGTAGGCATCGCCCTCGGCGATGGCGAACTTCGCCGGGTAGCCGCTTGCAGGCGGTGGAGCGGGTTGCGTATGGATGTGATAACGGCTCAGGCTTATGCTGCTCATCTCTGCTCCAGGCTCTCAAATAAAAAAGCACGCCGGGGCGTGCTTTAAAACAAGACGCCCTTCCACAGGTCGACAGGCGCGTGAATGCACCTGTATCACTGCCTCTGCCTTGTCCCAGAAGTTACCCTCTGGTTTTCGGCGGGCAACAGCGTTTTTAACACTATTGCCGGAAGACGCTTGCTTCGGAAGGGAGAAGGGAACCTGTGAACGGGCTCCAGAGGCATCCGCTGATCGATCCGATTTTCCGCTCTCACTGGTGAGAGCGTTAGCGCCCGGCTCGCGCCGGGGAACCTCCACCTCGTCACCCTGCTTTTGGCAGGGCTCAGCCGCTGATTCTCCGTGTATTGGATTGTTAACCTGGATGGGATTGTACACGCACTTTGAAAGCCCGTCAAGGAAGAATCGCTCCATTCCAGCCTTGGGCGATTGCCCATCTTTTTTGCATGGCCTGCTTCGGCTGGTTGAAGTCCTGCCTCAGTACATAAAAGTCGGATAAATCCGACCGGTTGCATCAGCCCGGAGGGTTTCCATGTGCTGAGCAAGCGGCTCTAGCCAACGCGATTCCGAGTTGTGGGCAATCACCGGTCCAGCCTGGCTTGACGTTTGCTCTCAAATCTGGTATATTCTGCCCGCCTCGATGCGGGGTAGAGCAGTGGCAGCTCGTCGGGCTCATAACCCGGAGGTCGCAGGTTCGAGTCCTGCCCCCGCTACTATCAAGGTCTCTCCTTGCCCGTGCTAACGCACCCAACCCCTGGGTGCGTTTTGCGTCCAGGCGCGAGGGTCGAATCAATGGCCGTGGTACCTGCCTCCCAAGTAGTGTAAACTTTTCTGTAAGAGTTGGTCGATCATCAGGTGTTATCCTTGCGGTAACTACTCTACCGGCGGTGATTTTCCATAGCACGAATTCCGATTCCGCTTTACAATTCCTTTCATGCCCGACTCCGAGAGAGCCTATCATTCAGCCCTGGACTATCTCTATTCCCACGTAGATTATAGCCTCAAACGCGCCTCGGAACTGGCCAGGGCCGACTTCAACCTGGATCGCATGCATGCCTTGATGGCCTTGTTGGACCATCCTGAAGCGCACTACCCCATCATCCATGTGGCCGGGACAAAGGGCAAGGGCTCGGTGTGTGCGCTGGCCGCCAGTGGATTGCAGGCCGCGGGTTATCGCGTGGGACTGTACACCTCTCCACACCTGCTGGATTTTGCCGAGCGCATCCAGATCAACGGCGAGCCGATCGCGCATGCCACCCTGGCGCAGCTGGTGGAGCAGGTCAAGCCGGCGGTGGCGCGCATTCCGAGCCTGACTACCTTTGAGATCACCACCGCTCTGGCTTTCCTGCATTTCGCCCGGCAGAACGTGAACGCGGCGGTGATCGAGGTTGGCCTGGGGGGCCGGCTCGATGCCACGAACGTAGTTCTGCCGAGGGTGGCCGTTATCACCTCGATCTCGTATGATCACATGGCCGTGCTTGGCGATACGCTGGCCAAGATCGCGGGCGAAAAGGCAGGCATTATCAAGCCCGGCGTCTCCGTGGTTTCTGCTCCCCAAAGGGAGGAGGCGTTGGATGTGTTGCAGGGCGTCGCCCGGCGCTGCCATGCTCACTTTACGCTTGTGGGGCGTGAGGTGACTTTCCGGATGGGCCATCGTTCGCTCGATGGGCAATCCTTTCGGCTTGTGCAGAAGGGCAAACCGCCTCTCACGCTCGATCTGGACATTCCGCTGCTGGGGGCCCATCAAGTCGAGAACGCGGCTACTGCCTTTGCGGCTCTGAGGGCCAGTGGATTGGATGTCCCGCCCCAGGCTGTTCGAAAGGGGTTTGCGGAAGTAAAATGGCCGGCCCGTTTTGAGGTGGTGCGGCGTGAGCCGCCCGTGATCTTCGATGCGGCCCACAACCAGGATTCCTTTGCCCGTCTGCGCCAGACCCTGGATGACTATTTTCCGGAGCGGCCAGTATACCTGATCTTCGGCGCCTCGGAGGATAAGAATGTGCCGGGCATGCTGGCAGAGATCCACCCCCGCCTCAAGCGGGTCTTCATTACGCGCTCCGGGCATCCTCGCGCCCTCGATCCCCAGCACTTGCTGGCAATGGCAATGCAGGCCGGCTTGCCATGCGAACTGCAATTTCCGGTCGAGGCCGCGCTGGCGCGGGCGTTGGAGGAATCTGAAAAAGATGGCAGCATAGTATTGTCGGCCGGCTCGATGTTTGTCACCGCCGAGGTCATGGCTGCCTGGAAGAAGGTAGCCCTCGCCCCCGTTCCCTCCTCCAAGCAGGGAGGAAAGGGGTGAGGGGGGACATGAACCACCGGGAACAAGAAGATCATTTCAACCGGTCTAACGTAGCATTTATCCCGCGCTACGCTTTCGAGAATTCACTCTCCCCGGGCGGGTTGGAAGGCCTGATAATCTCACTTAACGTGGTGGCGAATCGGCAAAACATCTTCGCGCGCCGGGGAACATGATCCCGATTTGTGGTCAATCACCCTGGTTTTCTCAAGGTCGCTCGACAAAAGAATGATGTCATTGCGAGGGCAGTATTTTTTGTCCGAAACAATCTCCAAAAGGTCAGTTTTGCCCATTCTGTGGAAGACTCTTCGCCAAAGAGCGGCTCGCAGTGACATTTCCCGGACTTTGAGAAAGCCATGTCAATCACCCTGGAGCAAGTTGACGGGATTCTGTATTGTGTTGTATAATTAGTTTGTTGTGGCAACATACTAACTTATGAAGCCTCAAAAGACGCCTGATCAGGCCCTGGTGCGTGAGCACAATTTATCCTTGGTGTTTCGTTACATCTATGATGAAGCACCCCTTTCGCGTGCCCAGTTAGCCGCCAAAAGCGGGCTGAATAAGTCCACAATTTCCAGCCTGATCGACGAATTGCTGGAGCGGCGGCTGGTGTGCGAAACCGGGATCAACTCTTCAGGGCCGGGTCGCCCGGCAACGTTGCTGGAAGTCAACCCCTGGGCCGCCTGCCTGATCGGTGTCGAACTGGGGGTGGATTTCGTGGCGGTAGCGTTGACCGATTTTTTGAGCCATGTTTTGTGGCGCGAGCAAACCCAGGTAGAACCCAGTGCCGGACAAGCCGAAATCTTGGATCAGGCCCTTCGGCTGTCGAGACTTGCCATGGAGGCGTCGAGGAACGTAGATGCTCCCCTCTTTGCTCTTGGTCTGACTGCGCCCGGCACGGTCGATGCGAACGAGGGCGTGCTGATCTTTGCGCCGAATCTTCAATGGCGCAACGTTCCTCTGCGTCGAATCTTCTCCGAATCCACAGGTTTGAGGGTGTTCGTGGAGAACGACGCCAACGCAGCCGCCGTCGCGGAGCATTTGTTTGGCGTTGCTCGCCGGAGCAGAGATTTCATTTTCGTCTTCGCAGGCATGGGCATTGGCGGGGGGTTGTTCTTAGATGGTCACCTGTACCGAGGCAAGAGCGGCCTTGCCGGAGAAATAGGCCACTTGCCAATAGTAGACTGGTCAGGGGAGGAAAGTGATTTCCTTTGCCATTGTGGGAATCGCGGGTGTTGGGAAACCTATGCCAATCAGCAAGCGATTCTACGCCGCATGCGCTCTCGTTTGGATGGGGATCAGGACGGCTTTCTCAGACAACTGATGGTGGAACGCAATGCACCCCTGTCCATTCCTCTTGTTAAACATGCAGCCGACTTGGGAGACGCTGCCTCTCGGGCGGTGTTCTATGAGGCCGGCCTGGCAATAGGGCAGGGGGTTTCCGGCCTGGTGAACATTTTCAATCCAGAACAGGTCGTGGTCGGCGGACCTTTGAGTCTTGCTGGGGAGTATCTCTTGCCGGCCATCAACGCGGCTTTAGAGAAGCATGCTCTTCTTGAAACGCGCCGGGAGACTGTCATTGCCCTCTCTGCTTTTAACGTAGACGCCAGTTTGATTGGAGCGATTGCCGTTATCGTGGAGCACATCTTACAACGACCTTCACAAATGGAAAGGAGGTGATGTTTTCTCCAAAATGCGCGTTATGCTTTCAATGGTTTGCAAATCCGATGTTCAACATGAAGGAGGAAGAAACATGTCCAAGAAAATTTGGTATGTGCTGATGGGCACATTGGCGGTTGCGGCTACGCTCCTTTCTGCTTGTGGTCCTGCTCCGACGCCTGTGGCCACTCAACCACCTGCTACGGAGGCTCCAAAGCCGACCGAGGCTCCGGCCACGCAAGCCGCTGTGCGGCATCTGCAGATCTATCACTGGTGGACTGCCCCGGGTGAACGCGAGGCCGCAGATGCCATGTTTGCTGCGCTCAAAGCGGCTTACCCCGATATTCAGGTGGACGAGAACCCGAGCCCTGGGGGCGGCGGCGTCAATCAGCGGGTCGTGCTTCAATCACGGATCGCGGCCGGCGACTACCCGGATACGTTCCAGACCCTGGGCGGCGCGGAACTGAAGAACTACGTCGACAGCGGCGTGCTGCTGCCCCTGGATGACTTCTACAAAGAGACGGGCTACGGCGAGAAGATTCCGGGCCCCCTGCTGAAAGCTGTCACGGTGAACGAGCATCCCTACGTTGTGCCGTTGAACATGCACATTCAAAACATCCTCTACTACAACAAAAAACTGTTCGACGAACTGGGATTGACAGCCCCCACCACATTTGAAGAACTGATGGCTGCTTGTCAGACCATCAAGACCGCCAAGCCCGATATGGTTTGCCTCGGCCTGGGCTCAAAAGAGAAATGGGAGGACGCCTTTGTCTTTGACAGCCTCTACCTGGAACTCGCCGGCCCCGAGAACTATGTCAAACTCTACAAAGGCGAGATTGATGTGACCCAGGACGCAAACTATAAAACGGCCCTGGAGCGCTTCGCCCAACTGGTGCCTTTCATCAACAGCGACCACGCCAGCCTCACCTGGGACCAGGCGGTCGGCCTGGTTGGCTCCGGAAAGGCAGCCATGACCCTCATGGGCACATGGGCTATTGGTGCTTTTACCAAGGGTTCCAACTGGCAGCCCGGCGTGGACTTTGGCGCGGTAACTTTCCCCCAGAAGCCTGACCGGATCTTGCTCTTCCATCCCGATACCTATGGGATCACGGTGAAGGCACCCAACCCAGAGGCCACAATGGATTGGTTGAAAGTGGTGGCCTCGCCCGAGCTTCAGATCCCGACGGATGTCACCCAGGGCGGCCTGTTTGCGCGCACCGATATCGACCCGGCGGAATTCCCCGACCCGATCCGTCAGGAGATGCAGAAGTTCGTCAGCGAGAATCCAGGCAAACTGATCCTCGATCAACACGGAAGCATCCTGCCCGCCGCAGCCCAGTCTGCCTACTGGGATCTTCTCTCGAGCTTCCTGTCCGCCCCCGACGTGGATAAGACCATTCAGGCCGTGGCCTCCATGATGACGACTTACGATGTCAAGAATGCGTCCGCCTGGTATCAGTGGCCGTAAATTGGGATGAAGATGATGTGAGATAAGAGGCAGGGATGCGCATATCGTGCATCCCTGCCGGCCGACGCAAGGAGGCAGCCGCGGGATGGCCAAATATTTATCGAGGGTGTTTAGGAAACAGGAGGTTTGGAACTTCCTGGTGTTTCAAGCGCCGCTCTTGATTTTCGTCGGCTTGCTCTATATGACCTTGCTGTGGACGATCTATGTATCTTTCGCGGATTGGAAGACGGTTGCGCCTAACTATGCTTTCTCGGGACTGAAGTGGTATCGTTTCCTGACGCAGCAGCCGCGCTTCGAAGTTGACATCAGGAACAACCTGATTTGGCTGACCCTGGGCGTGGCGCCCACGGTGCTCATAGCCATCTTCCTTGCTTACTTTCTGGAAGTTGCCCATTTTCCCAAAATAGAGAACTATATTCGCACACTCATTCTCTACCCTGTGGCCATGTCGTTCATTGTCACTGGCACGATCTGGTCGTGGATGTACGAACCAGGACGGGGGGTGTTCAACACGCTCCTACGCAGCCTGGGGTTTAACGCCAATTTTGGCTTTACTACGGATCCTCAAACAGCTACCTACTGGCTGGTGTTGATCTTTGTCTGGCAATACCTGGGTTTTGCTGTCATCATTATCCAGTCCTCGTTTCGCACAACCGAGTTGCAAGAAATGATAGAGGCGGCCACCGTGGATGGTGCTTCACGCTTGCGCATTCTGTTTCAGATCATCATTCCGAACATCCGCTCAGGCATTCTGGTGCTCGTCTCGCTCTTGTTGATCTCGACTCTCAAGGTGTTCGACATTGTGTTCATTGTTACGTATGGCGGGCCGGGGATCGCCACGGATGTTCTGGCTACCAACATGTGGGTCACGACTTTCCAACAGCACCTCGTCTCTGCCGGCGCCGGCCTGGGGGTGATCATTTTTGCCATGGCATTTATCATCGTCGTTCCTTATACGATTTACGCGCTGAACAGGTGGTTTGTTGAATGAAAAGCAACGATCTTTCTCTCAAATTGCTGGCCGTTCTTATCCTCATCCTCCTCAGCATAGCGTACCTCCTGCCGATTTATGTGATGGTGGTGGCGTCGCTCAAATCCATAGAGGAAATCACCAAGACAAACTACTTGTTGCCCACCTTGACTCCGCAGTGGAGTAATTACATCGAGGTCCTGAAGGGTAGCGAGCGCTTCCGTAGTCAAATGCTGCCGCGCCTGTTCAACTCGATGGTGATCTCTTTTTCTGTGACCGGGCTCTCCCTGTTCTTGGGTGGTCTGGGCGGATACTATCTGAGTCGCAGCCGCACTCTGTTTGCTCGCTTCCTTTTCGTCCTGGTTGGAATCGCTCTATATTTGCCGTATCAGGTGGTGATTATCCCTCTTTCGATCATGATGTCACGAACCGGTCTGGGTCAGTCCTACGGCGGCCTCGTTTTGAGTTATCTGATCCTTAACATACCGCTGGCATCGGTTCTGTTGGGGACGTTCTTTTTGTCCATTCCCCGGGAATTAGAAGAGGCGGCTGAGGTGGATGGGGCCAATAAAATTCAGACGTTTTTCCGGGTTGTCATGCCGATTTCACTTCCTGCCTACATCTCTGTTGCCATTATTGTTTTCACCCAAGTCTGGAACGAGTTTTTCCTGGCACTTACCCTCTCTTCACGCGCCACGCAAACCGTTCAGGTGGTCATGGCCGAGGCCAAGGGCACGACCCTGGTATTGTACAACTTGCAAATGGCTGCCGCATTGATTGCAGTTTCGGCGCCGTTGCTGTTTTTTCTGTTCTTGGGACGTTACTTTGTGCGTGGTATTTTGGCCGGCGCGCTCAAGGGATGACCGCGCCCGCCAGCCTGGAGCGGCCTCAATTATGCAGGTGAAGAAGCAGGAGAGGGCTGGCCGCTCGCTCGCTCAAATTCCGAACGCCCTGGCGCAGGCGCTTGCGCGATGAGGCGCCCTTCCCCCCTTCAACAACCTTCTTGACACAACTCCTGTACGCCTGTAAAATCTGCCTGCTTTCTTCTAGGCGTAAGCCTGATTATTTTATTCCGGGAGGTTACACTCTTATGTATGCCATGGAGGGGCTTGCCCCACTGGAGGCGATCGCCATTTGGGCCGTGTTCGGCGTGGCGATCCTCGGCTTGCTCTACGCCCTGTTCTTGCGCTCGCAAATCTTGCGAGAAGACAAAGGAACGCCGCGCATGCAGGAAGTCTGGTCGGCCATTCGTGACGGGGCAGACGCTTATCTGCGCAAGCAGTTGCGCTCCATCCTGCCCTTTATCATCCTCTTGACCGCGGCCCTGTTCCTTTCGGTTTACATCGTCCCGCCATCGCCCGAAGCGCTGGAGCGCTTTCGCTCTTATACGCCCGATCAGGTGCGCTTGATCATCGGGCTGGCGCGGGCGCTGGCCTTTGTCATGGGCGCCTCGTTTTCTCTGACGGTTGGCCAGATTGGAATGCGCATGGCCGTGCAGGGAAACGTGCGTGTGGCCTCCGCAGCTAGAAGATCATTCGATGAGGCTTTGCGGATTGCCTATCGGGCCGGGACGATCACCGGCATGCTGACCGATGGCCTGGGGCTGTTAGGCGGGACGCTGATCTTCATTGTGTTGGGGATCGCCGCACCAGACGCCCTGCTCGGCTTTGGCTTTGGGGGCACGCTCTTGGCTTTGTTCATGCGCGTGGGAGGGGGGATTTATACCAAAGCCGCCGATGTGGGCGCCGATCTGGTGGGCAAGGTGGAGGCCGGCATTCCGGAGGATGACCCTCGCAATCCGGCGGTGATAGCCGATCTCGTTGGCGATAACGTCGGCGATTGCGCCGGCATGGCCGCCGACATCTTTGAATCTTATGAGGTCACTATCGTGTCTGGCCTGATCCTGGGCCTGGCTCTGTGGCATCTCACCGGACGCCTGGAGTGGATCATCTTTCCGCTCGTGGTGCGCGGCATCGGCGTGCTCTCCTCGATTATCGGCACGTATGTGGTGCGCGGCGGCCCGGGCCAGAGCGGAGAGGCGATGAAAGCGATATTTCGTGGCTTCCTTTCGTCCGCCGCCATCTCTGCTGTCCTGTTCTTCGGTGCCGGCTACCTGTATTTGCAGCACCCGGCTCTGGGGGGCTGGTGGCGCACGCCGTCCGCCGTGGCCGTGGGCGTCTTGCTGGCCATTTTGATTGATCGCTTGACCGAATACTTCACCGGCACGCACAACTCCCCGGTGAAGGAGATCAAGAGAGCAGCGGATACGGGGCCGGCCACTCTCATCTTGCAGGGCGTTTCTGTCGGCTTTGAGTCCTCGGTTTGGGCGATCATCGTGATTGCCCTGACGATCGTTGCCTCCATCCTTCTCTTTGGGACATTCCCCGGTGCAGAGGGGGCCAGCAAAGCCACCTTTATCCTTTATGGCGTTGCCATGACCGGCATTGGCATGCTCACCCTGACCGGCAACAATGTGGCCATGGACTCCTTTGGCCCGATCGCCGATAACGCCAATGGCATTGGCGAAATGTCCTGGTCCAAGAACGATAAGGCAAGCCGCGCCGCACAGCAGATCATGGCCGATTTGGATGCCGTGGGTAATACAACCAAGGCGATCACGAAGGGTGTGGCCATTGGCTCGGCGGTCATCGCTGCGGTCTCGCTCTTCGGCTCGTTCCTGGTGGACGTCAGCCGTGCCCAAACCACGATCAACGACCTGGCGGTGAAGGCTGGCCAGGCCTTGCCGTTCCCGCGCTTGATCGGCGAGGTGGGCATCCGCGTGGATATCCCACAGGTCTTTGTTGGCATGCTCATCGGCGGCGCGCTGCCCTGGCTGTTCTCCTCCTTCGCGATCCAGGCTGTCTCGCGCGCGGCTTCGTTGATCGTTCTGGAGGTGCGTCGCCAGTTCAAATTGGGCGTTTTGGAGGGCAAGGTCAAACCCGATTACAGACAGGCCGTTGGCATTTCCACGGCTGCAGCGCAGAAGGAACTGGTCTCGCTTGCCTTGCTGGGTGTGGTAACGCCGGTCGTGGTCGGTCTGCTGCTTCAGGTCGAAGCCCTGGGCGGATTCCTGGCGGGGATCATCCTCTCGGGTCAATTGCTGGCTGTGTTCCTGAACAACTCCGGCGGCGCCTGGGATAACGCCAAGAAATTGATCGAGGATGAACCCAAGGATCCGCGCAACAACCGCGGCAAAGGCTCTGAGCGCCACAAAGCGGGCGTGGTGGGGGATACGGTTGGCGATCCATTCAAGGATACGGCCGGCCCGGCCTTGAACCCGATGATCAAGGTGGTCAACCTGGTCTCTGTGATCATCGCCCCGATCGTGGTGCAGTATGCCGGCGTGAGCGGGTCGGCTCTGTACGTGGTGTGGGGCGTTGCCCTCGTGCTCATCGGCGTGCTGGCCTGGGCCATCCTGCGCTCGAAGGCGCCGGCCTCCGCAATGAAGTGAGCTTTTCAATAAACAAAACTGCTCTCGGCCATCCGCCGGGGGCAGTTTTGTAATGGGATCGAATGAAGCATGAAGCGGGTCCATCCCTTGAATTGAGCATCGTCCTCCCGTGCCTGAACGAGGAAAAGACTGTCGGGACGTGCATTCGCAAAGCGCAGGGATTTCTGGCGCGCAGCGGTGTGAGCGGCGAGGTGATCGTCGCCGATAACGGCAGCAGCGACCGCTCGGTAGAGATTGCCACATCGCTCGGCGCCCGCGTCGTTCGCGTCCCCGAAAGGGGCTACGGCAATGCCCTGCGGGGGGGATTCGCGGCGGCGCGCGGCCGCTTTATCCTCATGGCTGATGCCGATGACAGTTACGAGTTGGAAAATCTAGAGCCTTTCCTGGAAAAACTGCGCCAGGGCTATGATCTGGTGATGGGCAACCGTTTCAAGGGCGGGATCATGCCCGGCGCTATGCCCTGGCATCACCGCTACGTTGGCAATCCCGTCCTGTCGTTCATCGGCAGATTGTTCTTTCGCTCCCCGGCCAGTGATTTTCACTGCGGCATCCGCGCTTTTACCAAAGAGGCCATCGAGCGGATGAACCTGCAAACCGGCGGCATGGAACTGGCGAGCGAAATCGTCATCAAGGCTTCGATTTTGGGGATGAGGGTTTGTGAAGTGCCCACCCGCCTTTTCCCGGATGGGCGCGGCCGGCCGCCGCATTTGCGCAGCTTCCGCGATGGCTGGCGGCACTTGCGCTTTCTGTTGCTTTACAGCCCGACCTGGCTGTTTGCCTACCCCGGCCTCGCGCTGATCCTCCTGGGGGCACTCCTGAGTCTGGCGCTGGCCTTTGGGCCGTTGCATCTGCCTTTCCGCCTGGTGGATTTTCACACCTTCATTGTCAGCGGTGCGCTGATGGTCATTGGCCTCAATATGATCTCATTCTATGCCATCAGCCGCGTGTATGCCTATTACGCCGGGTTGTTACCGAGTCAGCCGGAGTTTTTCTCCCTGTTTCGCTACTTCAACCTGGAGCGTGGCTTGCTGCTGGGGACGCTGCTCCTGCTGGCGGGGGCGGGAATCATGCTCTACGCGGCCGTTCTTTCGCAGTCCCCCGGCGGCTTTGAGACAGTCGGCTTTGCCTTCAGCGTGCGGTTGGTGTTCGGCGGGGCGCTGGCGTTGGTCCTCGGCGCGCAGGTGATGTTTACCAGCTTTGTGTTGAGCATGTTGGGGTTGAAGGGATGACGAAAAGAATGGCACGCCCTATAGCGAATGCAGAATTTGGCGCGTTGGTTTTGATTTTTTCGGCATCTTTGCTGCTTGGCTATCAGTATCTCAACCAGGTAGATGTTCCGAACTTTCAACCACGTTTCGACCTTCACCATCAAATTGTTCAGGCAACAGCACCTTCCCCCTATCGTTATCGCGTCTTGGCGCCTTTTGCTGCGGAATGGCTGATAAACCTGTTTTCGGTTGGTTTTCCTGCGGAAAAGGCATTTCTGCTTGCCTATGCCATCTATGATTGGATAGCCATCCTCCTCTCTCTGGTGTTTCTGTTTTTTTGGCTGAGAATTTGGTTTGAAAGCGAGCCGGCAACGGTTGGGGTTTTGTTTGTTGCCGCCACGATGCCGATTGCCTTTCAGGACCATTATTTCCAACCCTGGTCTTTGCTGGAACCGGCGCTGTTTTCCCTCTCGCTGCTCGCTATTTACAGGCGGAATCTTTGGCTTCTTGCAACTTTGGTGTTCCTGGCCTCCCTCAACAGAGAAACGGCAGTGTTTCTTCCCCTTGCTTTCTTGATGACGATCCAGGGGGAGAATCGCCAGAGAACGCAATCCATGTTTTGGTTTTGGGTTTTGCTGCTGATATGGGCCGTCGTATTTTTCGGATTGAGGTATTTTCGAGGAAACGCCCCTCATGTTGAAACGGTTGCGGGCCTCCTGGCGCAGAACCTCACACCGAGAAGTCTGTTCTATGCTTTCTTAAACAGCAGCCTGTTTCTCGGCGGGTTTTGGGTATTTGTGGTTGCGGGTTTTAGATATGCAGCCACTTTTCTCAAAAAGGCATCGTTGGTGATCCCTTTTTACCTGCTCACGGTCTTCATCTGGGGAATCTGGCAAGAAGTTCGTTTGCTTTTCCCGTTGTATCCGTTTTTGTTACCATTAGGATTGTCGTTTCTTTACCGCCACAACGAAAAACGATAGGCACCTGGTAGAGACTCTCTATGCGGCTTTATCTTGGACTTGTACTTTGTGTGTGGGGAACATATGCGGTGTTGGCAAGGAAAGCCATTCAGCAGCGAAATAGCCGGGTTCTGTGTTTGATTCTGGCCTCTGTTTTGCCTGCCGCCTATCTGCTTGGCATGCAAAGCTCCGGCCAGATTGTGTATGGCGGTTTGCTAGGAGATAATTCCTTTCAGATCGCGCTCTTAAACAACGTGATTCATGGAAACTATTTTGGGGATTACTATCAAAAAGCCCTGCCGTTGGACTATCCACCGCTTTTCTTCTGGGTGCTGGGTACGCTCTCCAGGTGGCTCCATCTCGACGCGATTACGGCCTGGCGATTGTTTCCTGTAGCCTTGCTTGCTCTGTGGCCGTTCTTGTTCTTTCAGGCAGGCAAAAAGCTTGGAGATGAAGAAACCGCAATCTGGGTATGCATTGGCGCTCTTGGCATAGGAGCGTTGAATACCCGATTCTTTGGCTTTACATTGCCGCAGAGGGACTGGGGAACTTTTTCCTTGGCTTTGAACAAACCCTACGAGATGTTATCGGCTTTCTTTTTGCTCGATTGGATACTAGAATGTGGCATTCGTCAATTCGCTTTGAACAAACGAAATCTGTTTAAAACTTTTGTAACAGGGGGAAGCGTTGCTCTCCTGTACTACCCTTTTCTTGTGCCAGGAGCATTTACCTTGATTTTAGAATATTGGCGAGAAAAATCCCGCATTGTTCGAAAAAACATTCTTCAGACCGGTCTTGTGTTGTTGTTCGGCGCCCTTCTTCTCGGTTCCCTTTTCTGGGGGATGATCGTTTATGGTTTCTTGAATTTTCCCCACGGAGCGAATTATCGTACCGATTACATTGCTTTGTGGCATTTCGACCCCACTGGTTATACTATCGGTTTGGGTTATGGGGGAGGGTTGTTCCTATTCGGTCTGCTGACCGTGTGGCGACTCTGGAAACAAGATGTTAAAGCGCCTGGCTATTTGCTGGCAGGCATTTATGCTTTGGTTGGCGTGAATTTTCTCACCTATCCCCTCTTCCACTTTTTCTGGCTGCCAGCAAAATGGATGGAGTTCCTTGTGGTGTTTTTCGGAGTGCTGGCCGGAAAAGGATTGAAAGAGTTTGTTGAAGATCGCTTTCATTCTCGCCGGGTTTTCATTCTGGTTTTGATTTCCGTTTTTATCGTTCCCAGTCCAATCAACTGGAATGTTTTTACTGACCCCCTCAACCTGTTTCCCGGGGAACAGGCCGGCCTTCTGGAAACGAGCCGGCAAATCGCGACAGAAACGGAAAAAGTTCTCGATAACGGGGCCCTGTTGTTTTAGCCACCCCTCCTCTGGCATTCATGCTCCCAACGATATCGCAATGGAGTTTGTACCTTTCCCCGAATATTCACTATGCAGGAGTTTTCTCGTCCTTTGACCAACATCTTCGACGGGTTTTGGCGTTGAAAGAGGCACCCCAAGAAGAGCTGGCCAGCTCGTTAAGAGGGATGGGTGTACAGGCTATAATTTTGCAAAAAGGACCGTCCGCCTATACACTCTCCTTCCATGCTCGTTCCCGTCCTCTCACAATATGGACTCCCGACCCCTGGCCCTATCCTTATGAGACCCTCTCTTTCTCGTCCGCGGCATTTTCCTCGGCGGATTTTCTCAAGACATTTGAAAACGATGAGTATGTTGTCTTCGTAATCGGCGACGCTTCGCGCTAAAGGGTGCAAAGTGGAGGTTTTGCTCATCAGCCATTACACCCTGCCTCATCGCGGGGGGATTGAGACCATCATCGAGAAACTTTCCCTCGGCCTGGCCGCGCACGGGCATAGGGTACGTGTGGTGGCCAGCCGGGTGAGGGGACAGGAGGCGTTCAATACGCCCGAGCGTCGAATCATCGGCGTGCCGGCCTGGGACCCGTTGAGTCGGGCGGGGGTGCATTATCCGCTCTTTGCTCCATCTCTCCTGCCGGTGCTTTATCGCGCCGTGCAAGGGGCGGAGGTGGTCCATGTTCAAGGAATGTTGTATCAAAATTCCCTGCTGGCGCTTTTGCTGGGAAAACTTCTGCGCCGTCCAACGGTCCTGACGGAACACGCCGGTTTCGTGCCGTATCCGCGCCGCGCTTTCAACGTTCTACAAAACCTCTTTGTGCCTGTGCTGGGAAGGCTTTCGCTCTGGCTCAGTGAGCGCATCATCGTGCCGGATGTGATCGTGCAGGAAATCCTTACGGCTCGCTTCCCCCGCTTTGCCTCCAAGATTGTGCGCATTCCGCTGGGGGTGGATACAACGCTTTTTCATCCGGTAAATGCTGCCGAAAAACGACAGTTGCGCAACGAATTGGGTTTTGATGATCGGCCAAAAATTTTGTTTGTGGGTAATTTTGTCCCCCGTAAACGTATTCCGCTCTTGCTGGAGGCTCTGCCTCCCGAATGCGATCTGATTCTGTGCGGCGAAGGCACGCCGCCGCCCAATCTGCCGCCGAATGTGCGCGTGTATCCACCCGGGACGCATGAACAGGTGGCAAAACTGTATCAGGCCGCCGACCTTTTCGTTGTCCCCTCCAGCGTCGAGACGTTTGCCATCGCCGCCTACGAGGCCATGTCTTGCGGACTGCCGGTGGTGATGACCGAAGATTTGGCGCATCTCACCATCAAAGAATCCGGTCTGGTGACGTTTACCCCGCCACGCTCTGCAGACTTACGGCAGGCAGTTCGAACCCTATTGGAGAATTCGGCGCAGCGTGAACGATGGGGGCGAGATTCAGCGCTATGGGTGAAGGAAAATTATGGCTGGGATGTTGTCGTTGCCCGCCACATCGAACAATACCACGCTCTCATGGCTTCAAGGAGACGTTGATAGATGCGCCTGAAATCTCTGCTCCTCTCTGCCTCCCTGCTTGCCTGGCTGCTCGTGACGCTTGGTCTCTATGGCTGGGCCAACCGCGCCAGCTACCTGCAGAGCTTTCTCTTCCCCGGCATGGCGCTCTTCCTGGCGCACCTTGCCCGCCTCGCCCCGCTGACCTGGCTGATCGACCTGCTGCGTGCCTTTTTCGGGATGACGTTCTTCGCCCTCGCCGCCCTCGGCCTGGGGTTGATCCTCCTGCCGCGCCGCCTGCTGGCCGATTCCGCTCCGCTGACGCGCGGAACGATTGCCTTTTTGCTCGGTGAAATTGGCTTTTCGCTCTTTTTCCTGACCGTGATTCGACTGTGGCAACTTCCGCCCTGGCTGAGCACAGCTGGGCTGATGTTCCCCCTGCTGATGGGTCTTCCCGCCCTCGGACGCTTCCTCCGCTCCTTGCCGCCTCCGGCTCTCCCCGCCGACCTGCCCCGTGCTGACCGCCGCCTCTTCGCCCTCACGCTGACCGTTTTTGCCCTCGGCCTGACGCTCTCCTCGGCGCGGCTGGGCTATGATGCCGTGGCCGAATATTTTTCGCACGCCAAAATCATGGCCGTCACACACTTGCCGCTTTTCCTTTACCCAAAAGATTTGTTTGTAGTCAGTTCGTTTCATCCCGGCATTCTTTTCACCGTGCAGATTCAACTCTTCGGCGACCAATCGGCACGCATGCTCTCCTGGCTGAACGGCGCGGCCATCCTCATCTTGTTATGGGCATTGGGCGAGCGGCTGGGACTTTCCTCTCGCGCCCGCCTCTACGCGCTGATGTTGCTGGTTACCTCCACGGCCTTTTTGGATCTGCTCGGCGATGGAAAAGTCGAACTCATCAGCACCGCCCCTATCCTGGCTGCAGTGTACATGTTTGTGGCGCAAAATCGGTCCGGCACGGATACGCAAGATAAATCCTGCGCTACACTAGCCGGCTTTCTGCTCGGTTTTGCCATCATCTCCCGTCCCTATAACGTCTTTCTCGTTCCCCTGTTCGTTATCTTGTTTCTCCTTTTTGACGCTACTTTTTTCCGCCCTCTCTCCCGGCCATTCCATCTTGATTGTTTTGCCCGCCTTCCCCTTTCCCCCTCCTCCTTTCTGCTTTCTGCCTTCATCATTTTCCTCCTCGGCCTGTTTCATCTCTGGCAAAATGCCCTTTGGCTGGGTTCTCCGCTCGCCCCGCTGACCTATGCTCGCGAATTGAACAGCGACCTCTGGCAGTGGCAGTTCGATCCGGCCAGGCTGCCTCTGATGAAATGGCTGTATCCACTCACTTTGACCTTTTTCAACACGCCGCAGAGTTTGGGCAATCTCTCGCCGTTCTTTGCCGGCTTTTTACCCTTTTTGCTCTTGCCTGCCGTGCGGCGCGGACTCTCGCTCTTCCCGCGACGGCGTGCCCTGTTGATAGCAACCCTGCTCACCCTGCTGATCTGGGTCACGTTTTTCTTTACGGTGGTCGAAATCCGCTACGTCTGGTTCCTGTGGATTTTGCTCTTTCTGCCCGCCGCGCAGGTCATTGAAAGCGCCCTGGAACACAGCGGAAGACTTGTGCAGCCGCTCCTGCGTCCGCTGATGGCCCTCCTGCTGATGTGGCTCGGCCTGCGTACGCTGGCGATTGCGGTTGACACCTATTCTCCGATAGATGTGGCCGGCCAGGCTCATTGTTACGATATTTCGTTTTGTACTTTCTTCCAGTTGGTCAACGAAACCGCCGCGCCCGGCGGGCGTATCCTGGCCCTGAACGCCTACCGCTACTACCTGCGCCCCGACCTGTTCGCCTGTTCTTCTCGCGCTGAGGAATATCCCGTCCTGGAAAGGCTGGCGCGCCAGAATTCGCCCGATTTCTGGGCCGAAGCCTACCGCCAGGGCTTTCGCTATGTGATTTTTGAAAAGAACTTTGCCGAATTTCACTCCCACTTCGGCACCATCCCCGCTTCGGAAAACGCCCCTGCCTGGCTGAAAGTGACTCTGCTTGTCCAGACTAAATGGAATGCCGTTTACCGTCTGGACGCGGTCTCGCCGCCGTTCGCGGTCGAGAAGCAATGCCGGCAAGACGAGGGCAGGCGTTGGGTTCTTGCGGAAACACGCTAAAGCGTCGGAGCGAAGCCCTCGCTTGGCCCACGGCCTTTCCGCCGCTATCGTCGCCGGAAAATGATCACATCTTCGTCCTGGTACACTCCTACGTATGCGGGGCGACGCCCCAGGTCGAGGGCGGCCTCGTTGTTCTGCATGGAGGCGGTGCAATAATTCGGGCTCGCCTTCCGCACCACATACACGTAGTCGTATCCGACCTCCATTTTTTGTGTCTCTTGTTCGATGCAGTCCGCCGCACCGCTTTGGGTCAGGCAGCTCTGAATGGCGATTTGATGCCCGGACGCACGGGCGAATTCCCCATCCAGCCATTCCCTGCCCTGGATGGTCGTTACGCTAATGCGCCCCGTCAGGGCGGGAAACCATTCCGAGAGGCCATCGCAGAAGAAAGCCGGGTTGCCCGAGAGCAGAAGAAAGCGACTGTCGGTTGGGGTGTTTTCTCTGACCCAGGCCAGGGCCTCTTGATGGACAGGCAGCACGACGGCTCCGGCCAGCCGCGCCCCCAGGTTCAGCATGTTGCCGAACATGGCCGAGCCCATGGCGAGCAGCGTGAGCGGCGCTGCCCAGCGATTCCATTTTGAGAACGCCGGCAGGATGACATCCGAAAGCGCAATGGCGGCCAGCATGGCGAGCGCGGTCATGGCCTGCAGCGGCGAACTGCGTGGCTCGATGATGAACGGCAGAGCGTAGGCCGCCGGCAAGAAATAGTCTTTCCGCACCAGTTCGAACAGGATGCCGATCAGGCCCAGCACCGCCACGATGGTCAGCGGTTGCTCCTCGGTCAAACCGAACAGGGCAGGGTAGATCAGGCTGAAAAG
Organism: Chloroflexota bacterium; assembly: GCA_037445475.1. GTDB lineage: Bacteria > Chloroflexota > Anaerolineae > Anaerolineales > Villigracilaceae > Fen-1038. The sequence goes on from JBBIKK010000013.1 coordinate 50,976, forward strand.
GGTGTGATGCCCAGTTTGCGTGGCTGCCAGGATGGGTTGCAGACCAAGTCGGCGGAGAAGGGGAAGCCACCAGAGGCCGGTCAAGATGAACGTGCCTAGTCCAACGTAAAACGCGTTTAGCGTTCCGCGCCGGCTGCGGCCCTTGAACAACCAGGTCAGAGCACAGAGGCCCACGGCGTGCAAGGCCGCTTCGGGGTGGGTGAGAACCGTCAGCGAACTGAACAGGATGGCAGGCCGCAGGAACTTCCTGTCCTCCCGGCTGAAGAGCAGGAAGACGCTCCTCAGTGTCAGCAGCAGAAACAAGTAGCCGAGACTGCGCGTCAGGCCTCCGCCCATGATCAACCAGGATATGGTGCGCGGCGTGCCGGCAAAGACCAGGGCAGCGATGCCGGCCTTGTAGGACGAGTCGAGCCAGGCACGGCTGAGGGCGTAGAAGGCCGGGATGGACACAATCACAACCACGGCCGGCATCCAGCGCAGAATTTCAATCGCATCGATGCGCAGGAGCAGCGAGAGGCCCGCCCCAAGATAGAAGGCCAGAGGAGGATACGCAAAGGGAATGCTCAACCCGTTGTACGGAATGTAGGCAGGGAGGCGCAGATGATTCTCTTGAAGCGTGCGCAGAATTTGATAGAACAGCCCGCCATCGTTGATCGGAAAGCCGGCCATAAAAGGGATCAACAGCCGAATCCAACCGCCGAGAATGACAGCAAACCATAGACTGAGAATGCCGAGCTGCTCCTGGGAGGGCGCACGAAGTTTCATTGTGTTTTATACTTTCTTTGCCACTCAAACAACTTGTTCAATGCCTCGATGGGGGAGAGCGCATTGATATCCAGCGCTTTCAGCTCCTCCAGCAACGGACTGCTCTCCGGGAAGAGCAGGGCTTGCTGGGCGGCGTGCGGGTCGATCTTCACGGCGCGACCGGAGGTCTTCTCCAGTTCGGCCATGATTTCGTTCGCTCGGGCAATCACCGCTTTGGGCAGGCCGGCCAGTTGGGCGACATGAATGCCGTAGGATTTGTCCGCCCCGCCCGGCACGATTTTGTGCAGGAAGACCACCTTGCCATCCGCCTCGGTAACCGCTACGTTGTAATTCCGCACGCCCGGCAGAAGGTCGGCCAGTTGCGTCAGTTCGTGGTAGTGAGTGGCGAAGAGCGTCTTGGCGCGCAGCTGAGGGTGGTTGTGAATGTACTCGATCACAGCCCAGGCAATCGCGAGGCCATCGTAGGTGGAGGTGCCGCGCCCGATCTCATCTAGGATCAGCAACGAGCGCGGTGTGGCGTGATGCAGGATGTTGGCCGTCTCGATCATCTCGACCATGAAGGTGGACTGCCCGGCGTGAATCTCATCCTGTGCCCCGATGCGGGTGAAGATGCGATCCACGATGCCGAGGCGGGCCGAAGCAGCCGGCACGAACGAGCCCATCTGTGCCATTAAAACGATGAGCGCCACCTGCCGTATGGCTGTGGATTTCCCGCTCATGTTCGGGCCGGTGATGACGCGCACGATCTCGCCCGGCTCGAAGACAATGTCGTTGGGGACAAAGCGCTCCCCGCTCAAACTCTGCTCTACAACCGGGTGCCGCCCCTCGCGAATCTCCAGTTCGTTGCTCGCCTTGACTTCGGGCCGGACGTAGCCCCCCTGAGCCGCCGCCTCCGCCAGGGCGGCCAGCACGTCCAGTTCGGCCAGGGCGCGCGCGGTTTTCAGGAGCTTGGGCGCCGATTTCGCCAGTTGGGCACAAACCTCGCGGAACAGGCGCAGTTCCATCTCGCGGATGCGTTCCTCGGCGTTCAACACCAGCGTTTCGTACTCCTTCATTTCCGGCGTGATAAAGCGCTCCGCATTGACCAGCGTTTGCTTGCGGATGTAGTTTTCCGGGGCCTTATCGGCCGCGCCGCGCGAGATTTCGATATAGTAGCCGAAGACCTTGTTGTAGCCGACCTTGAGCGTCTTGAGGCCGGTGCGCTGGCGTTCGACTGCCTCCAGGTTGGCGATCCAGGCGCGGGCGTGTTGAGAGGCTTCGATCACGCTATCCAATTCGGCGGAATATCCACGGCGAATGACGCCGCTGTTTTGCAGGGTGGCAGGAGGGTGCTCGTCGATCGCGGCCTGCAGCAGGGCAAGTTCTTCTCTTGCGGGTTCGATGGGCGGTAGAGCATTGTGCCGCCCGGTCGCCTGGGCGACCTTTGGCAGGTTTTCAAGTGTGCTGCGCATAGCCACCAAATCGCGCGGCTGTGCACTCCCACTCACAACACGATTAACCAGCCGTTCCAGATCGCCCACCAGTTTGAGCACCGCGCGCACCTCTGCTCGCACCATGCCGTTCTCGAAGAAATACTGTACACCGTCCTGCCGTGATTTGATCCTGGCCTCATCCAGGAGCGGCTGGCTGACCCAGGCGCGCAGCAACCGCTTGCCCATGGGCGTCACGGTTTGATCCAGCACGCCCAACAGCGAGCCTTTGACCTCGCCGCGCAGCGTCTCGGTCAGTTCGAGATTGCGACGCGTGGCGGCGTCGAGCAACATGAATTCGGATAAACTGTAGCAACGCAGGCTGGCGAGCAACGGCAGAGCGTCGGGGCGCGTCGCGCCGAGGTACTGGACCAGCGCTCCCGCTGCGCGCAGGGCCAGGGGGTGGCCCTTTAACCCAAAGCCCTCCAGCGTCGCAGCCCGGAAGTGTTCCAGCAGCGTCTGTTCACATTTCCCGAGCTCGTAGTGCCAGGTGGGCAGGGGAGTGAGATGGCCCAGGCCCTCGCTCCAGAGCTCTTCTTCCCGGGTGAGACTTTGCGAATCGGGATGGAGGATCTCAGCCGGGCGCAGGCGCACCAGTTCGGCACGCAGCCCTTCCAGGGGGAGTTCGGTGGTGGCGAACTCTCCGGTCGTGATGTCCGCGTAGGCCACAGCGCCCCGCCCCTCGTCCAGGATGACTGAAGCGAGATAGTTGTTGGCGTCGCCCGGCAGCAGTCCCGCTTCCATCACCGTCCCCGGCGTGACGATGCGCACGACCTGGCGCGGGAACAAACCCTTGACCGGCGTCTCGCCCACCTGCTCGCAGATCGCCACCCGATAGCCCTTTTCGATCAGACGGGCGAGATAACTCTCCACCGCATGATATGGAATGCCCGCCATGGGCACGCGCACCCCTTTGGCCACGTTGCGCGAGGTCAGCACAATATCGAGTTCGCGCGCCGTGACCTCGGCATCCTCGTCGAACGTCTCGTAGAAGTCCCCCAGCCGAAAGAAGAGAATCGCGTTTGGATACTGGCGCTTGATCTCAAGGTACTGTTTGCGAATGGGGGTGATGTCTTCGGGCATACGGCGTGATTCTACTATAGTATTGCTCCTGAGAATCTATGACAACCGCAAAGATTCTGTGCCGCGAAGCGGCTATCGCGTTTGGGTTGCGGGATGAATCCCGCGCTACGTATTGCTCCACAAGATTTGCCTCCAGCGCACACATCTTGTAGCGCAACGTTGCGAACAAACGACTTGGGCTATAATCCGTGATGCGGAATTCATTCCACGTTGGAGAAGTTTCCATGTACCGACTCGTTCTCGTTCGTCATGGACAGAGCACCTGGAATTTGGAGAATCGTTTCACCGGCTGGACGGACGTCGGCCTGACCGAGCAGGGCGAAGCCGAGGCCCGCGAGGCCGGACGCTTGCTGCGCGCCGCGGACTATGTTTTCGATGCGGCTTATACCTCCGTGCTGAGGCGCGCCATCAAGACGTTGTGGATCCTCCTGGAGGAGATCGGGTTGGAGTGGATACCTGTCCATAACTCCTGGCGCTTGAACGAGCGTCATTACGGGGCGCTCCAGGGCTTGAACAAGGCTGAGATGGCCGCGAAATACGGGGAAGAGCAGGTGCGGCTCTGGCGACGCAGTTACGATACGCCGCCTCCGCCTCTGGCGCCGGATGACCCCCGCCATCCCCGCTTCGACCCTCGCTACGCTGGCCTCCCCCCGGCAGACCTGCCGGCCTGCGAATCGCTCAAGGACACGCTGACGCGCGTCCTCCCCTACTGGCATGAAACCCTTGCTCCAACCATTCGCGCCGGCCGGCGCATTCTGGTTGTGGCACACGGCAACAGCCTGCGCGCCCTCGTCAAATATCTGGACAACATCTCCGATGCCGACATCATGGACTTGAACATCCCCACCGGTGTGCCGCTGGTGTATGAACTGGATCAGGACTTGCGCCCTTTGGAGCATTACTATCTGGGCGACCCCGCGGAGATTGCCAGGAAAGCCGCGGCGGTGGCGAATCAGGGAAAGGCTCGTTGACCGCGCCGCATGTCTCTCCATCCTGATTTCGTCAACGAACTGCGCCGGCGCTTCACGGGCGAGATTCGTCTCGATCCGACGGCTCGCATTCTGTACAGCACCGATGCTTCGATTTATCAGATCGAGCCGTTGGGAGTGGTCTTTCCACGCACTCAGGAGGACTTGCACGCGGCGGTTGAACTGGCCGTCCAACATCGCGTCCCAATCCTGCCGCGCGGCGCTGGCACCTCTCTGGCCGGGCAGGCCATTGGCGAGGCATTGATTCTGGACTGCTCGCGCTGGCTCAACCACATTCTGGAGATCAACCCGCAAAATCATACCGCGACCGTCGAGCCCGGCCTCGTGCTCTCGACCCTCAACCGGGCAGCGGCCCGCTTTGGCCTTCAATTCGGACCGGATCCGGCCTCCGCCGAACGCGCCACCCTGGGCGGGGTGATCGGCAACAACGCCACAGGGGCGCACTCGATCTTATATGGCATGACCGCCGATCATCTGCTGGAAGCCGAGGTCCTGACCGGAGAGGGACTCCTGCAGCGATGGGGCGAGGTGGACCTGGAAGTCATCCAGCGCAGCGCCTCGGTGGATGGGGAGGGAGCAAAGCTTCTAGCCGCGGTGCAGACGGTTCGCACCCGTTACGCAGAGGCAATCCGCACGCGGTTTCCCAGGTCGTGGAGGAACTCGGCCGGTTATCGACTCAATTATTTGCTGCCCTGGTCGCCTTCGATTCCGCCGCGCTGGGACGAGGCCGGGCATGGGCTGCCGTTCTCGGTATATCGCCCATCGTCCAGGATCAACTTGGCCGCGTTGCTGGCCGGCAGCGAGGGGACGCTGGCCGTCATCCGCCGCGCCACGCTGAATCTTGTGCCCCGGCCGCGCGCTCGAATGCTGGGCATTCTGGCATATGAGAGCATTGTGGCGGCGTGCGAGGCCGTGCCGCATCTGCTGGAGCATCAGCCTTCGGCGATCGAACTCATCCCGCGCACGATTCTGCGACTGGCGCGCTCCATCCCGGCCTATGCGGCCCAGATGGACGGACTTGGCGGCGATCCAGCGGCCCTGCTGGTCGTCGAGTTTGCCGGCGACCGGCCCGAGGTCCTGCGCGAGGCGGTCCTGCGCTTACGCCGCGATGTGCGGCTGGCCGAGTCCGCTGAGGAGCAGGCACGCGTCTGGAACATCCGCAGAGTCGGGTTGGGCATCCTGGATTCCCGCCCGCAGTCTGCCAGGCCTGTGGCGTTCATCGAGGATTGCGCTATCCCCGTAGAGAGATTGGGCGAGTTTGTGCGCGAGATCGAACACATTCTGGCCGCTCATCACACCGAGGGCGGAATCTATGCTCACGCCTCGGCCGGGTGCCTGCACATTCGTCCTGTGCTGGACTTGAAGACTCGAGAGGGCGTGCGTGCCCTGCGCAGCATCGCCGCGCAAACCCTGGCGCTGACTCTGCGCCTGGGCGGCTCGATGAGCAGCGAACACGGCGACGGCCTGGCGCGCGGGGAGTGGCTGCGGCAGGTGTATGGGGAAGAGGTTATCGAAGCCATGCGCCTGTTGAAACAAGCTGTTGACCCACATGGCTTGCTGAACCCCGGCAAGATGTTCGATGCGCCTGCGATGGATACACACTTGCGTTACGGTGCTGCTTATACGGCGCGGGGCTGGTCGTCGCCTCTGCGTTTTGAACGCAACGGCGGCCTGGAGCAGGCCATTGAACAATGCAATGGACAAGGAGTATGTCTCAAGGACAGCGGTGTAATGTGCCCCTCGTTTCAGGCGACGCGCGAGGAAGAAAATTCGACGCGCGGCCGGGCCAATTTGCTGCGCGCCCTGATCCGCGCCGGCGACCACTACCCTCCGCCGGAATTGATGGAAGCCGTGTTCCGGGCGCTCGACCTGTGTCTGGCATGCAAGGGGTGTAAGGCAGAATGCCCCAGTGGCGTGGATATGGCGAAGT
>JBBIKK010000014.1:0-53587 GCA_037445475.1 Chloroflexota bacterium
TCCATCGAACGGATCATCTTTGACTTGAATTGCTGTTCATCAAATCGGTTCATCGTTCACCTCCTGTCTTATTTTACCCACTCCCCGACAAAATTGGAACACACCCGAAAGCGGAAAGCGGGATGCGTCCAGAAGTTGACATCCAAAAGGCAATTTATTGGCCCAACCGCTTGCAGGGCGCGGGCAAATTGCCGATCCGATCCACACTCGCCGGGGACAAATGGCTGTTCTCCGGGCGCGAAAAACCTCAGCGGGTCACAGGCTGCTTCATTGGGGAGGCATCGAGGAACCATTCCGGGGGAGGCATGAGGCTCAACCTCGCAGATATTGCTCCAGGTCCTTGAGGGCGATCCGCGAGGTCATATCCAGGCTCAGTGGCGTGACCGAGACCATCCGCTTCCTGCGCAAGACGATCACATCGCTGTCCTCGGGCTCGCCGTCCAGCGTCGCGGCCTCCCGATAAGAGACGCGGCCGGCCACATCCCACGAGGCACGCTTTGGCGCCACGGGGTCGTAATATCGCTGACGGGCCAGGCGCGTGATCTGCCAGGGCGTTTCGGGGGTAGCCCCGGCGGGCACATCCACCTTGAGCAAATGCACATCCTCCGGCATCCTCTTCATGAGCAAAAGGCGCCCAAAGAGAGCGGTAAAGTGGGCCGCGGCCGTGAAGTCAATTTGCTCGGAGTACGAGAAGTGATATTGAGGCGCCGCTTCGAGGGAGACGGCCAGCGCCGGGATGCCCAGGGAGGCAGCCTCCATCGCGGCCCCGACCGTTCCGGAGATCGTAACCCCCAGGCCCACATTTTCACCATAGTTGATTCCGGAGACGACCAGATCGGGCGGAGTGGACATGATCTCCAAGATCGCGTGCAGGACGGTTTGGGCCGGCGATCCGCTCACGGCATAGATCGTCCACTCCTGCCCGTTGACCGAAAGCCTTTCCTCCTGGATGATGCCGCTGGAGGTGCTGGGCATGCTGCGTCCCATCCCCGAGGATTGTTCTTTGGGGGCCGCAACGGTCACCCATCCGAGAGAGGCGAGGGCACGGGCGGCTGCCCATAGCCCTGGGGAACGCACCCCATCATCGTTCGTCAAGAGAATCTGTGGCTTAGACATGTCCTCGCAAAAAAAGAAGCGGTGCAGCCCGCTTCACTAACTGGCGCTCCTGGCGCGATTCGAACACGCGACCTTTTGGTCCGCAACCAAACGCTCTAATCCACTGAGCTACAGGAGCGTTGTCGAGGGAGATTTTAATGCATAACCGAACCCTGGTCAAGGCAGCGCGTTCTCTCTCCAAACAAAATGTTGGCGAGGGAACGATGACAGAAACAGACCCGGTGACCGTAGATGAACGTCGCATGTTGGGAGAAGGGATGGGGGTGAGAGCAGTGGGTAGTTGCCTTTTTTCCACAGGTAAAGAGATGGCATTCGATAACACCCTCGTTCGACGTGACGCGGCCCAAACGTCGTGTGATTGTTTACGCTGAAATGGGGGGATTCCCCCATCGGCGCGGAGAGGATATGGGATTCAGCCCACAGAGCGAAGTCCGGGCAGCACACAGGGAGGAAAGCGAGAAATTGGGGAAAGAGCCGAATTTACTTCCCTTCTCACAAGATATACATTGAGAGCAGACCTGGAAAGGAGAGTACGATGAACGCCTTTGAAGCTGTGCTTGCTCTGGTTGCCCTGCGGGTGTTCATTCCGTTCGGGTGTGTGCTGCTCATCGGCGAGTGGATGAATCGCCACGAGCGCGCTCGCCTTTATCGCCTGTGAGGCGTCGTATGGAAGCCCTGACGGCCCTGGCGGCCATCGCGATCGGGTTGCTCCTGCGGCTTGCCATCCCAATCCTCATCACCGCGCTGGTGGTGTACTTCCTGAAAAAACTGGACGCGCGCTGGCAAGCCGAGGGCGAGATGCCTCTCGCTTCGGTGCAAAAGCCCGAATGCTGGCAGCTCAAGAATTGCCCGATCGAGACGGCTGCCGTCTGCCCGGGCCATCTCTCGCCACTGCCATGCTGGCAGGTGTTCCGCCTGCCCAACGGTTATTTACGCGAGAGGTGCCTGAGTTGCGAGGTCTTCAGCGGCGCGCCCCTACCTGCTCTTACCTCCGAACAGACTCCCCAGGAGGAGATGCCTCATGTTCTCACGATTTGAGCGCCTGTTGATCGCCGTGATGGTTGCTTTGCTGCTGGCAGCCATTACATTTCTCGTGGCCTGGGCTCAGGAGGGGGGGCCCTCTTCGCCGGCCCCGCAAGCCCCGTCCTGCGTGGCCTGCCATACCGAGTTCGTGATGGAGTGGCAGAGCGGGCCGCACGGCAAGGCTGTGAGCGACCCCGTGTTCGTCAATGAGTGGACCCGGCAGGGCCGGCCAGATGCCTGCCTGGTCTGTCATGTGACCGGCTTCGACCCCACAACAGCCTCGTGGAAGGAAAACGGCGTATCCTGCGAGGCCTGTCATGGCCCTATGAGTCCCGATCATCCCCGCGAGCCTATGCAGATCGATCGCTCCCCCGCCTTGTGCGGGCGCTGCCACAGCGACACACGCTTTGGCTGGCAGCAATGGCAAGGCAGTACCCACTATCAGCGCGGCATGAACTGCATCACCTGTCACGACCCGCACAGCGCCTCGTTGAAGATTGTCAAGTCGTTGGATAACAGCAACCCCTACAACGATGCTTCGCAGTTGTGCATCACCTGCCACACAGAGATCAGCATGGACTTCCCGTATTCAATTCATTACCAGCAAGGCGTCTCGTGCGTGGAGTGCCATACCACGCGTGTGGAGAACATCCCGCGCGAGGCTCACACGGTTCCCGATCACTCGTTCAAGGCCAGCCTGAACAATTGCAGCCGGTGCCACGCCGATCAGATGCATGCCTCCGCCTCCCCTCCAGAGGCCGCGCCTTCCGCCTCCGCCGACACAACGACACCGCGGCTGAAAGAGGCCGGTCTGACGCCCGAGCCGTACCCGGTCAGTCCGCTCGGGTTTGCCACACTGGCAGGGTTGATCGGACTGGCGGCCGGGATGATCCTGGCGCCCTGGCTCGAAAAGTGGTATCGCCGCGCGACAACGCACAACCGGGAGGGTGAGCCATGAAATCCGAGAAATTCAACCGCCGGGATTTTCTGAAGATCTCTGCCCTGGGCGCGGGCGTTGCCATCGCTCTGCGAAGACTCAAGGCCGTTCGCGCCTCCGAGAAGAGCACAAACGGGGTGCACCAATGGGCGATGGTGATCGACCAGTCGAAGTGCACCGGCTGCGGGTATTGCACCCTGGCCTGCCAGGCGCACAACGACATCCATCCTGAGATCCAATGGAATCGCGTCAGCCCTGCTGGCGAGGTGGGCGGCAAGGTGGTCTTCCTGCCGCGCCCCTGCATGCACTGCGCCGAGGCACCCTGCGTTGAGGTCTGCCCGGTCAACGCTTCGTACTATCGTGCAGATGGCATCGTCATGATGGACTACGATCGCTGCATCGGCTGCCGATATTGTGAGGTGGCCTGTCCCTATCAGGCACGCTCCTTCAACTGGAGGAAATTCAGCGGCCCGAACCCGGCCGTCCCCAAATGGGGTCAACCCGAAGTCCCGCGCCGCCCGCGCGGGGTGGTGGAAAAGTGCTCGTTCTGCTATCAGCGGATCGATCGAGGCCTCGCCCTCGGACTTCGCCCCGGCGTGGATCCCGAGGCGACGCCGGCCTGCGTCGTCGCCTGCCCGACCGGGGCGCGCCTCTTCGGTGACTTGAACGACCCCGCTTCCAACGTCAGCAAAGTGCTGAAGGCTCATGCCACCTATCGTCTGCGCGAGGACCTGGGCACGGCTCCGCGCGTCTATTACATCCCTGCCAACACCCGAACGACGGAGGAATAGTCATGATGCGCGATCGGCGTTCGAAACTGACCCGGCTTCCCATCACTCCCTGGACGGCCTGGCTGGGGTTGCTCGCTCTCCTCCTCCTGGCCGCGGCCATAGGAGGCCTGTTGGTGTTCTACCACGGTTTGTGGATCACCCACCTGACCGACCTCGTGCCGTGGGGGCTATGGATCACGATCGATCTTTCCTCGATTGCGCTCAGCGCCGGGGCTTTCACCCTGTGTGCAGCCGTGTATCTGCTCGGGCTGAAACGCTACCAGCCTGTGGCGCGCACGGCCACGTTCGTGGGCTTCATCGGCTACAGCATGGCCATGCTCTCGCTCCTGCTGGACATCGGCCGCCCCGACCGCTTCTGGCATGCCCTTGTCTACTGGAATGAGCATTCCCTGCTGTGGGAAGTGACCATGTGCATCTGTACCTATTTCGTCGTGCTGACTCTGGAGGTCATGCCAACCCTGGCAAATTTCGATTGGCTGCGCAAGCGTTTCCCCCGTCTGAGCGAGAGGATGAGCCATGTCCATCATTACGCGCCCTATCTGGCCGTGGCCGGGTTGGGTCTTTCCATGTTGCACCAGTCCTCGCTGGGGGCGGTGTACGGCGTGATCAAGGCGCGCCCCTTCTGGTATAAGCCCGAGATGGCAGTCTTGTTCATGATCTCTGCCATGGCCGGCGGCATCTCACTGACGCTGTTTGCTTCCATGCTGGCGGCGCGGCTGACCCCGAAAGCCAGGATCAACGATGCCCTGATCGAACGGCTCTCGTACTTCGTGGCCTGGACCCTGGTGGGCTATCTTTACTTCCGCCTCTGGGACCTCCTGGCACAGCAATACACGTATGCACCCGGCCGCAGCGAAGGCCTGCGCCTGCTCACACAGGGCGTGCTCTCCTTCAACTTCTGGGTGGGCGAGATGCTGCTGGGCGCGCTCGTGCCGATGATCCTGTTGCTCACGCCCTTCACCCGCCGGCATCCGTTCTGGAGAATGACAGCCCTCGGCCTGGTGGTGGGCGGCGTGGTAGCCTATCGCTGGGATACGAACATGGCCGGGCTGCTGGTCGTGCTCTCCTACTTGCCTGGGGAGGCAGCCATCGCCTACACCTCATATACGCCGTCCCTGGTCGAGTTCGTGACCGGAGCCGGGATCATTGCCTTCGGCCTGCTGGCTTTTTCCCTGGGCGTGCGCTACCTGCACGTGGTGGATCACCGCCACGTCGAAGAAACACGCCTGAGCGTGAAGGTCGAGAGGGCAGAAACCGTCCCGGCCCGGCCCTGAAGGACAGGCGAGGCGACTGCAAAACGCAGACCCTCGCGGTCTTTGCGACCGCGGAGGTCTGCGTTGGTAAGGGGCCTACTGTTCCGGAGCGCCCGCTTTGATCCAATCGAGGATGATCTGTATCAGGTCGTCTGGAAGCTTGCCGCCCGGCGGCATGACCGTGCCCTCTTTTTGGGTGCCCAGCAATTTCTGTGCCAGCAGGCTGTGGGTCGGATCGCCGGGGACGATCACGGGAGCATGATCGCCACTGGCGATGAGCGTTGCGTAAGTAGAGGCATCCCAACCCCCCAGGTGGGTGTTCTGGTTATGACAGGCCGAGCACTTCTCCTGCAGGATGGGCAAGACCTGCTCCAAGAAACGGATCGGCGCGCCGGGCGTTGCCTCTTCCCGCGCCGGGCTCAGGCTGTGCACGTAGCTCACCAATTGCTGGATCTGCTCCGTGGTGAGGATCTCCCCCCAGGCGATCATGGGGGTGGCCTCGCGGCCGTGGTCGATGACGTCGAACAGCTCCGCATCGGTGTGTTTGTCCCGGAATTCCGGGGTGTTGAAAGCAGGGCCGGTGCCCCCTTCGCCCTGTGCACCGTGGCATTGCGCGCAGACCTTCTCGTAGATCTGTGCTCCGCTAATGGCGGCCTGACCAGGAGAGACCTCCGGGGGAAGTTCCACAGGTGGATTGGCCTGCCACGATCGGATGAACGCCACCAGGGCATCAATCTGTTCGTCGCTCAGGGGGCCGCCGTAGGCCGCTCCGAACGGCGACATGCCGAAAGTGGGCTGGCCTTGCGAGATGATGTTGCGCAGGGTCAGATCATCGCGCGTCTTGAGGAACTCGGCAGAACTGATGGGAGCAATGATGTCGCCGGGGCGGGTTGGGTTGGGACCGCCCTCGCCGAACGGTCCATGGCAGGGAGCGCAGTTGGCGGCGAAGAGTTGTGCGCCTGCCTCGCTTCCCCGCCCCTGGCCGGATTCCAGCGTGTATTTCACGAGCGCATCCAGCTGTTCGGCCGTCAGGATCTCGCCCCAAACGGGCATGGTCTGGTGCGCGCTGCCCGTCGTGATGGTTTCTCTGGCCTGCTCCACGCTCGCCGCCGAGGGGATGCGTTCGCCATGACAACGCTTACAGTTGGCCTCAAAAGACGGCTTGCCATCCGGGTTCGCCCGAGGGTCAACCACATAGCGAGCCAGAAGTTCGATCTCGCTGGAGGTGAGTTTTTCTTTCCAGGAGGGCATTTCCCGATGAAGTCCGCCCTTGCTGATCAGGCGACGCAATTCCTCCTCCGCGCCGGAGTAAGCCACAGAGGTGCCGTGGCATGGAGAGCAATTGATGGTGAACAGGCGTTGCCCATCCGGCGCGATCAGGAAGTTCAGCAGGCGGGCGCGCTGGGCTGCATCCATGGCGGTAGAGAAGTTGGGCATGCCGATCCCGGCATGGGGCGGGTAGCTCAACCCCAGGTCGAGGGATTTTTTGAGCTCCAGGGGGTTGCTCGCCACCAGCTCGTCGGCCGCATGGCATTCGCCGCAATACCGCGTGAAGAGCTGGCTGCCTGCGGGAGAGAGGATGAAGCCGGCCAGAGCGTCGATCTGATCGCTCGATAAGTCGGCACCCCAGGCTGGCATTCCGGCGTGTCCGCCTCCGGCAATGATCTGATGCAAATTGGTGCCGGGCGGGACGGTGATGGAACTCCCATGGCACGGAGCGCAGTTGGCAACGTACAGAGCAGCCGTCTGGTCCCCAGAGGCCGGCACGGCCGGGGGCGGCGCCTCGCTCACCGCCAGGATGGTCAGGACGACGATCCCGGTCACAGCGAGGGCAGTTGCGCCCGAGACGACGGGGCGGTTGCGGAAATGACGTCGCGGGCTTCGATCCATGAACGGCAGGAGGAAGAGAAGTGCGATGACCAGGCTCGGGAGGATCACCACGCCAATCACCTCGAGCCGGCCCGGGAAGTACTTCAGGAGTTGAAACAGAAAGAGAAAGTACCATTCAGGGCGAGGGGTATAGGTTGTATCTGCGGGATTGGCACGCGCCTCCAGCGGAGCGCCGACGAGGTAGGCCAGCGCCACCAACACAAGGAACACGAACAGAGAGACCACTGCATCCTTGAAAAGGATATCCGGGAAGAAGGGCACGCCCTCCTCTTTGGCCTTGTGATACTTTTCCAGGTAGGTTTTCTTTGCTTGCTCGTTCATGGCCTACTCCTCCCTTCCGGGCACGGCGCTGATGCCGATCTGGATGACCAGGTAGAGGTGGAGGCCGACCAGGAGGGCCAGCGTGGCCGGCAGCACCCAAACATGTGCCCCAAAAAAGCGGGCCAGGGTCACAGCCGAAAGTTCCTCGCCGCCGCGCAAGATCCGCAACAGATACTCGCCCAAAACAGGCGCCGTGCCGGCGATGCGCGTGCCAACAGTGGTGGCCCAATAGGCCTTCTGGTCCCACGGGAGCAGGTAGCCGGTAAAGCCAAAGCCCACCACTACCAGGAGGAGCAACACTCCCGTGATCCAGGTGATCTCGCGAGGGTATTTATAGGCGCCGTAGAGAATCACGCGCAACATGTGGAGCACGACCACGACCACCATGGCGCTGGCCCCCCAATGGTGCAGTCCGCGTATCAGCCAGCCCGCGGCCACCTGGTTTGTAATGTATCGAACGCTGTCGTAGGCATGGTCAGGCGTGGGGACGTAATACAGGGTCAGCAAGATTCCGGTCACAGCCTGGTTGATGGCCAGGAACAGGGAGGCACTTCCCAAAGTATACAGCCAGTTCACTTTTGGGATGCGGCGCAGGAAGATCGCCTCCCATACCCGGCGCCAGCCCAGGCGCTCATCCAGCCAATCTGCAAAGCGGGTCAGCATGCTATCCTCCTGAAATGTATAACTGATCTCCCTCGACCCTGACCTCATAGCGGGTTAGGGGACGAGGCGGAGGGCCGCTGACGACGTTGCCTTCTTTGTCGAAGATGCCGTTGTGGCAGGGGCAGAAGAATTTCTCCTCCTGGGCGATCCAGCGCACGCGACAGCCAAGATGCGTGCAGATATTGGACATGGCGATGAAATTGCGTCCATCCTGGGTCAGAACGTAAACGGAGAGCTCCTCTTCGCTCGTCACCCAGCCCGCCTGCTGTTGGATATTCACCTTGAACAGGGTGGGCACCCCGATTTCAACTTTGGCAACGGAGCCAAGGCGAATCCAGTCCTCGCCCTGTTTCTTCTTGAGCGCGGGGCCCACAATGTAAGCCACGGCGGGGATTCCGTAAGCCAGGCCCATCACTCCACCGATGGCCGTGATGGCCAGTTTCATGAAATCACGGCGTGAAACGTCTTTTCTTTCTGTCATGGGTCACATGCTCCTCACGATTGACGGAAACGTCTTCACTGCTCGGGCGCGCCCGCATCAATCCATTGAATGATCAGCCTCAATTCTTCTGGCGAGAAGTTGGCAAAGTGAGGCTGGGAGGCTCCCTGGATTTTCACCAGCAAACTGTTGGCCGCATCATTGGGGATGATGATGGGACCGTCCGCGCCCCCCTTCAGGATATTGCTGTACGTGCTCAAGTCCACCCCCTTGGGAGCGCCGTTCCCCTGGTGGCAGGCAATGCAACGGGCATTGAACAGCGTCGCGATGTTGCCCGTGTACGTGAGTGGACCCGCCAGCGGCGCGGCGGTGGGCGTCGGCGCGGGGGTGGGCAACTGGCGCTGCAGAATCTCGCGCAGCTTGGGAGCGTCGAAGCCGGCATAGGCAAAGACATTGCCATGGCAGGCGCTGTTCGAGCAGAACGAGGTGTTTGCCGTGCTGCCCGCGTCTTGCATGGTATGGCAGTTCGCGCACGTAGCATCGATCATCCGATTGTGCAGGCTGATCCAGTTTGCATTCAGGTGAGAGGCGGGTTCAGGACCCTTGCTGATCTCGATCCTCGTTACAAAATCCTGCGGCCCACTCACCACAGGAATCGAATGGCACAGGTTGCATTCAAGTCGCACTGCCTGTTGATTGGCATCCAGGTGCTTGCCATCATGGCAGCGGAAGCAGCCGGCCGAATCGAAGTGGCCGATGTTGTTCGGATGAGTGTTCCAATCCGATTTCTGTTCGAGGAAAACCGACTCGCTATAAATCCTCTTGAGTTCCTCGATCGCCGCGTCCACCTTGCCTTTATTGACGGCATAGTAATCTGGATAGTTGGCGTGATAGTAGTCCGCGAGCTTCTCGATCGCCGTCAGGGCCTCTTGCTGCGTCGGGTAAGGAGTCCGCAGGGTCTCAACCGCCTGGCGGCGAATGTAAGGAATATCGCTTGAGATGGCTCCGACCTGCAGCGAGCGATCTACCGATTCCTCCGGCGTGTAGACGCGGTGAGTAATGCGATTGTGGCAGGTGAGGCAATCCACCCTTTTGAGTTTGCTGGCATCTACCTGAGAGGCGTCGAAGTTCGCGGTGACATCGACGTATTCCTGAAAGCTGCCATCGTCGTTCACCACGCGGACGTAGGGGATGTTCTGCTCCAGGCGGTCTGTGGGGTAATAATAAACCTGATTCTCGATGTGCCAGTGAATGCCTCGCCCCAATCCTTCTCGCTTGCTGCCGCCCCCTGTTTTGAGGATCAGGGTCACGTAGAAGGGTGTGTTCTCCTTATCGGGCTTGAAATGGCTGATCGTGCGCAAACTGTCGTCCGAGAACTTCTCCGGGGTATGGCATTTCTCGCAGGTCTCACGGGCGGGACGCATGTTGCTGGCCATGATGGGATACTCATAGGTCTTGAACGTGTTGGCTATGATATGCCTGACATCGCCCGCCTTTCGAAAGAATTGGTTGCCGATGAACTCGCGCCCGATGTGGCATTCCACGCAAGCCACGCGCGCATGGGGCGAGGATTGGTAGGCCGCATACTCGGGCGGCATGGTGTGACAGGTTGTGCCGCAGAAGGAGGGAGCGTTGGTGTAATCCCAGGCATAGGCGCCGCCCACCAACACAATCAGCGTGAGGATGCCCAGGACGGCATAAGGAAGGATGAACATCCAGCGGGGAGAGCCGGCGGGGGGGAAGAAGAATTTTTGAAGGCGCTGATGCAATTTCATGTACATGCTCCATTAGACAAACATCTCGATTTGGGAAGCGAGCCTTACAGCGAGCATAGGTAAACGGCCTCCTTGCCTGAACACGCAATCGATGTAACATGGGCAACAATCCCGAATATGTCGCCTTTGGACGGAAACGCCAGCCTTTGCCCGCGCCGGCCTGCCTCCAACGAGCAAACACGAGGGCACACTGTTCGGCCGCCCACGTTGCACAGACTCCGCCTCGAGAACACCGCTTGCGGATCGAGATGTTTCAACCCCTCGGAGGGCCGGTTTGCGACCTGCCCGGAAGGGTCGCGGGGTGCGTTTCCATAGCACTCGCTGCACCTGGAATGGGCGGAAGCCATCGCAAGCAGGCTTCACTTCTCGGGCGCTCCGGCTTCGATCCAGGCTCGCAGGGTAGCCAATTCATCATCCGAGAGTTGCCCGAAGTGACCGCCGGCGGCCTGGATCTGGAACAGCTTGCTGCTCGCCGCATCGCCGGGGACGATGACCGGGCCGCCGTTCCCGCCCTTCAGAGCCGTGGCGAGGGTGCTCAGGTCGAGCCCTCCCAAAGCCGTGGGGCCATGGCACTGTCCGCATTGGGCGGCAAGCAAGGGGCCAACTTCGACCCAGGTCGGGGAGGCAGATGAGGCGCGCCGCGCCTCTGCCGCGGCCGTTGGAGAAGGAGGCGGGGTGGGCGTCGCAGGCAGAGGGGTGGGCGTCTGGGGAAGATAGATGGGGAGCGTGGCGATCTGTGGCGGCACGGTGGTGATCGCCGTCTGTTCGGCATTGACGAAGCCATACACGGCCAGCAGCAGGCCGAGTGCAAACACCGTCGCGACAGGATAATAGATCATCTGCCGCTTCCGCAGGGTGGCCGCGTCCACCTTGCGGAGAGCGAGGCCGGCTTTGATGTCGGCCAGTTCGAGCGGGTGTTCGTGCAGCATCTCCTCTTCCGACAGCCGCCCCGTCCACATCGAGCGGTTGAAGTGGCGCAGGTGAACGCCGTACATGTGCCAGACAAGGATGGCCAGCACGGCCAGGACGGCCTCCGCGCCGTGCGCGGCCTTCGCGGCCGGAATGAACTCGCCGGGCAGGAGCCGCACGGTTGTCAGCGGATTCCACATCATGAAGCCCGTCAATCCCATCACCAGAATGCCCCATACCAACGCCCAGTATTCGGCCTTCTCCTCGAAGGTGTAGCGTCCCGTTTGCGGGCGAGTCTTGCCAAGGCCGAGGTTGTAGGTGAATGCCATCCATGCATCCTGGAGGTCCTGAAAACTCGGCAGCATGCTCAGGCGCTGACGCAGGACGAAGATCTGATAGCCTACGGCCACCAGATGATAGATGGTTACCAGCATGAGAACAATGGCGGCAATGTGGTGCGTGGCGCGCACGTTTTCCACACTGCCCCATACTCTCACAATCGACACCGAGAGCCCATGCAGCGGATATTTCTGCACCAGGCCCGTGATCGCCAGGGCGGTGAACGAGAGCAACATGATCAGGTGTTGAAGCCGGTCGGACAAGGAAAAGCGTACGTACTGACGCGGGGGCGCGGGCGCTGGTCGTTTCTTGGCCATTAGTGCGGGATTCCTTTCCGGGCCTCCACGATGCGTCGGAAGGCATCGGAGACGACGAAGATCAACATGCCGCCGATCACGCTCGGAATGAAAATCTTGTAAAACAGATTCACATAGTACACCAGCGGGTATTTCTGTGGGCTGGCCACATAGTGACTCAACCATGCCTCGGTAAAGCTCTCGGCGCTCGCGTCGGGATGGCAGCGCTGACAACGCCTCAGGAGGTTTTGTTTGAGAGCAATGCCGGTGGCCGGGTCGTCCACCCAGGAGATGTCGTGGACGCCATGACAGTCGGTGCAGACTGGCTTGTTGGTGGGCGTGTCCGGGGAGACTTGCTCAAAGAGGGTGACGGTCGTGCCGTGAAAATCGGCCACATAGGTGTTGAGGACCTGGGTGGAAATGCCATAGCGGCCCATGATTTCGGGGTTGGTGTGGCAGCGAGCGCACAATTGGGGTGTCTCATTGCGGAAGCGCGCCGTGAGCGGGTTTTGAATGTTGTGGACGCCGTGGCAATCAATGCAGGTGGGCACATCGAGATTGCCCTCGCCGGTCAGGGCCGCGCCATGCACGCTGCGCTTATACGTTTCATAGATGGCGCTGTGACAGCGTGCGCACGTCTGAGGAATGAGCAGGCGCGCCTGCGGCAGCAGGGCGCCGCTTTCCCTATCTGTAAGGCGGATTTGTTGATGGGGGTTATGGCAATCGGTGCAAACCGCAGCATTGAAGTTCCCGCCAGCCAGTGCCTTTTGATGGACACTGTCCAGCGTCTTGCTATACTGATCGACATGGCATTGCCGGCAGGAGGTGTAGAGTTGTATAGTGGCCTCGCGGCGGGTGGTGGCCGTAAAAGCGGGGTGAGGAAAGGTGCTGATGTTTTGGTGGCAACCCACACAGGTCAGACCTTCCTGGTTGTGCACGCTGTGTTTGAATGCCTCGGGGTCAATGTAAAGCGCAAGCACCTCGCCGCCGGACAACGTCTTGCTCAACCCCTGCTGGGTGTGACAACCCAAACAATACTCACTGGAGGGTTTCCCCTGGGGCTGTGCCGCGCCAGCTCCGTCTGTCTTCGCCGGGGAGACTGCAACAACCGCTGAGAGGGTCAGAATGGCGCCGGCCGTGAAGAGCGCCAGCCACCCCTGACTTGAAGGTCCTCGAGTCATGGCATTCTCCTGTGGTTCTCGAGCGAGAATTCTCCCATCGCGCCTTCCCGAACGAGAGGAAAAGGGGGAGCCGGCCGGGTTCTGCAACCCGGCTGCGTATGTTGTCCAATTCTACCCAATTCTTGCTCCCCGAAAAGTGTTGAACATCACAAAATCGGTGTGATAAGCGGTCAGCTGGGCCGGGGAGGGGAGGGCTACAAACGCAATGGCGGGCAAGAGCTGCCCGCCATTGGAGTAGAGCGCCCCAGCTTGAGGCTACGGCCTCTTGAAGGCCGAGACGTTGCCGCCCAGGTCCTGGATCGAGTCGTACAGGAACTGCAGGACGTACTTGGGGTTGTGGGCGAAGGCGCCGGGGTCCTTGATCGAATACTGGTAGTTGTAGGCCGCCTTCAACAGGCGCGGCGTCCAGGCATTGTAGGCAATGTTGGCGCCCTTGTCGTTCTTGTCCGGCTTGCCGTCCTTGTCCTTGTCCACGAAGAAGTAAGGATAGGCAGCGGGATTGTAGACGATGGGCGTGCCGGCCTTGGTCTCGGCATACTTCTGGATCTCGGCGTAGAGGGCCTGGCGCAGGGTATCGATCTCGGCATAGATGCCCTCCGTGGTGTCGCCATTGCCGTTCCAGTCGGTTGTGTCATTGGTCGCGCGGATCTTCTCCAGGTCTTCTACGCTGGTGACGTTGGTGTGGCAGCCCTTGCAAGCGTCCACCTTGACCGTCAGAGCGTGCACGTCGTGGCAGTCGGTGCACTTGTTGAGCGGGTGCACGGTGTTCTGGCCAACGTATTGCTGATTCTCATACTCATAGGCGCCCTTGGCGGCATCGCCGAAGAGCGTCGCGCCGGCCGCGAAGTAGTGGACGTTCCTGAAGGAGATCTTCGGATCGGTGGTGTCCAGCGGCTTGCCGCTCAGATAGTTGTTGACAGTGACCGTGGACTCGCGCCCCTGATGGCACTCCAAGCACAGGTTGGCATCCACCGGCTTCAGGTTGCCCTGGTCATCCTTCTCCGTGCTGAAGGTCAGAGAGACGCCCGAAGGGAATGGCACGTTCACGACCGCATAGCGATTGGGGAAGTTCGACACGTCGTGGCAGGTGGAGCAGGCAAGGCCATTGGCCACCGGTTGAGCAACCACACCCGTGATTTGAACGCCAGATTTGGTGACAACGAGGCTTCCGTTGTTGGCAATGAATTCCGGCAAACCGCCGGCGCTGTGGCACTTGGCGCAACTGGCCGGGACCTCGCCCTCGTTATCCCAGTGGCGGAACGCTTCGGTGTTGCCGGCGAAGTGCCCGGCATCATTGCGATGGAGTTTGCTCAGGTCCACCGGCTTGGAGATCTTGCCGTTCAGGTCTTCGATCGAATCATAGACCAGTTCGATGATGTACTTGCCGTTGTGGGCGAAGGCGCCGGGGTCCTTGGTCGCCACCTGATAATTGAAGGCGGCCTTCAGCAGGCGCGGCGTCCATTTCTTGTAGGCGACATTGTTGCCCTTGTCGTCCTTGAGGATCTGGCCACTGGCATCGGCGGCGAAGAAGTAGGGATAGGCACTGGCATCATAGACGATGGGCGCGCCGGCCACCTCACTGGCATAGGCCTGGATCGAAGTGTACAAAATGTTCTTCAGACCCTCGATCTCGGCGGCTATGCCCTCTTTTGTGTCCCCGTTGCCGTTGTAATCCGCCAGCGAACCCATCTGACGGATGTTCTTGAGGTCCTCCTCGGTCTTGACGTTCTCGTGGCATTCCGAGCACTTCTCCACGCGCACGGTGGTAGCGTGCTGGTCATGGCAGGCAACGCAGGTATCGAACTCGGGCACGTGGCGGAACTTGGGGTCGTAGACCTTGCCATCGTACTGATACCCGCCCTCGGCCTGAGAACCATAGAGGGTGGTGCCGGCCGCGAAATAGTGAATGTTCAGGAAGCCGAAATTGCGGGTATTGCCCTGATCGTCCTTGATCGGCGCGGGCACTTGGTCGGGGTCGCCGGCCTTGAAGGTCTCGATCTGCTTATCCACACTGGCCTTGGACTCGCGGCCCTGATGGCAGGTCATACAACGCGCCTCCCCTTCCTCGGAGGTCTGAATGACCTTGCCCGAGGGGAAAGTTACACTGGTCAGTGCCATGGCGGCAGGATTGTGGCAGGTAAGACAATTCAAGGTTCCGGCCGGAGCGGCTACCGCCGCGTCCACCTTGCCATCCGCCAGGAAGTCCTGAAAGCCGGCATCGGAATGGCACTTGGCGCATGCCACCGGAATCTCGGCCGGGCTGGCCTCGTTCCAGTGCGTGAAAGCCTCCGCCTTGGCATCGGCATGTCCGGAAGCCAGGAACTCATCCTCGAACGGGATGGCCAGCGTCGGCACACCCGGCAGCGGCGTCGCCGGCGCGGGCGTGGTTGGGGTGGGAGCGCAGGCCGATAACACGGCCACACCCACCAGCAAGAAGCCAAGTAGAACAATCGTTCTAGTCAGCGTGTTCTTGCCAAGCAACATCTTTGCATTCTCCTTTCCACAAGATCCACTTTGCTGAACAACTTCACAGAATCTCCTCGGCTACACCTCCTGAGTGAAGCGTCACCCGTAAATCACATTATACGGTTTTGTTATATTAATCACAAGTTGAATTTAGACCGAATCCGGGATGACATCTGTCATGGCCCACAGTGTGCTGTTATCGATTATTCCGACGGCTCTGTCGCAAACGACGCGCGAAGCAGTTTCCATCCTGGCAGGGGATGGCTTACCCCTTTCCTGGGCACAGGCTGCCACCTGCAATATTGCTCTTGCGTTTGGGTTGCGGGATCGATCCCGCGCTACGGCGGCTCGCCATGACTTTGAGACATCGGCTCGCCCCTCTTTCCCACCCCATCCCTCTGCCGGCGGGAAAGCGCGGCGCTTTGCCGGGTCGAGTTCATCGAGACCCTGTCAAAGCGGGGCAGGGTGAGGGCGAAACCACCCGTTGAAAGGTGTTCGCAACAAGGCATGTCCCTTTCTGAATATAGACCTTCCTTGTCTGTTATAATTTTTTTGTGATAAGCCGCGATAACGAAACCTGGCTTTCAGACCTGCGCAGCGATGGCGCGCGCCGCGAGGCAGCGCTGGCCGACCTGCGCGCAATCCTTCAGCGCGGACTCCCTTATGCCCTCTCGCGCTGGCTGTCTCCTGAGAATCCGCTCTTCATGCCCCTGGTGGAGGAGGTGACTCAGGATACCCTGTTGCGTGTGCTGGATCAGTTGAACACGTTCGAAGGACGAAGCATGTTCACGACCTGGGTGCACAAGATTGCCGTCCGCATGGCCCTGACCGAACTGCGCCGCAAGCGCTGGCAGGATGCCTCCCTGGATGCGCTCCTGGAGCACGAGGCGGCCTCGCCCCCGCCGCACCTGGTAGCCGATCGCACCCATGGGCCGGAGGCCGTTGCCATGCAAAGCGATCTGCTGGCGCGCCTGCGGCGTATCCTGATGGAAGAACTGACGCCCAGGCAGCGCCGCGCCCTCATCCTGCTGGGTATCCAGAACCTCCCTGTGGAGGAGGTCGCCGAACAAATGAAGACCAACCGCAATGCGCTGTACAAACTCCTGCACGACGCCCGCCTGCGCCTCAAAAAGCGTCTTCTCCAGGAAGGATTGACGCCGCGCGAGGTGCTGGAGGCCTTCGAGTCGAAGTAAGATATCTCCTCCCTCTCCCATCGAAGAGAATGCCTATGTGGATCAAAGACGTCCTGGAGCGCATCCCTGGGATGTTCCAACGAACACCGGAGCCCACCTCAGACGAAGCCATCAAGGGTTTCCTGCGTGTGCTCGAGAGGGTGCGCCGGGAGGACTTCCCTTGCTCCGAGGCCTTTGCCCGGCTGGACGAATATATTGAGAGGGAGATTCGCGAGAAAGATGCTGCCTATCTCATGCCCCTCGTGCGCGAACATCTGGAGCTGTGTGCGGAGTGCCGCGAGGAGTATGAAGCCCTGCTGAACATCCTGGAAAACATGGCCGCGGCGACAACCCAATCCGCGTACAGGCTACGTCCCGCAGGTTTGAACAACGAGGCCGCCGGCCAGGCAAACCCGCGGGACGAGAAGCGCAGCTAGTAAAAAAAGAACCGATCCCGAGGGAGCGGTTCTTTTGGCACAGAAGGATTAAACCCAGTTCTGATTCTTGATGAAATTGGTGACCACCGGAATCTGGAAGAACTGGCCCTGATAAGCAAGGTAGGCCCAGTAGAAGAACACGAGCCAGAGCAGCGGCACACACAATCCTCCAAAGCCGAATGTCACAACGCTCAAAACCGTTGCCACAATGAAGAAAACCACATTCGCCGCAATGGACTGTACGGCATGATACTTGATAAAGGGGCGATTCTTCTTTTCTTCCATGAATAACACAATGATGGCCACCAGGACAATGGGGTATCCCAGCGCGGCCCACAGTTTGTCATCGCTGGTGACCTCGGTCGAAACGGGTGCTTGAGTCATGGCTTCTTCCTCCTGTCAGAGTTGGATTTGGTTTCGCCCATTGTACAACGAAATCACTCAAAGTGCAATCAATCCCTCCCGTGACAAAAGTACTGTCTGTGCTAAAATGCACGCAATGACGCGTGTCGTTTTCATGGGCTCGCCTGAGTTTGCCCTGCCCAGCCTGCAGGCGCTGGCCGCGCGCTACGAAGTAGTAGGCGTGGTCACCCAACCGGATCGAGCGGCCGGACGCGGGGGCGTACAGAAGGCCCCTGCTGTGAAGAGCGCAGCGCAGGCGTTGGGCATTCCCTGCATCCAGCCGCAGAGGCTCAGCGCCCCCGAGGCGCTGGAGCCATTGCGCCTCTGGGCCCCCGAGTTGATCGTGGTTGCTGCGTACGGTCAGATTCTTCGCCCGCAGGTGCTTGCCCTCCCCCCGTACGGCTGCATCAACGTCCACGCTTCGCTGTTGCCGCGCTGGCGCGGGGCCGCGCCGGTCCAGGCCGCGATCCTGGCGGGAGACGCACAAAGCGGCGTCACCATCATGAAAATGGATGCGGGACTCGATACCGGCCCTATCCTGTCCCAACGTTCCATTCCCATCGAAGAAAATGACACGGGCGGATCGTTGAGCGTCCGGTTATCCCGTCTCGGCGCACAATTGCTGATCGAAACCCTGCCGCCCTACCTGGCAGGGGAATTGCAGCCCCAGCCGCAGGACGATGCCCTGGCCACGTATGCCCCCCTGCTAAAAAAAGAGGACGGACGGCTGGATTTCTCACGCCCCGCCGAGCAACTCGCCCGCCAGGTGCGCGCTTATCATCCCTGGCCGGGCGCCTTCATGGATTATGAGGGTGGGCTGCTCAAAATCCACCGCGCCCACGCCGAAGTGGGCAGTGCCCCGCCGGGGAAGAGGCTGATCTGGCACGGGCAGCCGGCCCTCGGCACAGGACAGGGCCTCCTTATCCTCGACGAGGTGCAGCCGGCAGGCAAACGAGCAATGAGTGCCCAGGCCTTCCTGGTCGGGGCAAGAGGCTGGCAAAGTTGAGCATATAGAATTTGGAGAAAAGATCGCCCATGGCTGAGCCAACGAGGTACATGCGCTTCTTCAATGGGCTTGAAAGCCTGATTTACTATGGGGTGGCCACTGCGCTTGCCCTGGCGGCATTGGCCGCCCTGATCCTCGCCGGATTGCAATTCCTGCAGGGGCTGAGGCATGATCTGTTCGAGGCCATCCTGCGCTTTCTGGACACCTTGCTGCTGGTCATGATGCTGGTAGAGATCTTACATACCATCAACATCTCCCTGCGTCAGCACGTGCTCACTTCGGAGCCATTCCTGATCGTCGGGTTGATCGCCGCCGTGCGAAGGATGCTGGTTATTACAGCCGAGCAATCTCAACTGGTCAACAACCCCGAAATCTTCCGACTGATGTTATACGAATTGTTGCTGTTGGGCGGCATCATCCTGGTGCTCTCCATCGCCATTCATATCCTGCGGCGTTCGCACGGTGAGGAGGGGAACGGTTGACCCGCCCATGCAGACTCGCCAACACCAGGGAGGCGGCCGCAAGAACGGCAAGCGCACGTAAAATAGGCCGCAGGTGGGCGTCATGATGATGAAGGAGAAGCGCTGTTATCAGATTTCTGAAAAGCCCTGCATTCTCTATGGTTTTCTCAAGGTCGCTCGACAAAAGAATGATGTCATTGCGAGGGCAGTGTTTTTTTGCCCGAAGCAATCTCCAAAAGGTCAGTTTTGCCCATTCTGTGGAAGACTGCTTCGCCAAAGAGCGGCTCGCAGTGACATTTCCCGGACTTTGAGAAAGCCATGCTGCATTCTCGAGGAAGACTCCCTCTTTGCCATCGAGTGAGATAAAATAGAGAACGTTCAGTAATTGTAACGGCCTGCCCTTCCCCAACCCAAATTTTTCTGCATCCTGCGTCCCTCTCTCACCGGAAGAGGGATGGGGGTGAGGGCCGTAGGTAGTTACCAGCAATTGGCACTGCCCTCAGCGTGGATTCAAACCCACGGCTCATGTCCACGAGGTCGCTCAAGCGGACTTCACAGGGGCGAGGGAGCGGCACTCTGAGGCGATCTCCATAATCTCAGCCAGGGGATTTCATCCCTGGCGGAGGCGCCGGATGAATTTCCGAACGCTCTCCGGGAAGCCGGCAGGCGGAGGAGGCATGGAACAGTTCGAGGATAAGTATCTGGACGTGTTGCAAAACATCGAGGCCGGCATAGTCGGTGTATACCGCGCCCACCCCGAGATGACCGATTGGGATGCCCTGCGAGCCGTCGAGGCCCTCATCCACACCTACCAGCAAAAGCGAGAATTCCACCCGGCTCTCAAACCGCTTCAGGAGGAGGTATACGTGTCGGTCAAGAGCCTGTGCGATTGGCGCCTGGGCAAAACGGAACTCTTGGATGACAAAGGGAACCCCATGGTTCTCCCCGTGCGACCCCTGGAACGCTCTGAGATCATCGCCTGCTTGAAACGCATCCGTCGTTCCATCGAGAACTGGAACAAACGCGGCGGGCGCAACGGCTACCTGGAGTTCGTCAAGCAGTTCATCCACTAAGCGGCAGGAGGGATCACATGCAGGCCTACATCGCCGCCCTGGATCAGGGCACCACCAGCACCCGCTTCATCATCTTCGACCGCGCCGGGAATGTGGTGGCTGCCGACCAAAAGGAGCATCGGCAGATCTACCCCCGCCCCGGCTGGGTCGAGCACGACCCGCTGGAGATCTGGCAGAACACACAGGAAGTGATCGTCAAAGCCATCTCCACCCTCCATCGTCCAGTGCCCATCGTTGCTATCGGCATCACCAATCAGCGCGAGACGACCGTCGTGTGGGAACGGGCGACGGGGAAGCCGATCTACAACGCCATCGTCTGGCAGGACACGCGCACGGATGAGATTTGCAACGCACTGGCCCGGGAGGGCGGCCAGGACAGATTACGCCCCAGCACGGGATTGCCCCTCGCCACCTATTTCTCCGGCCCAAAGATCAAATGGATTCTCGATTCTGTGGAGGGAGCACGCCAAAGAGCCGAGGCCGGCCAACTCCTCTTCGGCACCATGGACACCTGGCTCATCTGGAACCTGAGCGGCGCGCACGTCACCGATGTCACCAACGCCTCGCGCACACTCCTGATGAACCTCGAGAGGCTGGACTGGGACGAGGACATCCTGAAACTGTTCGAGATCCCGCGCCCCATGCTGCCCGAGATTCGCTCCTCGTCGGAAATTTACGGGGCCGTGAAGGCGGAGGGCCATCTTCCCCTGTCGGGCGTCCCCGTCTGCGGCGATCTGGGCGATCAGCAGGCGGCGCTCCTCGGGCAAACCTGCTTCTCGCCCGGCGAGGCCAAGAACACCTACGGCACCGGCTGCTTCATGCTGCTCAACACCGGGACGAAGCCGGTTCCCAGCGCCAGCGGCCTGTTGACCACGCTGGGCTACAAGATCGGCACGCAGGAGCCGGTCTACGCCCTGGAGGGCTCGATCGCCATCACCGGCGCGCTGGTGCAATGGCTGCGCGACAATTTGGGCCTCATCTCGAAATCCGCCGAGGTCGAAGCCCTGGCGCGCACGGTCGAGGATAACGGCGGCATCTACTTCGTTCCGGCTTTCTCCGGGCTGTTTGCTCCGTACTGGCGCAGCGAGGCGCGCGGCGTCATCGTCGGCCTGACGCGCTACGTCAACAAAGGCCACCTTGCCCGTGCCGCCCTGGAGGCGACTGCCCGGTCGACGCGCGAGGTGCTCGAGGCAATGGAAAGGGACTCCGGCGTGCAACTGACGGCCCTGAAAGTGGATGGCGGAATGGTCTTCAACGAACTGCTGATGCAATTTCAGGCCGATATGCTTGGCGTGCCGGTCATCCGTCCGAAGGTGGCCGAGACCACGGCCCTGGGCGCGGCCTACGCGGCCGGGCTGGCGGTGGGATTCTGGAAGG
Organism: Chloroflexota bacterium; assembly: GCA_037445475.1. Taxonomy (GTDB): domain Bacteria; phylum Chloroflexota; class Anaerolineae; order Anaerolineales; family Villigracilaceae; genus Fen-1038. Next base: position 21,328 of record JBBIKK010000014.1, read on the forward strand.
ACTTCGAGGAATTGCGCGCCAACTGGAGAGGCGAGCGGGAGTGGCAGCCGCAGATGGACGCTACCACCCGCGAACGATTATACGCGGGCTGGAAGAAGGCCGTCACGCGCACGTTCGATTGGGCCGTATGAGACGGTTCGCAGGGGTTCCGAAGATCTCCAGAGGTCTGGGATACGCCGCCGGCCTGAGCGTGATTGCCATCGCCGTCTACCTGGCCTCGTTCGTGCCCAATGCCGACTGGTACGGCACCTACGACCCGGTGGGGCGGGGCCTCTTCGAGGGACGTTCTCCTTACGAGCACCCTCTTTACCTGAATCCTCCTTGGGCCGTCGTGCTGCTGATGCCCTTTGTGCTCTTCCCGCCGGCGCTGGCACGCGGATTGGTGCTGGTTTGCAGTGTGGCGGCTCTCATTTACATCCTGTTTCGATTGCGTGCGCCCCGCCTGGCCGCCATGGCCTTCCTGCTCTCCCCCACCGCCATCGGTTCGCTTCTGGCGGCCAATCTCGATGCCTTCGTCCTGCTGGGCGCCTTCCTCCCGCCGGCCTGGGGGTTGCTGATCCTCATGATCAAGCCCCAGATCGGCTCCGGCGCCGCACTCTACCATCTGGCCGAATCCCTGCGCACCGAGAGAAAAATCCTCACCGCCGTACGCACGCTCGCCCCGCTGGTGATCGCCTACCTGCTCGGCGGACTGCTCTTCCCCATCTGGTTTGAGCGCATGATCCACAAGCCGGAAAACGTCTGGAATCGCAGCCTGTTTCCCTACGGGATTCCGCTCGGAATGCTGCTCCTGTGGCTGGCGCTTCGAAAGCGCAACGTCTTCTTCGCCCTGGCGGCCACGCCATTCTTTTCCCCCTACATTACTTTTTACACATATCTGGTGACGCAGATCGGCCTGCTGCATGAAGATGTGGAGGCCTTCGTGCGACGCGATCGGCTGCATCTCTTCCTGTGCCTCTTCCTGTGGGGGATCATGCTCGTGTTCAGGCTGTGAAGCATGCAGCGCGAGGAAATCCTTGCCTCCATCAAAGCCGATCCCCATGTATCCGTCCTGGTGGTCGGCGGCGGGATCAACGGCATCGGCACGTTCCGCGATCTGGCGTTGAACGGCGTCGACGTGCTGCTCATCGAGCGCGGCGATTTTTGCAGCGGGGCCTCGGCGGCTTCCTCCCACATGGCGCACGGCGGCATCCGCTATCTGGAGAACGGCGAGTTCCGCCTCGTTCGCGAAGCCGTGCGCGAGCGCAATCGCATGTTGCGGAACGCGCCGCACCTGGTCAGGCCTCTGCCGACGGTCATCCCGATCTTCAAGTGGTTCTCGGGCTTGCTCAACGCGCCGCTCAAGTTTCTCAATCTGCTCGATCGCCCGGCCGAACGCGGCGCGCTGGTGATCAAGATCGGGTTGCTGCTCTACGATGCCTACACCGGCTGGCGGCGCACCGTCCCGCGCCACAAACTCCACCGGCGCGCCGAAGCCCTGAGACGCTGGAGGCAACTCAATCCCCGCATCGTCTGCGCCGCCACATACTATGACGGCGCCATCCTCTGCCCCGAGCGCCTCGCCATCGAACTCCTGCTGGATGCCGAAGCCGAGGGCCCGCAGGCGCGCGCCGTCAACTACCTCAGCCTGATCGGCGCGAGGGGGAACACGGTGACGCTGCGCGACGAACTGAGCGGGGCGAGGTTCGAGGTTCGTCCTCGACTCCTGATCAACGCGGCCGGCCCCTGGATCGATCGCACCAACCGCGCCCTGGGGCTGGCAACGCGCTTCATCGGCGGGACGAAGGGCTCGCACCTGGTCCTCGACCACCCCGAACTGCGTCAGGCCATCGGCGAGTACGAATTCTTCTTCGAGAACAAGGATGGGCGCCTCGTGCTGATCTTCCCGCTCTTCGATCGGGTGCTGGTTGGCACGACCGACATCCCGATCGAAGACCCGGATGAGGCCCATTGCACAGAAGAGGAGGTGGATTACTTTCTGGAAATGGTGGCGCGCCTCTTCCCCTCCATCCACGTCACGCGTCAAAACATTGTGTTTCGTTTCAGCGGCGTGCGCCCGTTGGCCCACCGCCCGGCCAGGACGACCGGCCAGATCCCCCGCGACCACTCGATTGAAATCATCAGTGGCGAGTGGAGCGGGCTAGATTTTCCGCTCTACTCGCTGGTGGGAGGAAAATGGACTTCCTTCCGCGCCTTCTCTGAACAGGTCACGGACAAGGCGCTGGCCTTCCTCGAGCGCAGGCGCCAGAAGGACACGCGTTCGTTGCCCATCGGCGGCGGGCGGGCCTACCCACGCACGGCGTCCCAGGCGCAGACGTGGGTGCAGGGCCTGGCGGCCTGGACCGGCCTTCCCAGGGAAAGCGTGCAGATCCTCTTCGAGCGCTACGGCACGCGCGCCGAAGCGCTGGCCCTGTTCATGGCCCGCCAGCCTGACGAGCCGCTGCGCACCTTGCCAGACTATAGCCGCCGCGAGATCGCTTACCTGGCTTTGCACGAAAAGGTCGTCCACCTCGATGATCTGCTGCTGCGGCGCTCGATGCTGGCCATGCTCGGCCGGTTGACCCGCCCGGCCGTTGACGAAATAGCCGCCCTCCTAGCCTCATCCCTCCAGTGGGATGAGAGCCGGAAACAAGCCGAAGTGGCGCGCACGCGAGAGATTCTGGCGACGCGGCACGGGGTGCACCTGTGAATGACGGCCCCCGAAAGAAGATGCCACGCCGCGTTACAAGGGTGTGTTCCAAAATCGTCGCCCATGGCCCTCCGCCCAGGCGCAGCAGGTATGAGTCGCCAGGTCTTGCTCTGTCACAAGGATGTCGCAGCGAGATGCCGCAGGCGGCGCCCCGTGCCCCGAAGAGTAAACCATCCCCTTTTCCCACAAGCAGGCTGCTTTCCCCACGCTTTGCTCGGGACAGGCACTTCGCTCGCAGTGACAGCGTAGCGCGGGATTTATCCCGCAACCCAAGCGCGACACCCATCCCCTACGGGAACGATGTGTCGCGGTACAGAGACTTCACGGTTGTGATAGATTCTCAAGCTCAACATGAGATGTGCGCAACAGAACACCAGGCCGCGCTTTTGAGGGGGCTTTGGATATACGCATTCAGGGGAGCCAGAGAGATACACCAGCCGCACGGGAGGAGCGCATCGAAACATAGGCAGATTCCAGGACAGCCACGCCGGCGATGGCCTCTGCTCCCGGGCAAGCAATAGGTGCGCGTCCCAATATGGCATCAATAAAGTTTTCCGCCGGCGTGATTTCAACACCCTCATCCGACCATTCCTCGACCCCCTCCTTTCGGATTATCCTGACCGTGTTGGGGTCAATGGCAACCGTGGCCTCGTCCATATATAAATACACTCTGGGTTCACATAGAGTTGGGTAGGTATGAGCTCCGCCGTAAATGTGCAGAGAGGCCAGGGTTCCTTCCGAAAGTTGAACGGTAACAATGACTCCGATCTCTCTCTTTGGGGTAATGTGTGTGCCGACTGCAAAGACCCTTAACGGACAAAGCCCGGATAGCCACAAGATTGCGTCGAGGTAGTGCATGCCAACATCGGCCAAAATGCCGGCCTCTGCCAGTGAGTCGTCGCTCCGAAAACTTCTATACCCTTTTCCGAAAATTCCTTGAACACGCCCTCCAGGGTGCATGCCCTGATAGGCCCACAGCAGTGCAGCCGGGACACTGGCCTCTATTTGGTGAATGCGTCCGTATTTTCTCATAGCGATCTCGGTTTTCAAGCGAACAAGCCGTGGTTGAAGGCGACGCTTGAACACGCTGCCAATGATGAGTCCTGAGGCTTGAGCCTGCTTTGTCAGTTGTATCGCCTCGGCCTGATGCAGCGCCAGGGGCTTTTCGACCAGCACATGGCAGCCGGCTTCCAGGGCAGCCTGGGCCTGAACAAAGTGTTGGGCATGCGGGCTTGCAACAATCACAGCTTGCAACCCCAAGGGACGTTCTGCCTTTAGCAAATCAGTAAAGCTCGTATAACCACGACACTCCAATTCTGTACAAATGTGGTCAAGTCCTTCTTTCTTGCTGCGACACACCGCAACAATCCTTGCGTCAGGATGGCGCATCAATCCTGGAATATGAGATGTGCGGCTGGCTATACCTACCCCAACGATTGCCACCGAGATTGACACGCATTCCTCCAACGAGAAGTGATGTTGATTACCTGTTTGAGCTTTTCGGCTCCATATCCATGCGCCAGGATCCTCTGACAAAATCGAACCCCTTCTCGCACATCAGAAATTTCCCCGCAAGAGAAGAGGATCACAGCCGCGCTGAAAGCCGTGAGTTCAAGCCATGCTCGGGGAGCTTCTCCACGCAAAATGCGCCACAACGTTTCAGGTGGATCAAAGTGGGGCGGCACGATGATTTCTTCCGCAAGTGCACGCGAGAGGCCAACATCTTCGGGTTCCCACTGATAACATTGCCACTCCCCATGAACTCGCAGGTGACACACGGTAGGCCCAAGCGTGCTCACGTCATCTATTCCATGGACAGAGCCAGGCAGGGCCGTCCCGAAAATGAGCATCACGCGAGGGGTGGGGAGGCTAGAATAACGAAGATGATGATAGGACCAGTTGCAATGAGATACTCCATTTACTTTTGCGAAGAACGGGATCTCCAGGGGACTATATTGCTTGAGCGCTTCCTCCAGGAATGGGAAGCTACGAAGCAATGAGAGATAGCGCATCCACGGGAACGCCATATAAGAGGGAAGCGGGGAGAAGCCACATGTTGTCAGACATTCATATGCCTGACTGGGAGAGAGATCGGTATACATTCCCACCGCTTTCAACAAACCAATAGATCCGGTTGATTTGCTCTTCCCGGCAAGGCTGCCGGTCTTAACGATCTTGGTTTTTGCTGCCACGGCTGCCACCAAAGAAGCGGCGGTGGAAAGGTTGAAAGTGCGCAGAGCGGCCCCCCCACTACCCGATATTCCAACCGTGGGAGGCCAATCGGGGCTGGTCGCGTACTGATTGGTAAGGGGAAAAGCCTCCAGAGCCGACAGGACCAACTCTTGAGTAGAGAAAGATCTTTGCAGTTTCTCCAACCCAGCGACCATGGCATCCAGATTGTCCACGAGCAAAGCGTCGGCTATCTGACCAGAGAGCATGTTCACTCGCCCTCAATAAGATTCGCGGCGTAATAATCAAGCTGGCGCGGGATTTCCTCATGACACTGTTTTTTTTCTAGACGATGGCTCTAGTTCTATCAAGCGGCGAATCAAATCAGAAACGTCCTGTTCGATCTCCGAGACATCTGTTTCGTATTCGTTGGACAGGCGTGTAACGATCTCCTCGACACTATACTCGCCCGTCAGGAATCGAACAATTTCCCCTGCTGAGGAGTTGAGCTCCAACAGACTGTCATTAAAAGGGTTGTATAGTGCAAGCACATTTCCCTGAGAATCGCGCCGGCTGACCACGCCTTCGGCAAGTCTGAATTTCTTTTTTTGGATTGATGGATGCATGTCGTCCTCCTTATCAGGTGGTTGAAGAAGCATGCTCTCTTACAGGGAACGTTAAAAACAACCAAAGGCTGAGCACAAGTGTAACAACCGCGATGAGGAACAAGGCAGGGCCAAACGAAAGCATCTGCAATATGTAACTGCCAGCCAACACAACAAGGAATTTCACTCCGTTGGCGCTCATGCTTGCAAATGACAGGAGGGTGGCTCGTTTTGTAGAATCCATTATTTTTTCGTTGGTAAACCTACTGATGGTCAAGTCTCCTGCCCGATAAAGGATCTGCTGGACAACAAGTACGGCTATGCCGAGAACTGGATGGCGTACAAGTCCCATGGCCAGAATTGTGATGGCGAACATTGCCAACAGACTCGTAACGAAACCTCGATCACCCCGGCGCTTGAACAGGCGGTGTGTTTCCTTGCTGACCACGATGCCCACCACCATAAACAAGCCGTACAGAGTACCGTTCAACGCAACGGGAATGTTCAATCTTGTGAAGTAGTATTGATACAATTCAAAAATAAAAACGACAAAACTTACAAAGCATGCCTGGTAAACCAATATCCATCTCAGGGCCGGGGTTTGAAGCATAATGGCGGCACTGCCGACGATATGAGCGCCATATCCCATGAAAGAACCGGCCGACCTCTGCTTCGAGCCAAGGTTTTCTGCAATGCCGGCCACCGAGAGCGTTCCTACGATGGCAAAGAGCCCGGTGACAACAAAGGGAAGAGATGGATGAATGGCGTAGAGGAACGAACATGAGGTCATGGCAATGAAATTCACGATCAAGACCCTGGACTGCATTTGACCATAAATTCGGCCATATGCCTCTTCCTGTCCATGATGTCTCAGGTGATCATATACCGCTGCCTCCAACGCTCCGCTATAAAAAGTGTTTCCCAACCCCAAAATCAACTGGGCGATTACAAAGCCGATGTAGTGCCTGGCTATGAGCACGAGCATGGCAAAGAGGGTTATGCAAACTGTGCTTAGCATCAGAGAGAGCTTCCGTGATAGGACATCGGCGATGATCCCTGTTGGAACTTCAAAGAGCAACACGGCAAGGCTGAAAATGGCCTTGAAAGAAAGTATTTCAGTTAATGTCAGGCCCTTCTGACTGAAGAACGCATAAATGATGGCCGAGTACCAACTGCTTGTTGCTGCCATGCGGGCCAATGTCAGGCGAATGATTACAGAGCGTTTCATGGTAACCGCCACGAACTTCGGAGAGCAGTGCCGTTCACGGAAAGGATGCTACCCGGGCTGCCGCGCCGCCTGTGGCTACCGGCGCCGGCTACAACATGGGGACACATTTTAACAGTCCGAAGCGCCATCGTGAGACTCCAAGGGGACTGCCCTGGCTCGAGGAGATGATGTGTCTTTCCAGGTTCCATAATAACTATAGCATTGCTCTTGAGAATCTATTACAACCGTAAAGATTCTGTACCGCGACACATCATTTCGCATTTGGGTCGCTGGGTAAATCCCGCCCTACGCCTGTCCTCCGTTATAGTACTCCAGTCGACACCTCATTTGCAGTTCGCGTATCTTCGCTGGCGGTAATTGCTTTGTGCCCACTGGAATAGCTTCAATCCAGTCTTTCTTCTCAAACCAGAAAGGGTCAGGAATAACCAGCCCGAACTCTTCAGGGGCGTCAAACAGAGGCGTCCCAGGGTAAACTTTGATGTTATTGAAAGTGACCATTCGCGGAGCAATCTGTTTGATGGCAGCGAGCGTCTCCAGGACAGTCTCCTCGGTATCACCAGGGCAACCAATGATGAATGCAGCATGGAGTTCTATTCCAACCTTTTCCAGGTTTTGAATATGCCTGACATAAACATCGGGGTTGGTCCCTTTTTGAGTTAGGTGGAGGGCATTGCGGTTGAGGGTTTCAAAGCCGGTGAACACCCTGTAACATCCTGCGGCGCGCATTTTCTCGAGCAACGGAACATCGGTGTCGACGGCTCGCATGTTGCACGTCCACACAAGGTCTACTTTTTCAGCTATCATAGCATCACAAACTTGATGCACCCACTTTTTATTGGAAGTAAAAGAATCGTCGCCAAAGAAAACGGAACGGAAGCCCATGGAACGTAGTTCTTTCATCTCGGCAATAATGTTGTCGGGATGTCGCCACCTCGGTACCCGCCCCATTCTCTTGGTGCTGCAAAACACACATTTCCCGGGACATGACCAGGAAGTGATCATTGTGGTTTCAAGGTCATTTTGAAGGTATTGTTTCATTGGGAAAATAGAGCGGTCAGGGATTGGCACTATATTGCGATCCCAGGGAGCTTCGGGCGGATTTATGTGCACCTCACCGGGCGTGGGACGAAAACCCAAGCCAGGAATTCCATCGAAGGCGAGCGCATGTTCCAGGGCATTCACAAGCGCCAGAAAGGTGAATTCCGCCTCAAAGAGCATCACGAAATCAATGTCGCGATGCCTGGCCAGGGTGGCTTCGGGCGCGAAGGTGGGATGAACGCCTCCCATCACAACTGGAACTTCAGGCAACACCTCTTTAGCCGCGCGAGCCGCTTCACAAGCATAAGCAAAGATCTGGGTCGTGGAGGTGATACCAACAATCCCGGGACGATAATCCTCGATTTCGCGCTGTAGCTCCGGAATAAAAATGTTCGAGATGGGCATGTCTATACAGCCAACATCATGCTCATTCTCTTTCAGAACGCGAGATAAATAACCCAATCCCAGTGGCGGATGGACAAGGGCATTTCTGGCATATGGAGTTTGAGGGTTGATTAACAGAACGCGCATAGGCATTCGTCATCTTTTCTGTGAATTCGTTCCTCACGGACAGGGCGAGACCAGCTTCAGCCCGCCTGCCAGACATCGCTGATCCACCCCGGGCTCCCGTCCGTCGCCGGTTGCGGTAAAAGCCTTGCATCCTCCCCGACAAATGGGCGCACGTTGACACCCTGCGCACCACGAAGGGAAGGCGTTCTCACGGGCATGGAGCCCCTCCAGGCGCATCAAAATGTGTGTCAAGGGTTCATCATGAATATTGCCAACCACTTGGGGAACAAAATTGCATGGGCGAACCGTACCGTCAGGTGCAATAGACAACATCCCACGCCCGGCTTGACAAACGTTCTCGAGAACGATCGATTCTTGAGTTCTTGAATCGTAAACCGAGAGGTCAACAAGCGATAGAATCAACGGATCGTGGATTTGGATGCGAAGCCGACTTCGCAGTCGTACCTCGTGATCTACCAATTTTTTCGCCACTGCCCGATATTTTTCTATAGTGATTAAGAAAATGATTTTGAAAGGTCGAATGGTTAGAAAGTTAACTCTTTGAAGACCTTCGCCAAGAGCAAAATCTATCACCTGGTCGATTTCATCCCAATTGTATTCGTCTATGACAAATGATATCCCTAGTTGAAATTTCCCCACATCCCTAAGAAGATAAAGCGCCCGTAGTGCCCGCTCATAGCAACCAAGGGCTCCGCGCCTGCGTTCGTGCCTTTCCTTGTTGAGGCTATCTAAGCTGACAAAGATTTTTCGTATGCCAACGTCATAGAGCCGATGCGCGGTCTCTGTTCGTTGAATGGGCATTCCATTTGTCATGAGGACAATGTAGATTTCATGATCATGTATGTATTTTGTAATCTTCCAAAACTCTGGGTGTAACATGTTTTCGCCATGAGAATAGCAGAGATACATTACTCCGGCGCGATGCAACTCGTCCACCAGACGGCAGACCTCTTTGTATTCAAGATCAGCCCTGTTCCTGCGTTGACCTGCATAGCAATGCTCACAGCGCAGATTACATCGATATGTAATCCCTAGAAAACAACGCATCCACAACATCGTTTACCTTTTGTAACCGCGTAACTGCTTACCCACCCTCACCCCCGGCCCCTTTCCCGGTGGGAAAGAGGAGAAAACAGCGATGATTTTGTCGCTTTCGGAAAGAAAACCTGTTTCATGTGTCCGATTCTCTCTCCCTTATGAGAGAGGGTTAGGGTGAGGGTAAGCAGCTACTACCTTTTTCCAAATCAGACTCTTGGGGTGCAAGAGACTTCTCTCGCACCCCAAACGACACTTGCTCCATTAGCAATCGAGCTGGCCTTTGCGTACACGCACCACCGGCCGCAACCAACGTTTCTTCACGCCAATCACCTCCTTTCTACAAAAACTGTCACCTTGCCAAACTGAACGAATGAGCACCAAAACGCCCGTCAGAATAAGCAAAATCCACGAGAAGTTGTAACTACCGCCCTCACCCCCATCTCACCTACACCCGTCAGGGAGTCTCTCGGTGGGAGAGGGACGCAAAATCCGGAAAAATTTGTCGTTTTCGGTCACAACATCTCACTTTGGTTGCCACTTCCCTCTCCCTTTGGGAGCCCCCTTCGGGGATGATAAGGGCCAGGGTGAGGGTGGTTACGAGAAATTCATGTCGTAAAAATGCCCCGAACAGATTCCGTTCTGCCAATGCGGGAGGTATATATTCCTCCTCCTGCTTTCTTGGTTTCCTGACCATGCCGGGATATGTTGTATCCCAGCTCGTTTTTTTAATGTTCATGGCCAGCTTTTGACAAAACTTCGTTGTGTTGTATCACCCTTCTTGCTTGTGTACAACGCCTCTCCCGACAGGTGCCTGTGCCGTTTGTGGCAATTTGTACCTGTCCTTTAAGACAGGGAATGGCGAATGAGGGTCGAGGTGGGGGGAGAGAACGCAGGGCCGGGAGCTATCCTCTCTCAAAGGCGTTCCGGACGCGCCCCAACGGGCAAACAACAGCCAGGCGCAGCGGGTGCGAGTCGCCGGACCTCGCTCGCCCCGTCAACGTACCGTTTCTATGGAGAGCGTGTAACGCACGTATTGCAAATCCCCATTGCGCCCAACGGCTCGCAAGTGCACGACATACGTTTGCCCGGCCACCAGGTGCCATGGCCCGGCCTGGTTGCACCGCAGGTCTGCCTTGCCATCCAGGGGAACGGCCTCCGGTTGTATCTCCGCCTGCAACGTGCCGTTCCCCTCACAAAGGAGGCCGATCACAACGATCGGGGTATAGGGCGTGAACTGCACCCAGTCCTCGGCATCCCCGCTGGGGACGGAGAGGTCGCTCGAATACAGCAGCGCGCCCGCTCCATTGGGCGAGAAGATAAGGTTGACCGCAGGCGATGGTTGCGAATCCCGATCGGGCTGCGCCGCGACCAGGGTGGGGGTCGCAGGGGGAGGGAGAGGGCCGGGAGTGGCTGTGCCTTTCATCTCACCGCCGGAGGAGATGATCGGCAGGCTTTGCAGCGCATCGCTCCACACGAAAGCGGCTGCCACCCAACCATATCCCTGCGGCGCGTTCGGGAGGCGGATGCGCAGCCACAGCCCGCTCTCGTCCCTGCCGTTCAGGATGACGACATCGTTTGGATTCAGGATGCCCAGCGCATCGAAGGCACTGGCCGGCCCGCTACGGATGTTCACCTGTTGAGTGATCACCCCGCTCGGTTCGGAGGCGAGGGCAAGCACAGGCAGCGCATCCCTGTCCCCGACCTGCACGTACTGGGCTGCCACCCAGCCCTTTCCCTCGGCGGCCGTCGGGTAAAGGATCTGGTACCAGTTCCCGCTCGGATCCTTTCCCAACACCTGCACCCGGCTGGAGGCAGCCAGCACCCCCAGCGGCGCGCCGGCGGTGGAGGGCTCGCCGCGCACGTTGACCTGCGTAATTGTGATGCCCTCGATGGGCACAGCGGTTGAGGTGGCCGTCGGCAACGGAGGCGGCGGAGTGGAAGGAGAGGGGCTCGTTGGCCGCAACGTGGCTGTGACCACGAAGGGGGTGAGGGCAGCCGGCGTGCTGCGGCGAATCAAACCACAGCCCGCAGTAAAGAACAACAGCGCAGCCAGCGCCGGCAGAGAAGAACGCATGTTGCAATTGTAATCGAAGCGCTCCCCCCGCCATCCATCTGGCACTTCCGCCTGGCGTCCCCGCAACCGAGGTTGCGGGCCGCTTTTACGAAGTCGGCCTGCGCCCCTCTGGAGGCGGAAACAAAAAGGCCGCCCGCAGGCGGCTGGCACCCCTGGACAGACTCGAACTGTCCTCTTCGGCTCCGGAGGCCGACGCTCTGTCCACTGAGCTACAGGGGCGGGCGCACGAATTTTACCATGCTTTGACCTGCGACGCGAGCCTCGCCAATTCCTGCCGCAGCGAGGCAATCACGGCAGAGTTATCGCCTTCCTCCCCTACTGCCATCTTTTGTTCTTTCTTGTGCGCCAGTTCTCCGCAAATCTGATAAAAACGGGAAGCGCGCCGCCCACCGCGCAACCAGGCTGTGCTGGTGGTCAACGGGGAAAGCGCCCTGCGGTAATGCGCGATCGAGATCACGCCCGCCTGCACCTCTTCGTATAACTGCCTCTGCAAGATTCCCCGCTCACGGAGGATCATCAGGACGATGAAGAGAAACATCATCAGCCAGCCCGACCAATCCAGCAGGCTGCCCAGGGCGAAGCCCTCCAGCCCGCCGATGAAGGCGCTGAAACTGTTGTGAAAAGCGTGGGCGAGGACGGCCATGGAATATCCCAGGGGCACGAGCAGGATCCTGCCCAGCACGTTGCGGGTCGTGCGCGCCAGGGCCAGGCCGATGCCGGTGAAGGCCGTGTAGAAGGGATGTTGCCAGGCCACGATCACATCGCGGATGATGACCATCTGCCACAGGCCATCCCAACCGCCCTCCAGGTAACCATGCTCGTAGATGTAGAGCACGTTCTCCGTAGCCGCAAAGCCCAGGGCCGCCACGCCGGCGTAGATGATGCCATCCAAGATCGAATCGAACTCCCTGCGGAAGAAGAGGAAGACGAGCAGGACGGCCAGCCCCTTCAGACTCTCTTCCACAAACGGCGCAACCAGCGAGGCTGTGGCCTGGTTGGCCATTTGCTCCGAGCCCGTCAGAACGTACACGCTGATCCCGAAGAGGGTGTTGATCAGGTAGGCACCGCCGGCCGCCACCACCGCGCCCCAGATAAATGCGGCGCCCAGCAGGATCAGCGGCTCCTTCTCATAACGGTCAAGCCAGTACACGAAGGCGGCCATCAAAAAGGCGGGGACGAAGGCGAAGAGCAGGGAGAGGGAAAAAGCCATGTCATTCCTCCGGTCGGGTTTCTCGAAAGATCAGGCGCGCCCTTTCGATGCGGGTCTCTTCTGGCGGGATGCCCAGCGCCCTCAGGACCTCCTCCGGACGCCCGGTGGCAGCCTGGCGCGCGGCCAGTCTCATGTGGATCGTTCCATCGGGCGTCAGCTCCAGGGCTTCGATCAATGGACGCAGGTCATACGTCCGGCCGCGACGCGCGCGCGGGATCGAAGGGCGTGCCAGAAGTTCACCAATCCGGCCTTGCAGGTCAGACTCTGGCGCGGCCTCGCTCAGGGTCACTCGGTACTCGGCCGCGAGCAGCTGGGTCTGCAATGCCGGCGCGTTCTCCTCCACTCGCCGCACTTCCATGATTTCCAAGCCCGGCGGCATGGCGGATTGCAAGCGCTCTGCCAGGCCCTGTACTTCCACTTCTTCGGCGAGGCGAAGATCGACGATTTCGCAGCGGGAGGCAATGCCCAGCGGCAAGGCCGAGGCGAGATGGATCTTCGGCTGAGGGTGAAAGCCATGCGAATAGGCCAGCGGCAATCCTGCCCGGCGGGCGGCGCGCTCCCATATTTTATGCAAATCCAGATGTCCGCTGTACTTCAGCGCACCGCTCTTCGAGAAGGTAATGCGGAGGCGCATGGATCCGTTGTCAGTCGCCCGTTGCCACTCCGATTGTCTCCTGCGAAGCGATGTCCGGGACAGATCGGCTGACAACAGAATGAGGCGAGGATTTCACCTCCGGGCACTTCCAGGCTGTGCCCGGGTTCTCGCGCCGCAGAGCGGAGAAGGTGGGCAGGATGCCACAGGCATAGCAATTCAGACGGCAGTCCATGCGAATCTGGCCCTCCAGGGAGCGGCGGAAATCCTGGAACAGGAAGTTCTTGCGCACCGCGACGCTGATGTGATCCCAGGGGAAGACCTCGTCGGCACGGCGCGGGCGGTGGGTGTAGAAGGCCGGGTCCAGGCCGTGCCTGGCAAAGGCCTCCAGCCAGGCTTCGTACTTGCGGTGTTCGTCCCAGGCATCGAAGCGGGCGCCGTTCCGCCAGGCGGTGTAAATCACCTCGGCCAGGCGGCGGTCGCCGCGTGAAAGCCAGGCCTCGAGCAGCGTGGCCTCCGGCTCGCTCCAACTCAACCTGATGCTGCGATCGCGCAGTTCGCGCTGGAGCAGGGCCTGCTTGGCGAGGATGCTCTCGCGCCGATCGCAGGCCACCCACTGGAACGGGGTGTGCGGCTTGGGCACGAAGGTGCTCACCCCGAGGTGCAGTTTCACCTTCATGCCTGCCACCCGGCGCCCCTCCTGGATCACACGCCGGCTCAGGTCGGCGATCGCCTGCACGTCTTCGAGGGTTTCGGAGGGATGCCCGATCATGAAGTACAACTTGATGGTCTTCCAGCCGCGTCGGTAGGCCTCGCGCGTCACGTGCAGGATATCTTCATCGGGGATGAATTTGTTGATGATGCGCCGCATGCGCTCGGTGGCCGCCTCGGGGGCCAGGGTGAAACCGCCGGCATAATGGGCGCGCAGTTTGTCCATCAGGTCGAGCGAGACGCTCTCGATCCGCAGCGAGGGCAGCGAGATGGTCAACTTGCGGCCGCGGAAGCGCTCGCTCACCCGATCGACCAGTTCCACAATGTGGGTGAAGTCCGAGGAGGACAGAGAAAGCAGAGCCAATTCCTCGAAGCCGGTGGAGTGGAGCGCGGCCTCGGCCGCGGCCACGATCTCATCCACGCTGCGCTCACGCACCGGACGCACGATCATGCCCGCGTGACAGAAGCGGCAGCCGCGCGTGCAGCCGCGCATGATCTCGACCGAGACCCGGTTGTGCACCACATCGATGTTCGGCACAATGAAGCGCGTCGGCGGAGGCGGCAGTTTCGCCACCATGCGCTTGACGATCGGACAGGCCACGCCCTCCACGCGCGCCTCTACATGGGAGACCGTCCCGTCATCGAGGTAATGAACGCGGTAATAACGGGGAACATAGACGCCGGCGAGGCGGGCCAAGCACAGCAGCGTTTCCTCGCGGCTCAGATTCTGGAGTTTGCGCCGTTTGAGGACCTCCAGGATTTCATGGATGACCTCCTCACCCTCGCCGATGACAAAGGCATCCATGAAAGCATGCATGGGTTCGGGGTTGGTGGTGGCGTGCCCGCCGGCGATCACAAGGGGATGCTCTTCGCCGCGTTCGGCCGCCCACACGGGAAGCCCTGCCAGATCGAGAATGTTGAGCACGTTGGTGTAGAGCGTCTCATAAGGCAGAGAAAAGCCCAGCAGGTCAAACCCGGCCAGGGGGCGCTTCGATTCGAGGCTGTAGAGCGGGATGCCGTGCTGCCGCATCAGGGCTTCCATGTCGCTCCACGGCGCGTAGGCCCGCTCGGCCAGAGCATCCTGACGCTGGTTGATCTGATCATAGATGATTTTCAACCCGAGGTTGGAGACGCCGATGTCGTATATATCCGGGAAGATCAGGGCCACGCGGAGCAAGGTCTTCTCCCAATCCTTGACGACGCAGTTGAATTCCCCGCCGACGTAGCGGCCCGGCTTTTCGACTTTCAGCAGAATCCGTTCGAGGCGGTTCTCGATCTCGTGCGGCGTGAGCATGGCTGGGATTATACCCGATGAAGAGGGCCTGTTCGCCTGTGAGGGTAACAGCCGGCCTCCCCCGCCCGATGGAAAGCGGAGGCCGCGCCGGCACGGCCTCCGCTTTCATGGCGATCAAAACCCTTCCGCTACGAGGTGGCGATGCCTTTCTTCGCCAAGGCTTCCAGCCCCCATTGCCAAATGGCTCCCAGGCCAAAGAGGATGACTGCCAGATTCACCAGCCAGCCCAACCTGCCGGGCAGCAGCGGGAAGGACAGCAATTCCACTCCGATCACGGTGACGAGGAGGCCGATGATCACCGGCCAGTAGCGGTGCCCGGCGAGCGGCGAGTGAAAGCGTTCCAACAGCCAGCGTCCGAGGGCCTCGCCAAAGACAATCTTGGCCACGAAAGAGGTCGCCAGTACCAGCCCCAGGATCAGGATGAAGAGCAACAGAATCCCGATCCAGAGCACGCTCTGACTCAGGCTCTTGAGCGTCAGGAAGCCGAAGGCCAGCGCGCTCAACACCATCACAAAGAACACCAGCAGCAGCGCAAAGAAGAAGGCCGCGTAGGTCACCACTCCCCATCCCAGACTCGCCCAGGGCCTGGCCTGCAATCTCCGACTCAGCCCCTGCAGCGCGGCCGGGACCAGCCAGGCCAGCCCCAGGCCGATCAGGATCAGGGTGATGAGCGAACGCAGGAGATCGAGCGCCCAGCCGGCCATCTTTTGCCGCGGCGTTTCCTGGACCACCGCGCCGCGCCTCTCCCGCGGCTCCAAGCGCGTCACCCTTCCGCCAATCACGCCTGCCGGAAAGTTCAGCGCTTGGCTCTGGGTGTACTCCAGGTCGCCCGCGAGGCGAGCCGAGGGAGCGATGGTCAGGCCGCGCCTGACAGACGGCACGGTGATGCCGGCCTGCGGCATGAACAGGGTGGGCGGCAGCCCCGCCTGACCCGCTTCGGCTTCTCCGACCTCGGCTTTGACGTTGCCGTGAACGTCTCCGGCGATCTCCAGCCCGTCGCTCGCCACCCACACGTTGCGCCCCACCTCGCCCCCCAGCAGGCACTGACCGCCGCCGAAGAGCACATCGCGCCCGACGCGGCTCTCTTTTCGGACCTCGAGGCTGCCCCCGGCAGCCAGGAGGTCCTCGTTGACCCGGGCTTTCTCCTCCAGCAGCATGACCGAGCCGGCCATGCGCACGCTGCCGCTGACCTGGCCATTGAGAATCAGCGCTCCGCCGCTGACCAGCACGTCGCCGTTCACCAGGCCATGGATCGTGACCGTCTGCCCGGCCGCGATCAGGTTGCCATTCACGCTGCCGTTGATTGTGATCGTCCCCCCGACAGCAATCACATCCCCGTTGACCTGCCCATCGAGGATGAACTCCCCGGCCGAGACATATAAATCATCGTCCACAATCTGGTCGGAGGCGATCACCACCTTCTCTCCGCTGCGCCCATCGAAGGCGTACACGGGCGAGGGGAAGGCGCCGGCCAGCAGAAAGAACAGGACAAAGACAGCCATGAAACGGTGTGTTCTCATCCAGCACCTCCTTCACCAAACGGGATTTCCTTGAGAGTATACGCAGGCCTGCCCGGACAGTCGCGAGCCATCTCAGAGCCGCGCCGGGTAGGTTTCGGTTTTCACGGAATGTGCATCAGACGCCGGTCGTCCGATCACACAGCCGGCAAGCGGCTGCGCTACAGAGGCGGAGGTTCGGACGTCCCCGTACGCGGGGCATCTTACAACCCGCCGGGAGCACCGAAAAGGCATCCGCCATGCCTGTTATCCCACGGCTCTGAGCGTTCCGTCGCTTCGTCCGCACATTCTTTTCGGCGGCCTGAAGCCCAGCGGGCCGGCGCAAGCGTCGGATTCATCCGGCCTTTCATGACCTGAGGAAGGATTTCCGTCGTTACCATCGTGGTAAAAACAGTTTTTCGCCCGGGGTGAGGGCGGTAGCTACGATTACGGAAATAATTTCTTAAACTTGCTCTGTTGCAAACATGTCATTGCGAGCAAAGCGTGGGGAAAGCCATCCCCCGTCCCTTCGGGAGAGTGCTTCGGGCGCATGAGCGCCCTCGCAGTGACAGCCTGTCAGGATGATTGCAACAAAGCATCTTAAACTTCATCCTCCGACCGCTTGCGCCGCTTGGACGGTTTCCGTATGTACCGAGAAATCAGCCCCGTCCCGCGATTCCGAACTTAGCCCATAAGTTTCATTCTTGACTGAAACAACTGAAACGTATAAAATAGCCTCATCGTGATCATGAGCGCTGCCGCGCCGAAGAAACGCCCTGTGCTTTCACCCCCGCTGGAAAGATTCGTCGAGGGCCTGGGGATGCACTTCGAGAATCAAGGCGTGCCGCGCACCGGCGGGCGTATCCTGGGCCTGCTGCTGGTCGCCAACGAGCCGCTCTCGGCGGAGGACCTCGCCTCGATCCTGCAGGTCAGCCGCGCCGGCATCTCCACCAACATCCGCCTCCTGGTTAGCAGCGGCCTGGTGGAAAAAATTTCCTTCCCCGGTCGGCGCACGGTGCACTTTGCTTTTTCCGATGCGGCCTGGGAGCAGGTGATGCAGGTTGAGATTCGGAGCGCGGCGGCCTTCCGCAACCTGGTGGAGCAGGCGCTGAACGCCCTGCCGGCCGCGCACCCGGCGCGAACGCGTCTGGAGAAAACCATGCGCTGGGTGGACTTCGCGACCCGCTACTATCAGCAGATGCTCGAGGCATGGCGCGCCCGGCACTGAGCGCGGCCATGCGCTCGAAGAGGAGTTTGCGGAATGCTCTATGTTCGGCTTGCCTGGCGTAACATCTGGCGACACCGCCGGCGCACCCTCATCGTCGTGTTGGCCATGGGGTTGGGCCTGGCCCTGATGATGCTGTACGATGGACTGATAGACGGCTTCCAGCAGGCGATCTACGGGAACGCCATCAAGGTCCTGGGCGGGAACGTTCGCATCCACGCCGCAGGCTACAAAGAAAAAGCCAATACCATGCCGCTTCTGCCCCTGGAGGACGATCCGGCCGTCGTGCGCTGGGCCGAATCCCTCCCGGAGGTGGCGGCGGCGACGCGGCGCATCAACACCACCGGCCTGGCCAGCAACCGCGAGGGAGCTTTCTCCGTCAACATTGTGGGCATCGAGCCCGAACGCGAGGCGCCCTTCAGCCTGATTGCCCAGCACATCACGGAAGGACGTTACCTGACCTCCGAGGATGGCGACCTGGTGCTCATTGGCCGCGGCCTGGCCAACTTGATGGGCGTGCGGGTGGGTGAGCGCATCGTCCTCGTCGCACGTTCCACGCACGAGCAGATGCGCCGGCGGACAATGACGGTGGTGGGCATCTACGATCTGGGGCTGCCCTCCATTGAGAAGCGCACGCTCTACATTTCGCTGAGCGAGGCCCAAAACCTCTTCGACCTGCGCCGCCGATCCTCCACCGAAGTGGTGCTCACCCTGAAGAAGGTGGGAGAGGAAGCCAGGGTGATAGCCGCTCTGGCTCCGGCACTGGGCAATTACGAGATTCAATCCTGGGCCGAGAGCTTCCCCGAACTGCAACAGGCCATCGGTACGAAGAGCAGCGCCATGCTCGTCTTCAGCCTGATCCTCTTCCTGATCGCCGGGATCGGCATCCTGAACCTGCTGCTGATGGCTGTCTATGAGCGCAGGCGCGAGATCGGCCTTCTGGCTGCCCTGGGGCTTCAGCCGCGTCAGATCATGCTGTTGTTCATTCTGGAGGGTGCTCTGCTGGGCATGGTGGGTTCGCTGGCCGGAGCCGTGTTGGGTGTCACGCTGAACGGCATCCTGGGCATGGTGGGAATCGATTACAGCCAGTTCGCCAACATCACCGAGTACATGGCCCTGATCAGCGGTCGCGTCTACCCCACTCTGGCGCTGAACGCGCTCCTGAAGCGCGCTCTCCCGCTGATTCTGATTGCCACCCTGGCCGCCCTCTACCCCGCCCGGGAGGCCGCGCAACACGAGCCGGCGCAGGCCCTGCACTATGTCTGATCGCATCCCGCCCCGGGCCCGGGCACATCCCTCCCTCAAGCATCGCTTCAAGGGCCCGTGCCGCCTTCAGGCAACACGGCCCAAGAGGCCATCTCGCTCTGTAATCATCCCTGGCCGATAAGATCCCCGAGGAGCCACATGTTCCAACATCTCAAGATGGCCTATCGCAATCTGCATCGCAATCGCCGCCGTTCCATTCTCTCGGCCCTGGCGGTTTCCATGGGGCTGGCCCTGCTCATGCTCATGGCGGCTGTTCTGGAAGGGGAGATGCGCGGCTCCATGCAGTTGAGCATCCAGCTCGTCAGCGGACATGTACAGGTGCGGGCCGCCTCGTACCAGGAGGAGAGGGCCAGCCTGAAATGGGAAGACCTGGTCGCCGACCCCGAGCGGATCGCCGCCCAGATCAAGACCCTTCCCCAGGTGCAGGAGGCCACGCCGCGCCTGATCGCCAGTGGCATCCTGGCCGCCGGCGATCAATCCAGCAGCGTTCAGATCATCGGCATGGATCCATCCTCGCAGGCCAGTGCCCCCTTCGTGCGAGGGCTGGTTTCCGGCGAGTTCCTCGCGCCCGACGATCGCGAGGGCATTCTGATCGGCCAGCCGCTGGCCGATAAGTTGAAACTGCGGGTGGGCGATCGGGTGGAACTTGCGGCCAACACCTCCAACGGCGATGTTGACCAGCAGACGTTCATCCTTCGCGGCCTGTACTCGACGCGCACCCCGGCCTACGATGAGAACACCGTCCTCATGCCGCTGGCCAAAGCTCAGGCCCTGACGAGAACCGAGAACCATGCCACCCTCATCTTCATCCTGCTGCACGATCGGGATCAAGCCGGGGCTGTCGCCGCCGCCCTGTCCACGCCAGCCTATCAGATCGTGACCTGGCAAAAAATGAATGAGTTCATCCTGCAAACAGAACAGTTCGCCAATGCCTACATGCTCGTTCTCTACCTGATCGTGTTGGCGATCACGGCCACGGTGGTCGTCAACACCCTGGTCATGGCCGTGTTCGAGCGCACGCGCGAGATCGGCATCCTGGCGGCCATTGGAATGAAGAGTCGCCGCATCATGGCACTCTTCCTCACAGAGGCCGGCCTGCTGGCCCTGGCCGGCATCGCCTTCGGCCTGGTCCTGGGCTGGTTGTTGTGCGCCTACTTTGCCCGGCACGGCTTTTACATCGGGAACGTGGGACTGAGCAGCAACTTCCTCCTCGGCGATACAATTTACGCCTATCTGACCTGGGAGGATACCCTGAACCTGACCATCGTGGCCTTCGCGGTGACAGTGGCGGCGTCGCTGTACCCGGCCCTTCTGGCGGCGCGGCTCGAACCGATCGAGGCTCTGCATGGGAAATGAGGAGATGAACATGGAAGTTGCAAGAGTCGAAAACGTCACCCGCGTCTTCAAAGTGGGCGAGGTGGAAACGCGAGCCCTGCGGGGCATCAGCTTTGCCATCGAGAAGGGTGAATTCACGGCCCTGGTCGGGCCCTCTGGTTCGGGCAAGACCACGCTGCTCCAGTTGCTGGGCTGCCTCGATCAACCGACCAGCGGGCGCGTCGTGCTCGACGGCAGGGATGTGACCCACCTCGGACGCGATCAGCGCGCCGATCTACGCCGATCCATGCTGGGCTTCATCTTTCAGTTCTTCGCCCTCATCCCCACCCTGACTGCCTATGAGAATGTCGAAATGCCCTTGCTGCTGAATCGCGTTCCCTCGGGCGAACGACGGGCGCGCGTGATGCGTTTGCTTTCTGCTGTGGGGCTGAGCGAGCGCGCCCATCACCGCCCGGATCAGTTGAGCGGCGGCGAGCAGCAACGCGTGGCCGTGGCGCGCGCCCTGGCCTCCAACCCCAGCCTGGTCCTGGCCGATGAACCCACCGCCAACCTCGATACCGAGAACGGCAGTCAGGTGATGGAGATCATGCAGAGGCTCAATCGGGAAACGGGGGTGACGTTTGTGTTTGCCACCCATGATCCGCGCGTGATTCGCTACGCGCGACGCGTGATCACCCTGCGCGATGGCCTGATTGTGGAAAACCAGAGCGCCAACGCGAAAAAATAACAAGGACGCTGCGGATGAGAAAGATAACTCTGTGCCTCCTCCTGGCTTTGACTCTCCTGATCAACGCTTGCGGACAGACAGCAACTCCCCCGGCCGTCCCCACCCTCGTCCTGGAGGCGCGGCCGGCCGCGGCGACAAGGCGCGTGACCGCCTCCGCACAGGTGATCCCGCTCCGCAAAGCGGAGTTGAGTTTTCCCCTGACGGGCATGGTGAAGTCGGTGGATGTTAAAGAGGGCGAGGCTGTCAAGGCCGGGCAGATTCTGGCCGCCCTGGATACGACCATCCTGGAGGCGCACGTGCGGGAGGCAGCCGCCAATCTGGCGGCCGCCCAGGCTCAGGTCCGCTACCTGGAACGGGTGGGGACATCCAGAGAGACCCTCGCGGCCGCTCAGGCGGAGATGGACCGCGCCCAGGCCGTCCTCGATTCGGAAAGAGCCACCCTGGCTCAAGCCACGCTCACAGCGCCCTTCGATGGGCTTGTCGCCGTGGTGAACATCGCCCCGGCTGAGACCGTCGTGCCGGGCCAGGTCGTGATTGTGATCGGCGATGTCTCCCGCTTGCGGGTGGAAACCACAGACCTGAGCGAGCGCGATGTTCCCCTGGTGCAGGCCGGGCAGCCAGCGCGCGTCTTCGTTCCTGCGCTCGGGGTGCAGATCGCCGGCGCAGTGTTCGATGTGGCGCGCATGGCCTCCACGCTCGGCGGAGACGTGGTCTACCGCGTCATCGTCGATCTCGCCGAACAACCGCCGGGCCTGAGGTGGGGGATGACCGCGGATGTGGAGATCCAGGTCGAGCCATGAGGACGCACGTCGCCCTTCTCCGCCGCTTGACGATATGGCTCGTTATCTTGAGCGCCTGCGCGCCGCGCTCGGCGAAGCCCGTGGCGCCGGCCGCGGCCACGCCGCCCCTCTCTGCGGCAGGAGCCGGATTGGTGGTCACCGCCTCGGCCACGGTTGTTCCGGCTGCTCAGGCGCGGCTGTCTTTCCTGATCTCGGCCCCGCTCGGGGAAGTCCTGGTAAAGGAGGGCGAGGCGGTGCGGGCCGGTCAGGCGTTGATGCGCCTCGAGGCGCCCGACCTGGATTTCGCGGTCGCAGCCGCCGAGGCGAGCGTGCGGGCAGCCCAGGCGGAGGTCGAGCGTCTGAACACAGCCTACAAGAAGGTGTTTCAAGGCGATCGCTTCGTTTACGTTCGGGCGCCCCTGGAGCGCCGCCAACAGGCCCAGGCACGCCTGGAGGCCGCTCGGGCCGCGCTCGAGGCGGCGCGCGCCGCGCGGGCACAAGGCACACTGCTCGCCCCTTTCGACGGCGTGGTGGTGGCCGTCTATGCCCAGGCAGGGGAGCTGGTGCAGCCGCACCGGCCGGTGCTCGTCCTCGCTGACCTGGAGCACTTCCAGATCGAGACCTCCGACTTGAGCGAGAGGCAGGTCTCTCATGTGCGCATCGGCCAGAAGGCCAGGGTGCGCTTCAAGGCCTTCGTGCAGGACTTCCAGGCCACGGTGGTGGCGGTCGCTCCAAAGGGGGAAAGAGTGGGCGGAGATGTGATCTACAAAGTGAGGCTCGAACTGGATGCCCCTCCTCCCCACCTGAAGTGGGGGATGAGCGCCGAGGTGGAGATACCCGTTCGGGAGTAGAATCGGGCGCGAGCAAGATGTCCCTCCCGGCGACGATCACGGTCATTGGCGCGGGAAGCGCCTCGTTTGGCGAGAACACCCTCTCGGCCCTGCTGCGCTCGAAGAGGCTGCGCGGTTCCAGGCTGCGCCTGGTGGATAGAAACCCCCAGAGCCTGGATGTCGTTTACCGCCTGGCGCAGCGGCTCAACGCCGAGTGGGAGGCGGAGTTCACCCTCAGCGCACACACCTCGCATGCCGAAGCCCTGGAGGGGGCGCACTTCGTGGTCTCTGCCATCGAGGTCGGGGCGCGCGAGGGGCTGTGGCGGCGGGATTTCGAGATTCCGCTCAAGTACGGCGTGCGCCAGCCCTACGCCGAAAACGGCGGACCCGGCGGCTTTGCCCATGCGGCGCGCAACATCGGCCCGATCCTGGAGATCGTGCGCGCCATGGAGCAGATCTGCCCACAGGCGTGGCTGATCAACTTCACCAATCCCATGATCCGCATTTGCGAGGCGGTCCAGCGCTACAGCAAGATCAGGGTGGTGGGCCTGTGCCATCAGATTTATATCGGTTATGTGATGGTGGGGGTGGCGCTGGCGCAGGACCTCGGCATTGAGGTCCCGCCCGAACTGGTCGGCACCCACGCGGCCATCGATCAATACGCGGCGCAGCAACGCGTCAGAGAACAGGTCGTCCCACGGGTGGATATTCGCGCCGCGGGATTGAATCACTTTTCCTGGATCCTTTCCATTCGAGACCGGCGCGACGGCCGCGACCTGTATCCCTTGCTGCGGGAGCGCTTCTTTGAGCTCGACCCGAAGTTCGAGCCGCTGACGAGGGAGATGTTCTCCATCTTTGGGCTCCTGCCCGTCTCCGGCGATACCCATTTGTGCGAATACCTGCCCTGGGTTTCGGATGCTCAGAGCAGGCCCTGGGAAAGATACCGCCTCCGCTTATACGATTGGGATCTGATGGCCGCCTTCCGGGAGTTCGAGCTCGAGCGGCTGAACGAGATGGCCGAGGGCCGCCTGACCATCGAGGGCCTGCTGGAGACCGATTCGGAGGGCGCGCTGGAGATGATCGAGAACATGGCCGCCGCGACCACCCACTATCATCTGGCCGCCAATTTGCCCAACGCGGGCCAGATCAGCAACCTGCCCCTGGGGGCCACCGTCGAGACGCCTGTGGTGGTGGATGGAGCCGGCGTTCACCCCCTCCACATGGGCGCCCTGCCCGAGCCAATCGCCGAACTGTGCCGCCGCGAGATCAGCGTGGCCCAGTTGTGCGTCGAGGCCGCCATCGAGGGCAGCCGTCAGAAGGCGCTGCAGTGCCTGTTGCTGGACCCCGTCATCACGGACATCGAAGTCGCCCGCAGAATCCTGGACGATTATCTGGAGAGCTATCGCGAGTACCTGCCGCAGTTCTGGACGTGAGGCGGCCGCACGGCCGTTGAAAGACCGCAGCGCGGGATTCATCCCGCAGCCCAAACGCGACCTCTGCGTCACAGAATCTTTGTAACTATCTACCTGTCACTGCGAGCGAGCGCAGCGAGCGTGGCAGTCTCCTCGCAAATGCTGGCGATTGCTTCGGGCTGCGCCCTCGCAATGACACACGCTGGCAGGTTTCTTCCCGCTTTTGGCTGCCGGTAGGTAGTTACAAGTGTACTCCAAAATGGGAGCGCGAGGTTTCCGAGGGCACATGCCATCTATGGTATCCTTAAGTATATTCCCTTTGGGAGCGATTCATGTACATTGCCATCGAAGGAGTGATTGGCGTTGGTAAGACCACCCTGGCCCGCCTGCTCCAACCCGTTTTTGAGACCGAACTCCTGCTCGAAATCTTCGAAGAGAACCCCTTCCTCTCCGACTTCTACAGCGACCGCGAGCGTTATGCATTCCAAACCCAGATGTTCTTCCTGCTCAGCCGTTATTCCCAGCAACGCCGCACCGTGCCCGGCATTCTGGCAGCCGGCAAAGCCCTGATCTCGGACTACACCTTTGCCAAAGACGCCCTTTTTGCACGCATCAATCTCAAGGGCGACGAACTCGAAATGTACTATCGTGTCCACGAGGCGCTCGGGGAGAAGATTCCCAGGCCCGACCTGATCGTGTACCTGCGCGCCAGCACCGACGTGTTGATGCAGCGCATCGCCCTGCGCGACCGCCCTTATGAGCGCAACATGGACCGTGAATACATCGACCAACTCAACCGCGCCTACGAAGACTTCTTCGCCCATCCCTACGATTCCACGCCCGTCCTGCCCGTCGACACCGATCCTCTGAATTTCGTCCAGAATCCCGAACATCTTAAAAAAATCGAAAACCACATCCGCCAGGCGCTGGGATTGCCACCCTTCCAGCCCACGCTGCCGTTCAATAGATAAGCTCATGCGCATCACCCGTGAATCCCTCATCCGCATCGCCAGAGAAACCGCCCAGGAACGAGCGTATAACGATCCCGGGATCATCACTGCCTATCTGACGGGATCGCTGACGACCACGGCCGACCCGCTGCTGGGCGGGACGACCGACATCGACCTGGTCTTCATTCACACAACCCCTCCCGCCCTGCGACGCGAGATCGTCAAACTCACGCCGGATTTCCATCTCGACATCCTCCATCGCACAAAAACCGATCTCCGCTCGCCGCGCGAACTGCGCACCGACCCTGTGCTGGGTTGGGAAATATACGATCCGCTGCTCCTATACCAGCGCGAGAAATTCTTCGAATTCGTGCAGGCAGGGCTGCGGGCCGGCTTCGAATTCCACACCCCCGCCCTTGTCCTGGCTCGCTGTCGGACCTTGCTGGCCGAAGCCCGCCAATGCTGGATCGACCTTTCCGATCTCGCTCCCGAACGCGCGGGATCAACGCAGGTCAGGCAGTTCTTGCGCGGCGTGGAGCGCGCCGCCAACTCCCTCGCCGAACTCCACGGTGCCTCCCTGACGGAGCGTCGCTTCTTGCTGGATTTCCCCTCACGGGCACAGGCCGCCGGGCGACCCGATTTCACCGCCGCCCTGTTTGGCTTGCTCGGCATTGCCCATCTGGAGACAGACAGGATCCTCAACTGGCTGGCGGATTGGGAACAAGCCTTCCTCCGGGCCTCAAGACACCCCGCCGTGGAGGCACACATCCACGAGGCGCGCCTGAATTATTACAAGAAAGCCATCCGAGCCATGCTGGAGGGGGAAATCCCAACGGCCGTTCTGTGGCCTCTGCTCCATACCTGGACTTCATCCGTGATCGTGCTCTCCGAAGCCGATTCTCTGCCCTGGAAGAAAGCTTGTGAACATCTCGGCCTGCTGGGGCAGCCCTTCCTGGAACGCATCCAGGAACTGGACCGCTTCATCGACGAAATCGAAACCTGCCTGGATGCCGTGGCCATTGCCAATGGCCTGGCCTGACGGATCATTCCATGGTTCCATGAGTCGGGCCAGAGCTGGATGGAGGCCATTTTGACCGCCCTTCAAAACCCGCAAGGGCAGTTGTCTGCCCCCCTGGTCACCCACATCTTGGCCCAGACAACCTCTCCAAAGAGGCCTCCCCTGTGGATAACAGTGCGGAATCTGTGGATAACAGGCGCCCGTTGTGGAGAGGGGAGGTTTTTCCTCGAAAACCGTGTGAAAATTGCGCCAAACATACCCCCCAAATATGGGGGAGCAACATCGTGAACGTCAAAATATAGACGCGGGGTGAATGCCGCTATATTATCCTGCATTTTTTCCACATCCCCCTTGAGGCACAATGTGCCCCCTGGCCCAACATGTGGCATTCCCACAAAGCAAAATGCCCAAGCTGTACGAGGGCACGTTTTTATCCACCCTTTCCACAAAGACTACTACGAATACGAATCTCCAAATTCACGATCACAAGGAATGTTCCTGTATTACAATTGCTCTCCCAATCTGCTGCATGACCGTTGAAACATCTAAATAGGTAACTACCTACCTGTCACTGCGAGCGAGCGCAGCGAGCGTGGCAGTCTCCTCGCAAATGCTGGCGATTGCTTTGGGCTGCGCTCTCGCAATGACATACGGTGGTGGTTTTCTTCCCGCTTTTGGCTGCCGGTAGGTGGTTACAAAGAATCTGGTTTTTCGTGTCTTTGCGCGTCCCTGCGCTCTTTGCAGAGGCGAAGCAACCCTCCAGGCGAGGAGACTTTCGGTCGGGCAAAAAGCGCCCTCCTCGCAGCGCCACATCCTTTCTTGAGAAAGCCATTGGCAAGTAGTTGCCTGGTATTCCCGTTTGCGCTTGTTTTGTGGTAAAGTCGGAGCGTGGGATTTATCCCGCAACCCAAACGCGACATCCACGTCGCGGTACAGAATCTTTACGGTTGTAATAGATTCTCAAGAGCAATGTCTGTCCCGGAGGTTGCTGTGAAACAGGATCGCTTTTTGACCGCCATCCTGATCGGCATCGGACTGCTGGTGATCGTGGCTGTGCTGGTCTTCTTCACCCGCCAGAACATCACCTATCTCTCAGAGGATACGCCCGAGGGAGTGGTGCATAATTACGTGCTGGCCGTGCTGAACAAGGACTACCGCAAAGCCTACAGTTACCTTGCCGATCTTGAATATAAGCCCACCTATGAAGAGTTCCGCCAGACGTTTGTCACGGGCTATCTTGGTGCTGCTGATCAGGGCTTCAGAATAGGCGCGGGGAAAGTCGTTGACGATGAGGCAACGGTAGAGATCACCACCATTTATGCTCCCAGCGATCCGTTTTCCACCGCCTACAACAACTTGGGAGAAGCACACTTGATCCGCCAGGATGGAAGATGGAAGATTTCCTCTCTCCCCGCCTATAACTTTTGGAACTACAGCTGGTATCAGATGCCGCCCAAATAGTGCGAAGGGGTGGCTAAAAGGAGAGCCATTATGAAGACGGTGCGACGATTGTATTTTTACGCAGTGGCATGGGTTAGCCTGGAGGTCGTGCTGTGGGGAACGATTGCTTTGTTGCGTTCCATTGTAAGCGGGATGGTGATCGGTATGGCAGAAGTGCTGGCGCGGGCGCTGGCGTTGATCCTGGTAGGGGTGCCCATTTTCCTCTTCCACTGGTTGTGGGCGCAGGGCATTTCCCGCCGCGAGGATGAGGAGAAGGCCGCCGGCCTGCGAGCCCTGTTCTTATACGTTGTGATGCTATCCACGCTGATCCCCGCGGTTCAGAACCTGCTGGCGTTGCTCAATCGCATATTGCTGGAAGTATCCCGCGTTGAGGCCGGGCGGGCGCTGCTCGGTGGTACACAGACCGCTGCAGACAATCTGATTGCAATCTCGATGAACGGCGTGATCGCATTGTACTTTTGGAATGTCTTGCGCCGTGAGTGGCAGACTCTGGCAGAGAAGGATGCCTTTACCGATGTGCGCCGCCTCTATCGCTACGTGTGGGTCGTGTATGGCCTGATCCTGGTCATCCTCGGCGCGCAACAGGTTTTGCGCTTCCTCTTCTCCGTGCCCTCCGGGGTGCTCGGGGGGCTGGGGAGGGAAACGTTCCTGAACGGAGCGACCCTGCTTCTGGTCGGCACGCCGCTCTGGGTCTATGCGTGGAGAGTCGTCCAGAATTCGCTGCAGGAAGCAGCAGAAGCAGCCTCCATCCTGCGCCTGGTCCTGCTGTACCTGCTCGCCCTGGGCGGCGTCATCACCGTCTTGACCACCGCGGCCATGCTGGCGCACATCGTGATCGAGGTCTTGTTGAGGACCCCGATCTCGGGTGCGGATCTCGCCCATCGCCTCGGCGGGCCGATCTCGGTCGGCCTGCCGTTCGCTGTGGTTTGGGCTTACTACGGACATTGGCTGCAGCGCCACATCGCGGCAACGGGCGACGAGGCGCGCCGGGCAGGGATGAAGCGCCTTTACCTCTATGCCCTCTCTGCCTTCGGCCTGGGAGGCGCCTTCATCGGTGTAGCGACCCTCGTGCGCTTGATCATCGATTTTTTGACCACGGCTCCGTTGATGTTGAACGATGCCCTGCGCGCCCGCCTGGCAGATGCCCTCTCTCTCCTGGTAGCCTGGCTTCCACTGTGGTTGCTGACCTGGCGCCCTTTACAGGCGGAGGCGCTTGCTGCTGGCGAGCAGGGCGACCATGCGCGGCGTTCCATCGTGCGCAAGAGTTACCTCTACCTGACCCTGTTCGCCGGCGTGATGGGCGGGATGGCCTCGGCGGTGGCGCTTGTGTTTCGACTCATCAAGCCCCTGCTGGGTGTTGCCCCTGGCGCTGATTTTCTGCCCTCCGTGCTGAACGACTTGCAGATGGTGGTCCTCTTCGGGATTCTGCTTGCCTATCACCTCGTTGCCCTGCGTCGTGATGGGATCGCGGCCGCCAGGTCTTTGATGGAGAGGCAAAGTCGTTTCAAGGTGCTGGTTCTGGATGTGGGCGAGGGGTTTGGCGATCGAGTCAGGGCGGCTTTGCAGAGGATCGCCCCGGGGGTGGTGGTGACGGTCAGCGCAGCCGATCGCCCTCCGGACCGCTTCGACGCTCTGATTCTGAGCGGGCATGTGGCGTTGCAGGCCCCGCCGTGGATTCGCTCGTTCGACGGGTTTCGCATCATCGTCCCGGAGGAATCGCCGGGTGTTCTCTGGGCAGGCGGTGTGAGCAGGGAGGCATTTCTGCATGCAGCCCAAATGGTGCGCCTGCTGGCCGAGGGGCAGGAGATCCGCCCCAGGACGGAGCGCGGTGCAAGGTGGATGAGCCTCGTCTACATCGCCGCCGCCCTGTTTGGCGTGCAGTTGGTGGCCGGCTTGTTGGGGTTGGTCTTCGCCAGCCTGATGAATCGATGATATACTTCGTTATCATCCCATCGCGGAAGAGGGTCGTTACATGAAGGTGACCGTCCTGCAGGCAAACCTTGCCCATGGTCTGACAACTGTTTCCCGTGCCGTCTCACCGCGCAGCACGTTGCCGGTGCTGGCGAACGTTCTGGTGGCAACTGATGAGGGCCGCTTGCGCCTCTCGGCCACGAATCTGGAATTGGGGATTACCTGCTGGCTTCCGGCGCGCATCGAGGAGGACGGCTCCACGACCGTGCCGGCGCGCACGTTTTCCGATCTGGTCAATGCGTTGCCGGGCGATCAGGTTGCCCTTTCATTGGACGTGAAGACCATGACGCTCAACGTGCGCAGCGGAAGCTCGACGGCGGACATCAAGTGCATTGATGCTCAGGAGTTCCCCCCGTTTCCCGTCCCGGATGCCGAAGGCGCAGTCCAGTTGAAGGTGGCCGACTTCCGTGAGATGATCCAGCAGGTGGCCTTTGCCGCTTCCACCGATGAGGCCCGCCCCGTGTTGATGGGCGTCCTGATCCAGGTGGAGAGAGAGCGGCTCACGCTGGCGGCCGCGGATGGCTTTCGCCTGTCCGTGCGCAGGGCCACCTTGCCCTCGCCGCCGGGCGCGTCCTTGACGGCCATCGTTCCGGCACGCGCCCTGATGGAGCTGGCGCGCGCCGCCAGCGATGGAGAGGAGAGCATCTCCATGATGCTTCCCAAAGGGCGTGGCCAGGTCGTGTTTCGTGTCAGGGACGTGGAAGTGGTTTCACAGCTGATCGATGGCACGTTCCCGGATTACCAGCAGATCATCCCTCGCAAGTATACCTCGCGCACGCTGGTTTCGACCGCCGCGTTGCTCAAGGCTTGCAAACAGGCCGAGATCTTCGCGCGCGAGGGCTCGAACGTGACGCGCCTGAATATTAAATCGGCGGTCGGCGATCTGCAGCCGGCTGAGGTGGAGGTCTCGGCCATCTCGGAGGAAACCGGCAAGAACGAAACCCTCGTCGAAGCCACAGTGGATGGGGGCGGCCTCTTGATTGCCTTCAACGTCCGCTTCCTGCGCGAGGTGCTGGAAGTGATCCGCACGCCCAACGTCGCCCTGGAGATGACGGCTCCGAATGCCCCGGCCGTGATTCGCCCTGTTGGGGATGAGGACTTCTTGCATGTGATCATGCCCATGCATTTGGGATAGACGAAAAATTCCGGGTGCGCCCGGAATTTTTATTAGAGATCGTCGGAAATAAGACCGACGCGACGGGATTGTTAACCTAACCAAGGTAAAATCCGTGTTCTTCTGTGTTTGTCTGCATCCTATTTCCGATAAAGTCTATTCTCTTCGTGCGCAGGTTGCTGGAAAAGGGGCGGAGAGCGTTCCAGAACATATGTTCTAATCTTGCTCCGCCTCTCTCGCCGGACTTCGGGCGGGCGCCCCGCCCCCGGGCCGCTCCTCCACTGGCGGCACCGGCAGGCGCCGCGTGGCATAGAGCCAGCCGATGAAGAGAGCCATGGCTAGCCAGGCAGGCGGCGTGGCCAGGGTTCCGCCGAAGGCGAGGTTGAAGCCCGGCCGGAAGAATAAGACCGGCAGTCCTGCTACCGCGTTGACGGCACCATGCGCCAGGGCCGGTGCCCAGGGGCTGGCGGTGTTCAAGTAAAGCCAGGAGAGGATCGTTCCCAGCAGAACGGAAAAGACGATCATCATGGGAACACCCGCCAGCGGATAGCCGGGATAGTTCAGTCCCTGCACCACTGCCGGCGCGTGCCACAAGCCCCAGATCAAACCGCTGAGGAGGATGGCTTTCCCCTGTCCCAGGGGCAGGAGTTCGCGCAACAGAAAGCCGCGCCAGCCGAGTTCCTCGCCGAGGGCAAAGATCAGGTTGATCAGGGGCGCCACGCTGAGGGCCACGAAGATTTGCACAGCCACCAGCAAGGCGGGAGGCACATTGGCAAGGGCGGGCGTCTGCGCCAGGGCCTCGCGGAGAGTTGTCAGTTGCAGGTCGAGGCGGGCCAGGCCAAAGAGCAGAGTGAAGGCGCCGCCGGCCAGCGTCAGCCCTGTGGGCAACAGCCAGGCCCACAGATAGAAGCGCTTCGGGCCAAGTGTGTTCAGGCGTAGGGAGCGCAAGGGCCTTTTCTGAACCCTGACGGTTATCCCGATCGCTGCCAGACCCGGCCCCCACATCGCCAGCGCCCAAAAACTTTGCGTGGCAAGTTGCCGCATGGGCGGGTCGCTCTGGCGCAAGGTCAGCGGGATAAGAAAGAGGGGCCAGGAGGTGGCGAAGGCGAGGAGCGCATACCAGGTCACGGCTTTTCGATCGATCATCTTTGCTCCTCCGGAGGCATCGGGTGCCGGCGGTGCGCGGCGATGGTCGCGCGCGTTTTTTTACGTTTCACGTGGAACCTCGGTTACCTTTCGTCGCGTCGATAGAGGATGTAGGAGTATGCTGTCAAGAAGAGCGCCGAGCCGATCAAGGGGGCGAGCGTCAGCCAGAGGGCGATCTCTCCGCCGAAGAACGTGCCGAGGATCGTCAGCAGGCCCGCTGCCAGGAACAGCGTTGAACCCAGGCGATGTGTTTCTTCCCAAACCCTGTCGCTGGAGAGCGTCCACGGTGTGCGGATGCCGATGAACCAGTTGCGCCTGGCCTTGCGCAGCAGCAAACCGATGTACATGAAC
>JBBIKK010000015.1:0-53463 GCA_037445475.1 Chloroflexota bacterium
TGACAACTATTTTATACAAGGTAGTTACGTACACTTTGTTAAAGTATCGCTCTGTAACTACCCTCACCCTGACTCTTATCATCCCCGAAGGGGGCTCCCAAGGGGAGAGGGAATCGGCAACCGAAATGGGATTTTGTGACCAAAAACGACAAATCTTTCTGGAGTTTGCGCGGTGTAATTGCATTGCTCTCGAGAATCTGTTATAACCGCAAAGATTCTGCACCGCGACACATCGTCCCCGTAGTAGGGGATGGATGTCGCGTCTGGGTTGCGGGATGAATCCCGCGCTACGTAAGCGATGGACACGGAGATCCTCGTCGGTTGTGCCGGCTGGGCGATTCCCAGGGAGGCGGCGCAGCATTTTCCAGCAGAGGACTCCCATTTGGAGCGCTACGCCCGGCGGATGAATGCGGTAGAAATCAACTCGTCCTTCTATCGGGCGCACCTGCCGTCCACGTATGCCCGTTGGGCAAGCTGCGTTCCGCCGGATTTTCGCTTTGTGGTTAAGGTGCCCAGGGAGGTGACTCATGTTCGGCGCCTGGCGGATGCAAGCGGGCTGGATCGTTTTCTGACGGAGACGCGCGCACTTGGCGTGAAACTGGGTGCCTGGCTGGTGCAGTTGCCGCCGAATCTGGCCTTCGACCCGCTCGTGGCCAGACAGTTCTTCGAGGAGTTGCGCCGGCGCTTCGAGGGAGGTGTGGTCTGTGAGCCGCGTCATGCGAGTTGGTTCAAGCGGGAGGCGGAAGCCATGTTGGAAGACTTCCGCGTGGTGCGCGCCGCGGTTGACCCGGCGATTCACCCAGCCGGCACTGCTCCCGGCGGCTGGAAGGGATGCGTGTACTATCGGCTTCACGGCTCGCCGCGGCGGTATTTTTCTTCCTACACAGATGAATTCCTGCGTTCCTTCGCGAAAGAGTTGAGGGAGAGGGCCAGGGAGACCCCCGTCTGGTGCATTTTCAACAACACGGCGGGAGGCGCGGCGATCGAGAACGCGCTGACGCTGCTTGCGCACCTCGGCCATGTGCCTTAGGCGGGGGGGAGCAGGTGGGCCGTGGAGTCGTTCAGGATAGCAACCCGGCCGCGAAACTCAGGAATGCCTGCACATCGTGGAAGTTCGTGACCAGGCCGATTGAAATCCGTACCGCGCCGCTGGACTTGCCGTCGATGCACAGGCGGAAATCGTCCAGCGAGAGACGCTGTTCGTGTTCCGGCTGAGAGAAACAGGCCGCCAGCTCCATTTTGGATAGACCCAGGGCGATCTCGCCCGCGCCCGGATTACAGAAGCAGCCGGTGCGCAGGGAGATATTGGCTTTGTTGGCTTCGGCTTCGATGAAGCGATGATCGATAGGCTGTCCGTCCTGGTCGAAGAAATTGACCGTCACGGCGCCGCCGCGCTTCTCCGTCGTGAGCGGGCCGTAGACGCGCACCAGCGGTTGGCCACTGCGGTGTTTCATGGGGACGAGGTGATCGAGCAGCCAGCCGGTCAGGCAACGCACGCGTTCGTGGATCGCCGCATAGCCGATGGTTTCGATGTGCCTCAAGCCGATTTCCACGGCAGGTATGTTGAGGTAATCGAGCGTGCCGTCTTCGAAGGCCGCCGGGCCTTCAGCCAGGTAGTATTTATTTCCTTGCACCGAGGCAACGGTAATGGTGCCGCCGGCGAACCAGGGTCGTTGCAATTTGGCCAGGGCTTCTCGGCGGGCCAGGAGGGCGCCGAGGCCGGTGGGGTAGCCGAAGATTTTGTAGAACGAGAGGGGGACGAAATCGGGTTTGACCTGGCTCAAATCCAGGGCGTTGGTCGGGACGAAGGCGGCCGCGTCGAGCAGCACGTCCCAGCCGGCGGCGTGGGCACGTGCGACGAACTCGAGCGGGTGTTGCACCGAGGAAAAGTTCGATTGGGCCGGGTACGCGAACAGGTTTGGCTTCCCCGCCTTGGCGCGCGCCAGGTATTCGTCCAGGGAGGAAGGGTCGAGGCGCATATCGGGCAGGCTCATAGGAATATAGGTCACCTCTGCCCCGCGCCGGCGCGCGAATTCTCGAATCCCGTTGACCGAATTGTGATTGTCGAAGGTTAAAAGGTAATGTCCGTCGGGAGCGAAGGGGTAGGCTTCGCCGACCAGCCGGAGCGCTCCGCTGGCGTTTTGGGTGAAGATGACCACGTACTCCTGCGGGTCGGCGTGGAAGAATTTGAGAACCGAGGCGCGGGTGCGCTCGATGAGTTGGGTGGCGAAGAGCGAAGTAGGATTGGAGGAGTGAGGGTTGCCGAAGACATGCTCGCTCAAGAGGCGATGGTGCTCGCGCACTTGCGACTCGGCATAGAGACCGCCGCCGGTGTAATCCAGATAGATGTGCCCGGCGGCATCGAGGCGAGCGTATTCAGCGGCTCGCAATTCATCGAGGAGGTGAGTGGAGGCGTACGTTGGGCAGGCAGCCAGGAATTGCTCTAAATCGGCTTGTGTTTTGGGCATGATTCATCTGGCCCGTTTTCCATCGCTGCTCTGGAAACGTTGGCGCTAGCCGAGCTTGCCGGTGATGGTAGCCATCTTCAACTCGCCGATGGCGCGGGTGATCTGGATCTCGCGCGGGCAGGCCAGGGTACAGTTGAACACGGTGTGACAGCGCGCCAGCCCGGAGGTCTCACTGACGATTTTCAGGCGTTCGCTGGCGGCCTGGTCGCGGCTATCGAAGATGAAACGATGGGCGGCCACCAGCGCGGCCGGGCCGAGATAATCGTCGCTGGCCCAGAACGAGGGGCAGGAGGTAGTGCAGGCCGCGCACAGGATGCACTTGGTGGTGTCATCGAAGCGGGCGCGTTCTTCGGGGCTTTGCAGGCGTTCTTTTCCGTCAGCAGGGGGTGGGGTTTCGTTGATGAGGTAGGGCAGCATCTTCTTGTAGTTGTCGAAGAAGGGCTGCATATCGACAATCAGGTCTTTGATGACCCTCAGGCCCAGCAAGGGCTCCACGGTGATTTTTTCGCCCACGTCGCGCACCAGGGTCTTGCAAGCCAGATGATTGCGTCCGTTGATGCGCATGGCGTCCGAGCCGCAGATGCCGTGTGCACAGGAGCGGCGGAAGGAGAGCGTTCCGTCGTAATTGCCTTTCACGTACTCCAGCAAGTCCAACACGCGCTCGGTCGGATCGACGTCCAGCCTGTAGGTTTCATAATGAAACTTTTTGTCCTGCTCGGGATTGTAGCGGAAGATTTTGAGGGTGACCTGCATGGCCTTCTCCGGGAAAGGTGAGCTAGTAGACGCGTTCTTTGGGTGGATACTTTGTAATCGTCACCGGCTTATAGGCGAGCGTGATCTTGCCGTCTTTTTTCCAGGCCAGAGTGTGCTTGAGCCAGTTTTGGTCGTCGCGTTTGGGGAAGTCCTCGCGGGCGTGGGCACCGCGGCTCTCCTGACGCGCCAGGGCAGAGGCGGCGGTGAGTTCTGCGATCTCAAGCAGATTGGTCAGTTCCCAGGCATTGAGCAGTTCGGTGTTGAAGACCCTGCCTGTGTCGGAGAGCTTGATGTGTCGGGTGCGTTCCTGGAGTTCGTGGATTTTCTGCAGGGCGTGCGTCAGGGTTTCTTGCGTGCGGAAGACGCCGACGTGATCGAACATCTCGTGTTTCAATTCCTGGGCGATCTGGAAGAGGTTTTCCTGGCCGCGGCTGTTTCGGAGGCCTTCCAGTTGCGCGCGGGCGAAGTCGGTTGGGTCGGCCGGCAGGGAGGGGAAGGAGGCGCCCTGGGCGTATTCGGCGGCGTGCAGGCCGGCTTGTTTGCCAAAGACGAGGATATCGAGCAGGGAGTTCGTGCCCAGGCGGTTGGCGCCGTGTACCGAGACGCAGGCGCATTCGCCCGCCGCGTAGAGACCGGGCAGGATGGTGTTCTTCTCGTCCACCACGACCTCGGCGCGCACATTGGTGGGAATGCCGCCCATGGCATAATGGGCCGTGGGCTGGACGGGCATGGGCTGGGTGATGGGATCCACGCCCAGGTATGTGCGGCAGAAGTCTATGATATCGGGCAACTTCTTGAGGAGTTGTTCGCCGCTGACCGTGTAGGGGCTGCCGTCGGGGTTGGTGCGGCCGTCCAGGGCGGCGTACTTGTTGACGATCTCGGGGCGCATGTCGAGGTACAGATAGTTCGAGCCGTGGATGCCGCGTCCCTCGCGCATCTCCAGGTACATGGCGCGGCTGACCACATCGCGGGAGGCCAGGTCTTTCACGGTGGGAGCGTATTTGGGCATGAAGCGTTCGCCCCTGTCGTTGATCAATACGCCGCCTTCGCCGCGCACGCCCTCGGTGATGAGGATGCCCAGTTTGTAGATGCCGGTCGGATGGAACTGGAAGAATTCCATGTCCTCGGCAGGGAGGCCGCGCCGCAGCGTGAGGGCAATGCCGTCCCCGGTGAGGGAATATGCATTGGAGGTCACTTCGTAAATGCGTCCGTGTCCACCTGTGGCGAAGATGACGGCCTTGGCGTGGAAGGTGTGCAGTTCACCGCTGGCCAGTTCGAGGGCGACCACGCCGGCGGCCTGGCCAGCGTCGATCAACAGGTCCACCACCTCGTATTCGTCAAAGAACGTCACATGATTTTTGATACACTGCTGATAGAGGGTTTGCAGGATCATGTGCCCGGTGCGATCGGCGGCATGGCAAGCGCGGCGGACCGGCTTGCCGGTCACGTTGTTGGTGTGGCCACCGAAGGGGCGCTGGGCGATGCGTCCGGCGGGGGTGCGGTCGAAGGGCAATCCCATGTGCTCCAGTTCATAGACGGTGGCCGGCGCTTCATAGCACATGAACTCGATGGCATCCTGATCGCCGAGGTAGTCGGAGCCCTTGACGGTGTCGTAGGTGTGCCACTCGGGGTGGTCCTC
Source organism: Chloroflexota bacterium (assembly GCA_037445475.1). GTDB lineage: Bacteria > Chloroflexota > Anaerolineae > Anaerolineales > Villigracilaceae > Fen-1038. The sequence goes on from JBBIKK010000015.1 coordinate 4,861, forward strand.
CTCGTGATTGCCGAGCGCGGCGCCGACCCCGCCCTGGGCTGCGCCGGTGTGCGAACGCGTTGGGTAGAGTTTGCTGATGACCGCCGTCCTGGCGCCGCGTGCAGCATAGAGCCCGGCCATGAGGCCTGCTCCCCCGGCACCGACCACGACCACATCGAATTGGTGAAGGTTTGCCATGCCTGTCTCCTACGAAGTCCAGATTACATAGAGGCCGATGAGGCTCATGGTGATCAGGAAGATGACGCTGAGCGCGCGCACTGTCCGGCGTGCCGCCGGGCGCACAAGGTAATCATCCAAGACGACCACCGCGCCGTGCACGCCGTGCGCGGCGGCCACGAGGAAGAGTGCGCTGGCGACCAGTCTCCAGAAGGGGGTGGACCACGGCGCCAGGTCGGGGATGTCCGTGTTTTGCACGTGAGGGGAATTGGGCATGAATCCCCAACGCAGAACGTCGGCCAGGTTCATCTGGGTACGGGCACCCATGAGCAACGCACCGAGAACGGCCAGGAGGACCAGGGCATACATGGCCAGGGCCGTGAGGCGCGTCACGTACCACATGAACATTTCAAAGTTCAGGCCGCGCGCGTGCAGGGGCAACGTGCGTGATTTGGCTTGGGTCATGCTAGCCTCCCAGGGCGGTGCGAAGGATGACCAGGGCCGCCAGGCCGTAAATGGGCAGGAAGAGCGCCCATTCCAGCCAGATGGCTTCCCGCTGGTGCTCAAGCCATTTCGGCCACAGATCGAGAAGCGTGATGCGCAGGCCGTTGATGGCATGGAACAGAGCGCAGAAGAAGATAAAGAGTTGGAAAGCCCAGTTTTCGTAGATGGCGTTGGCAAGTTTGCCGGCTGGTCCCCCAAAGAACGATGCCAGGACGTGAATGGTGACAAAGATCACCATGCCCAGGCCACCCATGCGATGGAGAATGAAAGTGAGCATGGGGCCCTGCCCTTTATAGCGCAGGGCTGTGGCTAGACTGACGTTCCTTTTCAGGCTCATCGTGAACTCCTTGAAGATCTGATCAATGAGTACATATTTTACCTCTTTGTCGGGCCGATTTCCATTGCCGGGTCGTGGGCATCGGGTCAATTATCCTATGACGAATTCGTGCCAGAAAGTGACAATCGTCCTCTCTATTTCATTCCACTTTTCCTCCAGTAAAGGGGGAATAGACCCTTATAATCCGAAAACATGGAAGTTCGCTTAAAGGTATATAATGTTGAACCTGGCATATCCTCCCAAGGAAAGCGTTCGGGAATTCATCCGGCGCTCTTGCCAGGAAATCCCCGGCTCGGCGGACACGCAAGGCCGGCGCCGTGGATTTGAATGGCGGAGGCCCTGACAATCTGTGTAGCCCGCGACTCACTCGGATTGTTCTGAGGCCGCCCTGCTCTGGAGGCGGTAGCCTCGAACTTCGGAGGTGGTATGTCTGAGAAAGAAATCAGCCGTCGCGACTTCATCAAGGTCACGACCAGCATTGTAGGGGGGATCATCGGCGCGGCCGTCGGCCTGCCGGCCATCTCGTATCTGCTCGACCCTGCCTTTCACTCGGGCGGGAAAGAGGCCTGGATTCCGGTTGGCAAAGTGACAGACATGGAGATTGGCAAGCCCTACCCGTTCTCTTTCACGCGCGTTCAGGTCAATGGGTGGGAGCGCACCTCCACCAGCCATGGCGGTTTTGTCGTGCGAAAGTCCGAGGACCTCCACGATCTTCTGGTCCTGAACAGCCGCTGCACCCATCTGGGGTGCACAGTCAACTGGAGGGAGGAGGCAGGGGCATTTATCTGTCCATGTCATGATGCGAAATTCAGCCAGGATGGGCAGGTTTTATCTGGCCCGCCGCCGCGCCCCCTCGACCGATATGCGGATTTCCGCTTGACGGAGGACGGCGTGCTCGAGATCCTGTACAAGGAAGGGTGAGATGTGGAAGACGATCTACGAATGGCTCGATGAACGCCTGAGCCTGAATGCTCTGTATCGAAGTTTGCTCGACCGTCCTGAACCGAAAGGGGGCTGGTGGAACACGCTGGGCTCGGCCAGTTTATTTTTGTTCCTTCTGCAGGGGTTGACGGGCATCTTCCTGACCGTATATTACACGCCATCGCCCGACCATGCCTACGACAGCATCAACTACATCATGAACGGCGTGGCGTTCGGCTGGCTGATGCGTGGCATCCATCATTGGGGTGCGACGGTAATGGTGGTGGTGGTCTTCATTCACATGTTGCGCGTGTTCGTGATGGCTTCCTTCAAGTATCCGCGCGAGTTGACGTGGCTGATTGGCATCGGATTGTTCCTGCTTACGCTGGGCATGGGCTTCACCGGCTATCTGCTGCCCTGGAATCAAAAGGCCTATTGGGCCACCACGGTCGGCACACGCATCGCCGGCAGTGCGCCTTTGGTTGGCGACTTCATCATGCGAGCCCTGCGCGGCGGCTCGGAATTGAGTGCCTTGACGCTGCAGCGCTTCTTCGCCGCGCACATCTGGATGTTGCCCGGCGCCCTGGCTGCCTTGATCGCGGCCCATCTCTATCTCGTCATTAAGCACGGCGAGTCCCACTGGCCCACGAAGGAAGATTAGGGGATTCCTGATCTAACGCTTCGACGTGGAGAGGAAATGGACGGAACCACCATGAACAACGAAATCAAAAAGAAGATCCGCGAGCGTTATGAACATGAACTCCAGCACGGCGAACGCTTCTGGCCCGACAGCATTTTCAAAGACCTGATCGTATCGCTGGGAATCTTTGTCCTGCTGATTGTCCTGGCGACCTTCATTGGAGTTCCTGCCGAACCCAAGGCCGACCCAAGCGACACCACGTATGTTCCGCGTCCCGAATGGTACTTCCTGTTCCTGTTCAAGTTTCTTGCGCTCTATGGACAGATTCCAGTGCTCGGCAAGGTGGAGTGGATCGCGACGATCATCATTCCCGCGTTGCTCCTGTTGGTTTGGACTCTGCTGCCGTTCATCGAGCGCAACCCTCATCGGTATTATGGCCAGCGCGTCCTGCCCCTTTCTGCGATGGCCATTGTGGTGTTGAACATGGTCTTATTGACCCTGATGGCCAATGTGCCCACCGTGGCCCCGAATGGCTCCACGCTGATCGGTGTGCTCCAGGCGATTGCCGGAATGGTTCTTCCGGGGCTGGGGATCGTTCTTCTGTTCGGGTTGGCCCGGGTCTTCAAGAATCTCCCCGTCAAAGCCGCCGTCCTCATCACGGTTCTCACGGCCGGACTGATGATCGGCTTGACGGGCGGGGTGCTGATCGTGACCCCGAAGCCTGCCCCTGCGGCGACGGAGGTGGCGGAGACGCTGGTGGATCAGATCTTCGCCGGGCAAGACCTGTATGCGATCAACTGCGTGGAATGTCACGGCGATGATGGCAAGGTAACGAAAATCGAAGGGGTGAAGGGGCTGGAGGGCAAGGAGATCTCTGCCATCAATGGGCGCGATGTGCTCTACACGCTGAATGATGCTTCGCTGGCCGAGGTGATCACGTATGGGCGTCCGATCGCCGGGATGAATCCCTTTGGCAAGGCCTACAACCCCGAAGGTCTGAGCAAGAGCGAGATCGACTACATCGTCACCTTCATGCGTTATTCCTGGGACGATCGCTTTGAGCTCCCGCCCGAGGCGCTCAAGCCGCTCTTCCCGCCGCTGATGGCGGGCGAGGTGCCATCGTACGATGTGCATATTCAGCCCATTGTCAAGCGCTATTGTCTGTCCTGCCATCGAGCCGGCAAGGAGAACAACAACTATCTGATGGATACCTACGAGAACATCCTCTCCAGCGGGGATCACAAAGAAACCAACGTCCTTGCCGGCGACCCGAACAGTTATCTCCTGCAAGTGATCCAGGGGCACGAGATCCCCGACCCGAAGGACCCGACCCAGGTGCTGATCCGCAGGATGCCGCCCAATCGCCAGCTCAAGCCGAACATCGTGGATGTATTCGTGCGCTGGGTGTTGAACGGCATGCCGCGCACGGCGGAGGAGGCGGCGAAGCTGTACGTACCCCCCACCCCTGCGGCTACGCCGACGCCGTAGCATAAACGAGCACGCTTGTTCTTGAGTGCCTCCCGGCTTCAACCGAGGGGGCGATCTTGAGTTCTTCGGACCGCTCGTTGGGCTCGATGGACTAAAGGCCTGCCTCAGGACATGATTGGTTGCCGATCCCCTCTCCCTTTGAGAGCCCCCTTCGGGGATGAGAAGGGTCAGGGTGAGGGTAGTTACCATTTGTGGCTGTAGGTGCTTCTTTGTTGAGACGATTCCTGTTGTAGCGAAAGGATCTGCAAAATACGAAAACCGTCGTAAGTACTGCTGAAATCGGGAGAGAGATTGTTATATACCTCGGGATGGGCCGCAATGGCAGATACCGGAACGATATTGAAACCAAAATCGTCCTGGCACGAACGCACAAAGTTCTTTGTTGTCTCCCGATCTATTTTTTCCAGGGAGTGGAGGGCCAACAGGATCTCCAGTGCGAGACGCGTGGAATGGATATCTGGGCTTGGGGCCGTTCTCTTGGTGGTGAATCCCCCTTGGTCGCTTTTCAAATCCAGGACTCTTGCCAGGATTTGTTCCGAGGGGATCAATCTGATGCCGGAAACAGTTTGGAGCAGGAAAATTTCATAAACGTCCCGCATTCGATAAGAAGAGAGCAGCGAAGATCTTTGATGAATGTTTTGTGAGATTTGCTCTTGCAATGTGTTGGAGAGTTTCCATTCAAGCGCGCCCGCATTACGGACGAGCCAAAGGATCTGTCTGTCTCTCTCCTCATTGGAAAGACGGATGAACTTCGATTCCGCCATCTTCTGTAAGGCCAGGCGGGGCTGCTCCTCCAGGCTTTGATTTAAAGCGGCCAGCCCTTGAACGGCGAAGTAAACATCTCGCAGGTCGATCTCGGGGGCGGTGTGAGGCTGCACGAAGCTCCGAAAGTAAGCACTAACCCTGATACCATCGTAATTGACATAGCCGATTTGATGGGCGACCCAAAGCGCGTAATAGGTAGCCTCAGGGTCTGGCACGGGGTGGACGATTGTGAGCCATCCATTGCGGACACGATATTTTGAAAACATGTGTAGCAAATCGCTTTGATGAGGGTAATCTATGCCTGCGCCGTGAAAAAGTTTTATTGTCAGGTATGTCAGCATAGGGTCTGGGGGGCCAGAAGCCCATGCGTATCCTGTCTGATCCTCGAAAACTGGAATCAAGCGGTTGACTATATATTGTTGGAGGTTTCCTTGTACGTTCTTCGTTTTTGTCAAATCAAGCGATGTTGCAATGTTGTACAGTTCAGTTACATGGGAAAGGGCGGCCGGATCTGTGGAAAGTGAGGGCACTTTTGCCAGGGCATGCTCGAAGTCAGACACGAAAACGGCAGGGATATTTCGAGGAGCGAGCTGTGCCAGGGTGCTCGAGGCAATAAAATACTGGACTTTCTTCAAAGAAAACTCTCGGGGGAGGTGGGATTGCAGGTAACTCACCAGTGTCGCGTGAGTCTTTTGCAGACACGGCACAGTCCCGTTGGTGTCAGCCAGAAGCAGGATTTTGACGGCATAGGCGGTGGCCACAATCGCTTGTTCTTCCTGGCTTCCTCCCAGGCTGGCATCTGGGTGAAAGAAGCCGTCTGTTCCTTGGAGGGAACAAACAAATTGAACAATTCCATCCTTATTGGGGAATCCTGTATTCAAATTATCCAAAATGGAAATGGCCCAGTACGTCTCGACAAGCGAGGGGAGGTCGTTCAAGGGGTCATCAAAGGCGCCATTTTCCCCTTGCAGGGAAAAGAGCCAGTCTCTTATGGCTGCTGCATCTTCGATGTTTTCGCCTGCGGTAACGAGAATGCCCGTCATGCCATAAGTGGTATACAGATTGAGGCGGCGAAGAAATCTGAGGTCTACAGATGCAAAGGCCGCACGATCTGCCTCCTCCACGTAGCTCACGTCGAGCCAGCGGATCAGATTGTCCCGCCACTGGCGATCAAGGGAAGCATCGCCCGGTTCGTTTGCTCTGTGACTTTGATCAGGTTTTAGTGGTCGGCATTCAACAAGCAACAGGGAAATACAGAGGCAGGTGATTAGAAGATTGTGTCTGTTCATCCTTCCTCGGCGAAATGGGGTTCATGGTTTGTAACCATCTTTACCGCGCTCTATCCGTCTGTGACACTTTCGCCCGGCCATTCAATTGGAGGCTGTTTTCACGAAGTTGGCCTTTGCCGACTGTGGTATAACCGCACCAGGCAATTTTGTAAAACGAAGCACGCCGTTTCAACTGCCGAGCGGCTCATGGTTTTTGTATGGCAAAGTAAGCCATGGGAGGCCTTTTGCAGCCTCCCTGCTGGTGTAGGTAACCAATTCTACCGCCAGGCAACACGGTTATGGGACACTGGCCCCGCCGTTGGCGATAGCCGTGACGATTGTGGAACCAAAGCGATGCGATCTTGTGGCCGAATCGTCCACTCTCCAAATATCGAGCAGGCTTTTTGCATACACACCGCTGAATATGTTTTCCAAACGATATGCCCAACCCGCTGTATTTACCCAACCGCTATCGAAGCTGACAGTAGATCCGCCTCCCGACCAGCTTATGCCCGGAGGAAAAGAGACGGTCACAGATAAGCCGCTGAACGACCATCTCTCTGCCAGATCGATGGCATCCGAGTAGTAGGGATTCAAACCACTCCATACAGTAACAGTATCCCCGTTCACGGTTACAGATACATACCCGCGATCCCAGTCATTGTAAGCCGCACGGTTATTGTAGTACGTTCTCACGTACGAGCCATTCCAGGGCTGGGTGCCAGAGGCGCTATAGTATTTGTACACAACGCTGGCAATACTGATGGGGTCTGGTTCGCCGCCGAGGGTGAAGTTGCTGGCAATATAAGTTTGAATGTTTTGCTCAATCTGCTCCTTGTCCAACCCTTCCTGGACTTCGGCGCCCAAAAGAATGTTGCCTCGTGTCCTATCCAGAACCTTGATCTTAACGCCGGGAGGCAGATCTCGCAGATGACCGGCTGCCAAAGAGGAGAGCAGCAAAAACAAGGTAATATAGATGTTAGCCTCCATTGTTTTCTCCTTAATTTTCTGTATGGACTTGACCACTCACGAATGTGAGTTTCATTGCACTTGCTTTGACATGGGCGACTCCTTGATGGCTTTCTTTTGAAAGGGAAGAAGGCTCCTGGCAGCCCGACTCCTCCGATGCTGCCACCCTCTCGACCGCTCGTGAGCAAATGGCACTTCATGATCGACAGCCAACGTCGTGAACCCAAAGACGACCTTCACTTTCGAATTTGACGCGGGCGCCTCCTTATTTTTTTACCCATTTTTCCGAAAAAAACTACTGGAGAAGCTACCAGTCTTTTACCTGGTAATCTTTCCAGGTTGCAGGTTGCGACAAGGCAGGGAAAAGCACTTTCGAAGTCCGCTCTCTGCGCTATAATTCCAGGTGTGGACACCTCCCTGCGTTCTCGCTACGAGGAACTCAAGCGGCAGATCCATTTTCACAATTACCGCTATCACGTGCTCGATGCTCCCCTCATCAGCGATGCGGAATACGATCGCCTGGTGGGTGAACTCAAGCAGATCGAAGCCGAGCACCCCGACTGGGTCACGCCCGATTCGCCCAGTCAGCGCGCCGGCGCTCCGCCCTCCGAGCGCTTCGAGAAGGTTCGCCATCCCGCGCCGATTCTCTCGCTGGCCAACGCCTTCAGCGCCGAGGAGGTGCGCGCTTGGTTCGAGCGCATCCGCAAGTTGGACGATCGAGTCGAGAAGACGGGGTTCGTGGTCGAGCCGAAGATCGACGGTTTGAGCATTGTCCTGCACTACCGCGACGGGGTTTTCGTCCAGGGAGCGACGCGCGGCGATGGAGAGGTGGGAGAGGATATTACCGCGAACCTGCGCACGGTGCGCGCCATTCCTCTTCGCATTCCTGTGGTGGGCTCTGCCGGGGTCGCGATTCCAAAATATCTGGTCGTGCGCGGCGAGGCCTTCATCCCCATCAAGGAATTCGAGAGACTCAATAAACAACTGGAAGAGGCCGGCGAGAGAACGTACCTCAATCCGCGCAACACCGCAGCCGGCTCGCTGCGCCAGCTCGACCCGGCCCTGACCGCCTCCCGTCCGATCACCCTGCTCGTCTATCAAATCGTGTATGCCGAGGGGGGAGAGATCCCGTCCACGCAGTGGGACACGCTGAACTGCCTGCGCGCCCTGGGCTTCCCGGTGAGCGACGCCGCACGGCGCTGCGACGACCTGGAAACAGCCGTGGCCTATGCCAGCACCTGGGAGACGCGCCGCGATGAACTGCCCTACGAGGCCGACGGCATGGTGATCAAGATCGACGACTTGCGCCTCGCAGCCGACCTCGGCTTTGTGGGCAAGGATCCACGCGGTGCCATTGCCTTCAAGTTCCCCGCGCGCGAGGTTACCACGACCTTGCGCGAGATTCGCGTCAGCGTGGGGCGGACAGGGGTGCTGGTGCCGGTGGCGCTTTTGGAACCGGTCGAGATCGGCGGCGTGATCGTCGAGCGCGCCACGCTGCACAACTTCGATTACATTGCCGAGAAGGATATTCGCCTCGGCGACCGCGTGCTGGTCAAGCGCTCCGGCGAGGTGATCCCATATGTGATCGGGCCGCTCGTGGAGGCCCGCACAGGCATGGAGAAGCCCTACCTCCCACCCCAAACCTGCCCGGCTTGCGGGCAACCTGTGGAGCACTTCGAGGGCGAGGTGGCATGGTATTGCGTCAACGCGGCCTGTCCGGCGCAGTTGATGCGCAATGTGGAGCATTTCGTTTCGCGCGGAGCGATGGATATTGTTGGATTGGGTCCCAAGATCGTCGCGCAGCTGATCGAGGCTGGGCTGATCCGGGATGCCGCCGATCTGTACTCCTTGAAGAAGGAGAGCCTGCTCGCTCTGGAAGGCTTTGCTGATAAGAAGGCCGATAACTTGCTGCAGGCCATCGCGAATTCAAAGCAGCAAACGCTAGCGCGCCTGATCACGGCGCTGGGCATACGCGGCGTGGGCGAGGTGGTCGCGGCCGATCTGGCGCGCCGCTTCGGCAGTCTGGACGCCCTGGGGCACGCCAGCCTGGACGAACTTCAACAAATCGAGGGCATCGGGCCGAGCATTGCTCAAGCGGTCGTGGACTGGTTTGCGCGTCCCGCCAATCAGAATGTGCTCAAAAAGTTGAAAGCGGCGGGCGTATGGCCGAGGGGCGAGGCGGCTGCGGAGGAGAAGGAGGGCCCCCTGCACGGCCTGACCTTCGTCCTTACCGGCACGCTCCCCACCCTCTCGCGCGATCAGGCCAGGGCGCTGATCGAATCGCACGGCGGCAGGGTGACGGATTCGGTCAGCCAGAAGACGAGTTACCTCGTCCTGGGCGAGAACCCCGGCTCGAAACTGGAGAGAGCCCGGGCGCTGGGGGTGAAGATCATCGGGGAAAAAGAACTGAAGCAGATGGTGGGTCAGGGTTGAAATCTTGAAAGGCCATCGCTCTCTCGCTGGACAATCCCTCGTGCCTCGGCTAAACTTATACCATTCTTTCTTCAGAAGGTGCCAGGATGGACTTCCACAACGATGATGCCGTTACGCGTCGGATCAGAGCCTTGGCGGCTCGCGTGGCCATGCTCAAGGAAAACGATCTGTACTTTTACAATCAGCCCGTCGAAGAGATTCTGGGCGGGGCGAGGGTGCGTGTGCGCGGCCGCGAGATGGGCATGTATGCCTCTTATAGTTACCTGGGGCTGATCGGACATCCGCGCATCAACGAGGCGGCCAAGAAGGCCGTCGATCGCTTCGGTACGGGGACGAACGGCGTGCGCACGCTGGCCGGCTCGCTCACCATCCATGATGAACTCGAGGAGACCATCGCGCACTTCAAGAATGCGGAGGCGGCCATCACCTACACCTCCGGCTACGTAACCAACTTGACCGTTGTCTCCACGCTGGTGGGACGCGGCGATTACGTTTTTTCTGACAAGTTGAACCATGCCTCTATCGTGGATGGATGTCTGATGTCGGGTGCGGAGTTCCGCCGCTTCAAACACAACGACATGGAGGATCTGGAAAGGCGTCTGCAACAGGTGCCGAACAGCGCCGCCAAGCTGGTCGTTGCCGACGCCGTCTTCTCGATGGACGGGGACGTGATCGACCTGCCGCGCCTGGCGAAGTTGTGCCAGAAGTACAGTGCCTATTTGATGATCGACGAGGCCCATTCCCTCGGCGTGCTGGGCAAGAGCGGGCGGGGGATCGAGGAGCATTTCGGCCTGAAGAATGTGATTGACATCAAGATGGGCACCCTGAGCAAGACCATTCCCTCTGTGGGAGGCTACGTGGCGGGCAGGAAAGAACTGATCGGTTACTTGCGCCATGCCAGCCGCGCTTACATCTTCTCCGCGGCCCTGCCGCCAGCCCAGGCCGCAGCCGCCAACGAGGCCTTCAAGGTGATTCTGGATGAACCCTGGCGCGTGGACAGGCTGCGCCAGAATGCAGACCTCTTCATTCAGGGACTCAAGTCGGCCGGCTTCGATACGATGCTGACGACGACGGCCATCGTCCCCATCTTGTGTGGCCAGGATGAGCGCGCCTTTGCCATGACGCGCGAGGCCCAGCAGCGCGATATCTTCGTGTTGCCGGTGGTCTCACCGGCCGTGCCGGAGGGGTCGGCGCGCCTGCGCGCCACGGTCACCGCGGCGCATGAGCCGCGCGAGATCGAGACAGCCATCGAGATCCTGGCCGAGGCGGGCAGGAAACTGGGGGTGCTCGCAGCGGGACGCAAGGCATAAAGCGGCCCTCTCCACACCCTGACCCTGGGAGGGGGCTTTGACAAAGGATTTACGTTGTTCTGACCCTTTTCTAAACCCTCGCTCCTACAATAACGTTGGTTTTGGATGAGCCAGCGCCTCATCTTACGGAATCCGGGTTTCGAAGATCGTTATCCCGAACTCGGATGGCAATAGATTTGCGTTTTGGAGGTCGTCATGAAATGGTCCTGGAAGATTGCTCGGGTCAGGGACATTGATATTTACATCCATGCCACCTTCCTGCTGATCCTCGGCTGGGTGGCTTTCAACTACTGGGTTGAATCCCATCGCTGGAGCGCCGTGCTCGGCGGCGTGTTGTTCATTCTGGCGTTGTTCTTCTGCGTCATCTTGCATGAACTGGGTCATGCCCTCACGGCGCGGCGCTTCGGCATTCGGACGCGCGACATCACCCTCTATCCCATCGGCGGCGTGGCGCGCCTGGAACGTCTGCCCGAGCGACCGTTGGAGGAATTGTGGGTGGCGCTGGCCGGCCCCGCCGTCAACGTGGGGATCGCGGCTGTGCTCTTTGCTTATCTTTTCCTTTCCCGCGACCTGTCCTCGTTGCGCTTCAGCGTGACCTCGGGGGAGGTGGTGGCCCGCCTGCTGTGGGTCAATCTCTCCCTGGCGCTTTTCAACTTGCTGCCGGCCTTCCCTATGGACGGCGGACGCGTGTTGCGTGCCCTCCTGGCCATGCGGATCGACCACGTGCGCGCCACCCAAATTGCGGCCAACGTGGGACAGGGGATGGCTTTGCTGTTCGGCCTGGTCGGACTGCTCGTCGATCCGTTCCTGCTCTTCGTGGCTTTATTCGTCTGGATCGGAGCGACCCAGGAAGCCAGCATGGTGCAGATGAGGAACTCGCTCAGCGGCATTCCGGTCTTCCGTGCCATGCAGACGCAATACGAGACCCTATCCCCTCACGACAGGCTGGAGCGGGTGATCGAGCTGATCCTGGCCGGCTCCCAGCACGATTTTCCGGTGGTGGAAGACGAGCGTGTGCTGGGCATCCTCGACCGCGAAACGTTCATCAAGGCGCTGACGGAAAGGGGCCAAGGGGCTTTGGTATCCGAAGTCATGCGGCGCGGCCTGCCGGAAGTGGACACGCACGAAATGGTCGCCTCGGCGCTCGAACGCCTGGACGAGAGCCGTGCCAAAGCCCTGCCCGTGACGCATGATGGTCGCCTGATCGGCCTGATCACCCTGGAGAACATCACCGAATTTCTGATGATCCGCTCCGCTTTGCGGGCCTCTAAAGTCGCGGCGTAGATGTCGGCGCTGATTCTCAAGCCGGGGCGGGAGAGATCCCTGTTGCGTCGCCACCCCTGGGTCTTCGCGGGCGCTGTCGCTCATCTCGAGCGGGAGGTTGCCCCCGGCGCAACTGTGGAGGTGCTCTCCTCGGAAGGGGAGTTCCTCGCCCGCGCCGCGTACTCGCCTCGCTCTCAAATCCGTGCCCGCGTCTGGACGTTTGACGATGAGCCGGTTGAGGAGCACTTCCTGCGTGCTCGTATTCGCTCCGCCCTCGATCTGCGTCGCAGGCTGAATCTCTCCCAACACGCGGACGCCTACCGCCTCATCCATGCCGAGTCCGACGGCCTGCCCGGCCTGATTGTCGATCGCTATGGCGATGTCTTGGTCCTTCAATCCCTGAGCGCCGGCTCCGAGTTCTGGAAAGAGAGCGTGGCGGACCTCCTGCTCGAGGAGACAGGATTGGAAACGATTTACGAGCGTTCCGATGTTGACGTGCGGGCCCTGGAGGGGCTGGCGCCGCACAGCGGTCTGCTGCGCGGTCGGGAGGCGCACCTGGCAGATCGCCTCCTGAGCGAGCATGGGCTGCGATTCCGCGTCGACATAGAACATGGCCACAAGACCGGCTTCTACCTCGATCAGCGCGAGAATCGTCAGCGCGTGCGTCAACTGGCTGCAGGCCGGGAGGTGCTCGATTGTTTCTGTTACAGCGGCGGCTTCACCGTTCACGCCCTGGCAGGGGGGGCGGAGTCTGTCCTGGCTGTAGACGCCTCTCCACAGGCCCTGGCGCTTGCCCGCGAGAACGTGGTGCTGAATGGCTTCCCAATAGAGAGGACAGGCCTCATCGAGGGGGATGTGTTCCATGTCCTGCGCACGTTGCGTGATGAGGGCCGCTCGTTCGACATGATCATACTCGATCCCCCCAAATTTGCGCCCACCGCTGCTCAAGCCGGCAAGGCGGCGCGCGGCTACAAGGACATCAACCTGCTGGCGTTCAAGTTGCTGCGCCGTGAGGGGATATTGGTGACCTTTTCGTGCTCCGGAGGGGTGGACGCGGCGCTGTTTCAAAAGATCGTCGCCGGTGCCGCGCTGGACGCCGGCGTGGAGGCCCAAATCATCGCGCGCCTGTCTCAGGCGGCCGATCACCCCGTGGCCTTGCACTTCCCCGAAGGGGCGTATCTCAAGGGTTTGATCTGTGTCCGCAGGTAGGATGCAAGCCGGCAAGCTCTTTGAGGCTGCAGCGGCCCGATTGCTTCGCGCCGTTGGACGTGATATACTTTCATGTAGAACATCAGGTGAATATCTATGGACCTGGCCAGCGATGCGACGGTTAAAAGCCCATATCCTTCGGTTTTGCTTTTCACCAATGCCGAAGGGAATGTGGTCTTTGCCGATCAGAACTACCTGCATGTGAGCGGAGAATCCGCGGGGGTGTTGAATGGTGAACCCCTGCATCGCGCCTTGCCGCTCGACCCTCACACTACACAACAGTTGGTCGAGATGGTCAGGCGCAGCGGGCATGTCGATGGAATGCCGATTCCAGTGCGGACTGCAAGTGGCGCCTTATGGCTCTCGAGTTGTGTCGCGGTGGCGGCCCACGACGAGTATGACGACTTCATTGGCGTAGATCTGGTTCTACGCCAGACCTCGTTTCCAACAGGGGACAAGAGATCCAGATTGCTCACCCATGCCGACGTGCTGAGAACGTATGCCGAGATCCTTGTGAACGAGGGCAGCCTGCACGAATCGAGGACGTTTATCCAGTCTTATCTTGCTGCCCAGATCGGGACGCTTCAAATCATGCTGGCACGCATCGCGGGGCCGGCAGCACGCATTACCCTCGAACGTATCGCCAATCAGACGGCGGAGCGCCATGCCCTGCCCCTCTCCATATACAACGGCCACTTGATTTTTTTCAAGAAGGATATAGGCTTGCAAGGTTACCGGACCTTCCTGGATACAGCCATACGCTATGCAGTGGATGTGCTTTCTGTCCGTGTTTTGGATCATCATCCCCATTGTGACCGATACGACTACCAGCGGGGTCTTCGAAAAGACCGTCAATCTTCTCTATCCCATCGGCGATCTGATGGTCGCCTTTTTGAGCGTCATGCTGGTGATGGCTTCGCTGGGGGGGCCTTGTTCAGGTCTTGGGGGCTGATCGCGCTCGGCTTTCTGTGTGCGGCCTCCTCGGATCTTCTCTATGCGCTCGCGCTCTGGCAAGGTGCTTATCAGGTCAACCCCGCCGACGGGGTCAATTTCGTGAGTTTTGGCATCAACCTGCTTTACGTGGCTTTCTATGTTCTGGTGGCCCTGGGCTTATATCAACAGACGAAGGCACTGAATGCGAGGTAGGGCATCCCTATCTTTGGGGATGGATTCCAAACGCGGCGGGAGGTGCGCCGCGTTTATTTCTGCTGAAAACCAGCCGCAGATGTTACCCTGTGGCATGGTTGCCCTTTCCCGCCTCGCACCCTGCAAGACTGTGCGCTCCTAACCGTGCTTCTTCTGGAACTCGCGCATGAAGCGGGCCAGTTCCTCGGCCGCCTCGGGCTCGAGGGCATTGTAGAGAGAAGCCCGAATCCCGCCCAGCGAGCGGTGGCCTTTGAGGCCCAGCATGTCGTTCTTCCTGGCTTCGGAGACGAAGGCTTCCTCCAGTTCCTCGGAGGGCAGGCGGAAGGGGATGTTCATTACGGAACGCGCCTCGACCCTGGCATGGCCGCGATAGAATCCGCCGCTTTGGTCGATGACCTGATAAATGGTCTGGGCCTTGCGTTGGTTGCGCTTGGCCATGGCTTCCAGGCCGCCGAGTTTCCTGGCCCATTTGAACACCAATCCGCTGATGTAAATGGAATAGCAGGGTGGGGTGTTGTACAGGGAAGCGCTGGCCGCCAGGGCTTTGTAGTTCAGCATGATGGGCAGATCGGGCGGTGTGCGCTCCAGCAGGTCCTCGCGGAGGATGACGATGGTCAGGCCCGCCGCCCCGGCGTTCTTCTGGGCGCCGGCGTAGATCAGGGCATATTTGGATACATCGATGGGCCGACTGATGAAATCCGACGAGGCATCGCATACCAGCGGGACGTCCGCCGGGGGCTGCGGCTCGGCGAAAAACTCCACCCCGTGGATGGTCTCGTTGGAGGTGAAGTGTACGTAGGCTGCCTTGGGATCGAAGTCGAAGTCTGCCGGCAGGCAGGTGAAGCCCTCCTTTTCCGTGCTGGCTGCGAGGCGGAGCGGGCCGAGCTTGGCTGCTTCCCTGAGCGCGGCCTGACCCCAGGCTCCCGTCACAATATAGTCTGCGGAAGCGCCGGGGCCGCGCAGGTTCATCGGCAGCATGGCAAACTGGAGCGAAGCCCCGCCCTGCAGAAAGAGCACTTTGTAGTTGGAAGGAATGCCTAACAATTGGCGTAAATCTGCTTCCGCGCCCTGAATGATCTCCTCAAACTCCTTGGAGCGGTGGCTCATCTCCATGACAGACAGGCCGCGCCCTTTGTAATCCAGCATTTCGGCCTGCGCCTGTTGCAGGACCTCCAGCGGCAGGACGGCCGGGCCGGGATTGAAGTTGTACACGCGCTTGGGATTCGGCATGAACACGGCTCCTGGTGACCGGATGAAAGGATGTTTCCATTATATCAGGGAGGTGGCGAGGGGTTTTCCCGGAGTGAGGGCTATGACCCACGCGGGCTGCTGCACGGCGGTTGAAACGGCCATATAGGCTGGAATCTGATCAAATGGGCGGAGGGATGGACGGTGGATAGGGTGGTCGGCGCAGGCCGACTGCGTGGAAGCAGCCCGCAACTTGAGCGGCCGGGCGGCAGTGCCTACGGCCCGGCCTCCACCGCGAAGTCCACGCGCCCGATCCTTCCCCCCAGGCTGGAGATTGTAAAAGAAAAAGGCAGGCTGCCTCCCGCCTGGAGGCCAGCCCCCGATTCCCATCTCCTTGCGCCGACGACGCGCCCCGAGCGGTCATATGCCACCGCCGCCACCCACACCCGCTGCGCGGGCGAGGGAGAGGTGGGGGGTAAAAAAACCTCCCCGCTCAGTTGGGCGCTCATGCCGGACCAACTCACCTGCACCAGCGTATTTCTGGTCATGGCGGGCAAATAGCGTTGATCATCGGGCAGCAGGCGGATAGCCGTGAGAATCTGTACCTGCGGCCTGACCTGGGGAGGGACATCGGGAGGAAAGAAAGCCGTCAACGGCAAGGCCGAATGGGGCGGCAGGATGTTCAATGGCAGCAGGGCTGCCTGGCTGGCCACGCTAGCGCCATCCGAATCCAGCAGTGTAATCTGCGCGCTGAGATTCTCCATGAAATCGTCCGTATCGTTGCGTGCCAGCACAAAGCACCACATGGCGCGATCGCTCGTCGCATAGCATCCCATCTGGTCAACAGCAAACGCCGCCGGGGTGGGGGTGGATTCGCCTGTTGGGTTCCTGGGGTTGCTGGGAATCTGCAGCCCCTTCCCGATGGGCATGGCGTTTGGGTCAATACCGGGGTTGGCTGCCAGGAGGGCCTCCAACGGGACATTGAACTTTTCGGCCAACTGACTCATTGTGTCGCCTGGCTTGATTGTATAAGTAAAAGGCGTGGGTGAGGGCAGGGGGGCCTGCGGAGAAACGATCTGCCCATCCGACAAAACGGCGGTTGGGGCGGCTGTAGCACTCTGATAAGGCTGCAGCGTTTTCGTCGGTGGCCTCTCGTCCCTCGGGCGCGGCGCGCACGAAGCCAGAAGCAAGAAGCACAGCAAAACATGGATGCGGCGCATAGAACGATTATACCGGAGGCACGTTATAATCCTTCCATCCTGATCAAATCTGTGGAGGTGTTATGGAATACCGTCATCTGGGGCGGGCCGGCATTCGTGTCGGCGAACTGTCATTTGGCTCATGGGTCACGTTTCACACCCAGGCCGATGTGAGGGCGGCAGCGGAGATGATGGCCGCCGCCTACGAGGCGGGCGTTAACTTCTTCGATAACGCGGAGGTCTATGCCAGAGGGCGCTCCGAGGAGGTCATGGGCGCGGCGCTCAAGAAACTCGGCTGGCGGCGCGGCAGTTATCTGCTCTCCACCAAGTTCTATTGGGGCCTGCACGATACGGTCAACGAGAAAAACACCCTTAACCGCAAGCGCCTGATCGAGGGCATCCATGGCTCGCTGCAACGCCTGCAGGTGGAGTACGTGGATGTGATCTTCTGTCATCGCCCGGACCCCACCACGCCCATTGAGGAGACCGTGTGGGCCATGCACAACATCATCGAATGGGGGCTGGCTATGTACTGGGGAACGTCCGAATGGTCGGCGGCAGAGATCGTGGCTGCGATCGAGATCGCCGAAAGGCATCATCTTCACAAGCCCGTCACGGAGCAGCCCCAGTACAATCTCTTCGCGCGTGAGCGCGTGGAGAAGGAGTATGCTCGCCTGTTCAAGGATTACGGCTATGGCGCCACCACGTGGAGCCCGCTGGCTTCGGGCTTGCTGACGGGCAAGTACAACCAGGGCATTCCCAGAGACAGTCGCGGCGCCCTGCAGGGCTATGAATGGCTGAGGAAGCAACTGACCGACCCGCAGAGAATCGCCAGGGTCAGGGCTCTCGAACCGATCGCCAGGGAACTTGGATGCACGCTCTCCCAACTGGCGATTGCCTGGTGCCTCAAGAATCCCCACATCAGCACGGTCATCACCGGCGCTAGCCGCGTTGACCAGGTGCGCGAGAACATGCAGGCCGCAGAGGTTGCCCCACGCCTCACGCCTGAAATCCTCCAGCGCATGGACGAGATATTTGCTCCTGAAAAGAAAGAGGACGAAGATTGAGTCCACTGCCAGGACGCGCCGCAGAGGCCGCGGGGAGCGCAGAGTTCTTCAAGCGCTCAATTTGCGATGTGTTCTCAAAACAAGCGCTCCTGCCGTGCTCTCCGTGGCGAGAGGTCCTCTCCGCCGGCGGCGCGATGGGCCTGGCGGATTGGCTCGGGCAGACGGTAGCCCGTGCAACAGGCCAAAGTGAACGCGAGGGCGTGTTCGAGGTCAATCAAATGACCGGGCGAGACGTAAATAGGCTGGACCCCTGGACGTGTGCGCAGGGAGGCGCCGATGACGCGCCTCGGGTCATGCTCATCACACAGGGGGGTCGAATCGCCACGCCGGGGGCCGGGGGCAGCGTGGCGGCCATAGAGGCGCGATTTGGCTACGCCAATGGTGGGGCGTTCCAGCCACAGCCCCATCTGCGAGGCGATGCCCATGCCGCGCGGATGGGCAATGCCCTGCCCATCGAACAGGATCAGATCGGGTTGGGTCTGCAGTTTCTCCCAGGCGGCCACCACGGCCGGCCCCTCCCGAAAAGCCAGCAGGCCGGGGATATAGGGGAAGAGCAGCGGAACCTCGGCCGTGACCACCTCCCGCAGGGTCAGGGCCGGGTAATGCAGGATGACGATGGCGCAGCAGGCATGCCCTGCCTGGCCGCGGCCCTCGGGCACGAGGCCGACGTCCACGCCGCCCACGGTGGTTACGGCACGTCCATCCCAGGACAGAACGAGGCGCGCGCGCAGTTCGCTTTGCAGGCGTGCGGCCTCCTCGGGAGATAGATCCCAGCGGTGCAGGGCTCTCATAGCCCCATTCTACCCCGCAACGGAGGGCAGAAGGTAGAATCATCCGATGGAAACTGTGCCGCCCTAATGCTGCAGAGATGACAGGGAGCAGGCAAACGATGAAACTGAAAGAATACCTTCAACACCTTTACGACTACACTTACTGGGCCAACCGGCGCTACTTTGCCGTAGCCGAAGGGCTGAGCGAAGAGCAACTCTTCCGCAAGCAGGGCCACAGCTGGGATAGCGTCCACGGCGTCTTGCTGCACATGCTGAGCAGCGAATGGGTCTGGCTGCAGCGCTGGCATGGCACGTCGCCGAAGGGACATCTGAGCCGCCAGGCTTTCCCCACCCTGGCCTCCATCCAGGAGCGCTGGAGAACAATCGAGGCAGAGATGCGCGCCTTCCTCGAGTCGCAGAGCGAAGAAAGCCTGGAGGCCGTCCTCTCGTACACCAATTTCAGCGGGGAGACCTTTCGTGCTCCGCTCTGGCAGATGCTCATGCACGTCCCCAACCACGAGACGCATCATCGCGGCGAACTGGCAGCCATGTTCGCTCTGATGGACGTGCCCCATCCCGAAGAAGAGGTCATTCAGTATTTCCTGGACTTGAGCGGGCAGAAGAAGTTCTAGGGCATGTATTCCCTCCTCCGCCCTCTTCTCTTCCGTCTCGACCCCGAACGCGCGCACGTTCTCACCCTTCTGATGCTCCGCGTGGCCGGCGATCTGCCCCCCGCGCGCTGGATGCTGGAATGGCTCTATTCTGCGCCGTGCAAGCCGGTCAGTGCTTTCGGTCTGACTTTCAAGAATCCGGTTGGCTTGGCGGCGGGATACGATAAGGACGCCCTCGCCGTGCGCGGGCTGGCGGCTCTGGGATTCGGCCACCTCGAGATCGGCACGGTCACGCCTCGACCGCAGGCGGGCAACCCGCGTCCGCGTCTGTTCCGCCTGATCGAGGATGAAGCCCTGATCAACCGCCTGGGATTCCCCAGCCGCGGGGCCGGGTTCGTGCAACGGCGCCTGCGCGCCGCGGCGCGCGGCAGCCTGGCCGAGGGGTTGCTGGGCACAGGATCGCCGCCGCGGGCCATTCGCCGCGCCTGGCCGCTCGTGTTGGGCGTGAACATCGGCAAGAACAGGGACACTCCCAACGAGGAGGCCGTTTTCGATTACCTCGCCCTGCTGCAGAACTTCGCGCCGCTCGCCGATTACCTGGCCATTAACGTCAGTTCCCCGAACACGGAAGGGTTGCTGCGCTTGCAAGCACGCCAGGCATTGGAGCCTCTGCTCTCGCGTCTTCATCAGCAGCGTCTGATCGAACAGCGCGCCCTCCGGCGGCGCGTGCCCTTGCTGGTCAAACTGGGGCCCGATCTCTCCGAGGCCGAACTGGATGAGGTGGTAGGGGCCATCCTGGACAGCGGGATGGATGGGATCATTGTCACCAACACCTCGCTGGGGCGCGAGGGACTGCGATCTCGCTATCGGGGGGAAGCCGGCGGATTGAGCGGCGCCCCGCTGCGGGTCCGCAGCGAAGCGGTGCTGCAGAGAGTCGTCCGTGCCGTGAGCGGTCGCATCCCGATCGTCAGCGCCGGCGGCATCATGAGTGCGGCGGATGCCCGACGCCGCCTGGATATGGGCGCCACGCTCATTCAACTGTACACCGGCCTGATCTATCGTGGCCCGGCGCTGGTCAAAGCCATCGTCACTTCGCTTTGACGGCCGCGTGCTCAACCCGCTGAACCGATGCAATTTGTGGTATATTCTTCAGCACTATGAGCGACAGGATTACCATCATTGAGGGTCCGCCGCCCACCTTTGAAAGGGTGAACGATGGCTGGGCGGCCGGTCTGCACGAGAGTCCGCATCTCCTTATACCGGCCTTGACGCGTCTGCGCACCTTCAATGGCCATGCCCTGGTAGAACGCTGTCACCGGGCCTGGGCCAACCAGAGCCACATTCATCTGCATTACCGCAACGAAGTGGGCCTCGAACAGACAACGCCGATCCTGGCTGCGCGCACTGTGGAAACCCCCGAAGGGCATGTGCTGATGTTGTGGGTCTATCTCGACCGCGAACAGGTGGAATACGAATTTGATCCCGGTGACGATCTTTCCTGAGAGGAGATAAGGGGAGCAACGTTCCCTGCTGTGCCTGCACATGTTTTCTTCCAGACCTGAGCTGCGGGTTGCGTTGAAAAACGGTGTCTTGAACCTGGGGTTGAATCGTCCGGCGCGCGCCAACGCCATGAACGTGGCTCTGGTGCTGGCCCTGCAGGAGGTATTGGCCGTCGCGGCCGGCGATTCGCAAGTGCGCGTCATCCTGCTGCAGGGTGAAGGGGAAGCCTTCAGCGCCGGACAGGACATCGGCGAGATGCAGGCTGGCTCGATCTCCTATCGCGAACATCTCGAAAAGACGTACAACCCGCTCGTGCTGCAAATTCGGCAGGTCGCCAAGCCGGTGGTGGCCGCTGTGCGCGGAGCCTGCGCCGGGGCGGCCCTGGGGGTGGCCCTGGCCTGCGATCTGCGCCTGGCCTCGCACGCCGCCCGCTTCGTGGTCGGCTTTGCCGGCGTCGGCCTGGGGCCCGATTCGGCGGTCTCCCTGCTTCTGCCGCTTGCCATCGGGTTGGGACGGGCGCAATATTATTTCATGACCAATCAGCCCATCTCAGCCCAGCAGGCTTTCGAATGGGGACTGGTCAATCTGCTCCTCCCGGTCGAGACCTTTGACGAGGAGAGCGCCGCGTTTGCGGCGCGCCTGGCCAGCGGCCCTGCGCAGGCCTTCGCCCTGGCCAAACAGGCCTTCAACCGGGCGATGCTCCCTCATTTGGCAGAGGTGTTGAAAACAGAAGCCGAATTGCAAGACCTCGCCGGCCGCTCGGCAGAGCACAAAGAGCGCGTGGCGGCCTTCCTGCAACGACAGGCCTCGCGTAGGACGGAGTAACCAAAGATGGAATTCGAACCCGTCATCGGCCTGGAGGTGCACGCAGAACTGCGGACGCGTTCCAAGATGTTTTGCGCCTGCGAGGTGGTGGATGCGACCCTGGCCGCCCCCAACACGGCGGTATGCCCGGTCTGCTCCGCCATGCCGGGAACGCTGCCCGTAGTCAACGAAAAGGCTGTGGAATACGCTCTGCGCGTGGCACTGGCGCTCGAATGTAGCATCAATCTGGTCAGCATCTTTGCCCGCAAGAATTATTTTTACCCCGATCTGCCCAAGGGCTATCAGATCTCGCAGTATGAACAACCGCTGGCTGTGAATGGCCGCTTGACGATTCGGACCTCGGAAGGCGAGCAGAAGATTCGCATCCGCCGCGTCCATCTGGAGGAGGACACGGGAAAACTGACGCACATCGAGCGCGATGGACAATCCTACTCCCTGGTGGACCTGAACCGTGCCGGGGTGCCCCTGCTCGAAATCGTCTCGGAGCCGGACCTCCATTCGGCGGAGGCCGCCCGTGCCTATGGTCAGGCCCTGAGAGACATCCTGCGCTACCTCGGCGTGAACAGCGGAGATATGGAAAAGGGCGTGATCCGTTTCGAGGCCAACGTTTCGCTGCGGCCCAAAGGGAGCACCTCGCTCGGCACGCGCACCGAGGTGAAAAACCTCAATTCCTTTCGCGCTCTGGAGCGCGCCGTGGCTTACGAGATCGAACGCCAGAGCAAAATCCTCGCCGCCGGCGGAAGCATCGAGCAGGAGACCCTGGGCTGGTCGGAGGCGCGTGGCGAGACGTACTCCCAGCGCAGCAAGGAAGAAGCCCATGACTACCGCTACTTCCCCGAACCCGATCTGCCGCCGCTGGTGATCGAAGAGGCGTGGATCGAGCGCCTGCGCCAGACGCTGCCCGAACTCCCCGACGCCAGATATCGCCGCTTCATCCGCCAGTATGGCCTGACGGAATACGAGGCTGCCCGCCTGACCGAAGAGGCCGAGGTGGCCGCCTACTTCGAAGCCGCCGTACAGGCCCTGCGCGCGGGCCTCGCGCCCAAGTTGATCGCCAACTGGATGCTGGGCGATCTGTTCTCGCTCATGAATCAGGCCGGGCTCACGGTGAGCCAGATCGGAGTGCGCCCCGAGGCGCTGGCCGAGTTAGCGAGGATCACGGCCGAAGGGCAGATCACCCAGAACAGCGCCAAAGAAGTGCTGGCCGAAATGTTCACTTCCGGCGCGCGCGCGGCGGAGATCGTGGCGCGGCGCGGCCTCCGGCAGGTCTCGGATGAAGCTTTCATTGCCGACCTGGTGCGTCAGGCGCTGGAGCAGCATCCCCAGGAGGTCGCCAGTTATCAGGCCGGCAAGTCCGGCGTGCTCAACTTCCTGTTCGGGCAGGTCATGAAGAAGGCCGGCGGCAAGGCCAACCCGCAGGTTGTGCGCCGTGAGTTGGAAAAGCAGTTGCACCGAAGCTGAGCACCCCAAAGTGTGCTTTATGTCCTGTGGTCTGCTGACGGCATCGTGACAACTCTCATATTGACTCAGGATTCAAACTCGTGTAAGGTTAACTAAGGTGAGGGTCTGATTATGCTCAAGATGAGCCCCATCGTCGCTTGGGTGAGCGGGCATGCGGTCCGAGCTGCCCGCTCCTATATTTTTCCAAAACTCTAATGCAGGAGAAAGAGCATGTCTCAACAAATCAATGCGTTAGAAATGGCCCAGAGGCAGTTCGATCACGTGGCCAGGTTGCTCAACCTGGATCCCGGCGTGGCGGAGGTGCTGCGCTGGCCAACGCGGGAATATGCCTTCCGCATCCCGGTTCGCATGGACGATGGCTCGTTGAAGATCTTTCAAGGTTTTCGCGTCCAGCATAACGATGCGCGCGGCCCCAACAAGGGCGGCATTCGTTTTCATCCCGCCGAGACGTTAGATACCGTGCGCGCCCTGGCGATGTGGATGACCTGGAAGTGCGCCGTGGCCGACCTGCCTCTGGGCGGCGGCAAGGGCGGGGTGGTGGTCGACCCGGCCGCGCTCTCGCTGCGAGAGAAGGAGGAGTTGTGCCGCGGCTGGGTGCGCGCCATGTGGAAGAACATCGGGCCGCGCTTGGATGTCCCCGCCCCGGACGTGGGCACCAACCCGCAGATGATGGGCTGGATGATGGATGAGTACTCCCGCCTGGTTGGCCAATACACGCCCGGCGTGTTCACAGGCAAGCCGTTGGGAAGCGGCGGCTCGCTTGGCCGCACCGAGGCCACCGGCTTCGGTGTGATCTACACCGTGCGCGAGGCCATGAAGCACCTGGGCATGAATCCGAAGAATGCCATCGCGGCCATTGAGGGCTTCGGCAACGTGGCGCAATATGCGGCCATCGGCTTCGTGGATTTGTTGGGCGGGCAGGTGGCCTGCGTCTCCTGCTGGGATCGCCACGAGAAGAAGGCCTTCACTTATAGTCGGAAAGAGGGCGTCGACCCACACTTCTTGCAGAGCATTGTGGACGAGTACGGAACGATCGACCGGCAAAAAGCCCAGCAGGCCGGCTACAAAGTGGAGGACGGTGAGGCCTGGATCGGCAAGGAAGCCGATGTGCTCATTCCGGCCGCCATCGAGGGCCATGTCAATGCCGAGACGGTCAAGAAGATCTCCAAACGCGTCAAGATCGTGGCCGAGGGTGCCAACGGCCCCGTCACTCCCGAGGCCGACGAATTTCTCAAAGCCAACAAAATCTTCGATATTCCTGATTTCCTGTGCAACGCCGGCGGCGTGACCACCTCGTACTTCGAGCAGGTCCAGAACGATATGAATTTCTACTGGACAAAGGAAGAGGTGCTTCAACGACTGGACACCAAAATGACGCAGGCCTTCCACAGCGTGCTGGAGATGGCCGAGAAAGAGAAGGTCTACATGCGCGATGCCGCCTACATGGTGGCCATCTCGCGCGTGGTCAAAGCCATGGAGATGCGCGGCTGGCTGAACGCCAGTTGGTAGCGCGCCTGCCCATTCGCAATCAACGGGGCGGAGCCATGGCCCGCCCCGCTTTGTTTGTTCATGCGTAGGGCGGGATTTATCCCGCCCATGACAGAGGCCGCGTGTCCAAATTGAGGGTATACTTAAACACACAAGGAGGTGCGTATGAGCAACAAACTCACCTGGTACGGCCATGCCGCCCTCGGGCTGGAGAGCGGTGGACACAAAATCTTGATCGACCCGTTTTTCAGCGGCAACCCGGCCGCCTCCGCTTCGGCAGACAGGGTGGAAGCCGACTTCATCCTGGTCAGCCATGGCCACGGTGATCACGTGGGGGATGCGGTGGCCATCGCCAAACGCACCCAGGCCATGGTGATCAGCAATTTCGAAATCGCCACCTGGCTGGAGAAACAGGGCGTCAAGAATGTGCATGCCCAGCATATCGGCGGCGGACACAAACACCCGTTTGGCTATCTCAAACTGACGCCTGCTCTGCATGGCTCGGCCCTGCCAGATGGCTCGTACGGCGGCAATCCGTGCGGCTTCTTGCTGACGACCAATGATGGCAAGAAGATTTATGCCGCCCAGGACACCGGCCTATTTGGTGATATGAAACTCATTGGCGAGGAGGGGCTGGACCTGGCCGTCATTCCCATCGGCGATAACTATACCATGGGCCCGCATGATGCCCTGCGCGCCGTGCAGTTGTTACAGCCCAAGATGGTTGTGCCCATTCACTACAACACCTGGGACCTCATTGCTCAAGACCCTCAGGCCTGGGCCAGAGGTGTGGAAGCAGAGACCAGCACGAAAGTCAGGGTGTTGAAGCCGGGTGAGAGCCTGGAGGTGTGATGATTCAGCAGCCCCTTTCTCTCTTCCTGTCGTGGGCGGAGAGAGAGGGGGAGCAGTAGCACGTACCGGCTCCGGATTTCCTGCCACTGTTCAAGGCCCTACAGGCTCGTAACTACCCACCTTCATGCCATGAACGATTTGAAGCAGGTGTCATTGCGAACCCGCCAGGGCGAAGCAATCCCCCAGATGCAGTGACAAAGCCTCATGGGCAAATGGCTTCCGTCACGGCGCTCCCTCGCAATGACAATGGGTGGCAGTAGTTACGCAGGCTCTATCAGCCTCGATGCCGGTGCAGAATTTAGAGGTGTTTCATGTTCTCTTTGGAAGGTCTCGATCGGCGCAAAGAAGAAGAACGACTGCGTCAGGAAGGCCGGCTGCCGCCTGGCCAGTCTCTCACGCTGAAGTTCCCTGTGTTGCATTACGGCCCAGTGCCTCCTTTCGACCCGGCCACATGGGATTTCCGCGTGTGGGGGGAGGTGGAGGAGGAGAAGCGCTGGACGTGGGAGGAATTCAAGCGGTTGCCGCGCACGAAGGTCGTGATGGATATTCACTGCGTGACGCGCTGGAGCAAGTGCGACACGGAGTGGGAAGGCGTTTCCGTCAAGAGGCTGGTGGAGGAGGGCTGGATCAGGATCAAGCCCTCGGCCACGCATGTGATGCAGCATGCAGAATACGGCTTCACGGTCAACTTGCCTCTCGAGGTGGTGCTGCAGGATAACTTCCTGCTGGCCACTCATTTCAACGGGGAGCCGCTCACCCCGGAACATGGCTATCCTCTGCGCGGCGTGGTGGGATTCCTCCCCGGGCGCGAGGATCTGATGACCCCTTATTTCTGGAAGGGCGCGAAGTGGCTGCGCGGCCTGGAATTCATGCCGCGCGACCGGCGCGGCTTCTGGGAGCAGGCCGGCTATCACAACCGCGCCGATGTGTGGAAGGAGGAGCGCTTCGGGTAGGTTCAGCCATCCATCACGTGGAGAATGAGGATAGCCGCAGGCCGAAATGGCCTATTGGGCCGCGGGCTGCGAGGCCGATCTGCCGCATCCACACACGGGGGCACAGGATGAGGCCTGAAATGGAACTGCGCCGCGCCGGGCAAACGCCTCGCGCGGCGCAGTCGTCCCTCTCGGACTGAAGCAATTTACTGCGCGCCCGCCTCCCTCAGCGCCTGATCCAACTGTTGTTGAAAGACGCTGAACGGCTGAGCGCCCTCTATCACCAGAGTCTTTTCCTGCCCATTGACTGTATAGGTGATGACAAAGTAGGGCGTGCCGCTGATGCCGGCCGCGAGGGCATCCTCGAAGTCCTGCTTCACCTGGGCACTATACTTTTTGCTCGAGAGGCAGGCATTGAAGGCACTCATTTCCAGGCCCACGTTCTCGGCCATGGCTTGCAGCCGGCGGATTGTAAATGAACCGACATCCTCTCCCAGGAAATTGGCGAAGAGGGCATCATGATATTCCCAGAACTTGTTCTGATCGGCCGCGCAGTAGGCGGCCATGGCCGCGTTCTCGGATTCCACGCCGCCCCGGCCGAGGTTGCGGCTCACCCAGTTGCCCGCCGAGCGATAGGTGAACAGAACCTTGCCGTTCTTGACGTAATTCTCGAGGATCAGCGCTTCCGTCTGTTCCCAGAAGCGTTGGCAGAAGGGACATTGAAAATCTGAAAACTCAACCAGTCTGACCGGCGCATTGGGATTGCCGGTGTGATTACGCTCGACGTTGGGTCGCGCGAGCGGGGCGATGGTTTGAATGGCGGCTATGGGTTTCACCTGAGGATAAATCAGCACAAAGGCCACCAGCAACGCGCCGATCACCATCAGACCGATCCAGAGCAGGCGATTGCGCCTTTCGGCGCGCCTCCGCCGCTCGCGCATTTCCTGGCGCTTGCTCAGCCCTTCCCGATCTTTTCGGCTCATTGGCATCACCTCGGTAAGAAGATGTCAGGCAGCCGGAATTTTCTCATGCTCAACGTTTTTTGTCCAGTACGTGCATTCGGCCGGCAGTCGTTATCCCCCGGAGGCCTTCTGGCAGCCCTCCCTCACACTTGTAAAACACCTCTCTTCGATGCCCTGCCAGGTTTCCTGCGGCAGGTTCATGAACCTGGCCAGCGCTGGATGGACGCGGGCTATCTCCTCGTACACGCGCAAGGCCACGCGTCGGATGGAAAAGTGAGCGTTGGCTGCTGTGCGCAGGCGACAGAAGTGATAGGCCTCCCGTAAGTTGAATTGAGCCAGCACACGGCGGTTATATCCGTTGGGAACGATGTATGGCGCTACAGACGGGTTGAAACGGCACAATTTTTCATACGTCTCTGCCGCCGCCTGCATGGCGCGGTGGTAAGTCGCTTCGAGGCCGGCCTCCGCGATGCGACGCGGCACGGCGTATCCCAGGCGCGTCGAGAGCCGTTGCGGAGTCTGCGTCATCATGCGGTGGCGTTTGAACTCGGCGTAGGCCCCCTGATCCATGACCAGGTCGAAGGTGTAGGTGGCGTACTCCAGTTCGCGCAGCGGCACGTCGTGCGGGCCCAGGCGTTGCAGCAGCGCGCCAACGAGTTCGATGCGTTGTGCCTCGCTCAGCGAGCGGACGTAAGCCCGCGCCTCCGCAAACGACTTTTCCCCATACCGATACAGGGCCGCGGCCAGAACGTTCTCCTCGCCGTCGTGGGTGTAATCCACCAGGGTGCACCATTCGTCCTCCTTCAAGGCGGGGACGTGCTGGGCCCAGCTCGCCACCTCGCGGCTCGTCTCCACGAGGTAGGGAACGGCCTGGGCATACTTCACCAGCGTGGGAGTTTCCCCCTCGGCCACGGCTTTGACCTGCTGGCCGATCTGGCGCACCTCGGCCAGCTCATGCGAGAGCATCTTGCGGATCATGTTTTCCAGCACGCGGGCGTTGGCCGTCATGCCGACGTTTGCCAGCGAGGCCGCCGGCAGCAGAAAGCGGCAGACGTCCACATACTGAGAGCGCACGCGGCGATCCCAGGCCTCCTCGCTCTCGTTCGCGCGGCGCGGCGAGTGCCGCAGGATGAGATTCCGCACGCGCCCGAGCGAGTCGCCATACGTCTCGAACAGGAGACGGCAGGTGGCCGTGTACTCCTCACGCAGGGGATGTCCCTCCAGTTCGTCTGGAATGTAATACTCATCCGCTCCCCATCTCTGATAGCGGGTGGATTTCTCCGTGTAGGACGCCAGACGGTTGGACTCGATGCTCTCAATCGCCAGCCGCGAGACGTTTTCAAAGGCCACGTGCAACACTGCGTGTTCGGCCACCGAGGCATGGCCATAGCCGAGCACCCATTTCTCATGAAAACGGGCGGAGGCCTCGTCGTTCAGGGCGGCCGCGATCTCGCGGAACGATTCGGGCGAGCGCGAGGTCCTGGCAAAAGCAACCGCAATCGTCTCGGGGGAGAAAGCGCGCGAGGAGAGGAGGTAGATGCGGCGTTCAGGCATGAGGCTGCCTTCAGACTTGTAAAATGCGACGCGTCATGGCCACATCCTGATGCATTTGCTCGATCAGCGCCTCGACCGAGGCGAACTTGAGTTCATCCCTCAGACGAACGATGAATTCCAGCTTGAGGTCCTCGCCATAGATTTGATGATCGAAGTCCAGGAGGTAGGCTTCGACGATCGGCCGCCTCGCCTCGCTCTGGAAGGTGGGGCGGGTTCCGATGTTGACGGCGGCCGCGTAACGGACGCCGCTCAACCACGCTGTGCAGACGTAGATGCCGTTGGCGGGGAGGAGCTTTTCTTCGGGGTAGTCGATGTTCGCGGTCGGGAAATGGATTTGCCGGCCGCGTCCATCGCCGCGCGTCACGCGTCCATGCAGGCTGTATGGATGGCCAAGCAATCTGGCCGCTTCGGCCACCTCGCCCACAGAGACCAACTTGCGAATCGAGGTGGACGAGATCACGCCGCTCTCGTCGCTCAAGGGTTCCACGACCTCCACGGCATATCCCAGTTCACGGCCGAGTGCACTCAGGCGCGTGGCATTGCCCTCCCGTCCCCTGCCCAGGGCGAAGTCATATCCCATCAGCAAACGCTTGAGGCCGAGATGGCGCTTGAGCCGTTCCATGAACTCGCGTGCCGAGAGATTGGCCACCTGGCGATTGAACGGATGCGTCACCAGCACGTCCACGCCCAGGGAGGCCATCCACTCGGCGCGCTCCTCGGGCAGGGTCAGGCTCTTGACTCGTTGGCGGGTGAGCACCTCGGCCGGATGGGGCCAGAACGTCACGACCGCCGCCGCGGCGCCCTCTCGATGAGCGCCGGCCACCAACTGCTGAAGGATGCTCTGATGGCCACGGTGAACCCCATCGAACACGCCGACGGTTACCCAGCCAGCTTGCAATTGAACCTCTGCCAGCGAGAAGGTATGGATCATGAGGGCCTTTGTCCTCCCTCCTGCTTTTTCTTGTCCGGGGGAGAGTCTTCCTGATGAGGCGAGGGATTCAGGAAAAGAACACTTTCTTGGGCTGCCACTCGGCCTGGCCGTTCTCGCCGCTGACCAGTTCCATCAGGGCCACCAGTTCGCCCTGGGTGCT
The DNA here is from genome assembly GCA_037445475.1 of Chloroflexota bacterium. Taxonomy (GTDB): domain Bacteria; phylum Chloroflexota; class Anaerolineae; order Anaerolineales; family Villigracilaceae; genus Fen-1038. The sequence continues at coordinate 34,770 of JBBIKK010000015.1, forward strand.
GATGCCGCGCACCATCCCCGGCTGGGCATCGGGGGCCGCCTGGACGCGGTGGCCATGGCGCACGGCTTCCACCTCGTCCGGGCTCAACTCGATGGCCGGCCAATCGGCCAGTGCTTCGGCGGCCGGGATCAGGTATTGATACCAGTTCCCGGCCTGAAAGGCTTCTTGCAGTTTCCGCAGCGGCACCGCGTCGCGCAGGGAGAAGCGGCCGCTCTTGGTGCGCCGCAGCCCTACCAGGTACGCGCCGCAGCCCAGGGCCTTGCCCAGATCGTTGGCCAGGGAGCGCACATACGTTCCCGATGAGCAGTGCACGTCAATGACCACTTCGGGCGGCGCCCACTCGAGCACTTCGAGATGATAGACCGTGATCTTGCGCGGCGCCAGTTCCACTTCCTCCCCCTGCCGCGCCATTTCGTAGGCCCTCCGTCCCTGCACTTTGACGGCGGAGTAGGGCGGAGGCGTTTGTTCGATCTCGCCGATAAACGTCTTGAGCACTTTCTCGAACTGCTCCTCCGTGATGTTCACGGCCTCGCTGGAGGAGGTGATCTTGCCATCGGCATCGAAGGTATCGGTCGTGGAGCCGAGGCGGATGATGGCCTGATAGCGCTTATCCGAGGCGGAGACGAACTCGCTCAAACGAACGGCGGGGCCCACCAATATCACCAGCACGCCGGAGGCGCGGGGGTCCAGGGTGCCGGTATGTCCGGCGCGGCGCAGGCCTGTGCCCTGGCGGATCACCTGCACTACATCGTGGGAAGTCATGCCGACGGGCTTGTCCACCACCAGGACGCCGGAAATGGCGTTCTTTACATCTTGACTGTTCATTGTGTTTTTTTCCTCCTGTGTTTGTGTAACAGAATTCAAGTGAGTTTCCGTTCCGGCTTCCGAGGCCTTGAAGGCTTTGGAAGTCGTTCTAGGTTTAAAGGTTAAGGATGGCTTTTGTCGTCTGAATCACTCTTGGCTGAATTTCTTCCAGTGTTCCCTCCACATCGGCCCCGGCTGCGGCAGCATGCCCACCCCCGCCGAAATGCATGGCCACGGGCGATACGTCCACGCCCGGCTCCAGGGCGCGCCAGGATATTTTAACACGATGATCGCTCTGTTCGACGAAGATCATCCCCACCTTGAATCCGTCGATCGAGGCGATGACGTTGATCAAGTCGGCATCATCGTTGCCGGAGTAGCCGGCTGCCCGGCGATCTTCCAGGGTCAGGGTACCCCACACCATTCCGTCGTTGCGCTCTAATTTTAGCAGGCCCCTGCCCCAGTAGCGGGCGGCCTCGAACGAACGGCGCACCAGGCCGCGCATGTAGAGTTCAGGCATGTCCACGCCGGTCTCCATCAATGTGGCCACCTGGCGCATGGCCTGTGGGGTGATGTTGGAAGTGCGGAAGCCCAGCGTATCGGTGATGATGCCGGTCAACAAGGCGGCGGCCACCGGCCGGGTGATGGCGTAGCCCCAGCGAGGCAGATGCCTGGTCAGGATGGCCGAGGTGGCCACCTCTTCCCCCTCGATCAGGTTCAGTTCGCCAAAGCGCTCGTTGGTGATATGATGGTCGATGTTGATGTCGGGGCGGCGCAGCGCATCGAACGGCTTGCCGGTGCGTTGGAAGTCGGCGCAGTCCACCGTGATGAACGTGTCGAACGGCCCCTGCACGTTGGTTCTGATTTGATCGGCTCCTTCCAGATGGCGGAAAGAGGAGGGCACGCCATCGGCCAGCACCATCTGGACGATCTTTCCGCCCTGTTGGAGAGCCAGGCCGAGGCCGAGGAGGGCGCCCACGGCATCCCCATCGGGGCGAACGTGTGAGGCGATCAACACCTGGCGCGCCCGTGCCAATCGGGCTTTGATGGCTGGATCGAGAGAGCGTTTCATGAGGTCTGTTTCTTCCTCCGTGTGAGAGTCCTTTGGGAGGCAGCCCGGGATGGGGTCGCGCGCGGGTGCAGTTCGGCCAGGAGGCGTTCGATGCGGTCGGCCTGTTCGGGGGTGGGGTCCCAGTGAAAGCGCAGGCGGGGGAAGAGGCGCAGGTCGAGGCGCCCGGCCAGGGTGTGGCGGATGAAGCCGCTGGCCGATTCCAGCCCAGCCAGCACCTCTGCCGCGCGTGCCTGTCCCTCCACGGCCGAGACGTAAATATCGGCGCAGGCCAGTTCGCGGTCCACCTCCACATCGGTGACGTAGATCAACTTCAGGCGTGGGTCGTTGATCTCGCGGATGAGCATCTCCGAGAGTTCCTCGCGAATGCGATCGGCAATGCGCTTCAGACGGATTGCGGATGGCATGGGCTAGGACGATTTCTCCAACACGTAACAAACCAGCAGGTCGCCGGCTTGAATATCGCTGAAGTTCTTGAGGCCGACGCCACATTCATAGCCGGTGCGTATCTCGCGCACATCTTCCTTCTCATGGCGCAGCGAGGCAATCTCACCCTCATAGACGAGGTCGGTGCCGCGATACAAACGGGCTCTGGCCCCGCGGCGCAATTCGCCCTCGGCGACGCGACAGCCGGCCACCCGTCCGAACTTGGAGGCTGCGAAGACGGCCAGCACGTTGGCGCGTCCGATGACCTTCTCAACCACTTCGGGCTCGAGCATCCCTTGGAGGGCCTTCTCGATGTCTTCGCTCATGCGATAGATGACGTCATACAGTCGAATGGACACACCCTCGGCCTCGGCCAGGCGGCGAGCCGTGACCTCGGCCTGCACGTTGAAGCCAATGATGATGGCCTTGGAGGCCGCGGCCAGCATAACGTCATTCTCGCCGATGTTGCCGGTCTCGGCATACAGGATGTTGATGCCGATCTCGCCCTGGCCGAGTTTATTCAGTTCGACCAGGATCGGCTCCAGCGAGCCCTGTACATCGGCTTTCACGATCAGGTTCAACTCTTTGGTCTCGCCCGATTGCACGCGGGCGAACAGGTCTTCCAGCGAGGCCCTCTTGCGCTTCTGAGTCTGTGCTTTTTCGGCCTCGATGCGCTCGGCAACGAGGGCGCGCGCTTCTTTCTCCGAGGCCACGACCTGGAACAGGTCGCCGGCGCTCGGCACCTCGTTCAGGCCGATGATGGAGACCGGCATGGAGGGCGTGGCCTTCTTGACCGGCCTGCCCCTGTAATCGGTCATGGCGCGCAGGCGGCCATAGGCCTTTCCGGCCACTACCAGATCGCCGACCCGCAGGGTGCCGTTTTGAACGAGGAGCGTAGCCACCGTCCCTTTGGCCCTGTCCACCTGGGCCTCGATCACGCTGCCGAAGACCTTGCCGTCTGGGTTGGCGCGAATCTCGAGGTTGTCGGACACCAGCAGAACGCCCTCGAGCAAGTCATCGAGGCCCTGCCTCTGTTTGGCCGAGACCGGGATGACGAGGGTGTTGCCGCCCCATTCGTCGGGCACCAGGCCGAGTTCTGCCAGTTGTTTCTTCACCAGGTCCGGGTTGGCGTTCGGCTTATCGATCTTGTTCAGGGCCACGACCATGGGCACGCGCGCCGCCCTGGCGTGGGCGATGGCCTCGCGGGTCTGCGGCATGACGCCATCATCGGCCGCCACGACCAGGATGACGATGTCGGCGCCCTGGGCGCCGCGGGCGCGCATGGCGGTGAAGGCCGCGTGGCCAGGCGTATCCAGGAAGGTGATCAGGCGGCCCTTTTGCTCTACCTGGTACGCGCCGATGTGCTGGGTGATTCCGCCGGCCTCGCCCGCGGCCACCTCGGTCTGACGGATGGCGTCCAGCAGGGAGGTCTTTCCATGATCCACGTGCCCCAGGATGGTCACGACCGGCGGGCGGCGCACGAGTCGCGACGGGTCTTCATCGGCGAGCAACTTTCTCCATAACGGAAGTTCTCCACCTTCCTCTTTCTTGCTTTCTTCTTTCTTCTCCGGGACGGCCTCGAGGCCGTACTCGGCCATCACGATCGCGGCGGTCTCGAAATCCACCGCCTGATTGATGGTGGCCATAACGCCGTTGGCCATCAGCCTCTTGATCACATCGATTGGGCTTTTCTCGATTTTCTGAGCCAGGTCGCGCACCACGATGCTGGCAGGCAATTCGATCTTTACACTCATAGACCACCTCCGGTTGCGAATCGGCCAATCTGCTTGCGAGGGAGATTGGCTCACGGGCACTGGCGATGGTCTAGGAGCGCATCATCGTCACACAGACCCTTCGCCAGGCTCTGCTTGCGAAAGTGTGCTCATGAACTCGCTCAGTCGCGCCCGATCGGCTGCGCTCAGTTCTACCCTCAAAGCACGGGCCAGGGCACCCTTCAATGCGGCTTCCCAGCAGGTGCGACGGTCATGCAGGTAGGCACCGCGCCCCGCCAGTTTGCCCGTTGGGTCCACCCTTACCCCATCGGCCGTGCGGACGATGCGGATCAGTTGGCGCTTGGCCAGCACTGTTCGGCACCCCACACAGGTTCGTTGGGGAACGTGCTTCACGCGTGGAGCAGGTTTCTTAGCCACCTTCGCAACGTCCCTTGCCCGCTCAACAGGGCGGGAGGGGAAATCTTACTCAGCCTCTTCCAGGAGATCGTCCTCGCCGCGTTTGTGGCGCTTGCGGCTGACGACCTCCCCGAGTTCCTCATCCAGTACCAGTTCGACGCCCTTTTTCTTTTGCTTCTTGCCTTTCTTCTTATTATTGTCGCTCTCGTCTTCGTCCACAGGCGCGGCGCGAAAGATCTCGGGGCGCAATTTGAACAGTTCATCCAGCGAGACGCCGTCTTTGGCACGGTCTTCGTCAAGGCTCGCCTTGGCCTCGCTTCGGGCCTGGGGTGCTTCCTGAGAGGCGGGCGCGGGCCCGGCCTCGGGGGCGGGCATGGCTGTCGCTTCGTCCGGCGAAGGCGGTGGCGTCTCGGCTTCGGGGAACGTCAATGCGGCGATGCTCTCCTCGATGTTCTGCATGGCCTTCGGGCCGATGCCGGGCAGTCCCAGGACGCGGTTGGAATCCAGCTTCAAAGCCAGGATCAGGTCGCCGGCCGTCTCGTAGCCGGCTTCGGTCAGGATGTTGAAGACATGCTCCTTCAGGCCCATCTGATCGAGAGGCAGGCTGAAGGCCACGGGCGGGATCTCGGCTCGGGCTGCGGCCACTCGCTCCTCGTCGAGGCGGAAGGCCTCTTCTCTGATTTCCGTGCGGCGACGTTCGACGCGGTCCACAAATTGGGCAAGGAGGGTGTACTCCTCCGGTGTGAGCGGGCGCGCCTCCGCCTTCTTGGCCAGGATTTCCTGAACCTGTGGGATCATTTCCACAGCCGCAGGCAACAGCACGGCCAGCTCAGCATCACTTTGCAGCTTGGCCAGGGCATCGCCGGTGGCCTCGACCACGGACTTGATGTCGATACGCCAGCCGGTGAGTTTGGCGGCCAGGCGCGCGTTCTGGCCATCGCGGCCGATCGCCAGGCTTAACTGGTCCTCCATCACCACCACGGTCGCCGTGCGGCTGCCGTCGCTCTCGTTCAGGTACACACCGCTGACGCGCGCCGGGCTGATGGCCTTGGAGATGTACACCACCGGGTCGGGGTCCCACTGAATGATATCGATCTTTTCATCATGCAATTCTTTGACGATGGCCTGAATGCGCACGCCCTTGATGCCCACGCACGCTCCCACTGGGTCGACCCCCGGCTGGGTGGCGGAGACGGCCACCTTGGCGCGCGCCCCCGGCTCGCGGGCGATGGCGCGAATCTCCACGATGCCGTGATAGATCTCCGGCACCTCGTTTTCCAATAGGCGGCGCAGGAAGTTGCGGTGGGCGCGCGAGAGAATGATCTGTGGCCCGCGCGGACTCTCTTTAACTTCCAGCACCATGGCGCGAATGCGGTCGTGGACTTTGAAGCGCTCGGTGGGAATCTTCTGGTTGGGAGGCAGGAGCCCCTCGGCCTTCATATCCAGACCGACCGTGATGCCCTGCGCATTGACGGCCTGCACCACGCCGGAGACGATCTCGCCCAGTTGGCGTTCGAAGTATTCCTTCTGTGCGGCGCGCTCCGCCTCGCGCAGGCGCTGTTGAATGACCTGCCGCGCCGTTTGAGCCGCGACGCGCCCGAAATCGGCCGGCGTGGCTTCGACGACCACCATATCGCCAATTTGGGCCTCAGGGTTGATCTTGCGCGCCTCTTCTAGCGAGACTTCGGTGTTGACCTCTTGCACCTGCTCGACCACCTCTTTTTCGGCATAGATCGTCACCCGCCCCGTCTCGGGGTCCACTTTGGCTTCGACGTGTTGAGCGGCAGAGGCATTGACGGCGCGACGATAGGCGGAGACCATCGCCGATTCGATCGCGCTGAGGATCACCTCTTTCGAGAGTTGCTTTTCCTCCAGCACCTCATTGAATGCCAGGGTGAATTCATTTTTTACAGCCATGCTTTTCTCTTGCTCCGTTAACAAGCAGAAAAGTGGGGGTCAGCCCACTTCTCGATGCCTTCGTGGTTGGATGTCGGTGCGTTTGTATTTTAGCACAGGAGGGGAAAAGGCGCAAGGTGACCATAGCGGATAGCGGGAAGCGGGGGGCGCGGTGTGCACTCAGCTGTCAAGGCGAGCGAGCGCCGCGAGCGTGGCCATCTCCTCGCTAAAGGTGGAGATGGCTTCAGGCTGGGTCTCGATACGAAGGATATAATTAGAAGCAACGGGAACTCAATGCCGAAAGACATGGATAAAGCAGCCTGGCGCGGCGAGCCTTCTTATGTGTGGCGCGCCGGACAGGAACGCCGCCTGGATATGATTCTGCGTGCCGCCGAGGAGCGCATTCGCGGCCGCGTCCTGGAGAATGGCTGTGGCGTGGGCATGTATGTGGAACATCTCGCCCCCTTCGGAGGGGTCGTGGTGGGACTGGAATACGACTTCGCGCGCGCCGCCGAGGCCCGCACGCGCTCGGCGCACATTCTCAGCGCGGCCGGCGAACGGCTGCCCTTCCCGGCCGCCGCCTTCGACCTGATCCTCAGCCACGAGGTGATCGAGCATGTGCGCGACGACCGCGCTGCCATCCATGAAATGGTGCGCGTCCTCAGGCCCGGAGGGCGCCTGCTGCTCTTCTGCCCGAATCGCGGCTACCCTTTTGAGACTCACGGAATCTTCTGGCGCGGGAAGTATCGCTTCGGAAACAAACCCTTTGTCAACTATCTGCCGCGTCGCTGGCGCGATCGCCTTGCCCCACACGTGCGCGTCTATTCCCGCCGCGACCTGGAGCACCTCTTTGCCGGTCTACCGGTTCGCTTCGTGGAGCGCACGGTCATCTTCGGGGCTTATGATAATCTCATCGCTCGCTTCGGCGCGCCGGCCATCCTCCTGCGCAATGCCATCCAGTGGTTGGAGAGAACGCCGCTGCGCTTCCTGGGCCTCTCCCACTTCTGGGTGGTCGAGAAGCATGCTCTCCCTTCACCCCTCAGGTAGAACGAGACAATTTCAGGAGAGGACCATGAAAGACTACTCAAGCAAATCGTTCTGGTTGGAAACCTATGGCCCCTATGCTCCTGAGCCTCCTGTGCAGGGAGCGCTGAAGGTCGATGTGGCCATCGTCGGCGGGGGCTTCAGCGGCCTCTCCAGCGCGTATCACCTGCGGAAGGCACAGCCCGGCCTGCGCGTTGCCGTGCTGGAGGCAGAAGGGATCGGTTATGGGGCAAGCGGACGCAACGCGGGATTCTCCATGACGCTCTTCGGCCTGGAGCCGGCTGTGACCAAGGCCCTCTTCGGCCAGCAGCGCACCGTCGAGGCCCATCGCTACATGGAACGCGCCGTTGACTATGTGGATGCCCTGATCAGGGAGCACGGCTTGCAATCCGACTACTGGTTCCCGGGCTTCCTGCGAGTCGCCACCACGCCCGCCTATGTGCGGCGGATACAGCATGACCTCGAAATCCTGACCTCGATGGGAGTTACCGGCATCGAGTGGTGGGATGCTGCCCGCCTGCGCACGGAAGTGGAATCGCCGCTCTTCCTGGGCGCCTGGTGGGAGCCACGCTGTGGCCTGCTCAACCCGGCCAAGCAGGTGCGGGAACTGAAACGGCTCGCCATGCAATTCGGCGCAGAAGTGTACGAGGGAACGCCGGTGACCGAAATAAAACGCAGCCGGACGGCCTTCACCCTCCAGACGCCGGGCGGGACGGTCACGGCACAGAAGATCGTCCTGGCCACCAATGCCTGGTCCCACCTGATCCCGCAGCTGCGCTCCAGGCAGGTGCCGGCCTTCACCCACATGGTCATCACCGAGCCGTTGAGCGAGGCACAACGAGCCACGATCGGCTGGAAGAATCGCCAGGGCATCGAGGACGCCCGCAACCTGGTGCACTACTTTCGCCTGACGGCCGATAACCGCCTCGCCATGGGCGGCAGCGATGTGAGCATCGCCTATGGGCGGGACATGGAGCGCGACCTGAACCGGCGCGTCTTCGCCACTCTGGAACGCGACGTGGTGCGCTTCTTCCCCGCATTGCAGGGAATACGCTTCACCCATCGTTGGGGCGGGCCGGTCTCCGTGCCGCTGGATATGGTCCCGGCCATCGGCTACCTGGGCGACCAGCGCGCCGTCTACAGCCTGGGCTGCGTCGGACACGGCGTCTCGATGAGCCACCTCAACGGCTGGACGATAGCTGACCTGCTCCTGGAGAAGAAGAGCGACCTGACCGAGGTATGGTTCGTGAACCGCAGGACACTCCCCTGGCCCCCCGAACCGCTGCGGCTGATTGCCAGCCATCTGATTCGGGGCTACATGCGAATCGAGGATGCGTTCCACGAACGCCGTCTGCCCAGGGGTTGAGCAAGAGCCTGTGGCGGCCCATCGTCACAGGCTCTTCACGCCGTGCTCAGGATGTCTGCGGGGACTCAGAACAGACCCACAACCTTGCCGCTCTTCAAATCCAGGTCTACGTCGTAGAACACAGGTCGGGTGGGGAGGCCGGGCATCGTGCGCATCTCGCCCAGGAGCGGATACAGGAAGCCGGCCCCGACCGAAGCGCGCACCTCGCGCACGGTGATCTCGAAGCCGCTGGGCGCGCCCTTGATGGACGGGTCCGCCGTGAACGAGAGGTGGGTCTTGGCCATGCAAATCGGCAGTTTGTCGAAGCCCATGAGCGTAAAACGCGCAATCTGCTGCTCGGCCTCGGGGGTATAACGCACACTGCCGGCGCGGTAGATCTCGCGAGCGATGATCTCGATCTTTTCCTTGATCGGCCTCTCCAGCGGATACAGGAAGCGGAAATGGGTGGGCTTTTGGGCAGCCCGCACGACCGCCTCGGCCAGTGCCTTGGCCCCTGCTCCGCCATCGGCCCAGTGCGTGCAGATGACCGCCTCCAGAGCGCCCATCTTGAGCGCTGCCTCCTGCACCATTTCGAGTTCGGCCTGGGTATCGGTGGCAAAGGCGTTGATCGCCACCACCACGTTCACGCCGAACTTGAGGGCGTTCTCGATATGCCGCTCCAGGTTGGGCAGGCCGTTGCGCAACAGGTCGAGATTCTCCTCGGTATATTCGGGAGCGAGCGGCCGCCCGGCAATCACCTTCGGTCCGCCGCCGTGCATCTTGAGGGCGCGCACCGTGGCCACCAGGACGACGACATGCGGCACCAGGCCGGAGTACCGGCACTTGATGTTGAAGAACTTCTCCATGCCCACGTCGGCGCCGAAGCCCGATTCGGTCACCACATACCCGTCTCGACCCACCAGTTTGAGGGCGATCTGGTCGGCCAGGATCGAACTGTTTCCATGCGCGATGTTGGCAAACGGCCCGGCATGAACGAAGGCCGGGGTGCCCTCGAGCGTCTGCATCAGGTTGGGTTTGATGGCATCCTTCATCAGGACGGCCAGCGCCCCAGCCACGCCCAGGTCCTCGGCTGTGATCGGCTCACCGCTCTTGCTGGTTGCCACGACCATCCGTCCCAGACGTTCGCGCATGTCCTCCAGGCTGGTGGTGAGGGCCAGGATGGCCATGATCTCGCTGGCTACGGTGATGTCGTACCCGGAGCGATGTTCAAAGCCCCTTTCCTCCGCTCCCAACCCGACCATGATCTCGCGTAGGAAGCGGTCGTTCACGTCGATCACGCGCCGCCATTGAATAGCGTTGGGGTCAATGTCGAGGCGAATGAAACGGTGACGCTCCTCCGGTGTCAACTCATTTGGATCGGTCTTCTCGATGCCCAATTTCTTCAAGCGCCGCAGCATGGTGGGCGAGAACCTGCGATTGCCTTTTTTATCGGGCGGGCAGAGGGCATTGAACAGTTTCTCGTCATCTTGCTGCGCTTCGTGCAGCAGACGCGCATCGAGCGCGGCCGCGCAGAGATTGTGCGCCGCGGTGATGGCGTGGATGTCGCCCGTCAGATGCAGGTTGAAATCCTCCATCGGAACAACCTGGCTGTACCCCCCTCCGGCCGCGCCCCCCTTGATGCCAAACGTCGGCCCCTGGGAAGGCTGACGGATACAGGTGATCACGCGCTTGCCCAGGTGCGCCCCCAGGGCCTGCGAAAGGCCAACGGTGGTGGTCGTCTTGCCCTCGCCAAGGGGCGTGGGGGTGATCGCGGTCACATCTACATATTTTCCGTTGGGGCGATCCTGGAGGCGCTCCAGGATTTCCAGTTTGACCTTGGCCTTGTAGGGACCGTAGAGTTCCAGCTCGTCCTCGCGGATGCCAATCTCAGCTGCCACCTGGACAATCGGCTTGAGCCTGGCCTCTTGAGCGATCTCGATATCCGGCGGAACGGGGCGGCGCCGTTTCAGGCGCGTGGGGGTGAAAGGAAGAGTCGTTCTGCGCCCATTTGGAAACACTTTGTGTGCGCTCTTGGGGAGCGCCCTCTTCTTGGACGCGATTTTCTTGGCCCTTGTAACCATGGTTACTCCTTTGAACCAGAGTTCAGCCTCATTATGAAAGATGGCTGTGGTTTCAACAAGAGCCATCCATCCCCCCTTTGCAGAACTTTTGTCACCCCGTGATCCGCGTTCCCAAAGGTTCCCCGCGCAAGGCCCTGTCCACATTTCCTCTTTCTTCGCCCGAGAAAATCCAAATCGCCAGAGCGGGGATTTCGCTTGCCAGAGCGAGCATCTTTTCGACCTTGGATTTCATCCCGCCTGTAACATCTGTGGCTTGCGAGCCGCGCAGCGTTTCCGCCAGCGAGGCATACACGGCCCGATCCACTTTCTCGACCCTCCGCCGGCGGGCCGGGAAATCGGCCCAGACGCCCGGCTCCAATCCGGCCAGCAAGATGCGCTGTGGCTGCAGGTGCCGCGCTAGGTAGCACAGGAGATCCTCGGTGGAGAGAATCGCCGTCCCTGTGCGGACGTCGAAGACGATGTCGCCGTAGATCACCGGCATCAGCCTGGCCTGCAGCGCGGCGCGAAGGGGCTGCAGATCCCAGGAGGCGATGGTTCCCTCCGAGGCGCTCACCGAGGCCGAAGGGGGGAAGGCGATGGCCGGGAGGCCGGCCCCGTGGAGCGCGTCCATCACGAGGCGATTCAACTGGGAAGCGCGGTACCACACCTCCGCCGCGCCGCGCTCGGGGTCGGAGCGGGCGCGCCCCTGGAGATGCTGCGTCACCGCGTAGTGTCCGAACGAACCCGAACCGTGTCCCAGGACGAGTCGCAGGGCCGGCTGTCGCTGCCGGGCGGCTCGGATTTCCTGCGCCAGTTGTTCAAGTTTGTCCTGGCGCGCCGTGTAGGGCCGGGCCTTGTCTGTGATCAGAGAGCCTCCCAACTTGAGAAATACCAGTTCGCTCATGGGTCTGTTTTACCATAAAATGGACATGCTATAATGCCTGTTATGGATATCCACGCCGGCCTGATTGCCACTGCCCTGCTGGCCGTTGTTTTTTCCTGGCTCAGCCTGCGAGGTGGCCTGCGCGCCCTGCAGGCGGCGCGCAAGATGACGTTCTACCGCCTGCGCCGGCAGCGTCAGGCAGGGGGGTGGCGTCTGCTGGGGCTGGCGCTGTTGTTGCTTGCCTTTGCCCTCTGGCTGCCGTTCTACGGTGAGCCGCTGGTCTATCAATACTTTCCGCCCTCGCCCACGCCGTCCCGGACGCCGACGATCACGCCGATCCCCACCCTGACGTTATCGCCCACCATTACGCTCTCGCCGACCATCACGGACACGCCCGTGATCACCGATACCCCCACCATCACGCCCACGCCGTTCATCCCCCTGGCTGTTCTGGCGTTGTTTCAAAGTTCGGTCACGCCCAACCCGGAGGCCGTCTTTTCCCCGTTGCAATTTTCCACCAAGATGGAAAATATGCAGGCGGTGGCACCCACCACCTTCTTCCAGAATCCGGTCGGACACATGTACGCCACCTTCACATATGACAAAATGCTGCCCGGCGTGCAGTGGACCGCGCTCTGGTACTACGAGGGCACGCTTGTCCACGCGGAGACCAAACCCTGGGATGGGGCGACGGGGGGCTACGGGTTCACAGATTGGAATCCCTCGCCCGATCAGTGGCAGCCGGGGCGGTATGAGGTACAACTCTTCGTGGGCGAGGAATGGAAGGTAGTGGGGCGCTTCTTTGTGGCCGGCGAACCGCCCACCCTCACGCCGACGCGCACGCCTACTCCCACGTTCACGTTGACTCCCACGCGCACGCCTGTCCCTGTGTTCACGCCGACCCCCACACGTACACCCAGTTCAACACCGACCTCTTCCCCCGCGCCCTCCCCCTCGAGTACGCCGCGGCCCACGTCCACCCCTGCATCCAGCCCGACGTCTCCCTCGACGCCCTAGCCCCATCGTTTGACCGAACTGGCCGCTCTGTAGGGAACTCAGCCTCCGAATTCGAACGTGGGCAGGCCGCTCGTGTTCGTCACCAGACGGAAGATGCCACCGGCCTGCGGATACTTTCTCAAGGCGGCGGCGTCCATGCCGATGCGGGCGGAGGTGATGAACAATTCGTTCATCTCGCGCCCGCCGAAGATGCAGGAGGTGACATTCAGAGCCGGAACACTGAATTGCTCCAGCAGGTCGCCGCGCGGACTCCACTTTGTGACCCGCGCCCCACCCCACATGGCAATCCACAAGTTGCCATCCATATCGGATGTCATGCCATCGGGCCAGCCGAAGGTTTCCGGGAAGCGAATGAGGGGGCGTGGATTGGCGATCGCTCCGCTTTCGAGATCGTAATCAAAGGCCCTGACCTCACGCGTCGGGGTGTCGATGAAGTAGAACGTCTTGTAATCGGGCGACCACGTCAGGCCGTTCGAGATGCGAATCTCCTTGAGGAGTTTTTTCACGCGCCCATCGGGCGAGAGCGAGTACAGGCAGCCGCTGGCCTCCTGCTCATTGTGGTCCATCGTGCCGGCGATGAAATGGCCGCGTGGATCACATTTCCCGTCATTGAAGCGGTTGTGAGCCGGCTCGCCCTTGGGGCAGCCCAGAGTCACCAGGCGGTTGGTCTCCGCCTCGAAGAGCCAGAAGCCGAAGCGCTGGGCAATGACCAGGCCGCCCTGCTTGCGCGGCGCCAAGCAGCCTACCAGATCATCCAGTTGCAGGAGCAAGCGCGAGCCGGCGTAGATGCGTTTCTCGAGAATGTCCACCCAATACAGGGTTTGCGTCTTTGCGTCCCAGGCGGGACCTTCGCCTAGCGTGGCCTTGACGTTGTAAAGAAGTTCGGGGAGCATGCGTTAATGCTACCACGGCGGGCTTTCGCAGCCGTCCGGTTAGCCATCCCAATTTTGGGCGCTCATATTATGCATGCCCGTTTTTGACGAGCAATTCTTTCAATGTCACCCCCAGGCGCGTGATGCCCTCGCGGATGGTTTCGGGCGAGCAGTAGGAGAAGTTCAGGCGCAGAGTATTGTGTCCTCCGCCTGTGGCGTGGAAGGGCGCGCCCGGCACAAAGGCCACCTTTCTCTCCACGGCCCGCTTGAGCACCTCGGTCGAATCCATGTCTTGCGGCAGCATCCCCCACAAGAACATCCCACCTTGGGGATGCGTCCAGCGCACCTCGGCCGGGAAGACCTCTTCCATCATCTCCAACATGGCGTTGCGGCGTTCTTTATAGACACTGCGAATCACCCTGACGTGTTCATCGAGGAAGCCTGCCTTGCCGACCTCATAGGCCACCATCTGGTTGAAGGTGGCTGTATGCAGATCGGCAGCCTGTTTGGCCATGACCAATTTGCGAATCACCTCTGCCGGCGCAATGATCCACGCCAGGCGTATGCCGGGAGCCAGAATCTTGGAGAACGTGCTCAGGTAGATCACGTTGCCGCTGTAGTGTATGCCGTTGTTGCCGCGATACTGACTATCCAGCGCCACCACGGGGGGCAAGTGCTCGCCTTCGAAGCGCAGTTGCCCATAGGGATCGTCCTCGATGATGGGAACGCCGTAGCGATCGGCCAGTTCAACCAGCCGCTTTCGCCGTTCCAGGCTGAGGGTCGAGCCGCTGGGGTTCTGAAAGTTGGGCAAGACGTAGATGAATTTTGGACCCACGCGCAGGGTCTTCTCCAATTCGTCCACGATCATGCCATCCTCATCCATCGGGACAGTGATGTACTGCGCACCGTAGGCGTTCCAGGCCTGCAGGGCTCCCAGGTAAGAGGGGGACTCCACCACGATGTAGTCGCCGCGATTGATGAACAGGCGTCCGATGAAATCCAGGGCCTGCTGTGAGCCGGAGGTGATCAGAATGTTTTCGGGCGCGACCTCCACCGCGTAGCGCCCCGTGTGGCGGGCGATCATCTCCCGCAGAGGGCGATACCCCTCGGTAGTGCTATACTGCAATGCTTGGGGGCCGAAGTTCTCCAGCACGTACACACATGCCTCCCGGAATTCCTTGAGGGGAAAGACCTCCGGTGCAGGCAGACCACCGGCAAACGAGATGATGTCTGGTTGCTCGGTCAACTTGAGCAACTCGCGGATGACCGAACTACCCATGGATTTTGTACGATGGGCATAGCGATATTCCCAAGGGGTTTGCATAAGCTCTCCTTTGCGGAAAAAATATAAAGGCCTGACAGGTACGCTGTTACCCGTCAGGCCGCCTGGCTTGGGCAGGAAGGATACAAATCGAGAACAAGGACAGGACTCCGTTCGTGTGCATGGTGGATGCCCTTGACAGACTTGAGACCCAAGAGGTGTTGGGCTTCCCCGGCGCGCTGCCGATCTGTGGACCAGCGCGTCGTGCGCACTGCACTCCGTCAGCAGGGAACCGCAGAAATTATACCACCTGTCGGAATCTTCAGTCCGCCGGGTGCGGCTGGGTATACAATAGGGAATGGCAAAACTCCAGTTGCAAGGAGCCCTCATGTTGCGCAACCACTCGAACACCGTCCTTCCCCGCGTGGAAAGTTCCCCCATCGTCGTAATGGGACTGCTGGTCTTCAATTTGTTCTTTAACGTTCTGGCCAACGCCAGCTTCAAGATTGCGGCCTTCAGCCCAACCTGGCGCGGCTTCCTGGCCTGGCAGGTAATTGGCAACCTGGCGGGGTTCATCACCGTCTTGACTCTGACCGGCCTGCTGCGCCACATGCCGCTTGGCGTTGCCTTTCCGGTGACAACGGGCTTGAGCATCATCGGCGTGCAGATCATGGCGGCGCGGTTCTACTTCCACGAGCCGGTCTCGGCCGTGCAGTGGCTCGGCACGCTGCTCATCGCCATGGGGATTTTCCTTGTCTACGCATAATCTCTCCGTGCATCCGCTGCGCGTCCTCATCCGCCGCTTCGATGGATGGCTGAGCCACGTGGAGGGCGTCGAACCGTTCAGCGACGATCCGCTGATCATTCTCCGCCTTCAACACAACCGCGCCGCTTGGAACATCCATTTGCTTGAAGGCACCATCCCGATTGGCGCAAAAGTGATCACGCTTCATCTATGGAACGAACGGATTCCCTGCCTCCCGCCTCGAGGCGCAGACCTGGCCTGGGCGCGTCAATTTCAACGCCTGCTCATTCATTCGCTGAGATGCGCTGCCGCACACATCAGCCAAACACCGGGCCTTCACGAGGTTCAAGCAGTAGGTGGAGTAACCGCGCAAATCAGCCTCACGGGTATGGACGGCGGGCGCGCCCTCCTCGAACATTTGGGGTTCTCGATCTTCCCCTACCACCGCCCGGCAGGCGCCTTTGGAGAATTTTGGGAAAATTTTTATACCTGGTGGCTGATATGGACCTTCAACCCGGCCAGCGCCAAACGCCATACTTTGTTCACGCTGCGGCGCAGCGAATTTTGGATGACGAAAAGAAAATTTCTTGAAAATTTTGGTAACTACCTACCGGCAGCCAAAAGCGGGAAGAAACCCGCCACCGTGTGTCATTGCGAGGGCGCAGCCCGAAGCAATCGCTAGCATTTGCGAGGAGACTGCCACGCTCGCTGCGCTCGCTCGCAGTGACAGGTAGGTGGTTACTCACAATGTCGGTTATATAAACGAAGATTCGGATTAATTGTTATCCGCCAAACAAAATGTCCCGAAGGGCAAGGCGCAGATAACGGCTTGAGTTGTGAAACCCTTCGGGAATCGGGTTTATCAAAAGAAGTTCTTTATGGTGTTCCGCTTTCGCCGTGCTCGTCGAGCCAATTCAAAATCCCGCGTATGCTGGCGGTGGCGAGGGCAATGCTCGTATCCGCCGCGCCGTAATACAAGTTGATGGTGTCTCCATCGGGGGCCAGGGTGTAACCGCAGGGGAAAACCACGTTATCCACATCGCCGTGGCGTTCGTACATTGCCTCAGGGCCAAACACCCATTCCTTGCTGCGCTTGAGGCAGCGCTCTGGATTTTCAAGATCGAAAAGCGCCAGGCCCAGACGATAAAGCGCGCCCGCCGCCGTCTGCCGCACACCATGATAGATGACCAGCCAGCCCTGCGGCGTCTCGATGGGCGGAGGCGAAAGGCCGATTTTATTGGCGTCCCACCACGCGCCGCGCCGCGCCTCCAGCATCAGTCTGTGAGTGCCCCAGTGTTTCAAGTCGGGCGAATAGGAAATCCATATATGTGCCCCGAAAGGGCCCACCGGACGGTGGATCAGCGCCCATTGACCGCCGATCCTGCGAGGGAGCAGCGCCGCGTCCTTGTCCTCCGGCGGCATGACCATGCCAAGCCGTTCAAATTTGCGAAAGTCCTCCGTCAGCGCGAGCGAAACGCCCGGGCCGCCGCGCGTGTAGGCGGTGTATGCGACCGCATACCTGCCCAGTTCAGGAATATATGTGATGCGAGGGTCTTCAATGCCCCAAATCTCCTCGGGAAAGTTCTCCGGGTCGGGCAGGAGTGTGGGCTGGGAGTCAATCTGCCAGTCATCCACACCGTTGACGGAGCGCGCCGCACACAAATGGGAATGACCCCGGCGGTCCTCCACACGGCACAGAAGCAGCGTCGTTCCATCCGCGAGCCGTGTGGCGCCGGCATTGAAGACACTGTTAACCGGATAGCGCCAGTTCGCGGCGGTCAAAATTGGGTTGGAGGGATGGCGGCGAAACAGTTCGGTGTGATAATTGTTCTTCATATTTCGGTTTCGATGAAACGGTTTTGACCTTGCTACAAACGGACGGTTTCCTCGAACAAGCGCAGTTCCAGTAACGCCTGGAGAAAGGCAAGCGTGGATTCGGCGCCCTGGTTTTCATTGACGCGGTCAGGATGAAGGCCGTCGCGGCAGCCGCCGGTTGTCGGGTCATATACGGAAACGTTCAGGTCATTGCGGCCCAGGAACCATTCGAATGTGCGCTGCGCCTCCTCGTACCAATACAAGTCGGATGTGATGCGATATGCCTCGAGGCAGGCCGAGACCATCGCCTGTGCCTCCACCGGCTGCTGATCGAAGTAGGCCCGCTTACCGCCCCGGATATAAAAGCCGTTTGAGCCGATGGGGACAAAATGGCCGTCGTTACCGTCCGCGCGTTGAAGGTCTGCCAGCCATCGAAGGGATTCCAGGCCGCTTTCGACCATCACGCGGCTGGACATATCATGACCGCTGATCAGCATGGCATGAGGCAGCACGGCATTGCAATATGTTAGCCGGTCTTCGTACCAGCGCCAGTCATCCGTGCGCTGATTTTGATACAGCCTCAACAACCTGCCGGCCAACTCTTCGCGCACCTGATTTGCCATGCGGTCACCGCTGAAACGCCGCAGATATTCATGAATACCGATCAACGCGAAGGCCCAGGCACGCGGGCTGGTTGTCTCCAGAATAGGAGGCAGGGCGCGCTCGAACAAGCGCCCGGCGACGCCCTGGAACGCCGGGATGTTTGAACGTCCAAGCACCACGCCCAGCGCCCACAAGGCACGGCCGTGGCTGTCGTCGGAACCGCGCTCCTCCAGCCATCTGCGCTGAAAATCGAGGAAGTTGCGGAAATGGCCGTTTTCAAAGCGGCAGGCATACCATAAAAAAGCAAGATAACGGGAAGCCAGTTCGTAGGATTCCCTGCCGCCGAGTTCCTCCAGCAGCATACTCACGATTAAAGCGCGGGCATTATCGTCGGTGGTATAACCTTCGTGATAATTCGGAATATTGAAGATGGCATGCTGCAATATGCCAGTCTCGTCCGTCATGCGGCGTAAATGATCCAGCTGCAGTGGGGGCAATTCGCTGGGACGCTCGTTGAGAGTCTTTGCCGAAAACCCGCGATGGATAAAACGCCTGCGTTCGGCGCGGGCGCGCTCGAAACTTTCCATGCTGATACCCCTACAGATTGAGTAAAGGCTACTGCTCACCAAATGCGGCATAATTTGGTGGCTTGACGACCAAAGGAGGCCGCCGATGAGCAGTAGTCAGGAATTGTACAACCGATTGAGCGAAACCGTGAGCGCCTT
>JBBIKK010000016.1:0-49755 GCA_037445475.1 Chloroflexota bacterium
GCGCCTGTCTCGCCCGCGGGCCGGGCTACCTTTCCAGCAGGCCCAGCACCACCGGCAGCAATTGCTTCTTGCGTGAGACGACGCCCGGAGCATCACGCGTCCCGTCAGGCAGGGGGAGATAGGGCAGGTCATCCAGGATGGCAGGCGCCCCGTTGGACAGGATCAGGCGGCTGGAGCCACGCACGACATCCGTGACGAGCAGCAAAGCAAAATCGAGGCCGCGCTGCTGACACAGATTATCGAGCGCAGCAAGCAGGGCCTGGCGATGAGCGCCGAGTTCGATCAGGTCGCTCACCTCGACCTGGGCGATGGAGAAGCGATACGGGCCGGCCTCGTACTCCTTGATGTCGG
Source organism: Chloroflexota bacterium (assembly GCA_037445475.1). Lineage (GTDB taxonomy): Bacteria > Chloroflexota > Anaerolineae > Anaerolineales > Villigracilaceae > Fen-1038. Next base: position 352 of record JBBIKK010000016.1, read on the forward strand.
TGCTGACTGCATCTTGGGGATCGCGGTGGGAGAGTCCGGCGCCTGCCGCCAGGAGCTCTTTGCCATACGTCTCGATGGTTTCCCCGTACAGAGGGCTGCCGGGGACGAAGGCCCAGCGCGCCAGGCGTTGAGCGGCCTCCCGATCGCGGTCGGTGGTCGTGGGAGAGGTCAAGATCAGGGTGTCCGCCAGGAGCCCTGCCAGCAGCACTCCGGCCAGAGGGGGCGGGAGCGAGAGCCCGGCTTCCGTCACCCGTTCCGAGATCAGGGTCGAGGTGGAGCCAACCACATCCACCGTGAAGCGGATGGGAAGATGGGTATGCAGGTTGCCGAGGCGATGATGATCCAGGACTTCGAGCAGTTCGGCCTCCTCGATGGAAGCGATGGACTGTTGCGGCTCATTGTGATCGACAAGGATGATTTTCAAACGCGGCGGGTTGAGCGCATCGCGTTGGTGCACAATGCCGAGGTACAGCCCGTGTTCATCTATGACCCAGTAGTCATTGTGCTCATCGCGCAGGATCTTATCCAGCGCATCGCGAATGTGAGCCGCGGCGCTAAAACGAGGGACGGTGGTATCGGCCGCCAGTTTGCACGGCGCGGCCATGAGTTCCTGCAGGAGGGTGTGGCCGGGGCGCGGGCCAAGCGTCTCGGTAAAGTACCTGAACAGGCTCAAGCCGTTGATGAGGCCATAAGGCCGACCGTCTTCGCCCACCACCGGCGCGATTCCGCCGGTGCGGCTGGCGAGCGACCAGGCGGCGCCGAGCGAGGCTTGCGGGGGAAGGCTGTCGAGCCGCCTGACGATGGACTCGAAGCGCGGCGAGGCATCGGTGAGTAAGAGAGGGGCTTCGAGTTCCAGTTTGCGCAACACCCAGGTTGTTTGCGGATTGAGCGCCCCGGCCCGCGCGGCGACGGCCTCGGCTCCATCGCGTTCGCGCAGCAGCCAGGCATAACCCATGGCGGCCGCGACCGTATCGGTATCGGGATTGATGTGCCCGATGACGTAGATGGGCGTCATGAAGAGATTATATCAGGGGAGGCTTTCGGCGCGCCCGGACGCGGCTCCGGCCCGATCGCCCTTGCGGGGCGGCTTCAAACGCTGACCCGGGGGCGTTCACGCCTCCCCCGGCCGACCCAGTTCGGGCACCCAGATGCCATGCAGGAGTTTCCCCACCCCCAGGGTCTGCTCGCGATGGGCGAGATAGAAGGTGCGCACATCCTGCAATTCTTCCGGGGGCAGAGCGGCGTAGTCCGGCTCGGGGGAACGGCGGGTGTAAATGTGATCGTAGAGGATGTGACGCAACTGGGTTGAATTCATGTACGGCGAGGGACTGACGGTGAAGTACAGGTCTTCCTGGCCTGTGGCCAGCAGGGGGAAGTCAAAGGCGCTGAAGCGGTCGAAGCCGATGAACAGGTCGACCGGCTCGACGTATTCGCCATAGTACATCTCGATCAGGGCGCGTTTTTCGGGCAGGTGTCCATGCTCCTGGAAGTAGCGTGCGGAGAACTCGGCCACGCTCTGAGTGGCATCGTGGGCGAAGATGCCGAAGAACAGACGGAAGCGCTGATGGTGGCGCGTCCGCTCGGCGGCGGCATCGAACAGGTCCGAGAGGTAGGCGAACTCGCTTCCGCTCAGGTAGCGGCGGTGGTCGCCGTAGAAGTGCACGCGCACGTCGTATTCATCGTAGAAATTGACAAAGGTGGGATGTTGCGCCAGACGCGCCAGCCCATCCGTGCCGACACGGCGCACGTATTCTTCGCTGCGCAGCAAGAGGTCGGGCCCGAAAGCCGGAGTGATCAGGGTTCCGACGCCGTGATCGAAGAAGAGGCGATAGAGCTCAACGTGATTGCGGGCTGCCATGTCCATGTAGGCCAGGAAAGGGTCCTCCCATTTCTGCTGACCATACTCCAGGACGAACCAGCGCCGCGTGCCGTTGATGGGAAAGACGCAGACCCTGGGGCCGTTCGCCCGCACAATCTCGGCCACTTCATCGAGGGGCAATTGCAAGAAGGTTTGCAAGTCCATAAGCCGCTCCGTTGTTTTTCAGGCAATCACCTGCCCGTCTGTATTCTCGGTCATTTGTAATCTGCAACCGCCCTGATGGTTTCTTCTCGCCCAGAACTCAGTTCGAAGGCGCACCGCTTTTCTGCTCCGGCAATCTCTCCAGGTCGCCGGAAAGATGGGCGTGCATCCAGGCAACTGCTTTCTGGCGCGTGTCCACGCCTAGCTTTTCCAGGATATGAGAGACATGGAAGGCTGCCGTTTTGGGGGTGATCTTCAGAGCCTCTGAGATCTCTTTGTTATCCAGCCCTTGCGCCATGAGGCGGAGCACCTCACGCTCGCGCGCGGTCAGGCTGCTCCACTTCTCGGCGATAGTTTCGCGCCAGCGGCGGGCGCGCGCGAACTGTTCGGAATCGAAGAGAATCTCGCCGTGGGCCGCGCGGCGAATGGCGTCGAGCAGTCCCCCCGCGGCCTCGCCCTTGGCCATGTATCCGGCGACGCCGGCCTCCATCATGCTTGCCAGGTACGCATCGCGATCGTGAGCCGTCAGAACGAGGGTGATGGTTTCGGGATAGTTCTCGCGCACCCATTTTTCAAGGCTGGCGGGAGAGGGCCCGGGCATTTTCAGATCGAGCAGCAGGATGTTGGGGCGCAGTTTTCCCACCATTTGCTGCACCTCTTCGCCGTTGCTGGCTTCGCCAATGATTTTGATGTCGTTCGCCTGCGAGAGCACGGCACGAATGCCGGCCCGCGCGATCGGGTCATCATCGGCCAGCAAGAGCGAGATCACCTCTTTGGGCTTGGTCATTCCGGCTCCTCCAGATCTGAATTCGGCGCCTCTTGATTATAGAACCTTCGACAGGAAATGCCAAGCGCAATTTCGATGGGTGAGTGAGCACCCAAAGGTTTTGTCGGGCAAATCCATTGTCCACAGGGAGATAAATCCGCGCTACGGATTGAGGCTTCGGTTTGTCGAATCATGAGCATCCATCTGGAGTGAGAGCCTTTGGGGATTGGATGTTATACTATTGTGGGTAGCGCGACCGAAGTCGGAATGAAACTCGGAATCATCGGCTTGCCTCAATCTGGAAAGACCACTATTTTCAATGCCTTGACGCGCGGCCGGGCGCCGACCACCGCCAGCGCGGGACGCATCGAAGTCCACACCGCGGTCGTGGATGTGCCCGACCGGCGCGTGGAGGCTCTCTCGGCCATGTTCAAGCCGGCCAGGACGATTTACGCCAAAATCACCTATGCCGACATCGCCGGGCTGGAAGGCGGCCGCGCCCGCAGCGGAATCTCCGGCCAATTGTTGAATCTGCTCTCGCAGCTGGACGGCTTCATTCTGGTTGTGCGCGCCTTCTCTGATGAAAACGTGCCACACCCGATGGGAAGCGTCAATCCCCAACGCGACGTGGAAAGCATGCTGAACGAACTCATGCTGAACGACCTGATCGCGGTGGAACGCAAGCTGGAACGCCTGGCCGAGGAGCGCAAAAAGGGCACCGCCGATAAGGCCGCCCAGGCGCGCCAGATGGCCCTGTTCGAGCGCCTGCAGGCGACCCTTTCGGCCAATCGGCCCCTGCGCCACCTGGAGTTCAGCGCCGAGGAACAGAAGGAACTGGCCTCGTTCGGCCTGCTCAGCCGCAAACCGCTTCTCACCCTCTTCAACCTCGGCGAAGGGCAGGCCCCTCCAGAGGTGGAACTCGATCACCCTTCCGTGGCCCTGATGGGCAAACTGGAGATGGAACTGGCGCAACTCAGTCCCGAAGACGCGGCCCTCTTCATGAAGGAGTATGGCCTCGAGGAACTCGGTCTGAGCAAAATGATCCGTCTCTCCTATGACCTGCTGCAACAGCAATCCTTCTTCACGGTCGGGGAAGATGAGGTGCGCGCCTGGACCGTGCGGCGCGGGGCAACGGCCCTCGAGGCCGCAGGGGTCATCCACACCGATCTGCAACGCGGCTTCGTGCGGGCCGAGGTGGTGGCCTATGACGACCTGATCCGCCTGGGGTCCATGAACGAGGCGAAGGCCAAGGGCCGGCTGCGTCTGGAGGGCAAGGAATACCTTGTTCAGGATGGGGACATCCTCCACGTTCGTTTTCACGTCTGAGGCCGCGCCTCGCCTATCATCCCCCCAACGCGCCCTCATCCGTCTTCGATGATCTTCAGGAACACCTCCACGACGCGCGGGTCGAAGTGCTTTCCGGCCTGGGCGCGGATGTATTCCAGCGCCTGTTCCTTCGTACAGGCCGGGCGATAGGGACGGTGCGAGGTCAGGGCGTCGTACACATCCGCCACGGTGAAGAGACGGGCGCTCAGGGGAATGGCCTCGCCCTTCAGGCGGCGCGGATAGCCGCTGCCGTCCCATTTTTCGTGGTGGCAGTAGGGAATATCCAGCGCCTCGCGCAGATAGGCGATCGGCGCTAACATGTTGTAAGCATATTGCGGATGTTGGCGCATGATCTCCCACTCCTCTTCCGTGAGCGCGCCTTTCTTATGGAGAATGGAATCGGGGATGCCCATCTTGCCAATATCGTGCAGCAACACCCCGCGGCGGATGTTCTGAATCTCTTTGCCCGACAGGCCCATGGCATGCGCCATCCGCAAGGTCAAATCCAAAACGCGCTGGGAATGACCCTGCGTCTCTCGGTCGCGAAGTTCGAGCGCCTGTGACCAGCCCTGGATGGTGGCATCGTAGGCCATGAGCAATTCGGTGTTCGTCCGATCCAGGTTCTCGAACAACAGGGCATTATCCATGGCCAGCGCGGCCTGCGCCGCGAGCATCTCCAGGGAAGAGGTCCATTCCTGCGCCATCTTCAACGGCGTGCGCTGGAAGATCTCCAGCACGCCCCTGACCTCCCCTTTGGCCAGAAGGGGGACGGCTACGTAAGCCACGAACTGTTCTGCAGCGAGATGACGCTGCGCGAACTCCGTCTGCGCCGTCGCACCGGAGGCATAGATGGGACGTTTTTCCAGCACCGCCTGGCCGGCCAGGCTCTTCCCGGCCGGCAGGAAGGCCTGCATGAGGGAGGGGGTCAGGAAGCCGCGGGCGGTGACCGGCTGCAGGGTGAACGTGGCCGGGTTGAACAGGAACGCGGCCGCGGCATCCACTTCAAGCAGACGGGTGATGTTCTCCAGCACGATTTGCAGACTGACGCGCAAATCGGTCGTGGCGCCGATGGCCATGTCCACCGCATGAATGGCCGAGAGCTGGTCGACGCGGTGTTTGAGGCGCGCGAACAAGCGGGCGCTGTACACGGCTCCGGCCGCGGCATTGGCCAGCAGGGACAGGAGGTGGACGTCTCGCTCGCGGAAGCCGCGCCCCGGCCGGGTGGCTTCCGCGGCGGCGCGATGGTGAACCGTCAAGACGCCGATCAACTCGCCGTGATACAACAGGGGCACGCCCAACACGGACGTGAAATCGAAGCCCTCGTAGAGGGCCGGGCGTTTCTCCCAGGCCTGATAATCATTGATCGCCAGCGGCTCTTTCGTCTGCGCCACCTGCCCCGAAAGTCCCTCGCCCAGGGCCAGGCGCAGGCCGGTGGGAATGTCGGGGTCGGTGATGGCGACCAGTTCGAGTTCGCCGCGCTCGGCATCGAACAGGTACAGGCCGGAGCCGGCGGTCGCGGAGAGGGCACGGGCCTGCTCCGTGATCATCCTCAGTAAGGCGTTCAAGTCGCTCTGGGAGGACATCTCGGAGGCGATCTGGTACAGGGCCTGGAATTCATCGGCCCGTCGGCGAGTCTCATCGAACAGACGGGTTCTCTCGATCAGGGCGGTTACCGAAGAGGCGAAGACGTTCAGCAATTGCAGATCGCGTGCCTCGAACGCCTCGCTGCGGGAGAGATTGGCCAAGGCGATGGCTCCGATGGCCTCCTCGCCCAACAGCAAGGGAACGGCGATCAGGCTCTGCCCTCCGGCCGACCCCTCGCGCCTGGCCTCCGCGAGCAGGAGCGGACGTTTCTCGCGGCAGGCGCGCCCGGCTCCTTCCTGGAGCGCGAGGGATGCCTCCACCGTGGCGTTTGCAGGCCCGCTCTGCGCCTGGACGTGCAGGGGGTCATCGGGCTGCTCGCGCAGGAAGATCGCGCCCTGTTCGGCGGCGGGGATGGCTCGCGCCGCGGCCTGCAGGATGCGCTCCAGCAGGGACGGCCACGGCATGTCGCCGGTCAACGCCTGACTGGCCTGGGCCAGGGCTTCCAACTCGTTCATGCGGCGGCGCGTCTGCTCGAACAGACGGGCGTTCTCGATGGCCACGGCCACCTGGGCGGCCAGCATTTCCAGCAGGAGTTGATCCTCCTCGCTGTACACGTCGGGGCGATAACTCTGGACCGAGATCATGCCGATCATGCGTTCCCCAACCTGCATGGGCACGGCCAGCACCGAGCGCACCGCCTCGGGGCTACCGAAGTGCACGCCTGGCAGCTCGGATTCGCGATGGTCGCGGATCAGCAGCGAGGTCCTGCTCTGGATCACCCGCCCCGATAGTCCCTGCCCGAGGGGGATGCGCAGGCGGGGGCTGCGCCCGCCTTTATCGAACAGATAGACCCCGTCGACTTCCTGACGCGCCTCATCCAGCAAGGCGATCACGAAAGCCTCGCTGGGCATCAGGCGCGAGGCGGCGCGATGGGCCGCGGCGTACACCTGCTCGAGGTCCTGCCCGAGGCGGGCGATCTCCTGCGAGGCGGTGTGCAGGATGGAGCGGCGCTCGGCGGCGTGCACGGCCTCGCGATACAGGCGTGCGTTCTCGAAGGCAATCGCGGCCTGCGAGGCCAGCGCGACCATCAGGCGCTCATCCTCTGCGGAAAAGGCCTGCCGCTGCTCGCTTTCAACGCTGATGCAGCCGATGACGCGCCCGCCGGCCCAGATCGGGACATAGAGGCCCGAATTCATGCCCGGGAACGTCTCATGGTAGCGAGGGTCGGCGCGCAGGTTGCCGCTGTTGACCATGCGCCCGTGCCGGATCACCCAGCCCGGCAACCCCTCTCCCACGCGTGTGAGGACCTGCCGCGCCGGGAGCGTATCGGCGAGGTGGCCCTGGCTGAAAGCCACCAGCTCCACCTCGTCGCTCTCGTTGCGCCGCAGGTGGACGGCGGCGTGATGCCATCGCAGGTGCTCGGAGAGCACGCGCACCACCTCTGCGCCAATCGTGCTTCGCTCAAGGGACCTGCCGAGGCTCAGGCTGCTCTGGTAGAGCGCCTCCACTTCGGTCAGGCGGCGAGCCGTTTCCTCGTACAGGCGGGCATTCTGGATGGCGATCGCGATCTGGGCCGAGACCGTCTCCAGGAGGCGTTGATCGGCCTCGCCGAAGGCGTTCAGGCGCGTGCTTTCGACTTCCGCCACGCCGATCAGGCGATTGCCGAAGCGAAGCGGAACGCACAACACCGAACGCGCATCCTGCCACAGGGCCGCGGCCACGTTGCCCAGGCACAAACTCTGCCCGCTGCGGGCCACCTGGCCGGCAAGGTCGCTGGGACCGAGTTCCTTCTCCCCGCCACTGACGGCAAAGGGGACCAGCGCGCCGGAGGAGGCGTCCACCAGGAACACGGCCGCGTGCTCATAGTGCAGGGCCCTCTCCAATACCCGTATGATCTCGCTGGCCAGGGATTCCGGAGAGAGGATCTGTTGCAGGCGCTGAGCCACCTCGTAGAGGGTGGAAAGTTCGCTCAGGCGTTGCTGCAGTTCTTCCTCGGCCTGTTTGCGGGCGGTGATGTCGCGCCCGACCCACACGACCGTATCCGCCGTCAACGGCGAGGTGGCGCCTGCAAACCACACGACGCGGCCGCCGATCAAAAGGGCATATTCGAAGTGGATGCTTTGCTGCTTCTCGAGCGCCTCCCGAATGTAGCCGAGCAGTTCGTCGGCCTTGGGCGTGGAGAAGATCTCATGCAGGCGTTTTCCCAGTAACTCCTCGGCCGGCTCGTAGAGCACTTCGGGATGGGTGGGAGCGATCTTGAGGTAACGGCCATCTCGATCCAGCACCATCACCACATCTGGCAGCGCGGCGAACAGGGCGCGCAGTTCGGCTTCGGAGGCGGCCAGGGCTTCCTCCGCCTGGCGGTGAGCAGTGATGTCGCGAGCGACGCCCTGATAGCCGATCAGGCGCCCGTAAGCATCGAAGCGGGGGGTGATGCGGTCAGATACCCAGCAGAAACCATTTCTGGCCGCGTTCCACAGACGATACTCACGGGTTATGGGGGTGCGCTCGTTCAGCAGGGTGCGGGTCGTCTCGAGGACGCGGGGCAGGTCGTCGGGGTGAATGGACTTCACCCACAATTCGGGGTCGCGCAAAAACTCTTCGTTGCGGCGACCGGTTATGGCCTCGGCCTGCGGGCTGACGAACACCACCTCTCCGCGCAATGGGTCGTTTTGCAACGAAACCTGATAGAACGTTTCGGAGGCGTTCTCCACCAGCAGGCGGAAGCGTTCCTCGCTGGCGCGCAGGGCGGCCTCCATCCGCTTGCGCTCGGTGATGTCCTGTGCCAGGGCGATGACCACCTCCTGTCCCCGATACGTGCCCTTATATAAACGCACCTCCTTGGGAAAGATCTCGCCGTTGCTGCGTTGCCCCCAGAACTCGAACTGCTGAGGTTCGCCCTCGAAGGCGCGCCTTACGGCCTGCATGATCCTCTCCAGATCGTTCCTGCCCGGCGCGGCCACGTCAGCCGGCATCTTGCCGATGAAGAACTCGCGCTGGTAGCCATACATTCTGACCGCGCCGGCATTGACATCGAGGAAGCGCCCGGCGCGGTCTTGAATGTAGATGGCCTCGTCCAGGCTATCGAGCAGAGTCTGGACCTCGGCCGGGCGCGCCAGGGAAGGGGCGGGTTGCAGCTCCTGGGCCAGGAACCACATCGCTGCGCGCCCTCTGTACCTGCAAGGCCCCGAGGCGATTGCCGCCATCACGAGCGAGCCGTCTTTGCGACGTAGTCGCATCTGCCCCCGGCGCGGCAGGGTGGCTCGTCTCCCCTTCCCGGCTTCGTCACGGAGATCCGAAACACGCATCCTGAGGAATTCGCGGCGTGCGTAGCCATATTGCTCGCTGGCGTGGCGATTGACGGCCAGGATGCGCAGCGTGCGCGCCTCGCAGATCCAGACAGGGAGGGGAAGGGTGCGGAGCAGGAGGTCGAAATCCTGGCCGGCTTCATCCTGTCGCGAACGGGGGATGGTTTCCGGGCGAGGGCGCGGTTTTGCCATAGTTATCCGGGCTTCTAAACCTCCCCAACATCCCAGAGGCGGTCCGGGAGTCGGTTGGACTCTATTTTACCTGAGTCCGGGGCCAGACCTGTGGGGTCTGGAGAGGGGCACACGAAAAAGTCAAAACGGCCGTGCGACAGCCGGGGCAGAGAATCACCAGAGAACAATGAAGACATAGGGGCACAGGCCCTTGAGGCTCGCTTCCGCTCTCTTCGTCATGCGGATCCGATGCCCCAGTCCAGAACCGAGCAGAGCCTCGTCCATGCGGCACAGTTCGGGGTGCTTTTCGATGATGGCCGCATAGGGGCAGTGTCCGAAGAGCAGGCGCGGCCCCTCGGCGCCGGCTTCCCAGTGTGCCTGGTAGTGCAGGTCGTTGAGGCGCGCCACGACTTTGGAAACCCGCTTGGTTAGATGCGCCGAGCCCTCCGCCTCCGGCGGAACCAAAAGGCGACCGAGTTCCTGGAGCGCCTGGCGCTTGTGGCGTGGCGAAAGTTTGCCCAGCCACAGGGTGAGCACCCGATCGAGAAGAAGAGCCAGGTTGTCTCCTTGCATCTTGGGGGAGAGGGCATACAGTTTGAGGGGACGCCCGCGTCCAGGGCCGGGCATGCGACCGACCTCAACAACACGTTCGTCGACTTGCAGCACGGACAAATGATGGCGCACGTTCGCGGCCGAGAGGTTCAGGGCGCGGGCGATTTGCCCGGCCGCGGCAGCATGCTGCTTCTTGAGATAGGCCACAATACGCTGGCGGGTGGTTGTCACAGGCATGGCATGATTATACTCCCGAATCTGTTTTTGCAAATATATATTTTCAAAAATTGGTTGACTTTCCGTGCCCTCATGCTATAATCATCCCCGTTTGCGGAGGCTTCAGTCCATCTCGGGCCACACTGCTGTGGCCATTTGCGCCTGTCCCCTCCGGCCCTCTCTCACGAAGAGCAGCATAGGGTGGGCCGTTACGAGACAGGCAATTACTGTGCGAGGGTGAAGCATGGAGGTCTATAACTACATTGATGGCCGTTGGGTGGCGGGACGCCAGGGCGAGACGTTCGACAGCCTCAACCCGGCCAACGAAGAGCTCCTGGCCAGAATCCATGCCGCCGATGTGGCCGATGTGGACGCGGCGGTCGAGGCGGCGAAGCGCGCCTTTCATCCCTGGCGGCTCACCCCTGCTCCGTTGCGCGGCGAGGTGCTCTTCAAAATCGGCGACCTGCTCAAGCAGCGCAAAGAGGCACTGGCCCGCCTGCTGACGCAAGAGATGGGCAAGGTCATCGCCGAGGCGCGCGGCGACGTGCAGGAGGCCATCGACATGGCGTATTACATGGGCGGTGAGGGACGCCGCCTCCTGGGATACACCGCCCCGGTCGAGATGCCCAACAAGTTCGGCATGGCCGTGCGCGACCCCTGCGGGGTGGCCGGCCTCATCACCCCATGGAACTTCCCGATCGCGGTCCCGTCCTGGAAGATCTTCCCGGCCCTGGTGGCCGGCAACACGATTGTATGGAAACCATCCCCGGAAACCCCCGCCGTTTCGGCGGCCTTTGTGCAGATCTTCGAGGAGGCCGGCCTGCCGGCCGGCGTGTTCAACCTCCTGCTCGCCCCCGGCGCGGAGGTGGGCCAGGCACTGGTCAGCCATCCGGACGTGCGCGTGCTCTCCTTCACCGGTTCCACCTTGACCGGACGTGCCATTGCCCAGGAGGCCGCCAAACTCAACAAGAAGGTCTCGCTCGAAATGGGCGGCAAGAACGCCATCATCGTGCTGGACGATGCCAATCTCGATCTGGCTGTGGACGCCACGCTCTGGGCCGCCTTCGGGACGAGCGGCCAGCGTTGCACGGCTGCCAGTCGCCTCATTGTCCAGAAGGGCATCGCCCCGAAACTCAAGGAGGCGCTCCTCGCCCGCACGAAAAGATTGAGCCTGGGGAACGGACTGGACCCCAACGTGGACGTTGGGCCGGTGATCAACCGCGCTGCCCTGGAGCGCATCCACCACTACGTCGAGATCGGCAAGAAGGAGGGCGCGCGGCCGCTGATCGGCGCGGCCAGGACCACAGTGGACGGCAAGGGCTTCTTCTACCTGCCAACCCTCTTCGACGGAGTCCGGCCCGGCTCCACGCTGGAGCGGGAGGAGATCTTCGGCCCGGTGCTTTCCATCATCGAGGTCAACTCGCTCGAAGAGGCGATCGAGGTCAACAACCGCTCGCAATATGGTCTATCCACCTCCATCTTCACGCAAGATGTCAACCGTGCCTTCACAGCCATGCGCGATGTGTTCACAGGCCTGGTGTACATCAATCACGGCACGACCGGCGCGGAGATCCAGTTCCCGTTCGGCGGCGTGCGCGCCACCGGCAATGGGCATCGTGAGGCCGGCCAGGCCGCCCTGGAACTGTTCACCGAATGGAAATCCATCTACGTCGATTATTCGGGCAAGTTGCAGCGCGCGCAAATCGACAACCGCGAAGGTTAATCGCCCGTGCGCCTCATCCGAGAAACGCCCTATGCCATGGCGCGGGAACTGTGGCGGCAGCATCCATAGGCGGAGATCGAGGATGTGACTCTGCAGCAAACTTATGCCTGGACGGCGGGATGAATCCCGCGCTACAGCATTGTTTGTTGAGAATCTATTACAACCGCAGAGATTCTGTGCCGCGACGTTGGTATCGCGTTTGGGTTGCGGGATAAATCCCGCGCTACGCAACCTGTCGAGAATGGTACGAGGAGTTGATCCATGACCGAGAATCCCCTCAACACCCCGGGGTATGACATCCCCGAGGAACTTCAGAACGTAGTCAGCATCACGACCCTGGAGCGGGTGTACAACTGGGGGCGGCGCTCTTCGGTGTGGCCGCTGATGTTCGGCCTGGCCTGCTGCGCGATCGAGATGATCGCCGCCCAGGCGGCGCGCTACGACCTGGCGCGCTTTGGCATGGAAGTCATGCGCCCCAGCCCGCGCCAGAGCGATCTGATGCTCGTGGCCGGCACGGTGACCAAGAAGATGGTGCCGAACATCGTGCGCCTCTACAACCAGATGCCGGAGCCCAAGTATGTGGTGGCCATGGGCGCCTGCGCTTCGGGCGGCGGCCCGTTCAAGGAGGGCTACAACGTCGTGGCCGGGATCGACAAGTTCATCCCGGTCGATGTCTACATCCCCGGCTGCCCTCCCACGCCGCAGGCGTTGATCGCCGGCCTGATGCGCCTGCAACAAAAGATCGATCGGCAGTCCATTCGCCATGTGCGCTGGTACCAAAAGGGCCCCGATGCGGCCCAGGTTCCCGTCCCGGTGCTCGGACCGGACTTGATGGATCCGCGCCGCTACGAGGAAATCCGGCGCATAGCGGCCCGCTCATCCCGCGAGGCCGCCCCCAAGGCCTAGGAGGCAAACATGGCTGAAACCGTTTCCACCCTCCTCACGATCGAATCGCTCGATCTGGCGGCGCGCTTCCCGACGGCCGTCCAGGCCGATACGCGCCCCGGCTACAGCGGCTGGATCGTGGCCAGGGACAAACTGTCTGAGGTGGCCACCGCGCTGCGCGATGAATTCGGCTTCGACCTGCTCTCCTCGGTCACAGGAGTGGATTATTTTCCAGATAAGATGGAGGTGGTCTATCACATCTATCGCACCAGCGGCGGGCCAGGTCTGGTCTTCAAAGTCCAGGTTCCGCGTCGCGACCCGCTTGAGGTGCCGTCGCTGACGCCCATCTGGCCCGGCGCCGAGTTCCAGGAGCGCGAGGCCTGGGACCTGCTGGGCATCCGCTTCACAGGCCACCCGGATCTGCGCCGCATCCTCACCTGGGAAGGCTTCGAGGGCCATCCGTTGCGCAAGGACTGGAAAGAACCGTTCTATGAGGAAGATGCCAAGCCCTTCAAGAGTCGCTGGCCCGAGGGCAAGTTCATCCCGGCCGAAGAGAAGAATCCGTACCGGGACAACATCCAGTTCCCGCCCGATTTCGACCCAGAGAAGTGGACACCCGATGGCGAGGCCGCGCTCTATGGGGCGTTGGCCAGGTACACGACGGCCGAGAATGGCCTCAAGACCGAGCGCGTGATCGTGAACCTGGGGCCCCAACACCCCTCCACGCATGGGGTGTTCCGCGCCGCCGTGGTGCTGGATGGCGAGACGATCGTCAGCCTGAAGCCGATCGTGGGCTATCTGCACCGCAATCACGAAAAGATCGGCGAGCGGAATACGTTCTTGCAGAACATGCCCTACACCGACCGCCTGGATTACTTCAACTCCATGAGCAACAACTGGGCTTACGCCCTGGCGGTCGAGAAGTTGATGGGCATTCACCCCCCCGAACGCGCCGAGTATCTGCGCGTGATCATGGCCGAACTCAGCCGTATCCAGAATCACCTGATTCTGATCGGCATGTGGTTGAACGACCTCGGCGCATTCTTCACCCCCTCGCTGTACGCCTTCGAGGAGCGCGAACTGATCCTGGATGTGTTCGAGGCGGTCTCGGGGGCGCGCATGATGTGCAATTATCACCGCTTCGGCGGCGTCGTGCGCGACCTGCCGGAGGGCGCGCTGGAGAAGATTCGCGACCTGGTCTTCGAGCGCCTGCCGCGCAAAGCGGATGAGTTCGACCGCCTGCTGAGCGAGAACGAAATCCTGCTCTCACGCGCCAAAGGCGTCAGGGTGATCGAGGCCGAAGAGGCCGTGCGCTACTCCATCACTGGACCCGTTCTGCGGGCCGCGGGCGTGCCGTACGACGTGCGGCGCGCGCAGCCGTATGGCATCTACGATCGCTTCGACTTCGATGTGGCATTGCGCCACAATGGCGATTTGTACGATTGCTACATGATCCGCCTGGACGAGATTCGCCAATCCCTGCGCATTCTGCAGCAGGCCGTGCGGCAGATCCCGCCCGGCCCGGTCATGAGCGGCAAGCCGCAGTATCAAGTGCGCGTGCCGCCCGGCGAGGCCTACGGTCGCGTGGAGGCGCCCAAGGGTGAACTGGGCTTCTATGTGATCTCCAACGGCAAACCCAATCCCTGGCGCTACCATGTGCGCGCCCCCTCCTTCATCAACATCACGGCGTTGGAGAAGATGTGCGTCGGTCAGAAGATCGCCGATTTCGTGGCCATCCTGGGCGTGCTGGATCTCAACCTGGGTGAACTTGACCGGTGATGATCAGGAGACAGAATATGTACGGAAAAGGAATCCTCAAAGGTCTGAGTGTAACCCTCAAACACTTCCTGGACACCTACGTGGATGATCTCGCCTGGTGGGGGCGGCGCTACTTCAAGCCCGAAGGGATCGCCCACCGCTCCAGCAAGGAGGCGCGCGGCATCTTTACGATTCAGTACCCGGAAGAAAAACTCCCCGTGCCGGAAGAGTTCCGTTACATTCCCTTCCTGGTGTATGATGAGGTGGACGGCAAGAGACAGGTGCGCTGCACCTCCTGCGGCATTTGCGCCAAGGTCTGCCCGCCGCAGTGCATCTGGATTGTGCGCACCAGCGACCCACAGACGGGGCGTCCCATCCCGGAGCCGGCCGAGTTCTACATCGATGCCGACATCTGCATGAACTGCGGCTTCTGCGCCGAGTATTGCCCCTTTGACGCGATCAAGATGGATCACGATTACGAGATCGCCTCGTACGGGCGCAATGTGTACAACCTCGAAAAACTGCTCAAGCCGGCCTCCTACTATGCCAGCATCCGCCCCGAGAACTACGCCCGCGAGGAAGAGGCGCGGCGGGCCAAGGAAGCCGCCAAGGCGGCCAAGGCCGCGGCCGGCGCAGCGTAGGATGCATCCTCCATATCAGATTACAGGTAAAGAGATGAGCGACAAAATTACGAAGGAAGCCGTGCTTGCGGCTTTGAGCAAAGTGCAGGAACCCGAATTGCATAAAGACCTGGTCAGTTTGAACATGATCCGCGACCTGAGCGTGGATGGCAGCCGGGTTTCGTTCACGCTGATGCTCACCACGCCGGCCTGTCCGCTGCGCGGTCAGATCGAAAAAGAGGCGCGCGCCGCCGTCCTGGCGCTGCCCGGCGTCACCTCGCTCGAGATGCGGGTGGACTCCGATGTGCCCCACGACGGACGGATGCGCGGCCTGGTCACGATGCCGATCCGCAATGCCCTGGCCGTCGGCTCCGGCAAGGGCGGCGTGGGCAAGACCACCGTGGCCGTGAATCTGGCCGTGGCCCTGGCGCAGAAAGGCGCCCGTGTCGGCCTGCTGGACGCCGATATCTACGGCCCGAACGTGCCCACCATGCTGGGCGTGGAAAGATTGCCGCCGCCGGCCGCTCAACGCCTCGTGCCGGCTCAGGCCTACGGCGTCAAAATGATCTCGATGGGGTTGCTGGTCAAGCCCGGCCAGCCCCTGATCTGGCGCGGGCCGATGTTGAACTCAGCCATCCGCCAGTTCCTGAGCGATGTGGAATGGGGCGAACTGGACTATCTGATCGTGGACCTGCCGCCGGGCACGGGCGATGCCGCCCTATCGCTGGCCCAGGCCCTGCCGCTCAGCGGCGCGCTCATCGTGACCCTGCCCCAGCGGGTCTCGCTCGAGGACGCCAGCCGCGGACTGCAGATGTTCCGCACGCTGGAGGTGCCGATCCTGGGCGTGATCGAGAACATGTCGTACCTTGACCTGGCGGATGGAACGCGCCTGGACATTTTTGGCTCGGGCGGCGGGGAGCAGCTGGCTCAGGCCAGCCGGGTGCCGTTCCTGGGAAAGATCCCCATCGATGCACTCGTGCGCGAGGGCGGCGACAGCGGCCAGCCGGTCGTGATTGCCAGGCCCGAGTCGCCTGCGGCGCGCGCCCTGCAACAGATCGCCGAGGCGGTCGCGGCCCAGGTCTCGATGGCCGCCCTGAGTGCCCGGAACGAGTTACCGATCCATATCGTGGAGTGACGGACTTGCAAATCCCCGAGGCCTTCGAGACCTCGGGGATTTTTCTCATTTGCCTAGCCTGGCTCTCTCCTCTTCCACCACACGCTCCTCGAGTTTCTTGAACAGTGGGGAGGGTGGATTCAAGCGCGTGCCGGGCCTCAACTCGCTGGGCTTCCACTGTTCTCCCCCGCTCTTCCGATAGCGCAACACCGTGTGTTCTCCGAGCGCGTCCTTCACCGTCTCGGTGTATGGCTCGCCGAAGAGCGGGGATTCATAGCCGAGGAAGTGCTGCAAACGCTCGCAGGTGAATGGCAGGAAGGGTGCGAAGAGCACTTTGAGCGAATCGATGGCTTTGAGCGCCGTGTATATGCTGCGGGCTGCGCCCTCCCTGTCGGACTGGATGGCCGCCCACGGCGCGCTCTGATCGAGGTACTGGTTGACGGCCGTGGCAAGCTTCATGGCCTCGCCCAGGGCCAAGCGCAGGCGCACGGCTTCGAGGTCCGCGCCCACGTTGCGAAATCCGTCTTCGATGGTGGCCAGCAGCGCCCGTTCCTCGGGGCGCAGCGAGGCCGGGGTTACCTCGGGGACGCGTCCTTCCCAATGTTTATAAGCGAAGGCCAGGACGCGGTGGACCAGGTTGCCCCATGTGGCCACGAGTTCATTGTTGTTGCGCGCCACGAACTCGGCCCAATCCCAGTCGCTGTCCTTCAGTTCCGGCATGTTCACCGTCAGGTAGTAGCGCAGTGCATCAGGATCGTAGCGGGTCAGGGCATCGAGCCCCCACACGGCCCAGTTGCGCGAGCCGCTGATCTTCTGCCCTTCGAGATTCATAAATTGATTGGCGGGCACGTCGTAGGGCAGGGTGAGGCGGTAGCGCTCCCCGCTGAAGATCTGTCCGAATTCTTCGCCCACCCCCATCAACTGCGCCGGCCAGAGCGAGGTGTGAAAGAAAATGTTGTCCTTGCCGATGAAGTAGAACTGCTTGGCCTGGGGGTTGACCCACCACTCGCGCCAGGCCTCCTTCTCCGACCCGAGGCGGCTCCACTCCACGGCCGCGGAGAGGTAACCGATCACGGCCTCGAACCAGACGTACAGGCATTTGCCCTGCCAGCCCTCGACCGGCACCGGGATGCCCCAATCGAGGTCGCGCGTGATGGGGCGTGGCTTGAGGCCCTCGACCTCGATCTTGCGCAGCGATTCCCCCAGCACGGTATCGCGCATGTGGCCGGCGCGCTGTCTCAGAAAGCTCTTGACATCGGGTTCGAGCTTGGAAAGGTCAAGGTAATAATGTTCGGTCTCGCGCAGCTCCAGGGCGCCATCGCCGGTCCTGGCACGCGGCTGGAGCAACCTTTCGGGCTCGAGCACGTTGCCGCAGCGGTCGCATTGGTCGGAGCGGGCGGCCTCGTAGCCACAGATGTAGCATGTGCCCTCCACATAGCGATCGGGCAGGAAACGGCCGGCGCGCGGGGAAAACCATTGCTTCGAGGTGGCCGTGAAGAGAAAGCCGTTCCTCTTCAGCGCCAGGAACATGGCCTGCGAAACCCGGAAGTGGTTCTCGGTATGCGTGCTTGTGAAGAGATCATAGGCAATGCCGAGTTTCTGGAACAACTCCAGGAAGCGGGCATGGTAGAACTGATAGACCTCTTCCACCGCTCGGCCGAGGGCATCGGCCTTGAGCGTAACCGGCGTTCCGTGGGAGTCGGTTCCACTCACCATCAAGACGTTGTTCCCCCTCAAACGATGATAACGGGCAACGATATCGCCCGGCAAATGAGAGCCGGTGATGTTGCCCACGTGAATCTCGGCATTGGCATATGGCCAAGCAATGGCAATGAGGATGTTTTCGGGCATAGGCGCTCCATGCTTCGTGGCGTGATGAGAAAACAAAAGGCCGTCCGTGCCGTGGACAGCCTCCCATGCGGGTCGGATCTGGCCTCACGCCTCCCATCCGACGCTGCCCCGGCGCGGCGTTCCTCTGGACATGCCCATCTTCATGGAAGCAAGCAGACGGCCTTTCATGGGTTTTTATTGTAGGCGCGGGGGAGAGGTTTGTCAATGGAGACTCCCTGAGTGATGGCCCATAAATTCGGAATCACAGGACTGGTGCTGATTTCTCGGTGCATGCGGAAACCGTCCAGGCGCGCAAGCCGTCGGATTTATCCGATTGTACGGAGGCAGGGCGCTTGCCCCCGTCAGGGGGTCAGCCCGCCGAAGCTGGCCATGCAAAAGACACGGGCAATCACCAGAGACTCCCGAGTGTTGCTTAAAAACTACGCCAACCGCGAAGATTCTGCGCCGCGATGTAATTGCCTGCCCTTTCTTCAAGAAAGGCCGTGTCGCGGCGAGGCGGGCGCTTTTAGTCCGACGAGGCCGCCCCCTCGCAGTGGATTGCTTCGCCCTTGCAAAGAGCGCAGGGGCTCGCAAAGACACGCAAATTGCAGGCAGTCACCCCGCGACGTGAACGTCGCTTTTGGGTTGTGGGATAAATCTCGCGCGACACGTGACTAGCCATATCTCACCACGCGAAATCTTTCTTCATAGCGTGGGTTTTCATCGCGGCTGTCTTCGGTGTGACGGGCGCGCATGCGGGCTTTGAATTTTTCCACATCGCCGATCTGGCTCTTGTGTTGCAACAAGGCTTCGATCTTGATCGGCCAGGTGTCGGTGACATCCAGGACGAGGTTGGGCTGGTTGGTCAGAGAACACCAGACCTCCCTGGGCATGTGTGGCAGATAGCCTTCCTGGATCAGTTCTGGAAAGTATTCCCGATTGCCGGCCGCGGGGAAGACCGCGTCCAGGACGGCCTGCCCGGCGGCGCGATGGTCGGGGTGGTTGATGCCATAGGTGGCGAAGAGGTTCTGCGGGTCGCAGGTGACCAGGACATCCGGCCGGAAGCGGCGGATGATGCGCACCACCTCCCGGCGCAGGTCGAGGTCAGGGACGAGGTAGCCGTCCGCCCGGTCCAGGAAATGAACTGCCTGGGCGCCGATGATGTGCGCGGCCGCCCGTTGTTCCTCGTGGCGCAGGGCACACAGCGCCTCGGTCGTCATGTCCGCGGGCGAGGTGTCGTTGAAGCCTTTATCGCCGCAGGTCAAGAGGTGATAGGTGATCGTGTGTCCGGCGCGTGCCCAGCGGGCAAGCGTGGCGCCGCAAAAGAATTCGGGGTCGTCGGGATGGGCCAGGATGACGAGGATGTTCTGTGGAGTTTGCCAGTTTTCCGGCTGAAGAAGAATCATGGCTACACAACTTTGCTTTTCTCGCAGGTGCATCCGCCGCCCCCCGGACGGCTGCAAGGCGACTCGGCCTTGCGTCTCAGGGCCTCCGCTTCGTCCCAGGGCTGCAGTTCCTCGCGCGCGAAGGCCAGTTCGATGTGTTTCCCATCCTCGGCCTCGAGCTGGACGATGACCTTGTTGCTCAGCGGCACGAGGTCCACCACCTTGCCTTCGCCGCGCGGCGTGATCACGCGCTTGTTGCGTTTGGGGAGTTGTTTGCGCGCTTCCACGTATTGTTCGTATTCGTAGATGAGGCAGCAGCGCAGGCGGCCGCACATGCCGGTGATCTCCTCCGGTGTGAGCGAGATGCCCTGTTCTTTGGCCATCTTGATCGAGATGGGAGAGAAATCGGTCAGGAAGCGCGAGCAGCAGCGATTCTCGATCCCGCAGGCGCCCATGCCGCCCAGCACCTTGGCCACGTCGCGCGGCCCAAGCAAACGCATTTCGATGTGAGCGTTCGGATAGAGTTCCTGCATGTCCTTCTTGAGCGTCTTCAGCTCGGGCTTTTCCTCGTCCTCGACGCTGAAGAGAAAGGCCAGTCGCGAGCCATCGTAGTTGTATTCCGCAGCCATGATTTTGATGCCGCGCAGGCCCAGTTCGGCCGCGCGCGCGCGGCAGCGGACCATGGCTTCGGTTTGCCGGGCTTCCCAGGTCTGTTTCAGCACCAGATCGCGGGGCGTGGCGCGGCGCTCGACCGGCTTCCATCCTCCTTCGGGAGGGGCAGGGGCCTCTGCGAAGATCTGCACCACTTCGCCAAGATGTTTGCCGCGCGTCGTCTCTACGATCACATGCTCGCCAATGGCAACATCGGGCACGGCAGAGGCATCAAAATGATACACTTTTCCAACGCGACCGAAGCGAACACCGATAATTTTGGGTGACATGGCGGAAATTATACCGTAAAGGTAATTACCCGCCCGGTTCGGACGGAAGTCCTTCCCCAGGTCACGAAAGGTCGAATGAATCCGACCCTTGCGCCGGCCCGCAGGCCATGCAAAAGATATGGGCAATCACCGCTTAAATCCCATTTGACGGGAGCCAGCAGCCATGCTATTATAGTAAAAAAGCGTAACTATCTGCCTTCATGCAACGAATGAGTTGAAGCAGGTGTCGTTGCGAACCCGCCAGGGCGAAGCGATCCCCCAGAGGCCGCAACAAAGCCTCACAGGCAGATCGCTTCCGTCGCGGCGCTCTTTCGCAAGGACGATAGGCAGTTACGAAAAAGTATTTCGAATCTCTGCGGTTCACAACCCGCTTCGGTTGGCAAGACGGGATAAGAACAGGTGTTCTTTACATTCCGCACGCAAGCCTTTTTGCAGTAAAGTCTTTATCTTCGTCCCGCACCTTACAAAGGAGACATTATGAGTGTTGAATTCATTCTTCGTCTTTTCTTTATGATCCTTCTTGGCATTGCAGGGGGTTATTGGGGATACGAACTGGCACGCTTTAACCCCCCCGAGGCCATGCGCTATACATTGGGGGTGGGTTTGGTGGGGGCCTTGGTGGGTCTGATACTGACACCGTACTTCACCACGCGCCCGGCGCGGGCCATGCGCGCTATTCTGGGGCGGGTGGCGGCAGAGACGCTCTTCGCGGCACTCATCGGCCTGGTGATGGGCCTGTTGATTGCTGCGCTGCTGGCCTTTCCGCTCTCTCTCCTGCCGCCCCCGCTTGGCAATGTGCTGCCGTTCCTGGGCGTGGTGGTCTTCGGCTACTTCGGGGTCTCTCTGTTCATCATGCGCCAGGCCGATATCCTGAGTCTGCTCAGCGCTCTGGGCGGACGGAGCGAGGGCGGCTCCGGTTCGTCCTGGACCAATCTCAATCGCACCATCCTGCTCGACACAAGCGTGATCATCGATGGCCGCGTGGCCGATATTGCTCGCACCGGCTTCCTGCCCGGCACGCTGCTCATCCCGCGCTTCGTGTTGAACGAGCTGCAGTACATCGCCGATTCGCCCGATAGCCTGCGTCGCCAGCGCGGACGGCGGGGCATGGAGGTGCTGGGCGAGTTGCAAAAACTCCCCAACGTGCTCGTGCGCGTCAGCGACATTGACGTGGAGGGCGTGCGCGAGGTGGACGACAAGTTGATCGTGCTGGCCAAACAACTCCGCTCCCCGGTGCTGACCAATGATTACAATTTGAACCGCATTGCGGAATTGCAGGGCGTCACCATTCTCAACATCAACGAACTGGCGAACGCCGTGAAATCGGTCGTCCTGCCGGGCGAGGTGCTCCGACTCAACATCTTTCAAGAAGGAAAGGAGCCCGGGCAGGGCGTGGGCTACATGGACGACGGCACGATGGTCGTGGTGGAGAACGGCAAGGAGTACATTGGGGAGTACATGGATGTCCATGTAACCAAAGTGCTCCAGACGGCGGCCGGGCGGATGATCTTTGCCCGGGTGGAAGAGACAAACGGGAAGAAGAAGAAATAATTTGCTCATTCGCCTGCCAACCTACCAACCCACCAGCCTATCGGACTAACCCATGTTGAAAATCTACAACACCCTCACCCGCAAGAAGGAAGAATTCCAGACACTCGAGCCGGGCGTGGTCAGAATGTACGTGTGTGGGGTCACAGTGTACAACGAGGCCCACCTCGGCCACGCCATGTCTGCCCTGGTTTTCGATATCCTCCGTCGCTATCTGGAATATCGCGGCTATACCGTTCGCCATGTGATGAACTTTACCGACGTGGACGACAAGATCATCGCCCGTGCCCGGCAACTCGGCGAGGACCCGTTTCGCCTGGCCCAGCGCTATATTGACGATTACTGTCAGCACCTCGCCGACCTGAACATCCTGCCGGCCACGGCCAACCCGCGCGCCACCCAAACCATGCCGGAGATCATCCAGATGGTGCAGGGCCTGATCGAAAAGGGCTATGCCTACGCGGCCCCCAATGGGGACGTGTACTTTCGCGTGACGCGGGACGAGGATTACGGCAAACTCTCCGGCCGCAGACTCGAGGAGATGCAGGCCGGCGCCCGCGTCGAGGTCGGCGAGCAGAAAGAACATCCGATGGACTTCGCGTTGTGGAAGGCAGCCAAGCCCGGCGAGCCGGCCTGGGATTCGCCCTGGGGCCGGGGACGGCCCGGCTGGCACATCGAATGCTCAGCCATGAACCTCAAAGAACTCGGCGAACAGATCGACATCCACGGCGGCGGCAACGATCTGATCTTCCCCCACCATGAAAACGAGATCGCCCAGAGCGAGTCGTTCACCGGCAAGCCCTTCGCCCGCTACTGGGTCCACAACGGCATGTTGCAATTGGGCGAAGAGAAGATGTCCAAGTCCATCGGCAACATCGTCACCATCAAAGAATTCCTCGCCCACCACGACGCCGATGTGATGCGCATGCTGGTCTTGAGCGGCTCGTACCGCGCCCCTCTGGTTTACAGCGACGGGGTGCTCGAGGCCGCAGAAAGGAGCCTCGAACGCCTCCGCTCCGGATTTCGAGCGGCGGCCCCCGGCGCAAGCGGACTCCCCGCCGGCAGCGCGGCGGAACTCGTCGCCCAGGCCGAGGCGGCGCGGCAGGCCTTCATCGAAGCGATGGACGACGACCTCAACACCCCTGTGGCCGTCGCCGCCATCCATGAGCTGGTGCGCGCCATCAATACCGCCCGCGATCGCGGCGCCACCGAGGAGCAGCTGGCGCCGGCGCAGGCCATCCTGCGCGAACTGACCTCCGTGCTCGGCCTGCGCCTGGCCCCAAAGAAAGGCGCGGCCGAGGCCGAGAAATTCATCGCCTTGCTGGTCGAAGTGCGCAACGAAGCCCGCCGGCAGAAACTGTGGGCTTTCTCGGATCTCATCCGCGAACGCCTGAGAGCACTGGGCGTGATCCTCGAGGACAGCCCAGAGGGCACGACGTGGCGCTGGGCATGAGGCCTTCAAAACCTCAACCTCCGCGCGCGCCTGCACCCCTCGCGGGCTGAACCGACTCGCTCTTCTTGCATCGCACGAACACGCTCGGCGTGAACTGCCACCACGCCCCCGTCCACTGCAGGAGGGCATCGAGGCGGGCCAGGAGCCAGGCCGGAACGAGACGCTTCAAGAGGCCGAGACGGAAATGGGAAACCGTGAGCATTCTTTCAACCACAAAGCCCGCCTCGCTCAGCCACCTTTGTACAGCGCGGGGATGGAAATCGAAGTGGAGGCGGGCAAACTCGACCGGCTCCAGCGTGAACGGACTCCAGTCCTGCCTGCCGAGCCAGTAACGCGCGATGGCCTTGAGATGCAACTTGTTGGCAAACTCGAGGACGAAGGGCGCCCCCGCCTGCAGCACCCGGCTGACCTGAGCCAGTGCCTGCGGAGCATCGGCCATGTGATGCAGGACGCGGATCATGGTGGCAGCATCGAACAGCCCCGCCACAAACGGCAAGCGATACACATCGGCCACGACATAGAGATAGCGCTCCGCGCGGCCCAGCCGCTGCCGCGCCTGCTCCAGTTGGGAATGCGAATAATCCAGCAGGACCACGCGTTCGAAGCCGGCGTAGCGCGGCGTGTGGCGCCCGGCGCCCGCCCCCACCTCCAGCAGCAAGCGCCCGCCGGCAGGCAGCAGGCGCTTCAGGGCCAGCGCCTCGACGCGATCCTCATACTCGCGGCGACCCTCTTCCCAGAATGCCCTTTGATAGTCCGAGCCCTCGTAATCACAAATGGGAGGCGTGCTCATGAACGCTCGAACCCCGGCCCGGCCCCACGCCCCATGCCGCGATAGGTGAACCCCATCTCCTTCATCTGCACGGGGTCATAGATGTTGCGTCCATCGAAGATCACAGGCTGATTGAGGTCGGCTTTGATCTGCTCGAGATCGAGTTGCTTGAATTCGTTCCATTCGGTCACGACCATCAGGGCATCGCAGCCGCGAGCCAGTTGATAGGCATCCTCACAAAACTCGACCCCCGGCAGGAGGCTGCGCGCCACGCCCATCGCCACCGGATCGTAGGCGCGCACATGCGCCCCGGCCTGCCTCAACTCGGCGACGATGTCGATCGAGGGCGCCTCGCGCATATCGTCTGTATTCGGCTTGAAGGCCAGGCCCAGCAGCCCGATCGTCTTCCCTTTCAATCCGCCGAGCATCTCCGCCAGGCGGCGCACGGCCTCTCTGCGACGCTCGTAGTTGACCTGCAGCACGGAATTCAAGATGCGCGGCTGGAGGCCGTTCTCATCGGCCATGAAAGCCAGGGCTTTTACGTCCTTGGGGAAACACGAACCGCCCCAGCCCAGGCCGGCATCCAGGAAGAACGGCCCGATGCGCTTATCGTAACCCATGCCGGCTGCCACCTCCTTGATGTCCGCCCCCAGGCGCTCGCACAGGTCGGCCAGTTCGTTGATGAACGAAATCTTGGTTGCCAGAAAAGCATTGCTGGCATATTTGATCATCTCTGCCGTGCGCAAGTCGGTGATGACGATGGGCGCTCGCAAAGGCAGATGCAGGTGAGCCACCTTTTCCGCCGCCTCGCGGTGCAGCGAGCCGATCACGGTGCGGTACGGATTCATGAAGTCATTGATGGCGCTGCCCTCCCGCAGGAACTCCGGACAGGAGACCACCCAAAACGGGATTGGCTTCGGCTGGGCCCCCTTCACAATATCGGCCACCCAGTCGCCGGTCCCGATCGGCACCGTGGACTTGTTGATGATGATCAGCGGCCCGTCCATATGGGTGGCGATCGAGCGGGCGGCCGCCTCCACATATTGTAAGTCGGCCTCGCCATTCACCCCCGAGGGCGTGCCGACGGCAATGAAGGCATATTCCGCGCCCCGCAGGGCCTCCGCATACGAGGTGGTGAACGAAAGCCGCCCGGCCTTCACGTTGCGTTTGACCAGTTCATCCAGGCCGGGCTCATAAATGGGCAGGATGCCCTTTTTGAGATTCTCGATGCGCTTCTCATCCACATCGAGCGCCACCACCCGATTGCCCAGGTCGGCAAAACAGGCTCCGGTGACCAGGCCGACGTAGCCGACGCCAATGACGCAAATCTGCTTCATGCTTTCCTCTGGAAATCAAGATGTGCGCGCCTGCGCGCGCCAATGATACTACGCCTTAACGGCGCGGGCAACTTCTGGTATATTGACCCCATGCGCCTGCTCTTTGTGGCCGATGGCCGTTCGCCGATCGCCCAGAACTGGATGCGATACTTCAGCGAAGGCGGCCATGAGGTCTACCTGGCTTCGACCTTCGAATGCCGGCCCGCCCTTCCGCTGCAGGGGCTGGAGATCACGCCGGCCGCCTTCAGCACAGCCTGGACGGCGCGCCGCTCCGCGCGGACGTTAGGCCTGCGCACCGCCCTGCGGCATTTCCTCGGCCCCCTGACCCTGCCGCGCGCCGCGCGCCGGCTGCGAGCCTTCATCGAGAAGGTGAAGCCCGATCTGGTGCATGCCATGCGCATCCCCTATGAAGGCATGCTGGCGGCCGAGGCCTATACCGGCACGCCTCTGCTCGTTTCGGTGTGGGGCAATGATTTCACCCTGCACGCCCCGTCCAGCCCGCTGATGCGGCACTACACCCGCTGGACTCTGCAGGTTGCCCATGCCCTGCATACCGATTGCCAGCGCGACCTGCGCCTGGCAAGAGATTGGGGTTTTGAGGCCAAACCCTGGCTGGTTCTGCCGGGCAACGGTGGCGTGCGACGGGAGATCTTTCATCCGCCCGATTCGCCCGTCCGGCAGCCGCTGGTGTTCAACCCGCGCGGCCTGCGCGCTTACGTGCGCAACGATGTCTTCTTCCGTGCCATTCCGCTCGTCCTGCAGGTGCGCCCCGCGACGCGCTTCCTCTGCGCCGCCATGGCAGGCGAGCAACAGGTCGCAGAGTGGATTCGCGAACGGCACCTCGGCTCTGCCGTGGAACTCCTGCCCTCGCTCTCCCCACTCGAGATGGCAGAGAGCTATCGCCGCGCCCAACTCGTCGTCTCGCCGAGCCTCCATGACGGCACCCCCAACACCCTGCTCGAGGGCATGGCTTGCGGTTGCCTGCCCATCGCCGGCGATCTGGAATCCGTTCGGGAATGGATCGAGGATGGTCGCAACGGCCTGCTGACAGACCCCACCGACCCGCGCCGTCTGGCGCAGGCCATTCTGAGAGGTCTGGAGGACGAAGACCTGCGCCGCCGGGCAGCAGACCTGAATCAAAAGGTGATTGCCGAGCGCGCCGAGTACAGGCGCTGTATGGAGCGCGCCGCGGCATTCTACGAAGACGTGGCAGGGGCCTGACCTTCCGCGCCTAGCGCGGCGCGCGCAGTTCCTCCAATCGTTGGGTCAACTCCACCCGTCGTGCCTCCGCGGCCCGACGAATATCGGCCACCAGGCCTTCGCCGCGGGCGCGCAGGGCGGCGCGCAACTGCTGCCCCGATTCGGGCGCCAACAGCAGAGTCACCGTCGCGCCGACCAGCGCTCCAACCAGAATGCCAATCAAGAATCCAACCATGCGGCGCATTATGTTCTCCCAAATAGAAAATGGATGTGGCGGATGGACCAGCCGCCGTCATGTTCATTAGAGGTCATCGGAAATAAGACCGACGCGACAGGATTGTTAACTTAACTTGTAAAATCCGCGTTCTTCCGTGTTTGTCCGTGTCCATCTGCATCTAAAGTCTATTATAGGGCAAAAGCAGGATTGCGGCAATTCTGGTTTTGTGGAATAATAAACATGCCGCGCGCAACCTCAGGGAGCGCGACGGCAAGATCGAGTTCCGGCGGTCTGTGCGACAAGGCGGGGGAGATCGCAAACGGCCCCTACCTTATCTGGAGGGTACCATGTCAACCACGGCTCCTGCTTTAACCTCTGCGCCTGTTCAGGCGGACGCCTCTCAGCGCAAAAAGGTGAGCGTCACCTCGCTGCGCCAGAAGAAGGAGCGCGGCCAGCCGATCACCATGCTGACCGCCTACGATTATCCCACCGCCCTGGCCGAAGACCTGGCCGGCGTGGATGTCATCCTGGTCGGCGATTCGCTGGGGATGGTCGTGCTGGGCTACCCCAACACCCTGCCGGTCACGATGGACGACATGCTCCATCACTGCCGCGCCGTGGCGCGCGCCGCCCGCTACGCCTTGCTCATCGGGGACATGCCCTTCCTCTCCTATCAGGTCTCGGTGGAAGAGGCGGTGCGCAACGCCGGGCGCTTCCTGCAAGAAGGCGGCATGGATGCGGTCAAACTCGAGGGAGGCCGCGAGCGCCTCGAAGCGGTGCGTGCCATCGTTGCGGCCGGCATCCCCGTCATGGGCCACCTCGGCCTCACCCCGCAGTCCGTCCATCAACTGGGCGGCTTTCGACCGCAGGGCCGAACGGCCGCGGCGGCCAAACGCCTGCTGGAGGATGCCTTATGGCTCGAAGAGGCCGGCTGCTTCAGCCTGGTGCTCGAATCGGTGCCGGCCCGCCTGGCCCAATTCATCTCGAAGAGGCTGAGCATTCCCACGATCGGCATCGGGGCCGGCCTCGGCTGCGATGGCCAGGTGCTGGTCACGCACGACATGCTTGGCTTGTTCGAGCGCTTCACGCCCCGCTTCGTCAAGAAATACGCCAACCTGCATGCAGAGATGCAGCGCGCCTTCCGCGCTTACATTGAGGACGTTCAAAGCCGTGCGTTCCCGGCAGAGGAACACAGCGTAGACATGCCGGACGACGAATGGGAGGCCTTCCTGCAAGACACATGAGCCCCGAGCGGATCCTGATTGTGGGCACGGGCGCGCTGGCGACGCTCTTCGCGGCGCGTCTGAGCGCGGCCGGGCGCGCCGTCACGATGCTGGGCACCTGGCCCGAAGCCCTGGAGTCCCTGCGCCGTTCCGGGGCGCAGCTGGTGGAGGAGGCGGGGCGCGAACACCGCTTCGCCGTCCACGCCACCGCTGAGCTGGCCGAGTGTCGCGGCATTCGCTCTGCCCTGGTGCTGGTCAAATCCTGGCAGACGGAGCGCGCCGCGCGGCAGTTGGCCGAGTGCCTGGCAGAGGACGGCCTGGCGCTCACGCTGCAGAACGGGCTCGGCAATCATGAAATCCTGGTGCAGGCCCTGGGCGCGTCGCGCGTCGCCCTGGGCACGACCACCCTGGGGGCGACCCTGCTCGGGCCGGGGCGGGTCAGGGCCGGGGGCGAGGGGAAGATTTCCATCGAGGCTCACCCAGCCGCGGGTCCGTTGGTCGAGGCGCTGCGCGCGGCGCGGTTCAGCGTGGAGGTCGTGGCGGATGTGCGTGCTCTGGTCTGGAGCAAACTGGTCATCAATGCGGCTATCAATCCGCTCTCGGCCCTGATGGGGGTGCCCAACGGGGAATTGCTTCGGCGCCCGGCGGCGCGCGCCCTCCTGCGCGCTCTGGCCAGCGAGGCCGCGGCCGTGGCCGCCGCGCAAGGGGTGGAATTGACCTTCGCGGACCCAGCCGAGGCGGCCGAGGAGGTGGCGCGTCGCACGGCAGCCAATCGCTCCTCCATGCTGCAAGATGTCGAGCGCGGCGCGCCCACCGAGATCGAGGCCATCTGCGGGGCAGTGGTGCGGGCCGGGCACGGCTCGCAGATTCCCACCCCGCTCAATCAGGCCTGCTGGCAGTTAATCAGGGCTATGGTGACAGGAAGGTGACATTCTGCGCTCAGCCCGCTGCCGCCCGGCATGGTAAGATTCAACCTGGAGGCAACCATGCGAAAATGGCTGGCGGTGTGGATGTTGTTGGGCTGGCTGGCGTTCCCCTCTGGCGGGCGCGCGCAAGCCGAAATCCGGCTCCTCTCCCTCAAGGTGGAATTGTGGCCTGAATATGATCAGCCGGCCATGCTGGTCATCTACGAGTTCACCCTGCCGCCCGAGAGCCGCCTCCCGCTCGAGGTCGCGTTTCGCATTCCCTCGGGGGCCAACCTGATCGCCGTCGCCGCGCAAACCCCGCAGGGCAACCTGATCAACGCGGAATACTCCGGCCCGAGCGGCGAGGGGGAATGGCAGAGGTTCGCCATCAAAGTCGAAGCCCAGACCACGTATCATTTCGAGTACTACGAGCCCCTGGAGAAATCGGGAGCGAGGCGCCAGTTTGCCTACGTGTGGCCGGGCGATTACGCTGTGGATGATTTTCGCCTGCTCCTGCGCCTGCCTCTGGACATCACAGAGATAGTCACGCAGCCGCCCCTGGAGAAAGGCGGGAATGAAGATGTGCTCGAGCGGGGGTTTGGGCGCCTGCCGCAGGGCCTGCCGCTGACGTTCACCCTGAACTACACCCGCAGCACCGATCGGCTGGCCGTTCCGCAGCAAAACGTTCAGCCTTCTGAACCGCTGACGCGCAACACTGCCGGGCGCGTGATGTGGAGCAATTACTTTCCTTTCGTTCTTGGTGGCCTGGGTGTGTTGCTCATCCTCGGCGGGCTGGGGTACTTCTGGCAGGTGAATCGCACCAGCCGGCCTTCGAGGCACAGGCGTCACTCGCCGAGCGCCGCGCCCGAGCCGCCGAGCCATGTCTACTGCCATCAGTGCGGCACGCGCGCCCAGCGCGGCGATCGCTTTTGCCGCCTCTGCGGCACCCGGCTGAGGGCGGACGAGTGAGGCGGGCGCACCGATCGCCTCCTCCCTCTCCCCGCACGGGCGCGCGTCCAACGAATGAGGCCGGAACATCCCGCAGGCTGAACGGGGACAGTCTGCCCATCTAAACCCGCGGGGTAGAAAGCCGTTCGTCCTTCCTGCCCAGGTGAAGCCGGTTGGAGGAGCCGTGCGGATCACATCCATCATCCTCATCTACTTCTTCTATGGCCTGGCCTTCTTCAGCATGGGCTTGCTGGTGGCCATGGAGGGAGGGCGTTCCTCAGACGAGCGTCTGCGCAAGGCGTTGCGCCCCTTGTCCGGCTTCGGGTTGGTGCACGCGGCCCATGAGTGGCTGGAGATGTTCGAGTACATCTATCAACTGGGGGGGCACGTGGGCTCGACACTGTTCTACGCCCTCAAACTTTCGATGCTCTCTTTTTCCTTTCTTTCGCTGGCCGCCTTTGGGGGCTATCTGCTGGTCAAGGATGAGCAATCTCAGCGCATCAGCCTGCTGGCGCCTCTGGGCCTGGAGGCCATTTGGGTCTTCGGCCTGGTTTCTATCAAGGGCCGTTACCCCTATGCGGAGGTCCTGGGCGCAGCGCACGTCTGGACGCGTTACTCCCTCGCCATACCGGCCAGCCTGCTGGCGGCCATTGGGCTGGTGGCTCAACAACGTGCCTTCCGCCGCGCCGGCCTGATTCGCTTTGGGCAGGATGCCATGTGGGCCGCGGTGGCCTTCCTGTGGTATGGGCTGGTGGGGCAACTCTTCACCGATAAGAGCGCGCTGTTTCCCTCCCATATCATCAACCAGGAACTCTTCTTGAAGACCTTCGGCATTCCCATCCAACTCTTCCGTGCCTTTGCGGCCGGGGCGGCCTCCACGTATGTGATTCGCTTTCTGCGGGCCTTCCAATTCGAGACGGAGCAGAAAATCGCCGCCTTGCAAGCCGAACGCCTCAAGGAATCTCAACAACGAGAGGCCATGCGCGGCGAACTCTTCCGTCGTGTGGTCGCCGCGCAGGAGGCAGAGCGCCAGCGGATCGCGCGCGACCTGCATGATGAGACCGGCCAGGCCCTGACCGCCATTGGCATGGGCCTGCGCGGGCTGGAGGCCAGCCTCGGACGCGACCCCAAACGCGCTCTCACCACCCTGCGCGAACTCCAGAGCCTGACGGCCGATTCGCTGCGCGAACTCCAACGCCTGATTGCCGATCTACGTCCCTCCCACCTGGACGACATCGGCCTCTCTGCCGCCCTGCGCTGGTATGTGGGCAAAATGGAGGAGCGGTACTCCTTCCGCGTGCGCCTGAGCATTTCCGGTTACGAGCAGCCGCTTGAGGATGCCGTGAAGATCGCGGCCTTTCGCATTGTTCAGGAGGCGCTCAACAACATCGTCAAACATGCCGAGGCCAGGAATGTGAAGATCGATCTCTCGTTCGATGAGCAACAGTTGCACGTCCACGTGATGGACGATGGGCGCGGCTTCGACCTCGAGCGCGTGCGCGCCCTGCAATCCGCCGGCCACCCCTCCCTGGGGCTGGCAGGAATGCAGGAGCGAGCCGCCCTCCTGGGAGGCAGCGTCACCATCCAGTCCCGCCCCGGACACGGCACGCTGCTCGAAATCTCCATCCCCTATCATCATGAAAGAGAGGCCAATCATGGCCATACGCCTGATATTGGTGGACGACCATGAAGTTGTCCGTTCGGGGCTGAGAATGTTGCTCGGCGCCGAGGCGGATGTGGAGATCGTCGGCGAGGCCGGCACAGCCGCCGAGGCACTGGCCACGACGCGGCAGGTCAGGCCCGATGTGATCCTGATGGACATCGGCCTGCCGGATATGTCCGGCATCGACGCGGCGCGGCAGATCAAACAGCGCTTTCCCGAGGTGGCCATCGTGGCCCTCACCATTCACGAGGACGAACAATATTTCTTCAAGATGCTCGAGGCGGGAGCATCGGGGTACGTCCCCAAGCGCGCCGCGCCGGGCGAACTGCTCACCGCCATCCGTGCCGCCTCGCGCGGCGAGGTCTACCTGTATCCATCCCTGGCAAAACTGCTGGTCAGGGATTACCTTGGCCAGGAGCGCCCAGCCGGCGAGAAATCGCACCTCGACGGCCTGACGGAGCGCGAGCGCGAAGTGCTCACCTATCTGGCCGAGGGCGCCACCAACGAGGAAATTGCTGCCTCCCTGGTGATCAGTCCCAAAACCGTGGAACGCCATCGCGAGAACATCATGCGCAAATTGAACCTGCACTCGCGAGCCGAACTGGTGCGTTACGCCATCCGAAAGGGCATCATCAAAGCCTGAAGAGAGCCGGCGCGCTCAGAAGACAGGAGGGCCGGAGGTGGAGATCATCCTCTCTGCGATTCGCCATTGCACGCCCGGCTTCATCTGTGGTAAATTGTAACTACCCTCACCCTGAGCCTCTCCCACAAGGAGAGAATCGGCAACCAGAATGAGATTTTGCGCCCCTCTCCGAGAGGGGATGGGGATGAGGGCAGTAGTTGCGATGGACAGCAAAACGCTCCAGGTTCTTGAATACCCGAAGATCCTCGAACGCCTGGCCTCCTTCTGCGATTTTTCCGCCTCGGCGGAACGGGCGCGTGCCCTTCAGCCTGTGGCCGATCTCGGCGAAGCCCGCCGCCTGCTTGCCGAGACGAGCGAAGCGCGCCTCCTGCTCTCGTTGCAGGAACTCGGCATCGGCGGGGCGCGCGAAATTCGTCCCGCCGTCGACCTGGCTGCGCGCGGCGGTGTGCTCACCCCGTCGCAATTGCTCGAACTCCGTTCTACCCTGATGGCCTGCCGTCAATTGAAGAAGGCCTTTGAGCGCCTGGAGGAGAAAGCCCCGCTCCTGGCCCAGATAGCAGCCGGCCTGCCCGATACATATGGCCTGGTGGACGCCATCCATCGCACTCTCTCCGATGGCGGCGAAGTGCTCGATGGGGCCTCGGAGAAACTGGCCAGGGTGCGAGGCGAGGCGCGGGCCGCCCGCGAGCGGCTGATGGCGCGCCTGCAGAAGTATCTCACGGAGCAGGGCGATAAATTCCAGGAAGCCATCATCACCCAGCGCGATGGGCGCTATGTCCTGCCCCTGCGAGTTGAATTCAAGGGCCAGATCAAGGCCATCGTTCACGATCAATCGGCCTCGGGCGCCACGCTGTTCATCGAGCCGCTGAGCGTGGTGGAACTCAACAATGAAATTCGCGCTCTGGAGATAGCCGAGAGGGATGAAATTCACCGCATCCTGGCCGAGCTCTCGACCCAGGTCGGGCAGCACCGCCAGGCTCTGGTGAGCGGCATGGAACACCTCGCCGCGCTCGACCTGGCCTTCGCGAAAGCAAAGTATGCCGAAGCCTTGCGCGCCAGCGAGCCGATCCTGTTGGAGGCGACTTCCACCTCCCCAACCCTCAACCTCCTGCGCGCCCGCCATCCCCTGCTGGACCCGGCCACGGTCGTCCCGATCGACTTTTCCTTGCCCGAGGGAGCCCACGCCGTGGTCATCACCGGGCCCAATACCGGGGGCAAGACGGTCGCGCTCAAGACCGTCGGGCTGCTGGTGCTCATGGCGCAAAGCGGACTGCATATCCCGGCCCAGAGCGGCTCGGAGCTTTCATTCTTCCACGAGGTGTACGCCGATATCGGCGATGAGCAATCCATCGAACAATCGCTGAGCACGTTCAGCAGCCACATCATGAACATCGTGCGCATTTTGCAGGCGGCCGACTCGGGGGCGCTTGTCATCCTGGATGAACTGGGGGCCGGCACCGATCCCCAAGAGGGCGCGGCCCTGGCGCGCGCCCTCCTGGCGCACCTGCTGGAGCGCGGCCTCACCACGCTGGTCACGACCCACCATCCTGAACTCAAGACCTTTGCCCACGTCACGCCCGGCGTGGTCAACGCCAGCGTGGAATTCGACTTGAAGACCCTGCGCCCCACTTACCAGCTGACCATCGGATTGCCGGGCCGTTCCAACGCCCTGGCGATTGCCCGCCGCCTCGGCCTGGACGAGAAGATTCTGGCTGCCGCCAGGAGCGAGATCCACCCCGACGACCGGCGCGCCGACAAGCTGCTGGACGACATTCGCAGGGAGCGCAACCGCCTCAGCCGCGAGCGCGAAAAACTGGAGAAGGCCCGTCTGCAACTGGAGGAGAAGAAACGAGAACTGGAAAGACGGCTTGCCGGCCTTGAGCAGGAACGCCGCGCGGTGCTGGCCCGGGCGCGTGCCGAAGGGGAACTGGAGGTGGCTATCTTCAGGCAAAACCTCGAGGCGCTCAAGCAGCAACTCAAAAAAGCCGGGCAGTCCCTGCCGGCTTTGCGGGAAGTCGAATCCCAGGTCGAGGCGCTTCAACGCAAAGCTGAGGCACCGCCGCAGGGCACTCCCATCCCTGCGCTCTCGATCGAGCCGGGCGCAAAGGTGTACCTCGCTTCGCTGAGGGCCGAGGGCGTCGTCACCGCGCTGGGCGAGGAGGAGGTCGAAGTCCAGATCGGCAGCCTGCGCGTGCGAGCGCAGCGCTCGGACTTGCGCCCCGCGCCGGCCGGGAACGAGCACCGAGAAGAAGCCCCCACGCCACGCCGGCAGGACGAACCCTTTCCCATCTTGCCTGCCGGCCCCTCGCCCGGCTGGGAGATCAGTTTGCGCGGCAAACGGGTCGAGGATGGGTTGAGCGAATTGGAAAGATACCTGGAACAGGCATACGCCGCCGGGCTGCCCTTCGTGCGCATTGTGCATGGCAAGGGGACGGGCCGCATGCGCCAGGCCGTGCGCGCCGCCCTGAAGGAGAGCCCCTACGTCCAATCGTTTGAGGAGGCCGGCGAGAGCGAGGGCGGGGCCGGTGCAACCATTGCGAGGTTGATGCGTTAACCCATGTCGCTTGACGAAGCCATTCAGCAAATCACCGAGAAAATCCAGGCTGCCTCGGCGGGAGCCGAAATCAAGGCGGTGAAGATCTCCGCCGAGGAGGCGCGCCTCTCCGTCTATGCCGCTGCGGGCGACATCCAGAAGATCAAAGACGCCACCTTTCAACCGACGCTTGACCTGTTGAACAGAGAGGGGCTGGATGTGCAGGTCTTCGTGTACGACAAAGACGCGCCGCCGCTGAAGGGATAACCCGCACCCCGAAGGAGCAGGCCATGCCCATCCATGTCAAACGTGTTTATGAACCGCCCCGCGCCGAAGATGGATATCGCCTCCTCGTGGATCGTCTGTGGCCGCGCCGCCTCTCCAGGGCCGCGCTCAAACTGGATGCCTGGATGAAAGAGGTTGCACCGAGCCACGAACTGCGGCGGTGGTTCGCGCACGATGAATCCAGGTGGGAGGAGTTTCAAAGGCGCTACTTCGAGGAACTCGACCGCCGGCCGGCGTTGATCGAAGAATTGCTGGAGCGGGCGCGGCACGGCACGTTGACCCTGCTCTTTGCGGCCCGCGACCAGGCGCACAACAACGCGGTGGCGCTCAAAAACTATCTCGAAAGACGCCTCGCAGAATCCCGATGAAGATGCTCTTCTGCCGGGCGTCGCAGGCCAGGCAGGTGATGAGCTAACGCCAGAACTGGAACTGGCTCAGCCCCAGCGCGGCCAGGGAAAGCGGCACGCCCAGCCCGTGACTGATGAAAGCCACCAGCCCCCAGAACAGGCGCCCGATGAGCGGCACGTACCACAACAGCAGAAAGACCACCCACGCCAGAGCGCCGCGCCTCTCTGCCAGGCGCAGGCGCACATCCATCCGCAAGTGGGGTTCCAACGCCCCGAAGCCATCGAAGGGCGGGAGCGGGATCAGATTCAGCACCAGGGCCGAGACCTGCAAGAAGGCCAGGAAGGCCAGCGCAGGCCAGATTCCGCCCGAAGTCACGGGAGCGAAGCGAAGGAGCAGGGCCAGCAGCAGGGCCAGCCCCAGATTGGCAGCCGGCCCGGCCAGGGAGACCGCGCTGACCCAACGCCGGCTGCGCAGCCGCCAAGTCTCAATATAGACGGCCCCGCCCGGCAGCCCGATGCCGCCGATCAACAGGAACAACAGCGGCATCAGCAGGGAATAAACGGGATGCGTGTACCGTAGCGGGTTGAAGGTGAGGTAGCCTTTCTCGCGCACGCTGGTATCGCCTCCCCAGTAGGCGATCCACGCGTGGGCGAACTCGTGCAAACACAGCGAGAAGACCCAGCCCACCAGGACGACGACAAAGGTCAGAAATTTCATCCCTCATATCCTTTCGGGTGTGAGCGCTGCCACTCCCAGGCGCTGGCAATGATCTCGTCTAAATCTTCGTGTTGTGGCTTCCAGCCCAATTCGCGGCGAATCTTCTCCGACGAGGCGATCAGGCGTGCCGGATCGCCCGGACGGCGCGGCGCCTCCACGACCGGGATCGGGCGGCCGGTCACGCGGCGAGCCGCCTCGATCACCTCCAGCACCGAGTAACCGTTCCCGCTGCCGAGGTTGTAGATCAATCTCTCGTGCTCCTCGAGCGCCTCCAGGGCCAACAGGTGAGCCGAGACCAGATCGGCAATGTGAATGTAATCCCGAATGCACGTGCCATCCGGCGTGGGGTAATCGGTGCCGAAGATCGAAACAGATGGGTTTTGTCCCAACGCGGCGCGCAGGACGAGCGGGATGAGGTGTGTCTCGGGACGGTGGGCCTCGCCGTGCCCGGGCAGCGCCCCGCAGGCGTTGAAATAGCGCAGGGCCGCGAAGCGCAGGCCGAAGATCTGACGATACCAGTCCAGCGTCTGCTCGATCATCAACTTGGTGTGGCCGTAGACGTTGGTCGGGCCAAGCGGCGATTCCTCGCTCAGCGGCTGATCGCTGGATTGGTACACCGCCGCCGTGGACGAGAGCACGAAGCGCCTCACGCCGGCGCGCACCGCGGCTTCGATCAGAGAAAGTGAGTTGCTGAAGTTGTTTCGGTAGAAGCGAGCGGGGTCTTTCATGGACTCGCCGGCCTCGATGAAGGCCGCGAAGTGCAAGATGGCATCGTAACGTTCGCGGCTCAGGGCGCGCTGCACGCGCTCGGCCCGGGCCAGATCGCCATGTATGAAACGCGCTCTCCGGGGCACTGCGGCGCGATGGCCGGTGATCAGCGAGTCGTAAACCGTGACGGCATGCCCTGCCTGCAACAATGCCTCGGCGGTGGCCGAGCCAATGTACCCCGCCCCGCCGGTGAGAAAGATGTTCATCCAGAGTCTCCCTACAGTATTGCTTTTGAGAATCTGCTACAGCCGCAAAGATTCTGTACCGCGACACATCGTCCCCGTAGGGGATGGAGGTCGAGTCTGGGTTGCGGGCTGAATCCCGCGCGACGGATTCAGCGCCACGGCCTCCTGCCGGGCTGCTTACAAGGGCGGGAGGCGCGTGTGCCAGTCGGTCACCTGCTGATAGGCATGGGTCATGCGCAGCAACAGGTCCTCGCGGAAGTGTGGGGCGATCAACTGCAAGCCGATCGGCAGGCCGTTCTGATCGAAGCCCACGTTGAACGAGATCCCTGGCACGCCGGCCAAGCTGGCCGGCAGGGTGAACACGTCTTCCAGATACATGGCCAGCGGATCGTTCACATGCTCGCCGATTTTGAAGGCGGTGGTGGGAGCCGTCGGAGCCGCGATCACATCCACCTGAGCGAAGGCCTGCTCGAAGTCGCGGTGGATGAGTGTGCGTACCTTCTGGGCTTGCCCATAGTAAGCCTCGTAGTAACCGGCCGAGAGCGCGTATGTGCCGATCATGATGCGGCGTGCCACCTCGGCCCCGAAGCGGCGGCCGCGCGTGCGATAGAAGACATCCCACATGGTCTCGGCTTCCTCGCGCGGGCCATAGCGGACGCCGTCGTAGCGCGCCAGATTGGCCGAAGCCTCGGCAGGAGCAATGATGTAGTAGACAGGCAGGGCGTATTCGGTGTGAGGCAGGCTGACCTCCCGCACCTCCGCGCCCAGGCCGTGCAACACCTCGATGGCGGCCCGCGTCCCGGCCTCGACCTCGGGCTGGATGCCGGCGATGAAATACTCCTTCGGCACACCGACCTTCAGGCCGCGCAGGGGAGCGCGCCCGTTCAGGGTCAGGTCGAGCGGCGGCAAAGGGAGATTGGCCGAGGTGGCGTCGAGCGGGTCGTGCCCGGCCATGATGGCGAAGATCGCCGCCACATCGGCGGCGGTGCGCCCCATGGCGCCCACCGTATCCAGGGAGGAGCCAAAGGCCACCAGCCCGTAGCGCGAGACGCGGCCGTAGGTGGTCTTGAGCCCGGTGATGCCGCACAGGGCGGCCGGCTGGCGAACGCTGCCCCCCGTGTCGGTGCCGAGCGCGGCGGGCACATAGCGCGCCGCCACCGCCGCCGCGCTGCCCCCCGATGATCCGCCTGGCACGCGCCCACGGTCCCAGGGGTTATGCGTCACGCCGTAGGCCGAGTGCTCGGTGGAGGAACCCATTGCAAATTCATCTGTGTTGGTCTTGCCGAGGATCACCGCGCCGGCCTCGATCAAACGCTTCACAGAGGTGGCCGTGTAGGGGGCGATGAAGCCTTCCAGGATCCTCGAACCGCAGGTACAGGGCAGGCCCTCCACCGTGAGCACATCCTTGATGGCCAGGGGGATGCCCAGCAGAGGCTGCTCATTGCCGGCGGCCCGCTTGCGATCGGCCGCCTCGGCCTGTTTCAGAGCCGATTCGGCCGCCACGTACAGGAAGGCATGCAACTCGGCCTCGTAGCGGGTGATGCGTTCCAGCGCAGCCTGTACCAGCTCGCGGCTGGAAAAGGCCCCCCGCCGCAGGCCGGCCTGCATTTCAGTCAGGCTGAGATGGGTGAGGTCGCTCATTCGAATACCGGGGGGATCTTGAACTGGTGGTCCTCGGCTTGCGGCGCATTGCGGAGCAGTTCCTCGGGGGAGAGGCCCGGGCGCGGCTCATCGGCCCGCAGGATCATGCGCCTCAACCCTCCGCCCGCCGTGGGCGGCACGGCGCGCGTATCCAGTTGACGCAACTTGGCGATGTAATCAAGAATGGCGGAGAGTTGCTGCCGATAGAGGTCTTTCTGCTCCGGGCTGAGTTCGAGGCGGGCCAGTCTGGCCATGTGTTCGACTTCCTGATGGGTAAGCGGCATGACCCGCATTATAGCGTAAAACGGCTCTGATGCAACGATGACGAAATGCCTGGCAGCCGCTTCAACAGCCGTGCCGGCAGCCAGGATAGAGTTGCGATTCAAGACGCGCCGGCCGGCGGGCATGCAAAACGGCATCATTCCCCGCAAGCACTACGGGGATGATGATGGCTGGGCGGGATTCGATGTCCGCGCCAGCCCCTCCACATACCACTGAAGATATTCGGACAGGTGCCTCTGCCAGTACGTCTCGCTGTGATCTCCGCGGTAGAGATGCCATTCGTGCGGGAGGTTCAGGCGGGAGAGCAGGTCTTCAAAAGCGCGGATGGAGGCCAGGTCCTTATCCTGGTCGCCGGCATCCAGCCACAAGCGCGGCCAGGCCTCAGGCGGGATGGCCTCCAGTTTGCGTGCCAGCATCACGGTATCTTCATTGAAAATGGCGGGGGAATGCAGGCCGATGATGCCAAACAGATCGTAGCGGGTGAGCAGAAGGTGAACTGCCCAGCCGCCGCCGCGCGAGAGGCCGCCCAAAGCACGTTGTTCGCGCTCGGCGCGTGTGCGATAGTGCTGGTCAATGTACGGGATCAGGAGGGAGACGAGGCGCTCTCCAAAGCCCGGGCCGGGCGGCAGGTTCCAGTAGCGATCGTCGGGGAACACGAGGATGAACGGCGCGGCCTGCCCGGAGAGGATCAAGTTGTCTGCCGCGGCGGCGGCGCCCAGTCGCGCCCATTGCTCGTCGGTGTAGGTTTGCCCGTGGAGCAGATACAGAGTGGGATAGCGCTCGTCAGGCTTCTCATCGTAGCAGGGCGGGAGGTAGATGAGGAATTCTTGAGGAGGAGTCGTCTCGAGAGCCCCGTTCTCGATGCGGCCGGGCCGGCTCAGGCAAGTCATGGGTGTGACGCTGGGGATGGGAGAGGCGGTCGCCGTGGCGGTGGGGAGGGGAGCAGGAGTGGGAGGGGGTGGCGTGGAGGTGGCAACCGGCGGCTCGGGCGGCGAGCAGGCCAGAAGTCCGGACAGAAGCGAGAGAACGCACCAGAGACGAGGCGAGGGCATGGCATCCTGTGCTTGACGGGCGATAATCCTTCGCATTATACTCGCCGTGCACGGGGTGTAGCGCAGGTGGCCAGCGCGCTTGCTTTGGGAGCAAGAGGTCGTCGGTTCAAATCCGACCACCCCGACTCGCAACCCCGGAACGTTGCTTCATGGAGGGCTTATGCGTCAGTTCGACGGAGTGATTGAAGCGGTCCGCTACAAGAACGGGAAGATCGCCCTCGTGCGCGCCTACGAACGTCGCGGCCCCACCTTCTCCGATCACGTCCTGTTGAACCGTAAAGACCTGCTCGAACGCTTGAAGGCGGGCAAGCGTTTTGTGACCGGGCGGCGCAGGCCGTTTCTGGCCGGCACCTTCGAGGTGGACAGGGAGGTCAGGATAGATGGCCAGGATGGCGATGCGGTCATCACGACTCGTCCCGATGGCGGGCGCGAGGAACTCGAAGGCGTGCCATTGTTCTAACGCGCCTGCCGGACGAAGGACGGCATGAAGATCATTGACAAGACTCCCTATCAAGATAAGGATGGCAAGATCAACCTGATCGGCCGCCTGCAAGGCACGCTCGACTATGGCTTTTCGTGGTACCCCGAAATGCAGGCCCAGGCATCCATCATCGAGCAGCTCGAGCGCGTCCTGGAGAAGAAGTTCACCCTGATTCGCAATCTGACGCTGCCCGGCAGCGAGATCACCGAACCGCTCATCCTGATCGGCCCGCCCGGCCTGTACGTGATCTATGTGACGCATTTGCGCGGCTTCTACGAGGCCAGAGGCGACCAATGGAACCTCCTTGAAAATGGGCGGGCGCGGCCCGCGGCGGTCAATCTGATTCGGCGCGTGATGCGCCTGGCACGCGCCCTGCAGGTGTACCTGGAGCGGCAGGGGATCACTCTGCCGGCGCCGGTCGAGCCGGTCTTGATAGCGGCCGATCCGGCCATGCACATCGAGTCCGTGCGGCCTGCCGTGCGCGTGATCATGAGCGACGCGGTGAGGCCATTCGCGGCCACCCTGCTTCAGACGGCGCCGCTGCTGCGGGCTGAAGTGGTGAACAACCTGGTGGATCACATTCTCGAGCCGCGCCCGAAGAGCGCCGCGCCCGCCGCGGTTGCTCCTCCGCCCCCGTCCCCGTCCGAGGCGCCTCAGGCCCCGGACGAGGAGGCGGCGGCGCGCGCCCAGGCCATCTTCCGTGCCTCGGAGGAAGTCCGCCCCTTCGATCCCTCCCAGTTGAGTTTTGCGTTCGAGGAGGAGGCCGCTCCCGGCGAGGGCCTTCCGCCCGGCCGACGCGAGAGCAGCCCGGCCCAGCCCCTGCGTCGTCCGCCCGTTCGCCGCGGCCTCAGTCGCATGCAGGTCATGATCCTGGCAGGGATGTTCCTGGTAGAAGTGTGCGTGCTGGCCGGCTTCGGCTACTTCATCTTCTTCGGGAATCGTTAATCACCTTGTCCCCTCCTCAACTCTCCATCATCATTCCGGCCCACAACGAGGAAACGCGCCTGCCGCACACGCTGGAGCAGGTCTTCGCCTTCACCCAACAACAAGCCTATGAGAGCGAAGTGCTGGTGGTCGAGAACGGGAGCACCGATCGCACCTACGAAGTGGCGCAACGATATGCTCAGCAGCATGCCAACCTGCGCGTGTTGCGGGAGGTCGGGCGTGGCAAGGGCCTGGCCGTGCAGCGCGGCATGTTGGCGGCGCGCGGCCGCTACCGCTTCATGTGTGACGCCGACCTTTCCATGCCGGCCCCTGAGATCCAAAGATTCCTGCCGCCGGCCCTGGAGGACTTCGACATTGCGATTGCCTCGCGCGAGGCGCCGGGCGCGGTGCGCTACGACGAGCCGCTCTATCGCCATCTCGGCGGACGCGGCATCAACCTCCTCATTCGCCTGCTGATCCTGCCCGGCCTGCAGGATACGCAGTGCGGCTTCAAGTGCTTTCGAGAGGAGATCGCCCAGGATGTTTTTCGGTACCAGACCCTACACGGCTGGTCGTTCGATATCGAGGTGCTCTTCATTGCCCGGCGGCGCGGCTATCGCATCCGCGAAGTGCCGATTGACTGGTATTATCAGCCCGCGAGCAAGGTGAATGCGGTGCGCGATGCCCTGCGCATGATTGCCGACATCTTTCGCATCCGCTCCAATGCGCGCCGAGGAATATACGATCTACCCGCAGCCCGATCTATCTCTTGAGCGGCTCCTCTGGCAGGCCGGCCTGCGACACGTGGTTGGGATGGACGAGGCCGGACGCGGCGCCCTGGCCGGCCCGGTCGCGGTCGGCGCGGTGATCCTGCCCGCGGCGGCGCCTCTGCAGCGGATGCTGAGCGGGGTGCGCGATTCCAAGCAGATGACCCCCCTGCAGCGCGAGCGCGCCGCGCGGCGCATTCAAGAAGTGGCCCTCGCCTGGAGCGTGGCCTTTGCCGAAGCGGACGAGATCGACGCCCTCGGCATCGTTCCTGCCACGCGCCTGGCAGCCACACGCGCCCTCGCAAGACTATCGCCGGCCCCGGATTACTTGCTGAGCGACTTCCGGCTCGAACTGCCCGAACTCGATCTGCCCCAAACCTCTCTGGTTGGCGGTGAGGCGCGCTCCCTGAGCATCGCGGCCGCCTCGGTCCTGGCCAAGACGGAGCGCGATGCTTTGATGTGTGCCCTGGATGGGTCGTATCCTGCTTACGGCTTTTCCAAACATAAGGGCTATGGCACGCCGGCTCATCGCCTTGCCCTGAGACGCTTGGGGCGATCGGCCATCCATCGCATGACGTTTAAATATTAGGAGGGCCAGGGCGAGAGCAGACAGTTGCGCTTCGCTCCGCAGCATGGCTCTTGAGAATCTATCACAACCGTAAATCGCCCCCGTAGTGGATGGAGGCCGTGTTCGGGTTGCGGGATGAATCCCGCGCTACGAGAGTCGCGCTCCGTTTGCCATGCGGCGCAGGAAGAACTTGGTGATTTCCTCCACCCCGGCCGGGATGAGGGCCAGCCCCAGCACCACGCCCCATTCCCGCGCCTCCAGGAAGTGCGTGTTGAAGATCGGCTGCAGGAACGGGAGCGTGCACACCAGCAGCAGCAGCGAGATCGAAGCGCCCACCGCGTATTGCATGTAGCGGTTGGAAAAGACGCCGATGCGGAAGAGCGAGGCGCGTTCGGAGCGCACGGTGTAGGCGCGGAAGAGTTCGCACAACGAGAGCGTGGCGAAGGCCATGGTTTCGGCCACTTGCACATCCACACCGCGCCAGTCGTACTGAAGAATGTATGGAAGCGGGTTGGCTCCCGGAGGAAGGGCATCACCGGCGCGGAGATGCCAGAACAGCCCCAGGCCAAAGGCCAGGAGCACGGCGCTGGTTTGGGCCAGCGTCTGAACGGCAATGCCCAGGCCCATGGTGCGATTGATGATCGGCTCATGCTTGGGGCGCGGTTTGTTGAGCATGATATCGGGGTCGCCCTGTTCCATCGCCAGGGCCAGAGCCGGCGCGCCATCCGTGATGAGGTTGAGCCACAGCAGTTGAATGGCCGTCAACGGA
Organism: Chloroflexota bacterium; assembly: GCA_037445475.1. Taxonomy (GTDB): domain Bacteria; phylum Chloroflexota; class Anaerolineae; order Anaerolineales; family Villigracilaceae; genus Fen-1038. The sequence goes on from JBBIKK010000016.1 coordinate 43,777, forward strand.
GTGGGCAGGCCGGCCAGCGTGGCCAGGAAGATGATCATGATCTCGGCCATGTTCGAGGAGAGCAGGAAGAAGACAAACTTGCGAATGTTGGCGTAGATCACGCGTCCCTGCTCTACGGCGGCGACAATGCTGGCGTAGTTATCGTCGGTCAAGACCATATCGGCGGTTTCTTTGGCCACATCGGTGCCGGTGATGCCCATGGCAATGCCGATGTCGGCGCGCTTGATGGCCGGGGCGTCGTTGACACCATCGCCGGTCATGGCCACCACCTCGCCGCCGGCCTGGAGGGCGCTCACAATGCGGAGTTTGTGCTGGGGCGAGACGCGGGCGAAGACGTCCGTCCTCCTGATCTGGCGGGCCAGTTCGCGGTCATCCATCGCATCGAGCTCGGCGCCGGTCAGGACCTTTCCCCCGCGGCGCAGCAGGCCGATGGAGCGGGCGATGGCCTGCGCCGTGTTGGGGTAGTCGCCCGTGATCATCACGGTGCGAATGCCGGCGCGGCGCGCCCTCTCGTGGGCGCGGCGGATTTCCGGGCGCGGCGGGTCGATCATGCCCACCAGAGCGACGAAGACCAGGTCCTTTTCGAGATTCTCGGCCCTGATCCGCCTCGGATCATCGGGCACGTCCCGCACCACGCGATAAGCCAGAGCCAGCACGCGCAGCGCCTCACGGGTCATGGCGTCGTTGACTTCCATGATCTGCTTGCGCTTGCGAGGGGTGAGGGGCTTCGACTGGTCGTCCATGCTCTGGTAGCGAGTGCACAGCCCCAGGATCACGTCGGGTGCTCCTTTAACAGCGACCACGTCCCAGTGGCGTTGGCGATTGTCGTAGAAGGGCGAGGCATCCTCCGGGCGGGGAGAGCGGATGTCGTGAATGGTGATCATCCGCTTGCGCTCGGAATCGAAAGGGATCTCATTTTCGCGAGGATAGGCCTCTTTGATGCCAAGCGGCAGACTGCCGGCCTTGATCGCTGCCACCAGCAAGGCCCCCTCGGTGGGGTCGCCCACGATGCGGTACGTCTGCTGCGCCTCGCTGGCCCCGCTGATTTCCACTTCCGCATCGTTGTTCAAAACCCCCAGCCACAGGGCGGTCAAGGCCGCGGGATAACGAGTGATATCCACAACCCTGTTCTTGAACTTGAATTCGCCTTTGGGAGTGTATCCGCTGCCGGTAACTTCAAAGAGATGGTTGTCCACCCACAGGCGCGTGACGGTCATTTCGTTTTGGGTCAAGGTGCCGGTCTTGTCGGAGCAGATGACGGTGGTCGAGCCCAGCGTTTCCACCGAGGACAATTTGCGGACGAGCGCGTGGCGGCGGATCATCTCGCGCATCCCCAGAGCCAGGCTGATCGTCACTACCGCCGGCAGCCCCTCCGGCACGGCGGCAATGGCCAGGCTGACCGCCACGATAAAGACGTCCGTGATCTCCTTGAGGTTCTCCGTGAGGTAGGTGCGCGGCGCGGTGAACAACAGATCGAGACGGGTATAGTTTATCAGGGCGATGGCAAAGACCAGGGCAACCAGAGCCAGCGCGCCCAGGCTGAGCGCCCGACCGAGTTGATCGAGTCGCCTCTGGAGAGGCGTTTCTTCGCTCTCCACGCTTTGCAACATGGCCGCGATCAGCCCCAGTTGAGTACGCATCCCGGTGCTGGTCACCACGCCGCGCCCGCGCCCGTAGGAGACCAGGGTGCCCATAAAGGCTGTGTTGCTGCGGCTGCCCAGCGGGATATTCTTCTCGAGGACCCTGGCGGCATTCTTTTGCACGGGGACGGATTCGCCCGTCAGGGCCGCTTCCTCGATGCGCAGATTGATAGCCTCCAGCAGGCGCATATCGGCCGGCACGTAGTTCCCGGCCTCCAGGAAGACGATATCGCCAGGCACCAGTTCGCGGGCCGGAACAGACTGATGCCGCCCATCACGCAGCACATGGGCTTCGGGTGCGGCGAGTTTTTTCAGGGCCGCCAGGGCCTCCTCTGCCCGCCGCTCTTGAATGACGCCCAGCAGGGTGTTCAGCACGACGATGGCGAGGATGGCCGAGGCGTCAATCCACTCGCCAAGCAAGGCCGAGAGCAGGGCCGCCGCGATGAGCAAGAGCACTACGAAGTTGTTGATTTGCTCCAGGAGCGCGGCCCACAAACCCGGACGCGGCGCCTCCCGCAGTTCGTTGTAGCCATAGCGCTCTCGCCGCCGCAGAACCTCCTCGGAGGTCAACCCGTCCGGCCGGACTTGCAGGTCACGCAGGACTTCCTCTAACCTCAATGCATGCCAGGCCCTCTCTGGCGGGATTTCGTGGTTCTTGAAATGGTCAGAAGGCATACACCTTTCCTGTGGTTCGCGTTGCTGTGTGCAAACCGTGTCGGTTGCGAAGCCTCTGCCACGCGGCATTTCGGTCCGAGCAGACACACCATGTTTTGGAGCGCCAGTGGTTTGTCCGCGCAAATCGAAGAGTTTGCGCAGGCTCCGAAATTCCGCGCTCACGGTTTCCAAAAAAATACCACCACGACTCGAGCGTGGTGGTCTTGCCAACGCTGTGAAGCGCATGGATTGCCGATGGCGTTTTCAGCCAATGTCATGACGACAATCCATCCTGAAGGCAGGTGGCTACTCCCCAACCAGTTAAAGTGTATCCGTTGGAAAGAGAGCTGTCAAGAGGGCAAGAGCTGAAGTCAAGACATGAGTTCGGACAAAGCAGCAGAATCCCCAAAGTGGCGGGATAAAAAGGCTGTTCTCGGGCGCTGAGAGAACGTCTTCAGCGTCCCACCGCCCCAACCTGTAGCGCAGTTGCTTGTCAAATGCGCCTGCTCTGAAGTCAGGTCATGAATTTAGACAAATCTGCAGAATATTCGGAGCGGTGAGATAACCGGAAGCCCTCCAGCTTTCGCGGGTGGCCTGTTCACACTTAGGCAAAATGGCGCATGCCCCGTCGCGCAAAGTGACGCATGACAGGCGCAGCAGGAAGCGATATAAGTTCTTGCCAAAGGAGTTCCCATGTCACGCCAAAAACGTTTCCTGCTCCCCCTGGCGGGCGGATTAAGCGGCTCCCTCTTCCTGACCGCCCTCTACTTCGCCATCGTATCGTGGGCGGAAAGCCCGCAGCACGCTCTCGATTTCTTCTGGCAGGAACGCTGGATCGTCCTGCCGCTCGTCATTGGCTTTGGCATCCAATCTGCCCTCTACGTCATCCTGAAGAAGCGCCTTTTCGTGCCGCTCACCTCCACAGGTCCAAGCGGGACCATGATGGGCGCGGGCGGCGCCACCTCCTCCCTGGCCATGGTCGCCTGCTGTGCGCACCACGTCAGCGACGTTTTGCCCATCCTCGGCCTGACCGCCGCGGCCGCCTTCCTTGCCCGCTATCAGACGCTCTTTATGCTGATTGGGCTGGGCACCACCCTTCTCGGCATTGTCGTCATGCTGGGCATTCTGTTTCGAGAACGACGCAAAGCGCTGGCCTTGCTGCAACCCGACTTTTCGGAGACCGCATGAAAGTCGCACGCCTGCTCTCGCTTCTCTTCCTGACTCTGAACCTGGTTGCCTGCGGAAGGGCGATTTCCACCCCCTCAGCTCTTCCTGCCGCCGCCCCGACCGATTCCCCCTCCGCCCGCTGGGACGAAAGCCCACAAAGCGACGGGCAAGGAGCCATCACCGTGGAAATCACGCCGCTCAATCTGAACGCCCCCGGCGAGAGGCTCGAATTCTCCGTCTCGCTCAACACCCATTCTGTGGATCTGAGCCTGGACCTGGCGGAGCGTGCCACGCTGAGCACCGACACCGGGCGCACCGTCCAGGCTATCCTTTGGGAGGCGCCACGCGGCGGCCATCACGTCAGCGGCACGCTGATCTTTCCGGCCGCGGTTGACGGTCAGCCTCTGCTCGAAGGCGCCACCCTGGTGACACTCTCCCTCAAAAACGTGGACGCCGACTTGCGCCTCTTCAACTGGCGCTTGGTGCGATAGCTACAGGAGACTCTATGAACAAGCGTCATTTCTGGCTCATGGTGTTGTGCTGCCTGGCGCCGCTCGTCGGCCTGGCGGCGATCTTCCTGTTCAAAATTCCGGCAAACACAGTCATCTACATCGCTCTGCTGTTGCTCTGCCCCCTGCTGCACTTCCTGATGATGGGGCAAATGGGTCACGATCACGGTGGCAACCCTCATGGTGAACATGGCCACTATGTGGAATCCACAAAGAAACAATGAATCGTCATGGCTCACCCGCCGCGCCGGATCAACCGGCGTTCCGTGGAGGCGCCGCAGGGATTCGTCTGGGGCGGCTATCTCCAGCCGGTGCGCAACCAACTCAACATCCCGCCGGGACCTCGCGCAGGGCCTGGCCGAAGAGAGGCGACATTTTCATGGGGGCCTCCAGTTGTGGGAACGTCATATAAACCACGAACGTAGATGGATGATGCCTGTGGCACAGGATTCATCCTGTCACGTGGCACAGGATTCATCCTGTCACGTGGCACAGGATTCATCCTGTCACGTGGCACAGGATTCATCCTGTCACGTGGCACAGGATTCATCTCCAGTTGTGGGAACGTCATATAAACCACGAACGTAGATGGATGATGCCTGTGGCACAGGATTCATCCTGTCACGTGGCACAGGATTCATCCTGTCGCACAGGATAAATCCTGTGCTACGGATACTGTGCTACGGATACGATTACAAGAGATGCGATGCTACATACGTATATGGCCAATCCTGCCATTCTGCCACCAACCCGGCTTTGAAGGGATTGTTGACGATATACCACAGAATGCGTTCCAACTCTGCCCCGTCGCGCACGAAGTGATCATAACTTTCATCCTGCCAGAATGTGCCGCTGCGTCCCAGCCGTTGATTGGCGTAACGCGCCGTGCGCCCTTTGAGCAGGTGCAGGGCCTGGCTGAGGGGCGAGGGGTGACCGGTGGTGTCGCGGTCCTCGAAACGGCCGACATCTGTCAGCAAGTGAACGTGATTGGGCATGACGCAGCACGCCAGCAAGTCGTAATGGCTGCCGTCCAGCCGCCGGGTTTCCTCCATGACCAGTTGGCCAATTTCCGCCTCACGCAGCCAGGTAGGACCGTGCGCCATTTTGTCCAGCCATTCATCGTAGCGCCCGAAGAATTTTTTTTGAAGTTTGTAGCGCTCGCACCGCAGCGCTGACCCGCTGAGACGCGCCTGCAATTGCCGTTCTTCCTCCGCCAGTTCCTGCCGCAAGCGCTCGATAACCTCCGCCGGCAGCGACCCCGCCAGCCGAAAGGTGACAAAGAAGGTCGCGCCTGAAGGGTGGATGTGTGGCAGGTTGCGGCGGTAGAAAGTAGTCATATAACTCCTCGTAGCACAGGATTAATCTGTGCTACGAAAGCAATTTTAACAACTTCCCCGCCAGCTCGATGACCGGCGCGCCGACCTTGCCGAGGTTTTCGGCGGCTTTGATCAGCCCCTCGATGCTGACGTTGTACCACTTGCGATTGGGCTTAGGCTTTTGCAGTTCTTCCTGCAGGCGGGCGAGGTCTTCGCGGGTTTCGGCGGCCTGCTCTTCGGATAGATGTTGGAGCATGGCCTCGACCGCTACGGTCAACTGCGCCAGCAGCGGGGCAAGATCGGGATTGGAGGGGGTGTTGAAACTGTTTTGAATAGTTTGTCTTATGTTGCCTTTGCCAATCGTTACATTACTACCAGGTCCTACTTCAAGGCGGTCAATGCGGATAGACGGATATTTTTCTTCGTCTTTCATCCTCTCCTCCGGGAATAACCGTCTGCGCTCTTCGGCGCGGACTTCGGGCGTGCTGAAGCCGTTCAGCACAGCCGTCACGTTCAGATAGATGGTGCGACCCTGATACGTTCTGGGAATCTGCGAGATACCATCGCGCTCGTAGGCGAGCAGCTTTTCGTACTCCAGCCGCAGGCCGGGATACCGCGGCGGGCAGACCCAGGCGGTGATGGGGAACGCTTCCTTCCCGGCGCTCTCGGTGAAGGTTTTGTGAATCACGTCGA
>JBBIKK010000017.1:0-49163 GCA_037445475.1 Chloroflexota bacterium
ACTGCACCTGATTGGCGCGACCACCCTCGACGAGTATCGCAAATACGTTGAGAAAGACCCCGCCCTGGAGCGGCGTTTCCAGCCGGTTTTGGTGGAAGAACCGAGCGTGGAAGACACCATCAGCATCCTGCGCGGCCTCAAGGAGCGTTACGAAGTCCATCACGGCGTGCGCATCACCGACCCGGCGGTTATCGCCGCGGCGACTCTCAGTCACCGCTACATCCCTGATCGCCGCTTGCCTGATAAGGCAATTGACCTGATTGACGAAGCCGCCGCCCGCCTGCGCACCGAAATCGACTCCAAGCCGCAGGAACTGGACGAGGTGGACCGCCAGATCATGCAACTGGAGATTGAGCGCGAGGCGCTGAAGAAAGAAAAGGACAAAGCCTCCAAAGAGCGGTTGGCGAAACTAGAGCAGGAACTGGCCGAACTGCGTGAACGCTCCCGTGCCCTCACCGCCCGCTGGCAGGCCGAGAAGCAGGCCATCAGCGAACTACGCGATCTAAAGGAGAAACTGGAGCAGACTCGCGTCGAGATGGAGCGCGCCGAACGCGCCGCCGACCTGGAAAAGGCCGCCCGCCTGCGCTATGGCGAGATGCGCGCCCTCGAGGAGCAAATCCGCGCCGCTGAAGCCCGCCTGAAAGCCATGCAAACCGAAGGCGCGCTGCTCAAAGAAGAGGTGGATGCCGAAGAAATCGCCGCCATTGTCGCCCGCTGGACGGGCATTCCGGTGGATAAACTGCTGGAAGGCGAAACCCAAAAACTGCTGCGCATGGAAGAAAACCTGCACCGCCGCGTGGTGGGGCAAGACGAAGCCATCCGCGTCGTCTCGAACGCTGTGCGCCGCTCCCGCGCCGGGCTGCAAGACCCCAACCGTCCGCTCGGCTCGTTCATCTTCCTCGGCCCCACCGGCGTGGGCAAGACCGAACTGGCGCGCGCCCTGGCGGAATTCCTCTTCGATGACGAGCGCGCCATGATTCGGATTGACATGAGCGAGTATCAGGAAAAACACACCGTCAGCCGGCTGATTGGCGCGCCGCCCGGCTATGTGGGCTATGAGGAAGGCGGTCAACTGACCGAAGCCGTCCGCCGCCGCCCGTATAGCGTGGTGCTGTTCGACGAAATCGAGAAGGCGCATCACGAAGTGTTCAACGTGCTGCTGCAACTGCTCGATGATGGCCGCCTGACAGATGGTCAGGGGCGCACGGTGGACTTTCGCAACGTGGTGGTGATTATGACCTCCAACCTGGGTAACGAGTTGTGGCAACAAGAACGTGACAACGTGACACGTGAAAACGTGACACGGATTTTACAGGCGCACTTCCGCCCGGAGTTCCTCAACCGCATTGACGAGATTGTGGTCTTCCACCCGCTGGGCAAGGAACACCTGACCGGCATTGTGGACATCCAACTGCGCCGCGTGGCGAAACTGCTGGCGGAAAAGGGCTTCAAACTGGAAGTGACCGAAGCCGCCCGCGAATATCTCGCTGAAGTGGGCTACGACCCGCAGTTTGGCGCCCGTCCGCTCAAACGCGCCATTCAGCGCGAACTGCAAGACCCGCTGGCGCTGAAGATTCTGGCGGGCGAGTTCAAGGAAGGCGATACCATCAAGGTAGAGCGGGGTAGCGCAGGATTAATCCTGCGCCACGATGTGCCGGTGATGGAAGGGGAAGCGGTGTAGCGCAAAAGGCATTGCGCAAAATAGAATCTTGCGCCACAGAAGAACCCATCCCGAAGGCGAGAGGCTTTCGGGATGGGTTTAAAGACTCTTCAGCGGATTTGCGCCGCAGCGACTGAATACTCGATGCGCGTGGGAAGCGCCATGCGGCGGGAGGCATCCAAAATCTCCAGCGAGACCGGGTTGCCCTCTGGTGATTGCCCATATCTTTTGCATCGCCTGCCTCTGCGAACCGAAGCCCTGCCTCCGTACATGAAAGTTGGATAACCCCGACGGCTTGCGCCGCCCGGGCGGTTTCCGCATGCACCGAGAAGTCAACCTCAGTCCTACGATTGCGAACTTATGGGCAATCACCCAATAATTACCTGCCTTTTACTGCTCGACCATCGCCCTCGCAAGGACAGAAAAGAGATGTGTGTAGGATGGTGGGCGGTTGCGAAAAATTCGCCACGCTATAATCCGCAGCATGGAAGTCGGCGATATTCGCTTTTACAAAGAACGCTGGAAAGCCGTGGGGGAAATCGAACGGCAGGAATTGCGCGCCCTGACGATCAAAGTGTTTCTGCCTCCATTGCCTGCATCTCCACCGGCTCGATGCATCGCTCGGCCAACCGAACGCTTTCGGAACAAAGTGCCGGGTAGTCGGTGACAGGATAGTTTCTCGAACACTCAGGCCCCTCTTCTGATAGAATCTCTTGCGTGAGGACGCACGTGAGAGAGCTCTTTCTCGGCATCATCGCCCTCCTCGTGACCGCCTGCCGGCCCGCGTCCTATCCGCGCGTCAGCCTGGCGGAGGGGACGCCTCCCCCGCAGGTCGGCGTTGCCGGGCCGCGCAAACTTCCTCTGCGGGTGGCGATTGCGGCGGTCATCTCGCCTCAGGCCACTTTTGAGACGTACGCGCCGCTGCTCGATGTTCTCTCCCAGCGCCTCAACCGCCCTGTGCAATTGATTCAGCGTGGCACCTACGCCGAGGTCAACGAACTGATTCGCACGGGCGGCGCAGACGTGGCATTTGTCTGCGGTGGCGCATATGTGGAGGGTCAGCGCGAATTCGGCATGGAACTGCTGGTTGCTCCGCAGGTGCGCGGCGAGACCGTCTACTTCTCGTACATCATCGTGCCGCGCGATTCCGAGGCCCAATCCCTGGCTGATTTGCGCGGCCAACGTTTTGCCTTCTCCGACCCACTTTCCAATTCGGGCCACCTGGCGCCGCTCTGGGCGCTGCGCGAAATGGGCGTCACGCCGGAGACCTTTTTCGCCTCCACGACCTTCACCTACTCCCACGATAACTCCATCCGCGCCGTGGCCGATCACCTGGTGGACGGCGCGGCAGTGGACAGCCTGGTGTACGAATTCACCATCGCCCGCGACCCGACCTACAGCGGCCGGACGCGCGTAATTGCCAAGATGGGCCCCTTCGGCATTCCGCCCGTTGTGGTCAATCCCCAGATTGACGAGGAACTCAAAACCCAGTTGCAAACTGCCCTGCTGACGATGCACGAAGATGAAAGAGGGCGGGCGGCGCTCAACGTCCTGATGATCGATCGCTTCGTCCTGGTGGATGATTCGGCCTATGATTCCATTCGCCAAATGGCAGCCATTCTGCGGGGTTGGAAATGAGCCACGAGGCCTCGCTCCTCCGCCGCATCACGGCCATCAGTGTCACGGCCAAGATTCTCGGCATGGTGGCGGGGGTCGTTCTCGTCCTGGGGGCGACGATCACCCTGCAGGTACGCGCCCGTCTGGAGCGCGAACTGCGCGCCGACTTGGAGACGCGCGGCATTGCCATTGCCCGCTCGCTGACCACCCGCTCCACCGATCTGTTGCTCACCAATAATGCCTTCGCCCTCCACCAGTTAATTCGCGATACGCTGGAAAACAACCCCGACGTGCGCTACGCCTTTATTCTGGATTCCAGCGGTGGGACGGCGGCGCATTCGTTCAATCAAAACGTACCGCCCGATTTGCTGACGGTCAACCTCAACCCTGCGCCGCCTTACCAGATGCAGACGCTCCAAAGCGAGGAGGGACTGATCACCGATATCGCCGTGCCGATTCTGGGCGGGAAGGCGGGCGCGGCGCGGCTGGGGCTTTCGCATCAACGGCTGGAGACAACCATTGCTCATGCCACCTGGGAACTGCTGGGAGTCACGGCGCTTGTTTTGGCGTTCGGTTTGGGCGCGGCTTACATCCTGACGCGCCTGCTCACCCGCCCTGTCGCCTCGCTAGTCGAGGCGGCACGCGCCGTCGGCCGCGGCGATTTACAGGTCAAAGCCCGCAGGTACATGGACGACGAAATCGGCGAACTGGCAGCCGCCTTCAACGCCATGACTGCCGACTTGGAGCGTTCCCACGCCGAATTGTTGCGCCGTCTGAGCGAATTGAGCGCTCTGGACGCCACCGCCACCGCCATCAGCGCCGGTCAGCGGCTGGATGATTTGCTCCAATCCACCCTGGAGAGGATTCTGCAGATTATGGATTTGCGCGCGGGCTGGATTTTTTTGAACGAGGGAGCCGCGCCCGATTTTCGGCTGGCGGCTCACGCCGGACTCTCGGCGGCTTTTGCCAGCGCAGAGGCCCGCCGCGAGCTCGGAGAGTGCATCTGCGCCCGCGTTCTGCAGGAGGGCCGCGCCCTGGTTCTGCGCGATATTTGCGCCGAATGCCGCCGTCTCGATCCCGACCTGATTCGCGCCGAGGGGCTGGTCACCCATGCCAGCGTTCCGCTCCTCTCCGGCGGACGCGTCCTGGGCGTGATGAACGTTGCCAGCGCCCACAGCCGCGAATTCACCCCCGATGATATGACCCTGCTGAACGCCGTCGGGCGGCAGTTGGGCATCGCCGTTGAAAACGCCCGCCTGTGGGAAGAAGTCAAGGAGAAAGAAGCCCTGCGCCAGCAATTTCTGGAACGGGTGATTGCCGCCCAGGAAGCGGAACGTCAACGCCTGGCGCGCGAATTGCACGACGAGGCGGGTCAAACGCTGACCGCCCTCTCGCTCGGCCTGCGCCGACTGCAAGACGACCCGCGCCTGCCTGCTGCTCCCAGAGAACTGGCGCAGGAACTCAAGGCGCAGATCGCGGCTCTTTCCACTGAATTGCATCGCCTGGCAGTGGAACTGCGCCCCAGCGCGCTCGACCGCGTTGGCCTGATTGGCGCGCTGGAGCAATACGCTCAGGAATTTGGACAGCGTTACGGCTTGGAAATCCAGTTTGAAAGCAGCCTGCCCGCCTCCATCCATTTGCCTCCCGAAATTCAAACTTCCCTGTACCGCATCGTTCAGGAAGCGCTGACCAACGTCGCCCGTCACGCCCAGGCCAGGGCCGTGTCTGTTTTGTTGCAGTTGCGCGAGAGCCAAATTGTGATTACCATCGAGGACGATGGCCAAGGATTCGACCCGGCGCAGGCGCAGAAGAATGGACGGTTGGGGTTGTTTGGAATGCAGGAGCGCGCCGCCATGCTGGGCGGTTCGCTGCATATCGAATCGGCGCCGGGCGAGGGAACGACGGTGTTTGTGAAGATCCCGCTTGCCCTTTCGTAACACCAAACCATGTGGTACAAGGCGCATCGGAGACCTGCTCGACACATTTGACGGGATTTACAACCCATGCCCGAAGAATCCAAAATCACCATTTTGCTGGCCGATGATCACGCCGTTTTGCGCGCCGGGCTGAGGATGCTACTGGAAAACCAGCCCGACATGACGGTCATCGGTGAAGCAGACGGTGGCCTCGCTGCTTTGCGCCTGGCACGCGAACTTGCGCCCCGTGTTATTCTCCTGGATGTAAGCATGCCCGGCATGGACGGTTTGCAGGCCCTGCGCGCCATCCGCGCCGACGCGCCGCAGTGCCGCGTCCTGCTCCTGACCATGCACGAAGAAGAAGCCATCCTGCGCCAGGCTTTGCAGGCTGGCGCGGCAGGTTACATCTTGAAGCAATCCGCCGAAGCCGAATTGCTGACCGCCATCCGCGCCGTGGCGCGCGGCGAAGCCTTTGTAGACCCCCGCCTGACGCGCCTGATGATTGAAAGTTATCTTTCCGAAAGCCGCCCGTCTGCCTCCGCGGGGGAAGCGCTGCAGAGCGATGGCCTGAGCGGACGCGAAAAAGAAGTCCTCCTGCTGGCGGCGCAGGGTTTTGCCAACAAGGAAATCGCCGAACGGCTGGGCTTGAGCATCAAAACGGTGGAAACGCACAAGGCGCACATTGCCCAAAAATTGGGCCTCAAAAGCAGAGTGGATTGGCTGCGCTACGTCCGCCAAAAAGGCTGGCTGTAGGCGGGATAAATCCCGCGCTACGGCATTTCAACGGCCGTGCGGCGGTCAAGGTAGGGAATTACCTCCCATCAGGGAATTCCCTGATCCCTCCCCCAAAAAAATCAGTCATTTTCCCGCTACAACTTTTTCGTCCGGGCGAATAGGATCCAGGCAGGCGTGGATTGGCGCGCCATAATCCTTTCACATCCAAAGGGAGCGCCCATGGCGAAGAAACGCTACGGCATGGCGATTGACCTGCGCCGCTGTGTGGGCTGCGAAGCCTGCACGGTGGCTTGCAAACAGGAAAACCACACCCCGCCCGGGGTGGCGTATGCCAAAGTCATCAAGGAAGAAGTCGGCGAGTTTCCCCACGTCCGACGCCATTTTCTGCCCGTCTTGTGCAATCATTGCGATAATCCGCCCTGCGTCCCGGTTTGTCCTGTTGGCGCAACCTGGAAGCGCGAAGAGGACGGCATCGTGGTCATCGACTACGACATTTGCATCGGCTGCCGCTATTGCATAGCCGCCTGCCCTTACGGAGCGCGCTATTTCGACTTCGGCGATAACTACAACCAGCCGCAGAATGAATTCGAGCAGCAGCCCTCGCCCGAATACGGCGAAGACCGCCTGCGCAAGCCCGGCGTCAGTCCAATTGGCAACGTGCGAAAATGCACCTTCTGCCTGCACCGTTTGGCGCGCGGCGAAGAACCGGCCTGCGTGCTGACCTGTATGCCGCATGCCCGCCTCTTCGGCGACCTGAACGACCCCGCATCGGACATCTCGCGCCTGGTGGCTGAGCGCCGCGGCTTCCGCCTCAAAGAAGAACTGGGGACAGAACCGAATGTCTTCTACCTGGAGTAGCCCTATGAAAAACAAGATTCCCGTCATTGCCTATTGGACACTGCTGAGCGTGGTGGCGCTGGTGGGACTGGCTGCCCTTGCCCTGCGCCTCTCGCAGGGAATGAGCGTCACCAACCTGACCAGCCTGATTCCCTGGGGCTTGTGGGTAGCGTTCTATATCTACTTCATCGGACTCAGCGCCGGCTCATTTCTCATCTCGACCATGATTTACGTCTTCGGCCTCAAGCGCTTCGAGCCGATTGGACGCATTGCCCTGTTTTCGGCTTTTATTGCCCTCGGCACCGGGCTGGTCTTCATCCTGCTCGATCTGGGACACATGGAGCGTTTCTGGACGGTCTTCTTCAACCGCAACTCCACCTCCGTGCTGGAATGGGAAATCCACTTCTATAACCTGTACCTGGCGATTATGCTTTCGGAACTGTGGCTACTCATGCGTCGCGACCTGATTCGGCGTGGCGAACAACCCGGACGGGTGGGGCGGATCTGTCGCCTGCTGACTTTCGGCAGCAAGGACCTCTCGGACGAATCGGCGGCCAAAGACATGCGCATGGTGAAGATTCTCGGCGCGCTGGGCGTGCCGGTGGCTATCGGCGTTCACGGTGGGACGGGGGCGATCTTCGCCGTCGTCAAGGCGCGCCCTTACTGGTACACCGGCCTCTTCCCGCTGATCTTCATCGTCTCGGCCCTGGCTTCGGGCGGCGCGCTGCTCACTTTCCTGTATGCCTACTTTGGACGCAAAGATGAACAGCACGCCTCACTGGTTGCGGCGTTGGGCAAAATGGTGGGTGGATTCCTGGCGCTCGATTTGGTTTTCCTGGGCAGCGAGTTGCTGGTGGGATTCTACGGCGGCATCCCCGACCATGTGGCCGTCTATCGCGCCATGATGTTCGGTCCGTTCTGGTATGTCTTCTGGGTGGGGCAACTGGGGCTGGGCGCGCTGATTCCGCTCGCGCTGATTTTCAACAAGCGCACGGGTAGCGTTCCCGGCTGGGTGGGCACGGCTTCGGCGCTGACTGTGCTGGGCATCTTCGGCGTGCGCCTGAACATCGTTATCCCGCCCTTCACCGTCCCGCTCATGCCCGGCGTGGATACGGCTTATCCGTTGGGACGCTTCGCAGCCTTCGAGTTCAAAAACTGGTCATGGCTGGCCTTTGCCGCCGCCATCCTGCTTTTCCTTCTCGCCGCGGGGCTGCTCATCCGCTATCTTTCGCAATTGCCGCCACGTCCCCTCGAACAGTGGCTGGCGCGCGCCGCCGGCATCGCCGTCATGCTTGGCTTTCTGGTGATGGGACTGCGTTTCCTCGGCATTGGCACGCCAGTGACCGCCTCGGTTTTGGGCGCACCGGCCAGACTGCCGCTCTTCTTCGGCGGCGCCGTCCGCGCCAGTGACCCGGCCTTCTATTCCCCTTCGGCGCTCGAATGGCTTTCCAGCATGGGCATCATCGCTCTGGCTGTGATGGGCTTCAGCGTGGGCTGGCTGCTGCTTCCCTTGCGGGAGGAAGAACACGCCCCCGCATCCCCTGACCGTTTTGCCCGTCTGAACGCGGGCGCAGACTAACGGAGACCTCCCATGACGACCTCTACACTTTCTCGGCGAGATTTTATCAAACTGGCCGGCCTGACCGGTGGACTGGCGCTGGGCAGCCGCTTCATCCCTTCCCGCGTTGCCCCAGCCGAGGCCCTCGCTTCCGCCTCGCGAGCGGCAGACGCCGGCGAGTGGCTTCCCTCCGCCTGCAACATGTGCGGCGGACAAAGTGGCATCCTGGTTCACGTCAGGGATGGCCGCGTGCTGAAAATCGAACCCAACCCCGATAACCCCATCGGCGTCGCCAACATCTCCAGCGATTACTGGGTGTGGAAAAATACAGACGGCGCGGCGATGTGTCCGAAAGGCAACGCCGGCCCGATGGCGCTCTACGACCCCGACCGCCTCAAGACGCCGCTCAAGCGCACCAACCCCAAGAAGGGCCCGAACGAAGACCCCGCCTGGGTGGCCATTTCGTGGGAAGAAGCGCTGACGACCATCAGCGCCAGACTCAGAGAGCTGCGCGAGAACGGCGAAGCCGAGAAGCTGATCTGGTTCTGCGAAGATCATTCCTTCAAAGACATTCAGGAAGATTTTTGCAAACTCTACGGCACGCCCAATTTTCTGAACCATTCCAATCTGTGCGATGTCAGCCGCAAGGCGGCTTTCGGTCTGACGATGGGCGATGGGCGTCCGCTGGGCGATTTTGCCCATGCCCGCTACATCCTGCTCTTTGGCTGGAATCCGCTCTCGGCGACAAAGTGGAGTCACCTGCCGCGCATCTTCACCCGCGCCATCGAGAACGGCGCCAAACTGGTGGTGGTGGATCCGTACTTGAGTCAGACCGCCGCCCGCGCTCACGAGTGGATTCCCATTCGCCCGGCCACCGACGGCGCCCTGGCGCTGGCGCTCGCGCACCTGCTCATCGCGTGGGATTTGTATGACCACGATTTCGTGGAGAACTGGACGAGCGGCTTCGATGAATTCGCGGCCTTCGTCGCCGATAAGACCCCCGAATGGGCGGAGAAAATCACCAGCGTCCCGGCTTCCACCATGCGCCGCATGGCGCGCGAGATGGGTGAGATGCGCCCGGCCGTGGTGGATGTCTGGTCTGGACCCGGTCAGCATTCCAACGCAGTGCAGGGCGGGCGCGCCATTGCTCTGCTCAATGCCTTGTTGGGCAACATTGACCGCCCCGGCGGAATGATGAACCCGGAGCGCAACGGCAACGCTCACCAGAAGGTCCATCCCGCCGCCAACTGGCCGGATGGCCCCTGCCGCCTTGACCAGCCGCGGCTGGACAACCTGAGCCTGTATCCTTTCGGTCACAGTTCTGGCGTCTATACCGAGGCGCTGCGCTCCATCGCCGACGGTTCGGCAGCCTACCTGCCCAAAGTGGGCGTGGTCGTCTTCCAGAATCTGGTTCTCTCGGTGCCGGGCACGGAAAACGTCATCGAGGCGCTCAAGAAACTGGAATTGCTGGTGGTGGTGGATACCATGCTCTCCGAGACGGCGCAACTGGCTGACATCGTCATCCCCGGCACGGTGTACCTGGAGCGGTACGACCTGACCACCAACTGGGTGACCTGGTCTTCGGTCAGTTTGCGCCAGCCGGTAGTGGAGCCGCTCTTTGGGCAACTGCCGGAATACGAGTTTGTCGTCGAACTGGGGCGCCGCATTGGCATTCTGGACGCGGAGGGCAAAGAGTGGTTCTGGGAGGGACGCGTCTCCGCTCAGCGCGTGGAGAGCACCAGAGCCTGGTACGAGGAATATCTCTCGGAGCAGTTGCTGAAAGGCGGCCCGAAGATGAGCCTTGAGGAATTGAAAAAGCAGCCCGGCGCCTGTTGGGTGGACCCCATCGGCACGCGCTATGAAAAATTCAAGGATGAGGTGAAACTGCCCGAGGGGGCGCGGGTGGAAAACGCCTGGGCGGTGGTCTTCGCCTCAGGCAGCGCGGCCCCGCTCGGGGTCCGGGATGAGAGCGGCGCAGCTTTCCAGCCGGACGGTTCACCCCTCTCCATCCCCGCCGACGCCAAAATCCAGAGCGTCCCACAGGTCATCCTGGATAAGGATGGAAAACTGTGGGGCTTCGTGGATGACGGCGGCGTGCTCAAAGGCGCGGACGGCAAGAGCAAAGGCCTTCTGCGAGATGGCAAGTTTGTGAAGGGCTGGAACACGCCCTCGCGCCGGGTGGAATTTGTCTCGAAGCAGGCAGCGGCGAAGAAAGACCGCAACGGAAACACGGTGGACGCCCTGCCGGTGTACACGCCGCGGGTGTGGTTCCCGGATGAGCAATATCCGCTTTATCTCATCAACTGGAAGGAAGCCAGCCACACGCACTCGCGCACCTTCAATAATCCATGGCTGATTGAACTGATGGGCTGGAACCGCTTGGCCATCAACCGCGCCACTGCTGAGCGGTTGGGCATTCAGGACGGCGACGAGATTTGGGTGGAATCGCCTTACGGCAAAGCCAGAGCGCTGGCGCGCCTCACCCAGGGGATTCACCCGGAGACGGTCGGCTGGCAGCACGGTTTCGGTCACTGGGCGTTTGGACGCATTGCCAAAGGCAAGGGCACGGTGGACGGACAGTTCAACAAAACCATCTCCGACCCGCTTTCAGGCATGGCCTTGCACAAGGAAGTTTGCGTCAAGGTGTACAAGGCATGATGGAAACGACTCTGGCGCGCGCGGCTCTCTATAACTTTTTGGCGGCGGTTTTCGGCGACCTGCCGACGCTCACGCTGCTTGACTCAGCCCGTCAAATCGTCCCCGGCCTGGCCAACGAATCGCTGAGCGATTTGCAGCGGGAGTACACGCGCCTGTTCGTCGGCCCCGGCGAGGGATATGTGCCGCCCTGCGCTTCGGTTCATCTGGAGACGCAGGCGGAGAAGCCATTGTTGTGGGGCGCGGAGGCAGTGCGGGTCCACGAACGCTACCGCGCCGCCGGGCTGGAGATTGCGCCCGCTCAGCCGCGCCTGCCCGACCACCTGGCGCTGGAATTGCAGTTCATGCAGCACCTGTGCGCCTGCCAGGCCGAGGCGTGGGCGCGCGGCGAGGCCGAGGAGGCCGCGCAGTGGCAGGCACAGCAGGAATCCTTCCTGCGGGAACACCTGCTGCCCTGGCTGCCGCGCTTCGCCGCCCGGGTGGAGCGTGCCGCGGCGCGGACGTTCTATCCCGTCCTTCTGCGCTTTGCGTTGGAGTTTCTCCAATCCGAAATCGAACATCTGACAGCCGTTGCGGCTGTGTAAGGAGAGTTGCAATGCGTTACTACGTCATTTCTGCACTGGTGCTCGTTCCCTTGTTGATGCTGTTGAGCATGATCGTGCCGTTGGTGGTCAAGCCGGCGGAAAAGCCGATCGGTCCTGAGGCGACCATCATCCAATCTTCCGCCGGCGACCCCACCAGAGGGGAAACGCTCTATCGCTCCAAGTGCTACGGCTGCCATACTCCGCAAGCCAATCTCGGCCCGGATTTTGCCAGCGCCGATTTCAAAACCCGCTACGCGGATGACGCAGCGCTCATAGCCATCCTCCGTGCCGGGCGCGCCCCCATGCCAGCTTTCACCGAGCAGATGCTGGATGAGCAGGACTTGGCGGATATTATTGCGTATCTGCGGACGCTGCCGTAAAACCGAGAAGCATTCTCCTTATGAAAACCGGGGCGGCTCGAAAGGGCTGCCTTGGTTGCTTTTGGGAGCGCCATCCGCTTTGAGAGCGCCGAAATTGTGGGGCATCATAACTGCCCGCCCGGTTCGGGCGGACTGACAGCCTGTCAGGGTGATTGCAACAAAGCACCACAGGGTAATTACGAGGTATCATTGATTTGCTCCACGGCCGCGCCGGAGCGTTCCTCCAGGTGGCATGCGCGTGGCCCGCCGAGTCGCAACACGTCAGAGAGCGTGCCGAACGAGATCATGACCGGCGATCGGAAAGGCTGAACCGTAAGTAGACTGGAAAGGAGGCAAGATGGCCCCGCCTCTCCCTTGTCTCTTGCTGATCTTGGCGAGTTACCTGTTGGGATCGCTCTCCTCGGCCATTTTGGTCACGCGGCTGTGGACCGGCAAGGACATTCGCACGCTGGGCAACCGCAATGCTGGCGCGGCCAACGTGGCGCGCAGCGTGGGACTTTTGCCGGCTGCGGTGGTCGGCGTGGTTGATTTCTCAAAGGGCGCCCTGCCGATCTATGGCGCCCGTCTGTTGGGGCTGGGCGATGCTTGCGCGCTGGGCGGGGCCGTCGCCGCCGTCATTGGCCATAGTTACCCCATTTACTTTCGCTTCCGCGGCGGCAAGGGGCTGGCCGCCTCGATCGGCGCGCTGATGGCCCTCACTCCCTTCGAGACGCTGCTGGTCCTGCCCGTTCTTGGGCTGGTTTATCTGGTTATCACCGGCAGTGCCGTGAGCGGCGCGCTGGTCAGCCTCAGTCTGTTGATTGGACTGAACCTATGGCGCGGTCGCCCCTTGATCGTTGCCCTGGCCCCGCTCGTGTTGCTGATCACGATGGGACTGTGTACGATTCCCCAGGCCATCCTGGACTGGCGCGAGCGCGCCGACAAGAAGCGTTTGCTCGCTTACTGGCTCTCGCCCAGGGACGAGGCGGCAAAGAAGGAACGCGTGGCCATCATCACCGATAGCATTGCCTCCCTGCCTGCCGAGTGGCGCCGCCGTGAACGAATCCATGTCGTCCCGATGGCATTGATTCTGCCTGAAGGGGTGTACCGCGATGGCGTGGATGTCGACTCACGGGCATACTATCGCCGGCTGCGCCAGGATGGCCTCTCACCGAAGACCTCTGCTCCATCGCCGGGCGAGTTCCTGGCCCTCTACCGGGAACTGGCCAGGAACCATCGCGCCGGCGTGGTCATCACGCCGCCGCAAGAGCTGACCCAGACCTGGGAATCGGCTCGCCTGGGGGCGGAGATGGTCGCTGATGCCTTCCTGGCCGAGGTGATAGACAGTCGCACGGCCGGCCCGGCACAGGGATTCGTCGCTCTGGCCGCGGCGCGTGCCGTCGCTTCGGGCGCCGACCTGAAGGCCGTCCTGGAAGCCGTGCGCGAGGCGCAGAGGAACGTCGGTTTCGTCGGCACGCTGGATACGGTCAAATTCCTGCTCGAGGGTGGACGCGTCGCGCACCTGAGGCGCTGGCTGCAGTCTGCCCTGCGTCTTTATCCCATCTTGTACATTCGTGAGGGCCAGATCCGCCTGATCGGCATGGCGCGCACGAAGGCGAAAGCGCTGGAGCGGATGATCGCCTGGCTGAGCGAAAACGTGCCGGCCGAGGGCCTCTCGCTGGCGGTGGCGCACACCGACGCGCTCGAAGAGGCGACTGCGCTCGAAAAGAGGCTGCTTGCTCTTTTCCATCCGCGCGAGCATTTCATCACGGAACTGACGCCGGCCATCGGGGCGCACGCCGGGCCGGGCCTGCTAGGCGTTGCCTGGTGGTTACATCCACACAAAAAAAATTCTTGACATCCTTCCCTGACGAGAGTATATTCGGCGTGTCTTCTGGTATGGAATCGCACAGTTCGACCGATCCTCTCCGTACCTTTTCTTCCCCTCCGGTTCGTGGCGCCAGGGCAGGGAAATAATCCTGCTCGTTGAAGGGCTGTCTCCTGCCCCGCGCTCGAACCGGCGCGGGGCGTTTTCGTGCGCCGACACGAAATTCGTTGCGTGCAAGTGGACAACACAAACTCTGTCCCGCAGGAGACGGCATGGGAGTCTTCGAGAACATCCTTCCCCCCAAAGAACGCATGCAGCGCCTCTTCACCTGGGGCGATGCGGTGGCGCTGCTGCTCCTCGTCGCCCTGCTGTATGGCGGCGTGCGTCTGGCCTTCCATGCTCCCACCGAGGTGCAGGGCCCACGGATTCATCTGGAACCAGGCGTCTTGCCCTGGTATGCCCTGCTCTCCACGGCGCGCATGGCCGCTGCCTATGCCTTGTCGCTGCTGTTCGCCCTCCTCTATGGTCGCGCCGCGGCCTACAACCGTCACGCCGAGCGGCTGCTGATGCCCCTGCTCGATGTGCTGCAAAGCGTCCCGATTCTTTCCTTCCTGCCGGTCGTCTTGCTCAGCCTGAATGCCATCTTGCCGCAGAAAATCGCCGTCGAACTGGCCTCCATCGTCCTCATCTTCACCAGCCAGGCCTGGAACTTGACTTTTGGCTGGTATCAGTCGCTCACTACCATTCCCAAAGAATTGCGCGAGGCCAGCGATATCTTCCGTTTGAACGCCTGGCTGCGCTTCAAGCGGCTGGAATTTCCCTTTGGCATGATCAGTTTTATTTGGAACAGCATGATGTCCTGGGGCGGCGGCTGGTTCTTTCTGATGGCGGCGGAAATCTTTACCGTCGGCTCGAAGGACTTCCGTCTGCCGGGGCTGGGCGCCTACCTGCAGGAGGCGGCCAATCAGGGCGACACGCGCGCCATCCTGTGGGGCCTGGCTGCGCTTGTCCTGACCATCCTCGCTCTCGACCAGTTCGTCTGGCGTCCGCTCCTGGCCTGGGCCGACCGCTTCAAGCTGGAAATGGTCGAAAGCGACCAGCCGCCGACCTCCTGGTTCTACGATGCCATCCACAATTCGGCGCTGATGAATGCCCTCGGACGCTGGCTTGCGCCCCTGAGCGAGGCACTGGACGCCTGGCTGATTCGCCGCTCCTCGCGGCGCGCCTGGGACGAAGATGGAAGTCGGCGCAACGGGCTGAGCATCCTGATGGGCCTCCTCCTGGCTGCCCTTCTGAGCTACGGGGGTTTGCGCGCCGCCCAGATGCTGGCCTCGCTTCCCAGCGCGCAGTGGGGAAAGATTCTGCTCGGTGTTCTGGCGACTCTGGTGCGGGTGGCCGTCTCGCTGATCATCGCCCTGGCCTGGACGATACCGGTCGGGGTCGCCATCGGGACGAATCGGCGCGTGGCCGCCGTCCTTCAACCCATCGTCCAGGTAGCCGCCTCGGTGCCGGCCACAGCCATCTTCCCGGTCTTCCTCCTGCTGGTGGTTAACCTCAGCGGTGGGCTGGACATCGCCGCCATCCTTTTGATGCTGATGGGCACGCAGTGGTACTTGCTTTTCAACATCATCGCCGGGGCGAGCGCCATCCCGCAGGACCTGAAGTACACCTCGGCGCTGATGGGCCTGAGGGGCTGGGCGCGCTGGCGCACGCTGATTTTGCCGGCCCTGTTCCCTTACATCATCACCGGCGGAATCACGGCCAGCGGCGGAGCGTGGAATGCCAGCATCGTAGCCGAGTACGTCAAATTTGGCGGGCAGACGCTCTTCACCACCGGCATTGGTGCGCTCATCTCCCAATCCACTGCCCATGGAGACTTCCCACTCTTACTCGCTTCCACGCTCAGCATGGTGCTGACCGTGGTGCTGGTCAACCGCCTGTTCTGGCGGCCACTCTACAGACTCGCCGAGGAAAAATACCGCCTCGAGTAGCACAGGCTTTAGCCTGTCCAAATATAAGGCTTTAGCCTTTCAAAATACAAGGCTTTCGCCTGTCAAAATACAAGGCTTTCGCCTGTCAAAACCCAGGGCTTTCAGCCTGTCAGCGCACGGACGGAAACTCTACCCTACAGGAGTGCCTTATGACCAACGGAACGCCTCTGCTCGAACTCAAGCACATCCATCAAATCTACACCAGCGGGACGCGCCGGTTCATCGCGGTGCAGGATGTCAATCTGACCATCTACGAAGGCGAATACGTCGCCCTGCTTGGGCCCTCGGGCTGTGGGAAGAGTACGTTGCTGCGCATCCTGACCGGCCTGCAAAAGCCCTCCGAGGGTCGGGTGCTCTATCGCGGCCAGGCGCTGGAGGGCGTCAACCCGTATGCCACCATTGTCTTCCAGACCTTTGCTCTCTTCCCCTGGCTGACGGTGTTGGAGAACGTGGAGCTGGCGCTCAAGGCGCGCGGCGTTCCGCCTGCCATCCGCATCCCGCGTGCCCTCGACCTGATTGACCGCGTTGGCCTGGACGGCTTTGAGAACGCCTACCCGCGCGAACTTTCGGGCGGCATGCGCCAGAAGGTCGGCTTTGCGCGTGCCATGGCAGTCGAGCCGGAACTCCTCTGCCTGGATGAACCCTTCTCGGCCCTGGATGTGCTCTCCGCCGAATCGCTGCGCGGCGAACTGCTGGAGTTGTGGACGAGCGGCAACATTCCCACCAGGGCAATCCTGATGGTCAGTCACAACATCGAGGAGGTCGTCTTCATGGCTGACCGCATCGTGGTCATGGACAAGGAGCCGGGGCGCATCATCGCGGAACTGAAAATTCCCCTGCCGCACCCGCGTCAGCGCCAGTCGGATGAGTTCCGCGCCCTGATTGACGAGGTCTATGCCCTGCTGGCCGGACAGACGCAACCTGAAAGCGTCGAACTGGGCGCCGCACCGGGCGAGATCGGACGCGTCCGCTCCCTGCCCGATGTCCACATCGGCGACCTGGCCGGCCTGCTCGAACACCTGGCCGAGAAACCCGGCGACCGCGACGACATCTACCGCCTGACGGAGGAACTGACCCTCGACTCCGATCGCGTTCTGCGCCTGACGGAGGCCGCCGAACTGCTGGGCTTTGCCACCATTGCCAAAGGCGACATCCAGTTGACGCCGCTTGGCGAGACCTTTGCCGAAGCGAGCATCCTGGCGCGCAAGGAGATTTTCGCCACCCGCATTCGCCGCCTGCCGCTGGTACGCTGGCTGATGGGCATGTTGCAACGCGCCGAGAAGCGCGCCCTCAAAGGCGAGGTGATCCAGATGGCACTCGAACTGGAATTTCCACCCGAGGAGGCCGAAAAGCAACTCGACACGCTCATCAACTGGGGCCGCTATGCCGAGATCTTCTCCTACGATGACAGCAGTGAGGAGATCTACCTCGAAAGCGTGCCGGAAAAGACTGCCGTGGGCTAAGCTGTCTTCTCCATCATCTCTTGTGCCCCTGCGGCACTACGGGGGCAGATGCCGGCAGTTGTCCTACGGTGCCTCCGCTACTGCCAAATCGGAGCGGCGAGTTCCAGAGCAACTTCCGAGTTGAATGCTGCGCCACGCCAGCAAGGCCGCGGGAATGAAAACGATGGCTTGGGGAACAAGAAAGAGACGCGTCTCGCCCACTACGCTCAAGAAGAGGTGAACGCCAAACCATGCCGGGGGCAGGATGAGAAAGAAGCTCTTCCACAGGCGGGGCAGGGCAAAAAAGCAGAGGCCGCTGAGCAGGGGCAGAAACCCCAGTGTGTGGAAGAGTTGCTCCCAGGTGAAGGCGCGCGTCACGTTATAGAGGAAAAGCGGGAATCCCGGTTTCTGTTCATAAGGAACGTAAAGCGGACGAGGCGGAAAAGAGAAACGCACTCCAACGAAGACGACGACAAAGACGAACGCGGCAAGGGCGGCCACGAAATATTTCCGCGGCGCCGGGCGCCGATCTTCCATGACGGCTAGGAACAGCATGGCTGGAATCAGCCCGCTGGTTTCTCGATTCAGCGCCGCGAACACCATCAAAGGCACAACCCAAGAATACCTGCGCTGCAGAATCCACACCGCCGCCAACAGATAAAAGAGGACGTCGAAGTACGTGTTGAAGGAAAGATCGTTATCGTAGAAAGCGTTCTTCATCGCGCCGGCCAGCAGGAACATTCCCATCAGAGCCAGGGGAGGCGAAGCCGTGAGGCGCCGATACAGGCCAAAGGCCAGTACGAAAATGAAAAAGTTCTGCATCACCCGCAGCGACAGAAAGCCAACCGCAACTGCATCCGGCACGCCCAGGCTCTGGAACAAGCGCAGAGTCCCCTCCGCCACCCACTCCGCCAGCAATCGGTATTGCCAGGGATCGGGCGCCGTCCCCTGCAAAACGCCCTGATGCCGCGCCATTTGCACCGTGTACAGGTAATCCAGGCCCCCGTCCAGACTGTTCACTTGAAGCCAGACCAACACCGCCGCCAGAACAAGAGCCAATGGCCATAAGAGCCATTTGCCGGCGTGCTCGATTCGAGGCGCCAGGCCCGTCGTTGCCAGAAAGGGCGTCAGCGCGAAAAACAGCCCTGCCAGAAGAAAGCACCAGGATAGAAACAGAATCACCTGGACCCCCAGCGGTGTGGCGAATTTTCGTACCAGCACGATCTTCGCCGGCGCCTCCGTCGGCAGATCGAATTGCAAGCGCGAGGCATCCCAATACACCGTGAGCACGCCCTGTGCCCTCGGCATGACGACGGTCAGAGCAGCCGTCCGGGCGATGGGCCCGGCCCAGTGCAGAGAGGCCGTCAGACCAGGGGCAAGATGGAAACCGTGCGAGGGCGCGCTCCAATTCCCAACCCTTTCAAACGAGCGAGCGTCCAGTACGTTCTTATCCATCGCGAGATGGATGGCATCCGCGCCGATGTCTATGGCTTGCGCCTCGGGCGTCAGTGCAAATTGTACGGCTATATCACTCCACGCTCGCAGCAACGGGCTGGTGGGGTAGGGGGGTGAGGCATAGAGGAAAGGCAGGAACAAGAACGGCGCCAGCAGGCACAAAGCGAAGACGCGGAGTCGATGAGCATAAAGTGCGCCCGCCCTTTCTTTCCAGCGCCAGAGCAACAGGGCGTGATTGGCCCCTGCCACGCCAAGCCACACTCCCAAGGCGATCAACAGACGGCCTTTACTGAGGATGGGCGTCTGCAGGAAAGCGACATAGACGAGAGCGGCTGTGCTGAAGCCCACCAGCAGACTGAACATCACAGAGAGGGCTGAAAAAACGTCGTCAGAAGGCGAGCGATGCGTCATGCTTCTGCGTTTCCAGGGTGCCTGCAACTTGAGCCGTTACCATCCCTCAGACTTTACGGCATACCAGTTCGCCTTTGCCAACCGGTACAATCAGCGCATCTACTCGCTCATCCGTCAGGGCTCGATCCACCATTGGCTGCAAGGCTTCCTGATGGCTGATGACATTATCCGCGATCAGCAAGCCACCTTTGACCAAATTGGGGACGACCGCTTCGTAACATTCGCTGTACACCTCTTTCTCGGCGTCCAGGAAACAGAAAGCGATATTGTGGTATTGCGAAAGATGATCTCGGGCATCCCCTTCTATCAGGGTGACCGTTGCTTCTACCTGAGCGGCCCGGAACGTCTCACGCGCCAACCTGGCTTTTTCCGGCAACACCTCGAACGTGGTCACGGTTCGACCCAACTGCTCACAGGCCACAGCAATCCACAGCGTCGAATAACCGGCGCTTGTCCCGATTTCGAGATATGCCCCTTCCGGGACAGCCGCGGCCAGCCAGGCAAGGAATTTCCCCGTCTCGCGAGGTATCTGGCGCAGACGCTGCAAGCGGGGAGTGTTGTTTTCGCGATCCTGAGCATCCATAAGCTCCAGGTAGCGCATCCGCTCCAGGATGGGTGGGCGTATCGAATGGAACATGACCAATCGTCCTCCTGAGGTTGGCGATGAAAGAGCCCCGCCTGTATGCTGCGAACGTTGACAAGCCTTCTTTCCACCATTATAATACGCTCGCTTCGGCCCTGGCAGAAAGGTTGCCGGGGCAATTGTATGCTATCCCAGCTTCCCCGACGGAAGGCGATGGACATCTGTCTCCCGCAGACCGGGCGGTGAAGTGAATGACTGGAGAGAAAAGATGCGTTATGCCATTGTGGAGAGCGGCGGCAAGCAGTACCGGGCCGTCGAGGGGATGACGATCGAGGTGGACCGCCTGGCGGCTGAGCCGGGCACGCAGATCGAGATGCCGCGCGTCCTGCTGGTGGCGGATGGCGAGCAGGTTTCGGTCGGGACGCCCACCGTGGAGGGAGTGCAGGTCAGGGCCACCGTGCTGGAACACTTCCGCGGCGAAAAGGTCATCCATTTTCGCTACAGCCCCAAGAAGCGTATTCGAGTGCGCGGTGGCCATCGTCAACAATACACACGTCTGCGGGTCGATTTCATCGGCTTGAGCGGTGAAACGCGCCCTCCCCAATCACAAACCGCGGAGGTCCGCCCAACGGCTAAAAAATCGACCTCCACAGCAAAGAAATAAGTGGCGAGGTAACCATGGCTCATAAAAAAGGTGGCGGCTCCAGCCGCAATGGACGCGACTCCAACGCCCAGCGCCTGGGCGTCAAACGCTACGCAGGTCAGTTTGTGCTGGCCGGCAACATCCTCGTGCGCCAGCGCGGCACGAAAATCAAGCCCGGTTTGAACGTGCGCCTGGCCGGGGATGACACTCTGTTTGCCACAGCCGATGGCATCGTCAAGTTCGATGTGTTGCGTGGCCGCAAGCGCGTCCACGTCGTGCCGCTGGAGAAGTGAGATGAAGGCCAACATTCATCCAACCTATTACCCCAACGCCAAGGTGGTTTGCGCCTCGTGCGGCACAACCTGGACGACCGGCTCGACCAGGAAGGAATTGCGCGTCGACCTGTGCTCGAACTGCCATCCCTTCTTCACGGGCGAATCGCAACGCATTCTGGATGTCGAAGGCCAGGTCGACCGCTTTTACAAGAAATTGAGCGCGCGCGCGGCCTACGTCGAGAAACAAAAGGCCAAAGAGGCCGTCGGCAACCTGCCGGAGCGCCCGATCGCCGACCTGCAACTCTCCACGCGGGCTGTTGAGGCGCTTGCCAGGGCCGGCATCACTCAGGTGGGGCAATTCCTCGAGAAGTTGGCCGAAGGGGAGGCAGCCGTTCTGACCATTCGCGGCTTCGGTCAAAAGTCCCTGGTGGACATCAAGAAGAAACTGCGCGCCCTGGGATACAAACTGCCCTCTCCGGAGCCTCAGAGCGAAGCCGAAGCATAGATTTCGGCAGAGAAGGAAACAGGCAGATGCACAGGCATCTGTCTGTTTTTCTCACCGACCCAGCAGAAGAACCTATGCGCCACATGCACGGCTCGATCGAAGTGATCTGCGGTTCCATGTTCAGCGGCAAGACAGAGGAGTTGATTCGCCGTCTGGTGCGGGCAAAGATCGCCCGCCAGAAAGTACAGGTCTTCAAGCCCGCCATTGACGTGCGCTACGCAGCCGAAAAGGTGACCTCTCATACGGGCGCCAACTTCGAGGCCATCCCCATCCAGAGAGCAGCAGAGATCCGCGAAAAACTGGAACCGGATACCACCGTCATCGGAGTCGACGAGGCCCAGTTCCTGGACGCGGACATCGTCGACGTGGCGCAGGAACTGGCCGAGCGCGGCGTGCGGGTGCTCATCGCCGGCCTCGACCTGGATTTCCGCGGCGAGCCCTTCGGCTCCATGCCGATCCTGATGTGCAAGGCCGAGCGCGTCGATAAACTCCACGCCATCTGCATGGTCTGTGGCGGGGAAGCCTCGCGCACCCAAAGGCTTGTCAACGGGCGGCCGGCGCGTTATGATGATCCCATCGTCATCGTCGGCGCATCCGAATTGTACGAAGCGCGCTGCCGCCTGCATCACGAGGTGCCGCGCTGATCGGCTTTCGGATGGAACGGAAAGCGGCAGAAGCCATGCAAGACTATACCGAGGTCCTGGCGGAAGTCCTGATTGACGAAGAGACCCTGCAAAAGCGCATCACCGAACTGGCCAGACAGATCAGCGCCGATTACCAGGGCCAGAACCTGCACCTGGTCTGTATCCTGCGCGGCGGCGTGCCGTTCCTGGTCGACCTGAGCCGCCGCCTCAGCGTGCCACACACGATGGACTTCATGGCCGTCTCCTCCTACGGCGCCGGGGCGCGCCAGTCGAACGGCGACGTGCGCGTCACCCTCGACCTGCAGACCAGCATCCGCGACCGCGACGTCCTGCTGGTCGAGGACATCGTCGACAGCGGCCACACGATTGCTTCCGTCCTGGAGTTGTTGCAAACGCGTCAGCCGCGCAGCTTGCGCGTCTGCGCCCTGCTCGATAAAGAGGAACGGCGCGAAGTGGTGGTGCCCATTCATTATCGCGGCTTCCGCATCCCCAACAAGTTCGTCTTCGGATACGGCCTCGACCTCGATGAGTACTATCGCAACTTGCCCTTCGTAGGCGTCGTCGACCTGGAGAAATACCACCCACAATAGATTCCAGGCGGAGCGGGCCGTGAGTCGCCAGGGGCCAACACGTTCTTCTCCCTACGCCGGACGATGGGTGGCTCGCGTGCGGGGAAGGATCGTCGCCCACGGTGGCACTCCCGAACAGGCTCGTTTGGCCGCACAGCACTCCCGCCCCAGGGAGAAACTCGAGGTCGTCTACATGCCCCCAGAACCACGTCTTGCTCTTTCCCCTTTGCTCGATGAAGTGCAGCGGCTCTTGCCGCAGGATGAGGTCTACCTGGTGGGCGGTGCGCTGCGCGATGCCCTGATGGGACGCGTCTCTCATGACCTCGATTTCGCCGTGCCTCGCCAGGCCATCCCACTCGCCCGCCGTATGGCCTCCGCGTTGCAGGCCGATTTTTACGTCCTGGATGGGGCCTCTGACTGCGCCCGCCTCTTGCTCTCGACCCCGACGGGAGAACGCCGCGTGCTGGACTTCAGCGCCTTTCGCGGCCCCAACCTGGATTCGGACCTGCGCGGGCGTGACTTCACGATCAACGCCATGGCCTTTGATCTCCGCCGCCAGGCCATCCTCGACCCTCTCGGCGGCGCGGCCGACCTGCGCGCCAGGCTGATCCGGGCCTGCTCCCCGAACACGTTCACAGACGATCCGCTGCGCATCCTGCGCGCCGTGCGGCTGGCAGCGGCGCTCGAATTCAAGATCGAACCCGCCACGCGCAAGGCCATGCGCGCCGCGCTTTCCCTCCTACCCAACGTCTCCATCGAACGGCGGCGGGATGAATTGTTCAAGATGCTGGAAGGCCCACGCCCCCAGGCCTGCCTGCGCGCCCTCGATGTATTGGGCGCCCTGCCTCACCTCTTGCCGGAACTCCGCGCCCTCAAAGGGGTGGCGCAACCCCCGCCGCACACCCAGGACGTTTGGGAGCACACCCTCAGCACGCTATCCTGGCTGGAGGAAATCCTCGCGCCCCTTGCCCCCGATTACCGGGCCGAGCAGACGCACGATCTGTTCACCGGCCTGCTCACTCTGCGCCTCGGTCGTTACCGCCAGCAATTCGCCTCCCACCTGGCCAGGGCGTTCCATGCGGAGCGTTCGCCGCGGGCGCTGCTTTTCTTCGCCGCCCTGTACCACGACATTGCCAAACCCGCCACGAAGTCTGTAGATCAGGCCGGGCGCATCCGCTTCTTCGATCACGAGATAAAGGGAGCGCAGATCACGGCTGAGCGGGCAGGCGCTCTCCGCCTCAGCCAGGATGAAATCGAACACTTGAAGACCCTGGTGGCTCATCACATGCGCTTCCATTTTTTCACGGCTTTGCTGGCGGAGAACCAGCAAGGGCTTTCGCGCAAAGCCATCTATCACTTCTTCCGCGACGCCGGCCGCAGCGGCATCGACCTCATCCCGCTCGGCCTGGCCGACTTGCGCGCCACTCACGGCCACGCCCTGAAGCAGGAAACGTGGGCCGCGGCCCTGGAGGTGGCACGCCAGTTGCTGGAGAATTACTGGGAGAAGCCCCACGAGAGCATCGCCCCGCCGCGCCTGGTAGATGGCCACGATGTCATCGAGGCCTATCACCTGGAGCCGGGCCCGCTTGTCGGTCAGGTGCTGGAGGCGATCCGCGAGGCTCAGGCCACAGGCAAGATCGCCACTCGCGAAGAAGCCCTGGCCTTCGGGCAACGCTGGCTGGAGGAGCATCAAACATGAATCTGGTTTTCTTCGATCTGGAAACGCAGAACCTGTTCCAAGAGGTGGGCGGCAGGCATCATCTGGATAAATTGCGTCTGGCCTGCGCGGTGACCTTCTCCACGGTGCGCAACGATTTCGCGGTTTATTGGGAAAAGGACGTCGCCGCGCTGCTGGATGAACTCCGATCAGCAGACAGGGTGATCGGCTTCAACCTGCGCCGCTTCGATTACGAGGTCCTGCGTCCCTACGCGCCCTCCTTCCACTTCGCCTCGCTGCGGACCCTGGACCTGCTGCTCGACTTGGAGCAAGCTCTCAACTTTCGCCTCTCCCTCGCCTCGCTCGCCAAAGCCTGCCTGGGCGAGAGCAAGGTGGCCGATGGCCTTCAATCCGTCGAGTGGTTCCGCGCCGGCCAGCTGGACAGGGTTGCCGAGTACTGCAAGGCGGATGTGGACCTCACCCGGCGCATCTATGAATTCGGGTGTGAACACGGCTTCGTTTACTACTACAGCAAATTGGGCAGCAAGTTGAAAGTCGGCGTGCACTGGAGGTTGTGATGCCGAAGATTCCCATCAACGGATTCGATCTGGCCTTCGAGCGACGCGGAGGCGGGCGGCCCCTGCTCCTGATCCATGGCTACCCGTTGGATCACACTATATGGAACGAGGTCACTCCCCACCTCGAAGATCGCTTTGACTTGATTCTGCCGGACCTGCGCGGCTTTGGCGAGTCGGATGCGGTGGAGGCCGTTTACCACATGGATGACTTTGCCTCGGATCTGGCCCGCCTGCTCGATCATCTCGGAATCGAGCAGGCCTTTGTCGCCGGCCATTCCATGGGCGGATATGTCTCGCTGGCGTTCGCCCGGGCTTATCCCCAACGCATGCTCGGCCTGGGCCTGATCGCCTCCCAGGCCACCGCCGACTCGCCCGAGCGGAAGGCGGGACGCTATCAAAGCGCGGCCGAGGTGGCCGAGAAAGGCGTGGAGATTCTCGTCGCCAGCATGCCCGCCAGACTCTCTGCCGATGCGCATCTCCAGGCCCTCCTGAGAGAAGTGATTGCCAGGCAAAGTGTCGCCGGCGCGCTGGGCGCCTTGAGAGCCATGGCCGAGCGCGAGGATGCATTTTCGTTGCTCCTGAGCCTGAAGACCCCGCTGGTGATTGTGCATGGCGAGGCAGACGCCCTGATTCCGGTCGAGCGCGCCCGTGAGATGAAAGCCGCCCTGCCCTCGGCTCACTACATCGAATTGCCTGGCCTCGGCCACATGCCCATGTTGGAGAATCCACGCGCCGTGGCAGAGGCGCTGAAGCGACTCCCGAGCGCGGGAAACGGATGAGGACCACAAGCCAGCCCTGCAGCCCGGGAGAAGTCAGGCGACTCCGGATTGCAAAGAGCGCGCACCGGGCTGCCGGTGAAACCCCTCTTGCCCGGAAGGGGCCGGCCCGGCACGGCGAAGAAGTTTGTTCAGGTGTGCAACCAGCACCGCGCTGGAGAAAGGCTTGACCAGATAATCATCCGCTCCTGTATCCAGGATGCTGGTGATCACGGATGGATCGTCCAGGGCAGAGAGAATCAAAATGGGGACGTCGCTGAAGGCGCGAATGGCCCTGCACGTCTGCCAGCCATCCATGCCCGGCATCATCAGATCCAGAATAACAAGCTGGGGTGTCTTTTCTTTGAGAATCTGCAGACCCTCCTCCCCCGTGTTGGCCACCAGTACTTCGAAGTTGTAACCGCGCAGGATGATGGAGTACAATTCGCTCAACGCGGCATCGTCATCAATGGCGAGGATGGTGGTGGCCATGCCTTTTATTATCTACGAGATATGCCCGATTGGACTTTGCAAACAGTTTACAGATGGTTCATCCCTCGGCCAGCCGTTTATTTCTGTCATGGTGAGGGCGCTGGTCGAGTTCATCAGCGAGGAAACGGCCGCCAAGGGACTGAAGTTGTGGAATGGCCATTGGCAAACGGACAATTTTTGGTAGAATTTTTCCGCTTGGAACTCAACCTGGATTCAGGAGGCCGACATGAAAAAATGGGTTTACCTTTTTGACGAGATCGATTCCCTGGAGCGCGTCAGCGGCGGCGATTGGGATAGGCTGAAAGGGCTGGTCGGCGGCAAGGGCGCCGGGTTGTTCGATATGACCCGCGCCGGCGTGCCTGTCCCACCCTTCTTCACGGTCACAACCGAGGCCTGTAATGAATATCAAAAGAGCGGCAGGTTCCCGCCGGGAATGTGGGAGCAAATGTTAACGGCCTTGAAGAAGATCGAAAAAAAGACGGGCAAGAAGTTCGGCGACCCGCGCAATCCCTTGCTGGTCTCATGCCGTTCGGGCGCCAAGTTCTCCATGCCGGGCATGATGGACACCGTGCTCAACATTGGCCTGAGCGACGCGACGGCGGCAGGGATGGCTGCCTCGACCAACAACCCGCGCTTTGTGTACGATGCTTATCGCCGCCTGGTGGAAATGTTTGGCACTGTGGTGCTAGGCATACCCGATGGAGCTTTCGAAGAACCCTTAAAGGCATACAAGGTCAAGAAGGGCTATAAACTGGATACCGAGATGAGCGCCGCGGACTGGCAGCATATCGTCAGCCTCTTTCGCCAGGTCGTGAGAGAACACAAGGGGTTTGACTTCCCGCAGGATGCGCTGGAACAATTGAGGCTTGCCACCGAGGCGGTCTTCAAATCGTGGAACGGCAAGCGCGCCGTGGACTACCGCCGCGCCACCGGCATTCCGGATGACCTCGGCACGGCAGTCAACATCGTGAGCATGGTCTTCGGCAACATGGGTGACGACTCCGGAACGGGCGTGGCCTTCACGCGCAACCCGTCTACGGGGGAGCGCACGATGCTGGGCGAATACCTGCTCAACGCCCAGGGGGAGGACGTGGTGGCCGGAATCCGCAACGCCGCCCCGATCGAAGAACTCAAGCATTCCATGCCGGCCGTCTACCGTCAGTTCATCGAGATCACCTCGAAACTGGAGAAGCATTACAAGGACATGCAGGACGTCGAATTCACCATCGAGCGCGGCCAGTTGTGGATGCTCCAGACGCGCAGCGGAAAGCGCACCGCCAAGGCTGCCGTCAAAATTGCGGTGGATATGGTCCAGGAGGGTCTAATCACGAAAGAAGAGGCTGTGCAGCGCATCACTCCCGACCAGGTGGATGCCCTGCTCCACCCGCAATTCGATGACCAGGCCTTGCGTGCCGCAGAGAAGGACGGCCACCTCCTGGCCAAAGGCGTCAATGCCTCGCCTGGCGCGGCCGTCGGTCAGGTGTATTTCGATGCCGATACGGCCGAGAGGATGGCCAAAGAACACAAGCAAGACGTCATCATGGTGCGCCCGTTCACCAAGCCCGACGATGTGCATGGCATGATCGTCGCCCGCGGGGTGTTGACCAGCGAGGGCGGTGCCACCTCCCACGCCGCGGTTGTGGCGCGTCAGTTCGGCATCCCCTGTGTGGTTGGCGCCTCGGCCATCCAGATCGATCTGGCGCGGCGCGAGATGTCGGTCAACAGCCAGGTGGTGAAAGAGGGTGAGTGGATCTCGGTCGATGGCACTACCGGCAGCGTCTTCCTCGGCCAGATTCCCATGAGCACGCCCTCCTTCGAAGAGCAAACCGAATTGATGACGTTGCTCCAATGGGCAGATGAGATCTGCGCTCGCCCGGGCATCCGTCGCGCGCCGCGTGGCTGGCCGCGGCGTGGCCTGCAGGTCTGGGCCAATGCCGATTACCCCAGGGACGCGCGCCGTGCCCGCTCCTACGGCGCGGTGGGCATCGGTCTGTGCCGCACCGAGCACATGTTCTTCGAGCCCGAGCGCCTGCCCATCGTCCAGCGCATGATTCTGGCCGAATCCAGCGCAGAGCGCACGCAGGCCCTCAACGAACTCCTGCCGTATCAACGCAAGGACTTCGAAGGACTCTTTGAGGCCATGGACGGCTATCCCGTCATCATCCGCCTGATCGATCCGCCCCTGCATGAGTTCATGCCCTCGGAAGAAACTCTACTGGAAGAGGTTGTTACCCTGCGCGTCAAGGGCGAGACCTCTGGACTGGCGGAGAAGGAAAAGCTGCTCGCCGCCGTCCGGAACTTGCACGAATCCAACCCGATGATGGGCCTGCGCGGCGTACGCCTGAGCATTGCCATGCCCGAAATCGTGGAAATGCAGGTGCGTGCCATCTTCGAGGCAGCGGCCGAGTGTGCCCGACGCGGCATCGTGGTCAAGCCGGAAGTGATGATCCCTTTGACCGGCACTGTCAAAGAGTTGGAATGGATTCAGCCGCGTCTGGAGCGCATTGCCTCCACGGTGATGCAGGAAAAGGGCATCGAGTTCGAATATAAATTCGGCACGATGATCGAAATCCCGCGCGCTGCCCTGACGGCCTCGGAGATCGCCCGTCTGGCCCAGTTCTTCTCGTTCGGGACGAATGATCTGACCCAGATGACCTTCGGTTACTCGCGCGATGACGCCGAACGCAACTTTCTAATCACCTATCAGGAGCAGGGGATTCTGGAGAAGAATCCCTTCCAGACCATCGACCGCGACGGCGTGGGACGGCTGATGAAAATGGCCATTGAGGAGGGCCGCCGGACCCGGCCCGAGCTCGAGATCGGCATCTGTGGAGAGCACGGAGGCGACCCCGACTCGATCGAGTGGTGCCATCTGATCGGCAACAACTACGTCTCCTGCTCCCCCTTTCGCATCCCGGTTGCCCGCCTGGCCGCCGCGCATGCGGCGTTGAAATACGCCGCAGACGGCGGAAAGAAAGCCAGGCCGCGAGCCCGCAAGGCCGCTCGAGCGAGGACCAGACGAGCCGTATCGAAACGCTGAGCCTCGACCTCGGCTGCCTGCGCGATGGCGGGCCTGCCATGGCAAAGCAGCAGGGACGATTCGTTGTAATGCGAATTGAGCGACCCGCGTGTCGAGCAGTTGCTTCCCTGGCGGATGCGTTGCTCGCCGTTGTCGCCAAAGGCGTTTACAAGTGCACGCGCGATAACGTGAGGGAGGCCTGATATGGCCGGAAGGCAGGTCGTTGAAGTTCCCGTCAAGGGCATGGACTGCGCCGAATGCACGCTGCACGTTCAAGACGCGATTGCCAAATTGCCCGGTGTGGAGTCGGTCGATGTCCTCCTGTCTTCCGAAAAAGCCATCATCTCTCTCGACCCAGCGCGTGTAGATTTGTCCGCCATCCGCAGGGCCGTGGAGGGCGTGGGCTACTCTGTACCTGAGGCCAGGGCATCCTCTATCCCTCGTGAGAGCGCTTTCAGTCGCCGGCTGACGGTGCTGCTGGCGCTTGTATTCGGTGTTGTGTTGAGCATTGTGGTCGCGGGTGAATGGCTGAGTTTGTTCGAGAAACTGAATGAACTCGTCCCATTTCCCGTTGGAATAGCGCTGGTTGTTGTCGGTGGCTTTCCGGTCTTTCGCAATGTGGCGCGGGCCGCGCTCCACCGGCAGATCACCTCGCATACACTGATGACCCTTGGGGCCATGGCGGCGTTGCTCGTGGGCCAGTGGGTGACCGCTGCCATCGTGGTCGTATTCATGCGCATCGGGGATTACGTTGAACGTTTCACCACGGAAAGCGCCCGTCGTGCGCTGAAAGAACTGACTGCGCTTGCGCCACGGACGGCCCGCGTGGAACGCGACGGCGCAGAAGTGGATGTGCCGATTCGCGAGGTGAAGGCGGGTGAGATCGTGATCGTTCGCCCTGGCGAGAAGATCCCGGTAGATGGGGAAGTGATCGCCGGACACGCCACGCTTGACCAGGCGGCCATCACGGGAGAATCGATGCCCGTAGAAGTAGCCAGCGGTTCGCATGTTTTTGCTGCCACCCTGGCAAAGTTGGGCAGCCTGCGCGTGAAAACGCTGCGGGTGGGTGCGGATACCACGTTCGGGCGCGTGGTGAAGATGGTGGAAGAAGCCGAGGCCCAGCGCGCCGACATACAGCAGCTTGCCGACAGGTTCAGCACCTACTACCTGCCTGTTGTCATAGGGATCGCCGCGCTCACCTTTCTCATCAGCCGTAATCTGCTGTCCACTGTTGCCGTTTTGGTTGTGGCCTGCTCCTGCTCATTTGCGCTGGCAACGCCCATTGCGATGTTGGCCTCTATCGGCGCCGGTGCGAAGCGTGGGTTATTGATCAAGGGCGGCAAGTACCTCGAGTTATTCGCCCGCGCCGATGTGGTCCTGGTTGACAAAACCGGCACGCTCACGCTGGGTCAACCTCAGATCACGGAGGTCATCCCGCGCGGCGATTTACCTGCTTCCGAAATTCTCGCTCTCGCGGCTTCCGCCGAGCGCTACTCGGAGCACCCATTCGCCGAAGCCGTGCGCGCCGCCGCACGCGCTCAAAACCTGCCGCTCTCCGAACCGCAAGACTTTGAAGCCCTTCCCGGACTGGGCGTTCGGGCCAGGGTGGACGGTTACGCTATCGCGGTGGGCAACTGCCGCCTGGTCTCAGCGGTGGAATCGTGGCCCATGGTTCGTGCATTGGAAGCGCAGGGCAAAACGCTCTTGTTCGTCGCTATCAACGGCGAACCTGTGGCCATCCTGGCCGCGGCCGATACGCTCCGCCCTGAGGTCCCTGCTGCTCTCGCTGAATTGCGCGCCCTGGGGGTGAAGCGGGTTGAGTTGCTCACCGGCGACAACGAGCGCACCGCCGCCGTGCTGGCCGAAGGACTGGGTGTTCCGTATCGCGCCAATCTGTTGCCTGAACACAAGATTGAAGTGGTGAAGGACTATCAAGCCCAAGGGCACACGGTGGTAATGATCGGCGATGGGGTGAACGATGCTCCCGCCCTGGCGCAAGCGGATATCGGCATTGCTATGGGTGCAGCCGGCACCGATATCGCCATGGAGGCTGCACACATTGCCCTCCTGCGCGAGGATTGGAGGCTTGTGCCGCATCTTCTACGGGTTGCCCGGCGCACCATGGGCGTGGTCAAGATGAACCTTGTTTTTACTGCGGCTTATAATCTTATTGGATTGACGCTGGCCGCCGTGGGCATTCTACCGCCTGTGGTGGCTGCGGCCGCGCAATCGCTGCCAGATTTGGGAATACTTACCAATTCGGCGCGTCTGTTGGGGCATAACTAAACAAGACGTACCTACCTGCACACCAACTGTGTAATGCAGTCTGAAACGGCGGTTTCCGGGCGGGTATGCTATACTCATGCCGGAGGTCAAACTATGAAACATTTCCTTGCAATTTCCGACTTATCCCCCGATGAGGTGCAGGATTTGCTCGATCTGGCGCTGCACCTGAAGCAAGAGTATTTCAAGAAAGGCAACCCTCCCTTGCTCAAGGGCAAAGTGCTGGCCATGATTTTCCAGAAGCCAAGCCTGCGCACGCGGGTTTCTTTTGATATGGCCATGCGCCATCTTGGAGGAGATGCGCTGTATCTCTCGCCCAACGAAATCGGCCTGGGACAGCGCGAAGCCATTGCCGACATCGCGCGCGTGCTCTCCGGCTACGTACAGGCCATTATGGCACGCGTCTTTGCGCACGAACATGTGCTCGAATTGGCCCGATGGTCGAGCGTGCCTGTGATCAATGGGCTGAGCGACTACAATCACCCCTGCCAGGCCATGGCCGACGCTCTCACCATCCAGGAGAAGTTCGGAAAGATCAAGGGGTTGAACGTTGCCTTCGTAGGCGATGGCAACAACGTGGCCGTGTCCCTGATGCATGTATGTGCAAAGCTGGGCTGGAACTTCACGATTGCCAACCCCGAGGGGTACGACCTGAATCCCAGGGCGGTGGAGATCGCCCGGCAGATCGCCGGGGAGAGCGGGAGCCGGTTGCGCTTCCTGCGCGATCCGCACCAGGCCGTGCGCGGCGCCCAGGTGATCTACACGGACACGTGGACCAGCATGGGGCAGGAGGAGGAGGCCGCGCAGCGCGCCCGCGTCTTCCCTCCCTATCAGGTCAATGCTCGCCTGGTCAGCGAGGCGGATAAGGATGTCATTGTGATGCATTGTCTGCCGGCCCACCGCAACCAGGAGTTGACCGACGAGGTCGCAGATGGCCCCCACGCGGTGATCTTTGCTCAGGCGCACAACCGCTTGCATGTTCAAAAGGCGATTCTGGCGCGGTTGTTCGGAGTGGCATGAGAGTGGTAAATACGAGTTTGCATCGGAGATTTCATGAACACAAAAGATTACATCGCATTGGAGGAACAATTCGGGGCCCACAATTACCATCCGCTGGATGTGGTTCTCACGCGCGGGGAAGGGGTGTGGGTGTATGATGTGGATGGGAATAGGTATCTCGATTGCCTCTCCGCTTATTCTGCGCTCAATCAGGGGCATGTCCATCCGAAGATCCTGAACGCCTTGCTGGAGCAGGCCAAGCGGCTCACGCTGACCTCGCGTGCCTTTCGCAATGATCAGTTGCCGCTCTTCTACAAAGAACTTTCTGACCTGACGGGCTACGAGATGTCCCTGCCGATGAACTCCGGCGCGGAGGCCGTGGAGACGGCCGTGAAACTGGCGCGCAAATGGGCCTATCGCGTCAAAGGCGTGCCGCGCTACCAGGCGGAGATCATCACGGCCGCCGGCAACTTTCACGGGCGGACGACGACCGTCGTGTCCTTCTCCAGTGAGCCGCTCTATCGCGACGATTTCGGGCCGTTCACGCCGGGGTTTGTCAGTGTGCCCTATGGGGATGCGGCTGTCATTGAAAAAGCCATCACCCGCAACACAGCCGCCGTCCTGCTCGAACCCATTCAGGGCGAGGGCGGGGTGATCATTCCGCCGCCCGGCTACTTGAAGGAGGTGTCCGAAATTTGCAAGCAGAACAACGTGCTCTTCATGGCCGATGAGATTCAAACCGGGCTTGGCCGCACCGGGCGGTTGTTCGCCTGCGATTATGAGGCGGTGCGGCCAGACGTGATGATCATTGGCAAGGCGCTCTCGGGCGGCTTTTATCCGGTCTCGGCAGTGCTGGCCGATGGAGCGCTCCTGGGCCTGTTTGCGCCGGGCGAGCATGGCTCCACTTTTGGCGGGAATCCGCTGGCCGCCGCGGTGGCACGGGCAGCCCTGGCTGTGATTCGCGAAGAAGGGCTGATTGAACGCGCCGCGCAGATGGGCGAATACTTCATCGAGCAACTGGCCGAGATCCCCAGCCGCCACGTTAAAGAGGTGCGCGGCAAGGGGCTGTTGATCGGGGTTGAATTGCATCCCTCTGCCGGTGGGGCGCGGCGCTTCTGCGAAGCCCTGCAACAACGCGGCATCCTGGCCAAGGAAACCCATGAGCACATCATTCGCTTTGCCCCGCCGCTGATCATCGACAGGGAGACCATCGATTGGGCACTGCCGCGCATTCGAGAAGTCCTTAACATGCAGTAGAGGGCTTATGAACATTGGCATCCCGAAAGAAAGACGTCCGTTCGAGTTCCGGGTGGCGCTCTCGCCGGCCGGGGTCGAGATTCTCACCCGTCGCGGCCACGTGGTCTTCATCGAACACGAGGCGGGCCTGATGGCCGGGTTCCACGATGCGGACTACGAAAAGGTGGGAGCGCGCATCGCCTACTCCGGCGAGGAGGTCTTCGGTCGCGCCGACTTGCTTCTCAAGGTGGCGCGGCCATTGGACGAGGAACTCAACTGGCTCAGGCCGGGCAGCATCCTGGCCGGCTTCCTGCACCTTCCCTCGGCTCGACAAAGCAAGATCGAGGTCCTGCTCCAGAAGCGAGTCACGGCCCTGGCCTTTGAGCAGATCACCGCGCCGGATGGCTCGCTGCCGGTGTTGTATCCTTTCAGCGCCATTGGAGGCGCGATGGCCGGGCAGATCGCGGCACGCCTGTTGCAGAACAACTGGGGCGGCAAGGGCATCCTGATGGGAGGCATGCCCGGCGTGCCCCCGGCCGAAGTCGTGGTCATCGGCGCCGGCGTGGTCGGGACCTACGCGACACAAACCTGCCTCGGCATGGGGGCGCATGTGACCGTCATCGATCACAACCCTCAGGCCCTCCAGCGCATTTGGGACCGCTTTCCGGGCGTGGTAACCCTGATTTCCACCTCTCGCAACATCGAACGCAGCGTGGCTTATGCCGATGTCGTGATCGGCGCGGTGCTTGTGCCGGGGCAGCGCGCTCCGATCCTGGTCACGCGCGAGATGGTGCGCTCGATGAAGCCGCGCTCGGTAATCATGGACATCAGCATTGACCAGGGCGGCTGCGTGGAGACCTCGCGCCCCACCACGCACGAACATCCGGTCTTCATTGAGGAAGGCATTCTCCATTACTGTGTGCCGAACATGCCGGGCGTGGTGGCGCGCACGGCCACCCATGCTTTTGTCAATGCTGCCATGTCCTACATCACTGAGATGGCCGATCGCGGCCTGGAGGCCATCCTGGGCCATCCCTCGCTCGAATCGGCCGTGAACACCTATCAGGGTGAAGTCCGCCATCTCTCTCGCTTGACCGACAGGAGGGTGGGCGATGAACTGGACTAGCCAGTATCAGTCCCGCGTCGTCAGCCCGCAGGAGGCCGTGCGGGCGATCCAGTCCGGGCATCGCGTCTTCCTGACCGGAAACGTCTCCGTGCCTCAGAAAGTGCTGGCGGCGCTGGTGGAATATGCTCCCCATCTGCAAGAGGTGGAGATCTGCCAGGCGCTGACCGTTGGTCCTGCCGATTACGTCAAGCCGGAAATGCAAGGGCACCTGCGCGTCAACACGATGTTCATCAGTGCCAACGTGCGCCGGGCGGTGCATGAGGGGCGCGCGGACTTCACCCCGGTCTTGCTCTCCGAGTTCCCGTTGTTGTTCAAGCGCCGCATCCTGCCACTGGACGTGGCGCTGATTCACATTTCCCCACCCGATGAGCATGGCTTCTGCAGCCTGGGCGTGGAGGTCGGGCTGACGAAGTCGGCGGCCGAATCGGCCCGCATCATCATTGCCGAGGTCAACGAACAAATGCCGCGCACGCTGGGTGATTCCTTTATCCACGTCAGTCGCTTGAATTACATTGTCCCGGTGGACTATCCGATCGCCGAGATGCCCATGGCGGAAGAGGGCGACCCGACTGTGGTCGAGAAGATCGCCAGTTACATCGCCGACCTCATCCCGGATGGTGCGACGATGCAGATGGGCATCGGCGCCATCCCCGACGCGGTGCTGAAGTATCTGTATCACAAAAAGGACCTCGGTGTGCACAGCGAGCTCTTCTCGGATGGGGTGATCGACCTGGTCGAGCGCGGGGTGTTGACCAATGCCCGCAAGACTCTGCTGCCGGGCAAGATCGTCGCCGGCTTCATCCTGGGCACGCGACGGCTCTACGATTGGGTGGACGATAACCCCCTGATCGAATTGCACCGCACGGAGTATGTCAACGACCCATTCGTCATCGCTCAAAATGAACGCATGGTGGCCATCAATTCGGCCATCGAAGTGGACCTGACCGGCCAGATCTGTGCCGATAGCATTGGTCCAAAACTGTACAGCGGAGTGGGCGGTCAACTGGATTTCATTTACGGGGCCTCGCGCGCAAAGGGCGGAGTGCCCATCATTGCCCTGCCCAGCACGACGACCCTCAAGGATGGCACGCGTCTCAGCCGCATCGTCTCGATGCTCAAGCAGGGCGCCGGCGTGGTGACCACGCGCAACCATGTGCGTTATGTGGTCACCGAGCATGGCGTGGCGGACTTGTACGGCAAGACCATTCGTCAGCGCGCCCGTCAACTCATCCAGATCGCGCACCCCGATTTCCGCGCCGATCTAGAAAAGCAGGCCAGGGAGCTGCATTACCTGTGAAGCGCAAAGCCAAGATCGTTGCTACCATCGGCCCGGCCAGCGAAGAGGAGGCCATGCTTGAACGCCTCGTTGCCGCCGGCATGGATGTGGCGCGCATCAATTTTTCGCATGGCACACACGAACAACACGCGGCGCGCATGGAACGCGTGCGTCGCGTGTCTGAACGTCTGGGCCGGCCGGTGGCCATCCTGCAAGATTTGCAAGGCCCCAAGATTCGCGTCGGCGAGCTGATCGCGCCCCTCCATCTTGCCGAAGGGGAAACGGTGTGCCTGTACGCCTCGGATGCCCAGCCCCCGCCGGTGAGCGAGAAGGTGATTCCGGTCGACTTCCGCGAACTCTTCGATTCGGTGCGGCCCTCGGAGCGGCTGCTGCTCGATGATGGGCGCCTCGCCCTTGAAGTGACCTCGCTTCAGGGCCGGACGCTGACGGCGCGCGTCCTCGTCGGGGGGGTGCTCACTTCCCATAAGGGCATCAACCTGCCGGGGGTCCGTTTGCGAATCTCCGGCTTTACCGAAAAGGATCAGTCTGACCTGGCCTTTGGTCTTGCCCAGGGCGTGGACGCCGTGGCCATATCCTTTGTGCGTTCCGCGGAGGATGTGTTGAAAGTGCGCACGGCCATCCACCGCCTCAGTCGCTCTGCGCGCCCTCCGCTCCTGATCGCCAAACTGGAGAAGCCGGAGGTGTTTGGCGAACTGGACCGCATCCTGGAACTCGTGGACGGGGTCATGGTGGCGCGCGGCGACCTGGGCGTGGAACTCCCGCCGGAGCGCGTGCCGGCGCTGCAGAAGCAAATCATCCGCGCCGCCAATGCTCATGCCAGACTGGTGATCACGGCAACGCAGATGCTCGAATCGATGATCAGCAACCCGCTGCCGACGCGTGCCGAGGCCTCCGATGTCGCCAATGCCATCTTTGATGGCACCGACGCCGTGATGCTCTCCGCGGAAACGGCCTCGGGCAGGTATCCGCTTGAAGCCGTGCAGATGATGGATCGGATCATCCGCGAGGCAGAACTGCATTTCCTGGAATGGGGACAGGAGCAGAGGATCGCAGTGCTTGGGGACGACGACACGGCCTCCGTAGCGCGCGCCGCTCAGGCGATGGCGGATGACCCGAACGTGGCCGCGGTGGCGGTGTTCACGATGCAGGGGCGTTCGGCCTGGATGATGTCGAAGGTGCGACCCCGTGTGCCCATCCTGGCCTTCACGCCGGATCGAGCCACGTATCAGCGGCTGGCCTTTTTGTGGGGGGTTGAGCCGCAGTTGGTGTCCTATGTCAATTCGGTGGATGAGATGCTGAAACAGGTGGATGCCCTCATTATGAAAAAGGGCGAACTCAGAGAGGGCGATCAGATCGTCCTGGTGTGTGGTTTCCCGGTGGGGACGTTGCGTCCGCCGAACATGGTCTTGCTTCACAACATGGGAAGTTGATGGCCATTGGCCATGGATCATTCCTCTGTGCACCCCCTCGCGGGTGGCATTTTTTCGCATGATGTTATATAATAGGGCGTGAGCAATTTTGGCCGAGAGGACCCCATGGTTCTGACCAACCGGCTCCTGGAGCAGGCATACGATTTAGTGCAGGCAGGGCGATTCCGGAATGCGGCTCTTGTCCTGGATGCTCTTGTGCGGGAAGAGCCGCGCAACATCGAAGCCTGGGAATTGTACCTGCAAATCAGTTCCACTCGCGAGGAACTGGAGCGACTGGCGCGGCGCGTCTGCCTGACGGCCGAGCTGAGTTCCGATGAAAAGGAGACCATCCTTTCGTACCAGCGCTATCTGCTTCGACGTTGGCAAGGGAAGTCCGCTGGGCTCGACCGCCCGGTTCCGCATCGCTGGGGTTGGGCAGTTTGGATGGCCATTCCCTTCCTGGGAGGCCTTGCCCTTTCTGCCGCACATCTCATCGGCGTGAGAGAGGGGCTGTTGGGCGGCCTGTTTCTGGTGGGCCTGATCGGGTGGCTCATAACCAGGAAGCGCTCTTTGTCTGAGGCGAGCGAGAAGACGCGCCTGTTTGCCAGCGAAGTGTTTCAGGGCGATCTGGCGCGCCAGGCAGAAGCAGAGCCTCCGCTCCTCACCCTGGATGCGCCGATTATCCAGATTGGCCCAGAGGGGGCGTCCATCACCAAGACCGGCAGGCCGCGCTTCACGCCTCCTTCCGGGGGAAATCGCGAGTAGTCTGCCGTCCGAGGCGCAGTCATCTCAACCATTGACTGGCCTCGCGAGCCAGAGAGGCTGCCGGAGCCTGCCGCACTGTGCACGGCGGCAGGGAATCCAGGAACAGCCGGCCATAGGATTTGCTCAGCACGCGTCGATCCAGAATGGCTACCACGCCCCGATCCGAAGCGGTGCGGATCAGCCGTCCGAAGCCCTGGCGGAACTTGAGGATGGCTTCGGGGAGATAATATTGCTGGAACGCGTCTTCGTACATTTCCGCGCGCGCCGCGATCAGGGGATCGGTGGGGACATCGAAGGGCAACTTGCTGATCACCACCACAGAGAGCGCCTCGCCGGGCACATCCACGCCTTCCCAGAATGCGCGCGTGCCCAGCAGCACGGCGCGCTCGGTAGATTTGAAAGATTCCAGCAACGCATTGGGCGAAGCCCCATCGCCCTGTTCGTAGACGAGGATGTCTTCGTGGGCCAACGGGCCGCTGATGGCCTGAGAGGTCTTCTTCAGGGCTGCGTAGGATGTGAACAACACTAGCATGCGCCCGCCCGTTGCTCTGGCCGTGGAGAGGATGGTCTGCTCCAGGGCTTGCTGATAGCCGGCAGTGTTCGGTTCGGGGATGTCGTTGGCAAGGTAAAGCAAGGTGGAACTTTCGTAATCGAACGGCGATCCCAGGGATAACTCATCGGCCTCGTCGGCGCTGAGCGTGTTCCGCAGGTAATCGAACTCCCCGTGTGTGGTCAACGTGGCCGAGGTGAGAATCACAGCCGACTTTTCGTGCCACAGGTATTTCTCAACCAGCGAGCCAACTCGCAAGGGAGCCGCGTTCAGGGAGAGCCTGTTTCCATTTGGCTGTACTTCGATCCAGTACACCTGATCGGGGTGGGGTTTGCTGAGCATGCCATCTATGCTGGCGTGTGCTTCGGACAATCTGCGGTACACGTTGGCAAGATCGGCAACGATGTCTTCCAACTCTTCGTGGTCATCGGAGAGCAGGTCCGAAAGGGCTTTATGGAGTTCC
The DNA here is from genome assembly GCA_037445475.1 of Chloroflexota bacterium. GTDB lineage: Bacteria > Chloroflexota > Anaerolineae > Anaerolineales > Villigracilaceae > Fen-1038. The sequence goes on from JBBIKK010000017.1 coordinate 38,897, forward strand.
GCCAGGCTATTGAGGAGCAGGGTCAGAGTCTGGTTCAGGGCGTCCCAGGCGATTTCCACCTCATCCCAGCCGGGCAGCAGGCGCGTGGCCTGCAGGAGGCGCAACTGCCAGTTGTAATTGTCTGGGGGCTGCCCTTCGCGTTGATAGGCCACAAACTCGCTCAACGAGCGAAAGAAGGTGCGATTGAGGTGCTCGGCGCGAAAGGCGATTTCGGCCGCGCGCTGCACTTTTTGTTGGAGCAATCCAAAGTCGGAGGGGCGCAGCAGGTCGTGGGTCGCGCCCAACACGCGTCCCAGCAGGCCGGCGTTTGCGCCGCCGATTTCCTTCAACAATCGCTCCAGATCAGCCTGTGCCCAGCGAAAGGAGAGCGCGTTTGTCGTGGCGGCTTCGAGGTGATGTCCCTCGTCGATGATGAGGTATGAATATTCGGGCAGGACTCGGCTGCCGGTGGCGATGTCTGAGAGAAGGAGGGCATGGTTGACGATCAACAGGTGCGCGTTCTGCGCGGCGCTCTTTGCCCGATAGAAGGGGCAATTCCCCCCCGTGCGCTTCAGACAAGTTTCGGTCGTACAGCCTTCGTCTTCGGCAGAGATGCGCAGCCAGACCTCGCGCTCGGCGTTTCCATTGAGGCTGATTTCGCCGCGATCGCCGCTCTGGTCTTGCAGTTGCCACACCATGACCTTGGCCAGGACGCGCATTTCGTCGGCATAGCGCGGTCCGTAGTGAAGCAGATTTTCGAATCGGCGCGGGCAGAGATAGTTGACGCGTCCTTTCAACACCGCGGCTCGCAGGTCGAGATTCAAGGCCGCCTGCAGATCGGGAATATCCTTCTGGACGAGTTGGTCTTGCAGGTTGATGGTGTTGGTAGAAATGACCACGCGCGTGTTGTTGCGGAGGGCGAAGAGTGCGGCCGGGATCAAATAGGCGAAGGATTTGCCCACGCCGGTTCCGGCCTCGACCAGCAGATGCCGGCTGTTGGACATGGCACTGGCTACGGCGCGTAGCATGGCCACTTGTTCGGGGCGATGTTCGTAGGCTTCGAAGTATTGTGAGAAGGGCCCGCCATGTTCCAGGATGGAAGCGGCCTCTTCGATGTCGATCGGCTGGGGATTTTCAAGCACCCCGCTCAGCGGAGGATAATGGCGATCTTCCTCGTGTCGAACGGGTGCGCCGTGCGGCGCTTTCTTTGCCCGCATGCGCGGCGCGGCTCGTTCCCCCAGGATTTCGCGAAAGACGGGATTGGCATCCCAATCTAACGGCTCGCCCAGGCGGACGATCTCTGCAATCAGTTGGATGGGTAGAGCACGCGCCATCTGGTATAGGCGGATGAATATCGCCATAGCCAGGCGGGCGTCATCCAGGGCGCGGTGCGTTGCCGGCAGCGGAATGCCGAGTTCCTTGCCGAGGGCGCCCAGGTTGTAGCGGCTGGCACTCGGGAGAAGCACAGCCGCCAGCTCATATGTATCGATGACGGGGTTTGCCGAGAGGGGAATGTATTTTTGCAGAAAGCCTAAATCGAAACGGATGTTGTGGCCGAGGACGGGCAGGTCGCCGACAAAGGCCTCTAACTCGGGAGCCACCTCGCGCAGGCGCGGAGCCTGTCTGAGCATGGCATCGTCAATGCCGGTCAACGCGGTGATGAAGGCGGGGATGGGGCGGCCCGGCTGAATCAACGATGACCATTCATCTTCAATACGGCCGCCCTTGAACTTCACGGCCCCGATCTCGATGACCGCGTCGCGATCGGCATCCAGGCCGGTCGTCTCGATGTCTAGCGCCACAATCGTCTTCATAGAACAAGTGTATCATGAAACATTCACTGAGCACCGTGGGCGCGGGATTTATCCTGCAATCCTAACGCGACATCCATGTCGCGGTACGGAGTACGGTTGCCATAGATTCTCGTGGGCGCGGGATTTATCCTGCAATCCTAACGCGACATCCATGTCGCGGTACGGAGTACGGTTGCCATAGATTCTCGTGGGCGCGGGATTTATCCTGCAATCCTAACGCGACATCCATGCGCGGTACGGAGTACGGTTGCCATAGATTCTCAAGAGCGATCCCGTATCAGCCCTGCCGTGAGAAGGCGGAGTTGATCTTCTCAATCATATCTGAAGAGAGCACACGTTCTCTGGCTTTCTGTCGCATGAAGTCCTTGAGCTGTCTGGCCTTCATGGCGGGCAAGGGGGCCTCGCGGGCATCGATCTCCACCTGAGCATGTGTAAAGATCAGCGCGCCACGAATGTCTGGGATTTGTGTTTCGTCCATGTATCTGGCCAGGTGCTTGCGCAGCGCCTGAATCTGATTGGCCATATCGAGATCGGGGCGCCCAAGCCCTTCCTGCCCGAAGATGGATAAATACGCCTGCAGAAAGCCGCCGCCGGAGAGGCGCCAGCGGTGGCGCGTGTACCTCACCCGCCCGCGCTGGTGATAGGGTTGCAACACCCAGAGTCCGCCCGGCCCGACCAGCACATGAGGAGCAGGGGCAACATAGTGGTAAAGGGTAGTGTCGCCGGGCAGGCCCTTCAGCGCCGCGTCTAACTGCTCATCCGGGCGAGGGCTGCGGCCCCAGCGGCTGGAGAAATACATTCCCACCTGCGTCATCGTGAATCCGATGACCAGGGCTGCCAGCGAGTATCCAAACCATTCCGGGCGTTTGAACGAGATGTACATTCCGACGCCAAGCACAGTCAGGGCTGCCAGACTCATCCATTGGCCGATTCTATGGTTGCGCTTGATGAGTGTTTCGTTTCTGACGATTTTCATGATCGCAGTGCCGGACTTTGCTCAATGCCAATCTTGAGCGCCTCGAGCATTTTCGATTCAGCGGCCTGCTTGGCCAGACGCACGGCGCTCTGGATCGCACGGGCATCCGAACGGCCATGGCCGATGAAGACCAGGCCGTTCACGCCAAGCAGCACGGCTGCGCCCTGTTCGCCTGGATCGAGCAGTTGACGCAATTGGCTGAGGGCAGGTTTAACGAGCAACCCTCCAAGCATGGCCAATGGGCCACCGCTTTTTATGGCGCGACGGACCTCCTCGAGGAAGAGCAACCCAACGGCTTCGGCCGTCTTGAGCATGACGTTGCCGGTAAAACCATCGGTCACGGCCACGTCTACCTTTCCGCCAATGACCTCTTTGCCCTCGACGTTGCCGTAGAAGTTCAGGCCAGAATTCTTGAGCAAGGGGGTGGCGGCGCGGACAAGTTCGTTGCCCTTCCCTTCTTCTTCGCCGTTCGAGATCAGGCCCACTTTCGGGTTCATCACGCCGCGCACTTTCTCGGCATACAGGCTGCCCATGATGGCAAATTGCAGCAGATTCTCCGCCTTGCAGTCGGGGTTGGCGCCGATATCGAGCACCACACAGGTCCCGCGCGCGGTGGGGAAGATCGGGGCGAGGGCGGGTTTGTCCACATTGGCGATCGTGCCCAATCTGAAATACGCTGTGGCCATGGCGGCTCCGGTGTTGCCGGCGGTGACAAAGGCATCCGCCTCGCCGCTTTTCAGCAGGTCTATACCGATGGCCATCGAGTTCCTGGCCTCTGGCCGTCGCGCTTTCAAGACCAGTTCCATTCCTTTATCTTCCATCGTCAACATCTCTGGGGCGTGGACGATACGGATGGGCAGGTTGCCCGCCCCTTGTGGCTCCAGCACGGCCTCGATCCGGGCTTTGTCGCCGACCAGGATGATCTCCACACCATATTCGCGGGCGGCCATCACGGCCCCACGGACATCCGGAGTTGGGAAGGCGTCGCTTCCCATGGCATCCACAACGATTCGCGTCATCCGATCTCTCCAAAGAATCTTTTCTTGACAGGCAGGGCAAGCCGATTATAATACGCCTGCTTGCGCTGGTGCTGGAACTGGCAGACAGGCATGGTTGAGGGCCATGTGCCGCAAGGCGTGGAGGTTCAAGTCCTCTCCAGCGCACCTCACACCCTCGGATTCATCGAGGGTGTTTTTTTGTAATTCTCTACCCTGGCTGCCGCAACTTGAGCGGTCGGTGGAGATGGCCGGTGCGCACACTACACCGAGCGATATGTTCGCCCGCGCCAGGTAACGCCTCGCCCCGAAAGCACCTTCCAGGCGGAGGCGATCATCATGGCCGCAAAGATCGCCGCGCCAAGGGGCGTGGTCAGGGCGTAGCGGCGCGGGATGCCCATGCCTTGTGCCGCCCTCGCCCGTGCTATAAGCAGGGCGCCCCACAAAGCCATGGCCTGAACGACCACCGCCTCCGCCATCCAACCACCGCCGCGCCGATACCATGCAAGCCCCAGCCAGGGCCACAGGGGGAGAAACACTGCCGCCAGCACCGCAAGCAGAGCGCCGAAGGCCCCCAGCAGCAACGTGGCCGGGCGATCGCGCAGGCCAAGATAAATGTTCTTTGTCCAGCCTTCCCACATTTGGGGCAGGGAGGTGTACATGCGCGTGCGCGCCACGCGCCGGCCATCTGCCAGGATGAGGCGATAGCCGCTCCGTTTCACCTGTTCGGCCAAGGCCTTGTCATCTACGATTTGGTCTCGGATACGGGCATGACCACCGATTGCTTCGTAAACCCTGCGGCGAATCAGCATGAATTGACCATTGGCCACAGCCGTTGGGCTGTGCGGATCGTTCACCTGGCGCGGCGGAAAACCGACCGAGAGAGCGGTCATCACCAGCGGCATGACGGTTCTCTCCCAGAAGCTCCCCATGACCTGATGGGTCATGATGGTGAACAAATCCGCGCCGCTCTCTTCGGCCCTGACCCAGCAGGAGGCCAGGGCATGTGGAGCAAGGACGGTGTCGGCATCCACGAAGCACAGCCATGCGCCGCCCGCTGCCCGCGTGGCCTGGTGCAGGGCGTGGGGCTTGCCGGCCCAGCCCTTGGGCAGGTCCGCACCCCGGAGCAGGAGGAGGCGGCCAGAATCTACGGAGGCCGCGAGTTCCGCCACGATGCGCGCGGTGGAGTCGGTCGAGCGATCATCCACCACGATGACCTCGAAGTTCGGATAGGTCTGTGTCCGCAATGCTTCGAGGCAGGCCGCGATGTTGTTCTCCTCGTTGCGGGCAGGGACGCAAACCGAGATCAGGGGAGCCGCCGGCGGCGCAGCTACGGGTTCTACGCCAATGTCGAGGTGGGATTGACTGTGCAACCAGTAGATGGTGATCACGCCTGCCACGAGAAGCGTGGAGGAGATGACGAGGTAGATCATGCAATCACTTGAAAGGTGGAGCCCCTTTCTGTCTTCTCGACCTCGATGCGGGCCGGGAAGGCGTCCTTCAGTTCGTCGAGATGCGTAATGACCAGAATCTTGGCGAAGTCGTCCTTCACCAGGTTGATGGCCTCGATCAGGCGCTGTCTGCCGTTGGCGTCTTGCGAGCCGAAGCCCTCATCAATGACCAGCAATTGCAGACGTGCTCCCTTGCGCTGGGCCAGCACTTCGGAGAGTGCCAGCCGAATGGCAAAGTTGATGCGGAACGCTTCTCCCCCCGAATACATCTCATAGTCGCGCACCCCGCTCATGTCGCTGATTTGGATTTCGAGGGTCTCTCTCAGGTCCTGGCGTTTTTTATCCTTATAACTGGTTTGGGTCAGAAAGCGAATGGACATCCGGCCTTCGCTCAGGCGATCCAGCAACTCATTCGCCCTGGCTTCGATTTGAGGCAGGGCCTGTTCGATGAGCAGAGCCGGCACGCCGTCCTTGCCGAAGGCGCGCTCGAGGGTCTTATGGCGTGCGATTTGCAACATGAGCGTCTCGCGGCGGGACCTCAGGCCGGCTTTGCGCTCCCGCAGGATGTCTAACACCGCTACCTTCTGCTGCGCCCCTCCAACTTCTTGATTCAATCGGTTCTCCTGTTCCTGAAGATCGTACAGCTGACGCTCCGCCTGGTCGAGGTCAGGGATAGCCGCGCGGGCGGCTTGCAACTCCGCTGCGACCTTCTCATATTCCTGTTCCTGGAGGGCGACTTCGGACTGGCGACGGGCGAGATTGGACTTCAGGCTGGCGACCTCATCCTGGATGGGTTGGAGAGCGGCGCGGGCCGCCTCGACTTCACGGAATCTGCTCTCGGCCGTGCGCAGTTCCATCTCCCGGGAACGGGCGGCGTCATGGGCGGCAGCATCATAGCCGAGTTGGGCGAGTTCTTCATCCACCCGGGCCAGCTGCTTGCGGGCTTCGAGGGCATATTGGCCACTGTTCAAGGCCTTTTCCACCTCCTTCAGGCGCTTTTGGCCAACGGCCTCCCATTGCGCGGTGGCCTGTTCCAGCCCGTGGAGTTGTGTGTGCAACTCTGTCAATTTGCTGGCACGGGCGCGCTGTTCTGCTTCCAGCACGCTCAGAGTCTCAAACTGTTCTTCTACCCTCTTGATTTCCTCTTCCAGTTCCTGGAGGCGTGCCTTATTGTTGCGGAAGCGGTCGCCCTTTTCCTTGCCCTCGGCCCGAAGTTGTTTCAACGTCGAGGCGCGATGCTCGGCGCTCAGAGGCTGTCCGCATACAGGGCAGGCTGCACCTTCAGCAGCCTGGAGGGTTTCAATGCGTGCTTTGAGCTGCTCCATGTCAGCGCGCAGAGCCTCGTTCTCGGCCTTCAGAAGGGCATGTTGCTGACGCGCGGCCTCCTTGTGTTCTTCCAATTCGTGACGTTGCGCCAGCTTGGATTCGATCTCGGCGAGGAGATTCTGCGCGTCTGCGATCTGCGCTTGCAGGTCCTTCATCGAAGCCCGTTGTTGCTGAACTTTCTGTTGTTCCTGGAGCAGACCCTGTTGCTCCTGCTCCAGGCGTGCTTTTTCGGCCTCGAGGCTACGCAGCAGCGGCTGGCGCTTCTCCTGATAGGAACGAAAGCGTGCCGCGACGGCCTCCCAGTTTTCCAGTTCGGCGCGCAGGCTCTGCCATTCGCGATACGCGGCTTCGATATCCGCGGCGTGAGCGAGCAGCTCTATCTGGCTGACCCGCGCGGCTTCCCGTTCAGCCAGCCGGCCCTGCAGTTCAGAGAGATCGGCGCGGGCGCGCGCGAGCGTGGCGGCGAGGCTTTCCACAAGAGCGCGTTGGCGCTCGATCAGACTGAGGCTTTTTCTGATGCTTTCGACTGCGTCCTCTTGAGCCTGACGATTCTTTCTCAGGCGCCCCAGTTCTGCTTCGAGGTCCTGCAGACGTTGCCGGCGCGGCTGTTCCTCGGCCAGTTCGGTCTCGATTTCCTCCAGTTGGCCGTCTATTCGATGGACCTCTTCTTCGAGCGTCCGCCGCCTTTCGGCCGTTCGTTCTTTGTAGGTCTCCCAATGTTCCAGACCAAGCACGCTGCTCAGCACCTCCTTGCGTTTGGCGGGGTTCTGCTGTGTGAATTGGTCGGCCTTGCCTTGCAGAAAGAAAGAGGCGTTGATGAATGTCTCGTAATCGAGACGCAGAGTTTGCTCGATGCGGGCCTGAGTCTCGCGCATGCTGCGCTCAGTCAGGGGGTGCCAGTTTCCGTCCCTTTGGTTGTGGGACTCCAGCCTTCCATCCAGAACCTGGAATTCGAGCAGGGTGCTCTTGCCGCGCGGCAAACTGCGCAGCACGCGATAGATGTTTTGTTCATATTGAAACGTGAAAGCCACTTCCGCGGCTTTCGATTGCAGATTGATCAACGCTTCATCGCGCTTGCGCGCTTGGCCAAAAAGCGCCCAGGTGATGGCATCCAGCAAGGAGGACTTTCCGGCTCCGTTATAGCCCGAAATGCAGGCAATGTTGAAGGGAGTGAAATCCAATTCTATGGCATCGCGATAGGATAGAAAGCCGGCCAGTTGGAGATGGAGGGGGATCATTTTATCTTCGAGGGGACATGCTTCGTGAGGCGACGAATCGCATTTGTTTTACCCCGAATGCTCGTTTCAGTCAATCCTCATGCGGAAGCACTCAAAATCCCAGCTCCTTCAACTTTTGTTCCTGGCTGCGTCGGCCTGCACCGAGCAGGTCCTTCCAGAACTCATCATCGTAGCGCCGCGATCGGATCGGCAATGGCATCGGAACACCCCAGCCCAGCAGCAATACCTCCTCCTTGGGTTGCAGGCGCGCCAGCATGCCGCGCAGCGCCTCGCGCCCGGCCAGGCCCGAGAGCACAGCGTGAATGTCATCCTCGTCACCGAGCCAGCCGGAGATGCGCGTCCCCAGCTGTGACATGACCTCGTCATAAATCTGCGAGGGGCGCTGATCAACGATCAACAGGGTGATGTAATATTTGCGCATCTCGCGGGCGATCGTGGCGAATGTGGTCTGGGCGGCCATCTCGCGGTTCAGGAGTTTGTGGGCCTCCTCCAGCACGATCACCAATTGGCGCGGCTCCTCCTTGCCGCTGGAGCGGAAGGCGTTGGTCTTCTCTTCCCAGGCCTGGCGCAGGCGTCGCGTCAAGAGGTTGCTCACGAGCAGATAATCCAGATCGCTCTCGAACTGTCCGAACGACAGGATGACATGCTGGCCGTGTTCGAGCGCCGTGATGATCTCCTGGAGCGAGTCGACCGCGGGCTCGGCAACGATGTAGGGCTTGTTGAAGACGCGCCGCAATTTGTTGTGCAAGCCTTCCGCGGCCATCACATTAACTCCGTTTGCCAGGGCCCAGGCCGCCACGCTGCCGGGCGCGGGCACTTTCCGGCCATCCTCGGTGGTGATGACCTCTTGCGTCATCGCTTTAAATGCACCGAACCAATCGCGCTTGAACGAGTTCCACAACGCCTCCAGTGTTGTGGCCGTCGTTTCCTTCAGGTCCAGTTCCCGCGTCAGCAACTCGATGTCCGAGGGGGAGATTTCGCTTTCGGCGATCTCCAGGTTGAAATCGGGCGGGGCGTTCCTGATCCGCGCGCCGCTCCCCAGGCCGACGACGCGCACCTTGGCTGGAAATTTCGTCTTCAGCCCGATCACGCGCTGGCCACTATCCGAGGCTATGTCGTCGAAGCCGTACTCGTTGTGCATGTCCAACACGAGCACCGAGGCTTTGTTCGAGTGGATCAGCCCGGAGAGGATCAGCCGCGTCAGAAAGGACTTGCCTGTGCCGGTCGCGCCGAAGACGCCCGACGAGCGCTGGACGAGTCTTTCCAGGTCGACACAGACCGGATGCCCCTGCTCGCGGGTGTAGCCGATGACGAAACGGCCGTCCTCGCCCGGCCTGCCGAAGATCTCGGCGATGTCGCCGGCAGTGGCCAGGCGCACCGCCGCGTGGTGGGAGGGCACGGTCTTCACCGGCCCCGGGCGGGGCTCCTGGTCCCCGAGCGCCTGCCTCCACCGGCCGTACTCGGGCGAACCCGGCTGCGGGCCGCGTTCCAGCATCAGAGCCGGCAGCACCTCAAGGTTGGTGTAGAGCGTCTGCCCGTGCAGCGCCCTGGCCAACGGGGACGGCAGGCGTGCCTCCGATTGCTCGTCTGCGAAGCGCGGATCGGTGGCGCCTAACTGCAGGTCGGTCACCAGACCATAGAACTGATAGTCCCCACTCTCGATCACCACGAAGGCCCCCTCCTGCACAGTGAGCGGATCGACCGTCAGCCGCACGCGAAGGTTCTCTTTCAATCCACCGCCAACGACGTAACCGATGGCCGGATTTGAGTTTTCGATTCCGGTTGGTTGATTTGTCATACGGACCTCACAATTCGATGCACGCGCAGGAGCGAGCGCCATGCTCAAGGATCAGGGATAAGGCGGGCCGTATACCTGAATGCCGTAGTACTTCGAGTAGCAGACGGTGGCCCAGAATTTAGGATTATCGCTCGGCCGATCGAGCCCGGCCCAATTCTCCAACGCCGGGATGTGAACCTCGGCCTGGCCCTGAGCCCTGGCCTGCAGGATTTGCGCATCGGCCCTGTCCCACAGTTGCGCAAACGCCACGTAGGTCTGGCGCTGCCGGTGGACGGACTGGATGGTCAGGGTGCAGGCCACGCCCGTGAGCGCGATGGCCAGCGCGAGGAGCGCGTCGCGGGCGCGGGAGAAGGGCTGGGCGCGTTGGGCCAGCCAACCGCCGGCCAGAAAGGTTGAACACAGCCAGAAGGCAACCAGGGCAAACGTCGCGATGCTGAGGGTGCGCGGCGGGGGCGCTTCGGAATATCCATACACGCCCGGCAGGAAGCCGGCGAACGAGAGGACTATGCCCGCCAGGGCGAGGGCCACGATCAACCACCCCTGAACCCGAAAACGGCCCCTGTATCGCGCCCCGATCCAGAGACTCGCCAGCAGAGCGCCCAGCAAGGCGCTGATCTTTTGGGGAGAGGTGATGATCTCCGAGAGATCGTCGAGGTAAGCCTGCATGGAGATTGTCAATAGCTTGAGCGG
>JBBIKK010000018.1:0-47225 GCA_037445475.1 Chloroflexota bacterium
CTTGCTACCATGCTCCGCTTCCTGATCGCAGATGATAACGCGGCTTACTGTGCCGTCCTGTGCCAGATGATCGAATCTCGCCCTGACTGGAGCGTGGTTGCCGAAGCCAACGACGGCGCCCAGGCCGTGCGCCTGGCTGCCCAGTTTGCCCCGGATGTGGTGCTGATCGATGTCAACATGCCCGTGATGAATGGGATTGTAGCCATCCAGCGCATCAAGCATGTCGTGCCCTGGGCACGCGCGATCGCCTTCAGCGGCTACGACGACGAGGAGTTTCACGAGGCAAGCCTTCGCGCCGGTGCAGACTGCTACCTGCGAAAGGAGGATTTGGATCTCGAAAATCTGAGCCGGCTGATTGCAACCTTTTTCAGCAGTTGTGAGGTGTGAGGGGCAACCTTGTGGTTTTCTCAAGGTCGCTCGACAAAAGAATGATGTCATTGCGAGGGCAATGTTTTTTTCCCGAAGCAATCTCCAAAAGGTCAGTTTTGCCCATTCTGTGGAAGATTGCTTCGCCAAAGAGCGGCTCGCAGTGACATTTCCCGGACTTTGAGAAAGCCATGGGGGCAGCCTGCAGGAGCCCGTGTGGCAGACACAAATCTCTATGGAGGTGTAAAATGACATTTGCTGAGGTCGTCTATCGAGTCGCTACGGATCTGTCCTTTGCGACTCACCTGCAACAGGAGCCGCGTGCGGCTCTGGCCGCTGTCGGCTTACCTGTAGAGAACGAAGAGGTTACAGCCTTGTTGACCGTCCTGCGCAGAAAGGCTGGCTGGCGGGATCTTTGCTCGGAGGCACATATTGTTCCAGATGGATTCCCCTGGCCCTTCGCTCAGTTCGCGTGCGACGGATGATTTTCGATCCGCCATCCGTCGCATCGAAGAACTCTGGGTAGAGGCGGGCGTTGAGGCGCCGTACCAGGAGGCTCTGCGCTCAGCCTTTGTGTTGGGGGGCTCGCCTGCCGCGCGCAACAATCTGCCGCTCGGGCTTTTGGTTGCCCTATGTTGTGAGGCTGCCGGTGGCGAGCCCCAGCACGCGGAGTGGGTAACAGCAGCGTGGCGTTTGTTGGGAGAAGCGGCGCACCTGCTGGACGCCCTGGAAGATGGCGATGGGGGGATCGAACCACATCCTTTCAACCCCGCGCAGAGCTTAAACATGGCCACTGGGCTGATGACCAGTGCCAGCCTGGCTTTGTCTCTGATCCAGGACCCAGAAACGGCTCTGAGTATCTCGCAGGATTTCTATCGCACCGGGCTCAGGATGTGCGCCGGCCAGCATGCTGACCTGACGGAAAACGAGCCCACTCTTGATCGATGCTGGCGGATTGTGGAGGCCAAGTCGGGGGCGTTCTTCGCCCTGGCCTGTCGAGCCGGAGCACGCCTGGCCGGCAACGATTCGCTGCAAATCGAATCCTTCAGCGAGTTCGGTCGCCACTTGGGGATTCTGGTCCAGATCGGAGATGATATAAACGGACTCTGGCCGTCGGCCGGCGAGCGCAGCGATCTGGCCGCCGGCAAGCGGAGTTTGCCTGTGGCTTATGCCATGCAAGTGTTCCCCGCTTCCCGGCGCGAGACTCTGCGCGGCCTGCTGGAAACCGCACAGGGAGAGCAAGGGGCTGAAGCAGAAGCTCGCCGCCTGATCATCGAAAGCGGGGCGGTGCTATACTTGTACGCGGAGGCAGAGAGGCATCGGCAGGAGGGTCGGCTCGCGCTCGAAAGAGGCGCTACGCCCTCCCCTGCACAGGCCGCACTGCTGATGTTGCTCAATCGGCTGGCTTCGCTTATCGCTGCTTGAGGAACACCTTGAGCGTGCCGCGCATGCAGAATCCCGTTCTCAGACGCTGGGGGAGATTCGCGCCTTATATCCTGGCGCTGGCTTCTTTGTTGCTTTTCCTTTGGGGGGCGCGGTGGCTGGTGCAATCTCCCGATGCGGGCGCCTCATGGTCGCTTGTGACGGGAGTGGTGAATCGCGTGGCTCCGCAGGGGCCGGCGGCCGGCCGGTTATGGCCCGGAGACCGCATCCTCGCCGTGGACGGCCTGCCTCTTTGGCAAGCCCGCCTCTCGCCCGAGCGGCGGCCCGGCCAGTTGATCCACCTCCTCGTCGAGCGCATGGGAAGAACGCAGCCGGTTGTGGTGACGCTGGCGCAACCCTCCTGGAGCGAGCTGCTCTCCCGCCTGCAACCCGTTCTGATTGGGCTGATCTTCTGGGATCTGGGCGTGATTGTCCTGGCTTTCAGTGCCCTGGGAGGCGAGGCCTTTCTCTTTTTCCTCCTCTGCCAGATAAGCAGCGCGGCGCTGGTATCGGGCGCTGCCAGTGCTTTTGCCCCGCTATGGGTCAGCGAGTTGTTCGGCCTCCTTCTCTGGTGGCTGGTTCCCCTGGCTGTTGATTTCCATTTTCGCTCCCCGCTCTCGGCCGCGCAACCTCGAGCGGGTCGCCTTACCGTTCTTGTGTATCTTCTGGCCGCCCTGGGTGCCTTCTTGGATCTGGCCTCCGTCTCGGCCGGGAGCAGCCGCGGATTGCTCTACCTTGTCCGCCGCTTCTGGCTGCTTGGAGGACTGTTGGGGGTTGTGCTTCTGCTCGCGCGCGCCTACCGTCGGGCGGTTGTCTTGGAAGCACGGCAGCAAATAGGAATCGTCGTCCTGGGAGGGATGCTGGCCATCATCCCCTTCCTCGGCCTCTTCCTGCTGCCTGAGGCGCTGCTCCATCAGCCCTTCCTGCCCTATGAAATCTCCTTCCTGTTTCTTCTGGCGATCCCCCTGGCGTACGGTTATGCCATCCTGCATCACCGGCTCATCCACCTTGATCGCCATGTCAACCGCGGCGCCACTTTGCTGCTTGTGGTTATGCTTTTGGGCACTCTGTACCTGATGGTGAATGCCGCGTTGCAGCAGCTCATCCCTCCCGAGATCTGGCAGCAACCGACCGTAAATTTTGTGCTTGTCATGCTCCTGACGATGGCCTTCGGCCCTCTGCATGCCTATCTCCAGGTTGCCGTCAGCCGCCTCGTCTATGGCGGCTGGTACGATTACCGCAGCGCAGTCCAACAGGTGAGCCGCAGGTTGGATCAGGTGGAGGACAGCGCGACGCTGGCTCAGGTGCTCAGTCGGGCGATCCAGACGACCATGCGATTGGAATGCACCTGCCTGCTGTTGCCCGATGACCGAAAAGGTGGTCTTGTGACCAGTGGTCTTGCCTGTCAGTCTTGCCTGGTGCATCAGGGAGAGCCGTTGCAATTGGAGATGGAGGGCGCGCTCAGTCAATGCTTGCGCGCCCGCGGCGAGGTGACCGAGGCGCAGGTGCTGCGCGAGGCCCTGCGGGGCAAGGCGCTCTCCGAGGCGGAGGCACGCCTTCTGGCCTGCGAGCATGCCTGGTTGTGGATTCCGTTGCGGGGACGTGAGCGCTCCTTCGGCATCCTGGTCCTTGGAGCCAAAAGCGGGAGAGATGTCTTCAGTGCCGATGATCTGGCCATTCTGGAGGTCATTACCCGTCAGGCCGGCATTGCTCTGCAGAACGTCCAACTGATACATGAACTTCGCCAACAGGTGCAGGAGGTCGGACGGCTGCATCAGGAGATCATTCATGCTCGCGAGGCGGAGCGCAAGCATGTGGCGCGCGAGCTACACGATCAGGTTATCCAGTCGCTGATCGGATTGAATTATCGCCTCTCCGAACTGCGCCTCCGGCCCGAGGTCGACCTGCAGAGGGAGTCCGCTCGCTTGCAGCAGGATGTACGCCGCATCCTGGACGATGTCCGACATGTCTGCGCGGACCTGCGGCCGCCCACTCTGGATAGTCTCGGCCTTGTGCCGGCCATCCGTTCGCGTCTGCGCGAGGTGGAGGCCCAGGACACGCTGCAGGTCGGGCTGCGCGTGGATGGGGAGGAGCAGAATTTGCCTGAAGAGATCGCCTTGTGTTTATACCGCGTCTTACAGGAGGCGCTGCTCAACGTGCAGAGACACGCCGCCGCCCGGCGCGTGGAAGTCAGGGTGCAATTCGAATCGCACGAAGTGCGCCTCTCTGTGGAAGATGATGGGCAAGGATTTCTTGTGCCGTCGCGCCTGGGGGCGCTCATGAACGGAGGGCACTTCGGCCTGGTTGGACTGCGGGAACGACTGGAGATGGTGAACGGAGCGCTGGCCATCGCCTCGACCCCTGGAAAGGGCACACGCCTGGAGGCGCGCGTTCCCTTGCCCCAGGCGGACGGACGCGCCTCGGCCGCTTTGTAGGGGAACACGCCCTGTCGGTTGCCGCCTCACTCCCCGATCACTTGCAGAATCAATCGCCGTTGCCGGGGGCGAACGTCAAAATCCACGTAGATGATTTGCTGCCAGGTTCCCAGCAGGAGGCGGCCATTGGCAAAGGGCACGCTGAGGGACGGCCCCAGCAACGCCGCCCGCACGTGCGAGTGACCGTTGCCATCGCCCCAGCGCGCGTTGTGAGCATATTCCCGGTCGGGCGGGATGATTTCGTCAAACAGACGCCGCAGATCGGCCAGGCAGCCGCTTTCGTATTCGATGGTGGTGACCGCGCTCGTGGAGGATGGACAGAACACGGTCGCCACCCCATCCTTCAACCCGCTTTCGGCCACCGCCCTGGCCACTTCGGCTGTGATGTCGAGAACATCGGCCTGGCCGCGTGTGCTCAGCGAGAGGGATGCAGATCGGACTGGCATGTTCGCCTCGAAAGCAGAAAAGGTGATGGGGATATTATACCCACCAGGAATTGCCCATTTTGGGGGTGGAAAATCCGCCATCAAATTGTATTGAACGACGGCGCTGAACAAGATATACTGTAGGCAGCGCGATCCGCCGGCGCGCCAAGCGAGGTAACCATGTATCGAAAGCCCCTTTATTTGCTCATTGGCCTTCTCGTTGCTCTGGGCCTGCTGCTTCCTTCGGGGAGCAGGGTGGCCAGATGGGAGGCTCAGGCGGCCAGCCTGTGCGACTGGGCCGGCTTCGTGATGGACGTGACCGTGCCCGATGGCACCGTCCTGGCCCCGAACACCCCCTTCATCAAAACCTGGCGCCTGAGGAACATCGGCACGTGTACATGGACGACCGCCTATGCCCTCCAGTTCGTGAGCGGCGACTTGCTGAGCGCGCCTGCCCTGGTCAACTTGCCTCAAGAGGTCGCGCCGGGCCAGACCGTGGATGTGTCGGTGCAGATGAGCAGTCCCGCCGTGGCGGGGCATTATCGCGGTTACTGGAAATTGAGCAACGCCGCCGGCACCCTCTTTGGCATCGGCTCGACGGCCTCCAGTCCGTTTTGGGTGGATATCTATGTGGCCGCCCCGCTTGTGACCGCTTTCGATTTTACCGAGAACATCTGCTCCGCGCTCTGGGCCTACGATGGGGGGCCGATCCCATGTCCGTTCAACCCGACCAAGCAGTTGTTCGGATACGTCCAGCGCCTGGAGAATCCGATCCTGGAGAACGGAACGGCTGCCGAACAACCCGCTTTGTTGACCGTGCCGCAACAGAAATACAACGGCGTGATCATGGGCGTCTACGATGTCCCCGATATCTTCCGCGGCGACCACTTCCAGGCGCTCATCGGATGCCAGTATGGAGCCGTGAACTGTTACGTGACCTTCGAACTGGATTACCTGACCTCGAGCGGCGACCTCATCACCATATGGAGATTCCGAGAAAAGTACGACGGCCTGTTCTACCGCGCCGATGTCGACCTGACCCGTTATGCGGATATGAAGGGCATCAAACTCGTCCTGCGCATTTCCGCCAGCGGGCCGGCTTCTGGAGATTTACCACTGTGGGTCGCTCCGAGGATCGTGCGTCCACTCTCTGGTCCCGTGGCCACCTCCACGCCGCTCGCAGCCACCCCGACCGCCACGAGCGGCGCGCCGGCCGCAACCGCCACGCCCACCTTCGTGCCGGCCTCGGGCTGCGATAAGGCCCAGTTCATCGCCGATGTCACCATTCCAGATGGAACCTCCCTCTCGCCGGGCCAGGCGTTCACCAAGACCTGGCGCCTGAAGAACGTCGGAACATGTACGTGGACGCCCTCTTACAGCCTGGCCTTTGTCAGCGGCGACCCGATGGGTGGTCCGGCTTCGCTCGCGCTCCCCGGCACGGTCGTGCCAGGCCAGAGCGTGGATCTCTCTGTCGATCTCGTCGCGCCGGCGGAGGCCGGCAGCTACGCCGGCTACTGGATGTTGCGCAACGCCTCGGGCGGCTTCTTTGGGATCGGCACGTATGCCGACAAGCCGTTCTGGGTCAAGATCTCGGTCCTCAGCGCGCCCCTCTCCGGCGGCTTCGACTTCGTGAACAATTTGTGCTCGGCCACGTGGATCAGCGGCGCGGGCACCCTGCCCTGCCCCGGCACGGATGGAGATGGGCGCGGCTTTGCCCTCAAAGTGGACCACCCCGTGCTCGAGAGCGGCGTGACCGATTCCCGTCCCGGCCTGCTGGAGGCGCCCTATGCTGTGGACTACGGCTGGATCCAAGGCATCTACCCGCCCTTCGCGGTGCAGAGCGGGGATCGCTTCCAGGCCACCGTGAACTGTCAGTACGGGGCCACCGCCTGTGACGTCTTCTTCCGTCTCGATTACCAGATCGGCAGCGGTGCGGTGACTACGTTCTGGGCTTTCCACGAACGCTATGAAGGACTCTCTTATAACGTGAACCTCGACCTGAGCCCCCTGGCCGGTCAGAATGTGAAGTTCATCTTGACCATTCTCTCGAACGGCCCGACCCTGGGCGACCGCGCCTTGTGGGTGGGCGCGCAGATCTATCGCCCGGCAATCGGTGGCGCGGACCTCGGCACTCCCACCCCAACCCCGACTCCCTCGCCCATCGGCACCGAACTTCCAACGCCCATGCCCTCTGAAACTCCCACGCCTGTGCCCTCCGAAACCCCTACCCCGGAATGGACGCCTACCCCGATGCCATCTGAAACGCCCACACCCTAGACGCCTTCCATATACGCGCTCTCGCCCTGCCCCTCCCTGGAAGGCTCTCATCCGCCGCTGATGAGTATGGTGAAGACACAGTACATAAGCGTATTACGCAAGATCGTCTCTCTTTGGAGGGCGCTGCCCTTCACTGGGCCCTGATGTGGCTCCTCTCCATAGATGGCCGAGAAGACATTGAGCAATCCTTCAACAGAAGTTATACTTGCATTATCCTGTAGCCGCGACGGGAACCTTTGATGATATGGGACGTCCTGATGCAGGGCTATCCTGTGCCCCCCTGGAAGGGAGAATTCACATGAAACCCAGAGCCTCTGCAACCTGCGTGATCGTGCTGGCAGCCCTGTTGCTCTCGTTCATCCCCGCAGCCGGCCTGGCCCGGCGAGAGGCCTCGGCGGCAGCCCTGTGCGATTGGGCGCAGTTCATCGCCGATGTCACTGTGCCCGACGGAACGACTTTTGCACCAGGCACGACCTTCAAGAAGACCTGGCGGATCAAGAACATCGGTACCTGCACCTGGACCACATCCTATGCACTGGTGTTCGAGAGCGGCGAGAGAATGGGCGCACCGGCCTCGCTCAACTTGCCGAGCAGCGTTGCTCCGGGTCAGACGGTGGACATATCGGTGGACATGATCGCTCCCAGCGCGGCCGGGCATTATATTGGGTATTGGAAGTTCAAGAATGCTGCCGGCGTCCTGTTTGGGATCGGTTCGACCGCCAATAAATCCTTCTGGGTGGAGATCAACGTCTCGAGCGGTTATGGAATCCTCTATGATTTTGCAGCCAATCTGTGTTCCGCCGAATGGTGGAACGATATGGCAAAACTGCCCTGCCCTGGCCAGGATGGAAGCGCGGCCGGCTTTGCCATCAAACTGGATAACCCCGTCCTGGAAAACGGCGTGCCGGCCCTCAACCCCGGCATTTTGAGCTCCCCCCAGCAAATCTATAACGGAGTGGTATATGGGGTCTACCCCGCTCTGCAAGTTTTGCGGGGGGATGTCTTCCAGGCCACGGTCGGCTGCCAGAACGGGGCGCTCAGTTGCTATGTCCGTTACATTCTGCAATATCGAACTCCCGGCGGGCTTGTTTCCACGCTCTGGACCTGGAATGAGAAGTATGAAGGATTGTCCTATAACGCGGCCGTGAAGCTGGATGCTCTGGCGGGCCAGAGTGTCAATTTCATCCTGGGCGTGCGCGCCCTCGGCTCTCCAAGCGGCGATCGCGCCCTGTGGGTGCGTCCGGTCATTGCCCGCCTTGGCGCCGGCACCCCTTCTCCCACCCCGACCCCCGCGCCGGGCACCCGCACCCCCACCCCGCCTCCGCCCCCGACCTGCGACCGCGCCCAGTTCATCGCCGATGTCACTGTCCCGGATGGAACGCTCTTCAGCCCCGGCACTTCCTTCTTGAAGACCTGGCGCTTGAAGAACGTCGGCACCTGTACCTGGACGACCTCCTACGCTCTGATCTTCGATCGCGGAGAGAAGATGGGCGGCCCCGATGCGGTGAACCTGCCCAATGCCGTCGCCCCTGGCCAGACCATCGATCTCACGCTCACCCTCACGGCACCCTCCGCGGCCGGCTCTTATCGCGGCTACTGGAAGTTCAGGAATGCTGCCGGGATTCCCTTTGGCATTGGCGCCGATGGCACGAAATCCTGGTGGGTGGATATCCGTGTCTCCGGCCCGACCGCGACTCCCACAACCACCCCAGGCACGCCTGCGCCTACCTTCACGCCCGCCGCGGGAACGATGTATGACTTCGCTGCCAACGCCTGTTCGGCGGTCTGGTTCTCCAGCGCCGGGCAACTTCCCTGCCCTGGCACGGACGGCGACTCGCGCGGCTTCGTCCTGAGGGTGACCAATCCGCGCCTGGAAAACGGGACGACCGACCCGCGTCTGGGACTGATCACCTTCCCACAGAACATCTTCAACGGGTACATTCAAGGCATCTATCCTCCGTATCGGGTGCGGGCCGGCGATCGCTTCCGCTCGATCGTCAACTGTGAGTACGGCGCCACTTCATGCTATGTGGTTTTCCGCCTCGATTATCAAACCGGCAGCGGCCCGATCACGAACTTCTGGGCTTTTGTCGAAAGGTACGAGGGAATGTACTACCAGGCCGACCTGGACCTCAGTCCGCTGGTTGGTCAGGACATCAAGTTCATTCTCACGGTGCTTGCCACCGGATCTCCGAGCGGCGATCGCGCTCTGTGGGTAGCGCCCATCCTCTATAACCCTGGCGCGGCAGCCACAAACACGCTCCTGCCTCCCACGGCCACCCTCACGCCTCTTCCTCCCACCGCCACCGATACGTCTCTGCCTTTCACAGGCACACCAACCGCGAGCGCGACGCCTGCGCCTACCTTCACCGAGACCCCCACCCCAACCGGCACCCCGTAGTTCCGGAACCGAAGTGCAGGTCGGGAGCGCGGGATTCATCCCGCAACCCAAACGCGACCTCCATCCCCTACGAGGACGATGTGTCGCGACACAGAATCTTTACGCTTGTAATGGATTTCCAAGAGCAATGCCACAGAGGCGGCTCCAGCGGGCCGCCTCTGTTATTTCTCTCTCCGGCCCTTCACGATGATGCGGATCGGCGTTCCGAGGAAGCCATGTTCCTGGCGCAGACGGTTTTCCAGATAACGAACGTAACTGAAGTGCATTAACTTCGGGTCGTTGACATAGATCATGAACGTTGGGGGATCGGAGCGCACCTGCGTTCCATAGAGTATCTTCAACTGTCGCCCGGCGCGGCCCGGAGCGGAGTGAACCTCCTGCGCCTCCATCAGCACTTTGTTGATCTTCGATGTGGTCAGGCGTATCCAACGCTCCTCCTGCACGCGCAGGGCGAGCGGAAGAACGTGGTCGACGCGCTGCCCGGTCCTGGCAGAGATGAATAACAACGGGGCGTAGTCCATGAAGTTCAACTCAGCACGGATTTTGCGCGTGTACGCCTCCATCGTGTAGGCGTCTTTCTCCACCGCGTCCCATTTGTTGACCAGGACGATGCAGGACTTCCAGGCTTCGAGGATGAAGCCGGCGATGTGGGTATCCTGGGCGGTGAGGCCGGCTGTGGCATCGATCATCAACAAAACCACATCGGCGCGCTCGATGGCCTTGAAGGCGCGCAGCACGCTGTATTGCTCCACGCCGGGCTCGATCTTTCCTCGGCGGCGAATGCCGGCTGTGTCGATCAGGGTGATGGGAATCCCCTGATGCTCGATCTGCGTATCCACCGCGTCGCGCGTCGTGCCCGGCAGCGGGCTGACGATAGCGCGCTCTTCCCCGGCGAGCCAGTTCAGCAAACTGGACTTGCCCACGTTGGGCTTGCCGACGATGGCAATCTTCACGGCAGCGTCCTCGCTCGCCTCGGCGGGTGGAAAGCTCCTGACCAGATCATCCAGCAGATCGCCGATGTCTGTTCCATGCAGAGCCGAGACGGGATAGGGCTGTCCCAAGCCGAGCTCGTAGAACTCGCCGGCCGCCGCGCGCCGCGCTGCCGATTCGCACTTGTTGACGACCAGGAAGATGGGCGGCCGGAGAAGACGGCCTTGCTTCTTCTGATGGCGACGCAGAATCTCTGCCACCTCGCGATCGGGTTCGGTAACGCCGTTCTCGCCATCGGTGACGAACAGGATGGCGTCCGCGTCGCGCAGCGCCAGCAAGGCCTGGGCCTTGATCTCTTCGATGAAGTTGGCCGAGCCGATGGAGAGCGGGGACCGGCCTCCGTGGGTCGGGTCGATTCCGCCGGTGTCCACCACGTCGAAGGCGCGCCCATTCCACTCGGCTTCGGCGTACAGGCGATCACGCGTCGTGCCGGGGGTGGCGTCCACAATCGCCAGCCGTTCGCCGACCAGACGGTTGAACAGGGTGCTCTTCCCCACGTTGGGGCGACCGATGAGGACGACCAGGGGCTTGGGCATAAGCGTCCGCGCTCAGGGCTTTGGGGTGGGCGTACCGCTGAGGCTCAGCAGCACCTCCACCGTCGCGGGCAGAATCGATTCCACCCTCACACTGGAGGTTAGCACTTCGACCTTGGGGGTCAGTTGATAGGCGCCGGCGGCCAATCCGCTCACGTCCACGCTCACGCGCACGTCTTGGGCAACCAGGGTGTTCAGGATGGCCAGCGGGCCGGAGAGAATCACATCCACCGTTTGGGGGGAGACCTTGGCGCTCATTCCCTGCGGCAGGCCCACCACTTCGACGATCTTCCCCGAGAGAGTAAGGCTGCTTTCTATAGGCGCAACGCCGGCCTGAACGACGACGGTCTGATCGCCTATGACCGAGATGCCGGGCGGCAGGTTCAGAGTCAGATGCATGCTCAGATCATCCTTCACCCCGCTCAGATTCAGGGGCTGGGTCTCGATGAAGCCGGGCAGGGAATTGATCAGCGTTGGGTCGGATGAAAACACGGTCACGACCGGGGGGAAGACCGAGAGGTTCGTCAGGCGGTAGCCGCTGGCAACCTGACCGCGCACGAGGACTTTCACGGCCACGTCTCGGAAGCCACCCTGTTGGCTGATGGGGAGGTTGACCTGCACCTGCGCGGGATGAATGCTCAGGCCGTTGATGGGGCGGTTGTTCTGATCGGCGACCTCCACAGGGAGTGAGCGAGAGATATTTTCGCGAACGCCGTCCAGATTCAGAATCAGACGCGCTTGAGCCACCGCCGAGACCAGGGACTGGGGTCCCGCGATCACGACCTCGTCTGGCTGGAGAGTGGCCTCGCCGGCCTGGTAGCCGAGGGCCGGCTGTCCCACCAGGTTCAAATTCACCCTCAGTTTGCGCGTCGCCAAAACTTCGAGCGTCAGCGTGAATGAAGAGGGGGTGACGGTTACGACGCGCACCGGTCGGATGCTCATCTGGATTTGCACGTTGACCTTGTACACGCCGGCGCCCTTGCCAGAGAGATCGAGCACGGCGCGCAGGCCATCTGGATGTGCCAGCAGTTGCTCCCACACAGAGCGAGGCGCGCGCAGGGTGAGCTTGACCTGTTGAGGTATTTCATTGCTGATGACCAGGGACGGGTCCTGGCCCACGATCTGAATCTGGATCGGTGTGGGGTAGGCGCGCACCTCGTCGGGATCCGCGGCGGTGACGGCGGCGATCCAGACGGCCAGGGCCAGGGCAAAGGCCCAGAGAAAAGTCCGCAGGTTGGTCAGGAAATGCTTCCACATTGTCTTTATTTGCCTTTGCGCGCCAGCAGATGGGGGAAAGCGCGCTCCAGCCATCGGTTGCGGGGCTCTCTGCTCAACGGCTGGAAGAAGGCCATCAGGATGTTCTCCAGCCGTTCCGGGTCGATACGGCGGATCATTCGGCCGGCGTGGGCGACCGAGATGGCGCCGCTCTCCTCGGAGACCACCAGCGCGATGGCGTCGCTGGCTTCTGAGATGCCCAGAGCGGCGCGATGCCGCAAGCCCATCTGGCGCTCGGGTGAGCGATTCAGGACCCCGCTCGACGAGAGCGGCATGACGCACGCCGCGGCGATCACGCGGTTCCCGACCAGAATCGCGGCGCCGTCATGGAGAGGGGTGTTGGGGTAGAAAATCTGGAGCAAGATTTCAGCGCTCACGGCCGCGTCCATCCGCACGCCGCTGCGGACGTATTCGTCCAGACTGTCCGATCTTTGCAAGATGATCAGCGCCCCATGCTGGCGCGCCGAGAGGCGGGCGGCGGCGCTGACCACGGCGTGGAGAGTCTGTTTGAGTTCTGCCTCGGAGACATCGCCCAGGCTGGGCAGGAATGTCCCGGCCCGTCCGATGCGCTCGAGGGCGCGGCGGATCTCGGGCGCGAAGATGACCGGGATGGCCAGCAGCATGGCCGGCAGGGCATTGCGCACCAGCCATGAAAAGGCCGGCAGGTCTACCAGCGCCGTCAGCAGCACGAGCGAGACAATGACCACGATGACGCCACGTAGCAAGACCATGGCCTGTGTATTGCGCAGCCAGTAGAGCAAACCAAAGAAGATGAAGGTGACCAGCAGGATGTCAATCAGGCTCAGCCCGTTGAGGCGCTGGAAAATGAAAAAGAGGTTGTTGAAGAATTCGCCCATGGCGTTCGTGTAGGATGTTGGGTTTCAGGAGGCGCGCGGCCCGGCCCGCCTAGATGGGACGCAGCACGCGATCCTGCCGCAACTGCTTGAAGTACAGCACACTGCCCGGCGGCATGGATTCCAGCGCGGCATCGGACCAGGCTTGAACTCCGAGCGAGGCCGGGGCACGACGTTCATACCCCAGCCTCTTCCACAGGTCTTCTCGTTCGGCCAACGGCCCCAGCGGGAAGACCAGGGAGGCCTCGCATTGCAGGTCGCTGGAGGCGCGCTCGACCTCGCCGATCAACAGGGCCAGCGCTTGCTCCGGGTCGACCCCTGCTTCGAGGTAGAGCTCTGTGGTGCGCACCACCAGGTTTTCCACTTGCCACCCCGCCAGGCCGACCAGGGTGTTTTCCTGACGCAGAAGCATGTAGGCCTTGTCACCGAACTGTGCGATGACGTCCTCCACCGTCAGTTTCGGTTGCCTTGTGCTCAGGCGGTTGATGAAGGCGGCAATGGCCTCGGCATGCTTGGGCCGGCCGCGGCTGACGTTGTATTCGCCGGCCCCGGCCTTGCGGGTGATCGTCTTGGGTTCTGCCTCGGCGGAGGGAAAGAGACGCTTCCAGGCCTCGCTGACCTGTTTCCAGAGTTCATCGTAGGAGCCGCTGTTGTGAATCACCAGGTTGGCGGCCGCGATCTTGTCCGCTTGAGGCGCTTGCGCGCGAATGCGCTGCAAGGCATCCTGGCGCGACAGATTGCGCTTGCGCATCAGCCGCTCGATCTGGACTTCTTCTGGAGCCTGGGTGACCCAGATGGTGTCGCAGGCCCGGCGCAGGTCGCTTTCCAGCAGTTTGATAGCCTCGATGACGATCACGGGCTGGCTGGCGCGCCGCACCAGGACGTCCACGGCTTGCTGGACCAGCGGATGGATGATCCCCTCCAATGTCTGGAGCGCGGATGGGTCATGAAAGACGAGCTGGCCCAGTTTGCCGCGGTCGATCTCGCCGTTCTGGTCCAGAATCCACTTGCCGAATGTTTCCACCACGGGCTGATAGCCGGGCGCGCCCCGGGCCATGGCGCGATGGGCCAGCGCATCGGCATCGATGGTGTAAGCGCCGAGATGCTCCAGCATTCTGCGCACGACGCTTTTCCCGGTGGCAATGTTGCCGGTCAGACCAATCACGTACTTTCCAGGCCAGTGACTCAAGGTGCTCACCAGAGCCTATTTTACATGAAAAACCCCAGACCTCCGAGGCCTGGGCCAGGTGATGATATGGCTTTCTCAAAGTCCGGGAAATGTCACTGCGAGCCGCTCTTTGGCGAAGCAGTCTCCCACAGAACGGGCAAAACTGGTAGCTACCCACCCACCCTCACCCCCGGCCCACCTGCCCCCGTCAGGGGGTCTCCCGGCGGGAGAGGAGAGAAAACAGCGATGATTTTATCGCTTTCGGCAAGAAAATCCGTTTCATGTGTGCGATTCCCTCTCCCTTTGGGAGAGGGTTAGGGTAGCAGTCACCAAGACTGACCTTTTGGAGATTGCTTCGGGCAGAAAAACACTGCCCTCGCAATGACATCGTTATTTTGTCAAGCGACTTTGAGAAAACCATACAGGTGATGAGATTGACCTCTCTGCATAACAGCCGGCCGTCGCATTGCACCCGGAAACGGAGGTTTCGGACACCCTGGAAATGTTGACGACGGCCTCGCTCGCGAGTATGATGAAAGCGCCTCAGGCCGGTCGGGCGATCGCGGCCTCATCTTGTGGGGCCGAGGAAAGTCCGCACTCCACAGGGCACGACGCCGGGGAAACCCCGGGGCGGAGCAATCTGCCGGATGGGCCACAGAAACAGACCGCCGGGGAGCGGGCTTTGGGACGCGCTCCGTGCGCGCCTCCCAGGCCTCGAGCCCCGGTGAGGGTGAAAAGGCGGTGTAAGAGACCACCGGCGTTCGCAGCAATGCGGGCGGCCAGGCAACCCCCGTCGGGAGCAAGGTCAAACAGAGACGATCGAGTGGCCCGCTCTGTCCATCCTGCGGGATGGCGCGTCTCGGGTGGACCGCCCAGAGAGATGATCGCCGAGACGCAACGCGCAGGGAGGCAGCCGTGATCGGTGTAAACCTGCTCGTGCGGCTCACAGAATGCGGCTTACAGACCGACCTGGGGCTTTCGATTTCGAGCTTCTGAAGGACCTCCGTCCGTCATGCCGGCCGGCTTGAGGTCCTTCAAGTTGAGTTGCAGCGTGGTGCGCCCGTTGTACTCATTGGCCTCTAACGAATAGAGCAGGTCAACACGGGCAGGCAGGGTGGACTGCATGGGTCCCATCTGGAAGCCAATGGCATCGTAGGCCACGCCGCGCTCATCCTCCAGAACCAGTTTGAGATGCTTTCCCTCCGCTCCCACCGCGCGCGCCGATCTCACCCGAACGTTGCGCGAGACGAACACCGCGGCCGGATTGCCGTAGCCGGTGGGTTCGAAGTAGGCGAGGAGTTTCAGCAAGTCGAAGTTCAGGTGGGAAAGAGGAATTTCCATATCCGCCGAGAGCGTCGGCTGGAGTTCATATTGACTCAACTGTGCTTCGGCAATGGCGCTCAGGCGCGCCTGCAGTTCGGGGAGGTTTTCGTTGCGGACGGTGAAGCCGGCCGCGGCCGCGTGGCCGCCGTGACGCACGAGCAGGTCGGCGCACCGATCGAGGGCCTCCGTGATGTGGAATTCGGGAATGGAGCGGCATGAGCCGCGCGTTTCCGTGGGCCCTTTGGCGGCCACAACGGCGGGGCGATAGTACGTTTCGCTCAGGCGGGAGGCGGCCAGCCCCACCACGCCGGGGTTGAAACTTTCATCCACGGCGAAGAGCAGGAACGGCGGCTCCTGCTCAACGAGGGCGAGACGGGCAGCCTTTTCCTGGGTGGCGCGCGTCAGGGCCTGCCGCTGGCGATTCTGGGCCTCCAATTGCTGTGCCAGCTGGCCGGCGCGGTGGGGATCTGAGGTGGTGAGCAGTTCGAGGGCAACCAGCGCCGATTCGAGGCGCCCAGCCGCGTTCAGGCGCGGCCCCAACACGTACCCGATCTGCCCTGCGGTGACCTGATGAATGGCCATTTCGGCCACACCGGCCAGAGAAGAAAGTCCCTGTCTCCGGGTGGCCCGAATCTGTTTCAATCCTTTTCGGACCAGAACGCGATTCTCGCCGACGAGTGGCGCCAGATCTGCGACCGTGCCGAGCGCAACCAGGTCGAGCGATTCCCAGGCCTCCTGGGTGGCCGCAGGGGTCTGATGGGCCAGAAGCGCCTGGGCGATCTTGTAGGCAACCCCCACGCCGGCCAGGTCTTTATCGGGATATGAGTCGCCTTTCTGCTTGGGGTTGATGACCGCCAGAGCGGGGGGCAGGTCGCCCTCCAGAGGGTGGTGGTGATCGGAGATCACGAGATCGAGCCCGATCTCGCGCGCGTGTTGCGCTTCGGCGAACGAGCGGATTCCGCAATCGACGGTGATCACCAGTTTTACGCCGTCTGCGCGGAGATGGTCCAACGCCTCCGCATTGAGGCCGTAGCCCTCGTCGAAGCGATTGGGGATGTAACTGCGAGCGTCTGCGCCCAATCGTTGAAAGGTCTCCACCAGGAGCGCGGTGGCCGTGACGCCGTCCACATCGTAATCGCCGTATACAGCGATGGCTTCGCCGTGTTCAAGCGCGAAGCCAATCCGTTCCACGGCCTCTCCCATTCCAGAGAGCTGGAACGGGTCGGTGGAGAAATCGGGCTCGGCTTTGAGGAAAGCACGTGCCTCCGCCTCCGTGGCGTAACCGCGGTTGAAAAGCAACTGCCGCAGAGCGGGAGGAAAGGCGGCGAGATTCTCTTCTGCCTGAGGGGTGAGGAGTGGTTGAACGAGCCAGCGAGGACGGAGCGGAGGCATGACGGCGGCAAGCGGAGACGCACTTTTCCGGATGGCACGAGTATAAACCGGAAGACGCGCAGGGGGAAGGGGAGGCGTCATCGAGTAGAATCGGGTGCGCTATCTGTATCTGAATTTTCGGCCTGCGCTGACCGCGGAAATCCGCAAATATCTCGAACTCGGGTTACAATCCAGTCGTTCTGTTGCCGGCGCTGGCCCTGGCCGGCAGCTCTTGGTCGGCTGGCAACAGCCTCGATCATGAAAAGGTCCGTTATGCCCAAATTCATCGGCTATCGCTGTTCGCTCTGCCTTCGGGAATATTTGCCCGCTGAGGTGACCTATACCTGCCCGCAGGACGGGGGCAACCTCGATGTCGTCCTGGATTATGAGGCCCTCCGCAAGAAGTATCAGCCGGAAGACATCACCACCCGCGAGGAAGCCTCGTTGTGGCGCTACCTTCCGCTCTTGCCCGTCGAGGTGCCGGCCGGAGATGCGACCCCTCTGCACGCGGCCGGCGGCACTCCTGTGTTCGAACTGCCGCGCCTGGCAGAAAAACTCGGCCTGAAGCATCTCTGGCTCAAGGATGAATCGCGCAATCCGACCGCCTCGTTCAAGGACCGCGCCAGCGCGATCGTGGTGGTGCGCGCCCGCGAGGTGGGAGCCGGCATTGTCGTCACCGCCTCGACCGGCAATGCCGGTGCGGCCCTGGCCGGCATGGCAGCGGCCGTCGGGCAGAGGGCCGTCATCCTGGCTCCCAGGACTGCGCCGCCGGCCAAGGTCGCCCAGTTGCTCGTCTTCGGGGCGAGGGTCTTTTTGGTAGAGGGCACGTACGATGAGGCTTTCGACCTCACCGTTCAGGCGGCGAAGGAATTCGGCTGGTATTGCCGCAACACGGGCTACAATCCCTTCACGGCCGAGGGCAAGAAGACGGCTGCCTTTGAAATCTGGGAATGGTGGCAGGGCGCTCATCAACGCTGGCACCAGCAACATGGGAAAGGGATCGACCATGCGCCCCTGACGATCTTCGTCCCGGTGGGGGATGGCAACATTATCTCCGGTCTCCACAAGGGCTTTCGCGATCTGCAGGCACTGGGATGGATGGAGCGCACTCCCCGCCTCATCGGCGTACAGGCTGAGGGCTCTGCCGCCGTGGCGCGCGCCTTCCATGCCGGGACGGAGGAGATTGCGCCGGTGAAAGCCCAGACCATGGCCGACAGCATCTCGGTCGACCGGCCGCGGGATGGGGTGCGTGCCGTGCGCGCCGCGCGCGCGACGGGCGGCACGTACATTACGGTCTCCGATCAAGAGATTCTGCGGGCCATCGCCGCGCTGGGGACTCAGGGCATCTTTGCCGAGCCGGCCGGGGCGGCCGCCTATGCTGGCCTGGTGCGTGCGGTGGAACAGGGCCTGGTCGAGAACGAGCAACCGCTTCTGGTCTTGAATACGGGCAGCGGTCTCAAGGATGTGCGCGCGGCCATGCAGGCCGTGGGCGACCCCCATTCCCCTGCTGCCCCGCTGATCGAGCCCACCCTGGAAGCCCTGCGGCGCGCCTTATGAAACCCGACTGGGGAGTCCCGTTCCGCTATCTGGTTGTCACAGCCCTGCTCGTTTTATGGCTGGGGTTGTTGTGGTATATCCGCGAGATCTTTCGGCCGCTCATCAGCGCGGCGCTGATCGCCTATTTCCTGAGCCCGGCGGTGAATTTCGTGAAGGAGCGCTTTCGTCTATCGCATAAAGCCGCCGCCAGCGTGGTATACGTCGCCTCGCTTCTGCTGGTGCTTCTCCTGCTGGGCACGGCTGTGCCGATCCTCTTCGAGGAAGCCCAGTCCATTCTCATCGATCTGCAATCCGCCTTCTTTGACCTGGAAGCGCTCCTCGATACGCCGCTTCGTTTTGGCAACCTGAGTGTGGATTTCCGTTTGCTCGTGCTGGCCTTGCGGAACGTCTTTCGCCCCGGCGCCATTGCCCCTCAGCCTTCCGAGGCCCTGCGCTTCTTGCAGTTGACCTCGCGCGGCGTGCTGTGGGCGCTGGTGATTCTGATGATGGCATATTATTTCCTGGCGGAGTGGCAACGCCTGCGTCAATGGTTGATTGGCCTGGCCCCGCCTTCGCAACAGGGCGAGTTACAGCAACTCTACCTGCAGATCCGCGATGTTTGGGCCGGCTATTTGCTGGGCCAGATTCGACTGATGCTCATCCTGGCGGTGATTTATTCGCTTGCCTGGCAACTGATTGGCCTGCCCGGCGCTTTTGTTTTGGGAGCGATGGCCGGCCTCTTCAACCTCCTCCCCGAGGTCGGCCCGGCCTCGATCGCCTTCCTGGCCACGTTGATCGCTTTCCTGGAGGGCTCGCGCCTGCCTTTGCTGGCTTCGCTGCCCCATGTGTGGTTCGCGGCCCTGACCCTCGGCCTGTACCTCCTGCTCAATACTTTCAAGACAGTTTGGCTTCAGCCGCGCGTTCTGGGGCAGAGCGTTTCTTTGCATGAGGGCCTGGTGTTCGTTGCGATCATTACGGCTTTGATCTTACAGGGCATCCTGGGGGTCTTGCTGGTTGTGCCGTTGTTAGCGACGCTGATGGTGATCGGACGCTACATGCGTTGCAAACTGCTTGGCCTGCCTCCGTTCGAAGATGGGCGCGCTCCTTTCTCGGACCTCGAGGCGGGCGCGCGGCCGAGGGACGAGTCCGCCTCCACACCACCCCTCAGAAAGAAGGCTGCCAAATGAGCGTTACCTATTCGATCGTAGCCCCCGTTTACAACGAATTGCAGAACATCCCCGAACTCCATCGCCGTGTCCGGGACGTCATGGAATCCATCGGCGAGACGTGGGAACTCGTCCTGGTTGACGATGGCTCCACCGATGGCTCGACCGAGAAGATTCGCGAACTTGCCCGCACCGATGCGCATGTTCGTGCGGTGATCTTTGCCCGCAACTTCGGCCACCAGATCGCCATCACGGCCGGCTGGGATTACGCCCGCGGCCGCGCCGTGATCATCATGGACGCCGATCTGCAAGACCCGCCGGAAGTGATCCCGCAACTGGCCGCGAAGTGGAAGGAAGGCTATGAGGTCGTCTACGCCGTGCGCGCCGCGCGCGCGGGCGAGACGTGGTTCAAGAAGTTCACGGCGGCTTTGTTCTATCGCCTCATCCGCTGGATCACCGATGTGGACATCCCGCTGGATACGGGCGATTTTCGCCTGATGGATCGCAAAGTGGTGGACGTGCTGAAGCAGATGCGCGAGCGTCACCGCTTTCCACGCGGCCTGTCGGCCTGGGTGGGCTTTCGGCAGATCGGGGTGGAGTACCAGCGCGCCGCGCGCTACGCCGGCGAGACCAAGTACCCTTTCCGCAAGATGGTTCGCCTGGCGCTCAACGCCATCACCAGTTTCTCCTACTTCCCGCTCCAGGTGGCCACCTATTTCGGCTTTGTCTCTGCCGCCATCGCCATCCTGGCCATCCCGCTGGTCATCTACCTGCGCATGGCCGGCTCGCAGGCCTTCTTTGGCCAGGCCACCACGTTGATCGCGGTATTGTTTCTGGGCGGCGTTCAGTTGATCTCGCTCGGCATCCTCGGCGAGTACATCGGGCGCATTTATGACGAGGCCAAGGGCCGCCCTCTGTATATCGTTCGAGAGG
The DNA here is from genome assembly GCA_037445475.1 of Chloroflexota bacterium. Lineage (GTDB taxonomy): Bacteria > Chloroflexota > Anaerolineae > Anaerolineales > Villigracilaceae > Fen-1038. The sequence goes on from JBBIKK010000018.1 coordinate 20,476, forward strand.
CCCCCGAGGAGTAGGTGGCCTTCTGGCTCTGCCGGGATGGGCAGAAGGAGAATCCGCCATGGTCATCCCGGCAGGTTTTGGGGCTGGCAGGAACGGAATCCCGGCCTCCGCCTTTGCAGGATGAGCAAGGTGGCTGCACAGGGGCGCGATATAATAATCGGGTTCATCAGCAATGGCCTGGCCTGCGGCACGGCAAAAACTCACCGAGTGACTCTGGAATTCTCTGGACACTCTGGGTGCCTGGCTGCACATTGACCTTTTCGCAATCTCATCTTCATTGACCACGGAGAACCCTATGGCCCGCATTGACCTCACGGTAGATCAGGCCCGCCGTCGGCGCGCCGTCCAACGCGCCCGCGAGCGCGGCATCCTCATCCCCACCTACGCTCAAATGAAATCCCCATCCCGCATCCCTGCCGCGCTCCAGGAAAGGCTGAAGGGGATTGGGTTGTGGGACGTGCATCCCCTGAATCTGTTCCGCATCAACTGGCACAACCAGCCTCTCGCCTCGGGCGGCCTGTTCGGCGGCGTGAATTACATCGAGTTCCCCTCCTCTTTGACGGGCGTGGCGGCGCGCCTCGTGGCCCTGGTTGGCAAGTGGTTCCCCACCGGCGCGCACAAGGTGGGGGCCGCCTTCGGCTGCCTGGTGCCGCGCCTGGTCACGGGTCAGTTCGACCCGACCACACAGAAGGCGGTCTGGCCCTCGACCGGGAATTTCTGTCGCGGCGGGGCCTACGATTCGGCCCTCCTGGGTTGTCAATCCATTGCCATCCTGCCCGAGGGCATGAGCCGGGAACGCTTCGACTGGCTGGCCCGCATCGCCGGGGATGTGATCAAGACGCCCGGCTCCGAATCCAACGTCAAAGAGATCTTCGATAAATGCAAAGAACTGCGGGCCTCGGGCCAGGACCTGATGATCTTCAACCAGTTCGAAGAGTTCGGGAACTATCTGTGGCACTATGAAGTGACGGGACATGCGATGGAAGAAGTCCTGCAAGGCATCCTGGGGCGGGAGGACCGCTTTCGTGGCCTGGTCTCTGCCACCGGCTCGGCCGGGACGATCGCCAGCGGCGATTACCTGAAACAACGCTTCCCAGAAAGCAAGATTGCCGCCAGCGAGGCCCTGCAGTGCCCCACTTTGTTGGAGAACGGCTTCGGCGCCCACCGCATCGAGGGCATTGGCGATAAGCACGTGCCATGGATCCACAATGTCAAGAACACCGACCTGGTCATTGCCATTGACGATCGTGCCGTGGTGAGCCTTGCCCGCCTGTTCAATGAACGCGCCGGCCGTGCCTATCTTGTCGAGCGTGGCGTTCCTGAACCGACGGTTTCCCAACTGGATTGGCTTGGCTTCTCCGGCATTGCCAACGTGCTGGGCGCGATCAAGATGGCACGCTATTACGAGATGGATGAGCACGACATCATCCTGACCGTCCTGACCGATTCGATGGAGTTGTATCAATCACGGCTGGCAGAGATGCGCCGGGAGTTCGGCGAGTACACCGAGCGCCAGGCGGCTGCAGATTACGACCGCTGGCTTCTCGGCCAATCCACCGATTCCATGCTCGAACTGCGTTACCCCGACCGCCGCCGCATTCATAACTTGAAATATTTCACCTGGGTTGAGCAGCAGGGCAAGACCTACGAAGAGATCCAGGCTCAATGGTACGACCCCACGTACTGGACGGGCTTTCAGGGCCAGGCCGAGGAGATCGATGCTCTGATTGAGGAGTTCAACGCGGAGGTTGGAATCCTGTAACAGGCCGTTGTTCTGAGGAGGTGCAAGATGGGTTTTCGAATCGAACGGGAGCGCGAATTGCATCGCCGTCGCCGTCGCCGTCAGAAACTGCGCAGGTTGCGCGCCAGGCTTGCGGCTGCCACCAGCAAGGCGGAGCGGGAGAAGATCATCGAGAAGATTCGCAAGATCAGCCCCTTCGCTCCGATTCCCGAAAGATGAAGCCGGGCTGATGCTCTCCCCCTCCTCCCTTGTCCTTGTCTGTGTCCTGCCTGCGCGGCGCGATCTGGAGATCGCTCGTCTGCTGGGCTGGTACCGCATTCCGCTGCGCACGGCCCCCAAGGTGATTGCTGTGGATTACCTGGCTTTTTACCAGCCCTCCAGTTTTGGGGAACACGCCGGGCGCATCGAGTACGTCGCCCCGGTGCGCGGCCACGAACTGACCACCCGTGCCGAGCTCCTGCGCGAGGAAAGCGAGCATCCGCATGCCCACGAGGAGTACTATAAGATTCAGATCGGTGCTTTAGAGCGCCTGCCCGTTCCGATCCTCGCCGGCCGCTGGAAGCGTTTTGCCTTCTTCTACACCACCGGAGAGTACCTGCTCAGGGCCAGAGTTCTCCACGATCTGGTTGTTGCTCAGGAGGAGCGGCCCCTGCTGTGGCGCTCTCTGCGCGAGCGGGCGCGTAACGAGCAACTCTATCAAGCGGCTCTGCCCGAGATGGATGTCCCGCCCGAAGTCCTGAACGATCTGCTGGGGCTTCGAGAGCGCGCCGCAGCCTATTCCCTTTCCTCGTTCGATTGATGAACGACGCGGCGTTGCTCCTCACGTCTGCCATTGCCTTCCTCTCCGTTGCCGCCCTGATCGCGGACTGGCTGCGCCCCGATGTGGTTGGCCTGATGGTGATGGTCTTGTTGGGGATCACAGGCTTGACCACTCCCTCCGAGACCGTGGCCGGCTTCAGTTCCTCCGCCACGCTCACCATCCTCTCCGTCTCCATCCTGGCGGAGGGTCTGACGCAAAGCGGGGTGGCGCGTTCACTCAGCCGCTGGATGAAGCGCTGGGCTGGCCAGCAGGAGGGGAGGTTGGTGCTCGTCACGCTGTTCGCCGGCGCTATCGCCTCCTTCTTCATGAACAACGTGGCCGCCCTGGGGGTGTTGATGCCGGCGGTGATCGGCCTGGCGCGCCAGACGAGGTCGGCCCCATCCCGCTTGCTCATGCCGCTCTCGTTCGGCGTGATCGCCGGCGGGATGGCCACGCTCTTCACCACCTCCAATATCATTGTGAGCAACACGCTGCAGGAAGCCGGCCTGCGTCCCTTCGGTGTGCTGGACTTCTTGCCCGTCGGCTTGCCGGTCGTGCTGGTGACGGCCGCCTATATGTACTTCGTGGGGCGCCACCTCCTGCCTGTGCGTTATCCGGCTCATATGGCGCAACAGATGCGGCAGGTGCGCCACGAACTGGTTGAGACGTATGGCCTTGGGCGCTCGCTGGTCGAGTGCGAGGTCGAACCCGCCTCGCCGCTGGCCAATCAGAGCATTCGCCAGGCGCGCTGGGCCACGCGTCTGGGGCTGAACATCGTTGCCCTGGAGCGGAACGGTCAGATGCGCCCTGTGGTCTCGTCTCAGGAGATCATTCGCCCCGGCGATGTGGTGCTCGCCTTCGGGTCGGCGGAGCCGGAAGCCTGCCGCAGCCTGGGCCTGCGCCCGTTGCCCAGCCCCGACCTTTCTGTCTATCCCCCCGACCCGCAGTTGACTCTGGCGGAGGTCGTCGTCCCGCCCCATTCCCAACTGGATGGTCGTTCCCTGCGAGAGATCCGCTTCCGCGAGCGCTTCAACCTGAACGTGTTGGCCATCTGGCGGCGCGGACAGCCGATTTATCGTCACTTGGGTCACGCCACCCTGCGCGCCGGGGACGGTCTCTTGGTACAGGCCACCCTGGAGCATCTGCATTTGGCTCATCAGAGCCGTGATCTCATCGTGTTGGAGGAGGACCCCGAAGCGGTTCTGCATCCTGCCCGATACCGCTGGGCGGTGTGGATCGGTCTGATCGTCTTGCTGGTGATCCTTGCCAATCTGGTGCCGGTGGCCATGGCCACCCTGGCGGGGGCGGCAGCCATGGTCTTGAGCGGCTGCCTGACGATGGATGAGGCCTATCGTTCGATTGATTGGAAGGCCATTTTTCTGATCGCCGGCTTCTGGCCCCTGAGCACCGCGCTTCAATCCAGCGGGCTGGCAGCGGAACTGGTGACAGGATTCCTGCACCTCTCCAGCCGCCTTTCGCCTCCGCTCATCCTGGCCCTGTTGCTGGCCATGACGGCCCTGTTCACCAACCTCATGGCCGGGCAGTCCGCCGCGCCCATCCTGCTCGCCCCCATTGGCCTGTCCATTGCCAGGGCTACGGGCCTTGACCCGCGCGCCCTGCTGATGGCTGTGGCCCTCGGCTGCTCGCTGGCTTTCCCAACGCCCATCGGACACCCGGTCAATACGATGGTGATGGGTTCGGGCGGCTACCGGGCGCGGGATTTTATTCGGGTCGGCGGGCCCCTGACGCTGATTCTGTTCCTGACCATCCTCGCCGGCCTGCATCTCTTTTGGCGCATTTGAGGTCAGTATGCAGACGCTGATCCAGAACGGCACCCTGATCACAGCCGGCGAGACGTTCCGCGCCGACGTGCTGATCGAGGGCGAGACGATCTCCCGCATTGGTCTGGGCCTGGAGGCGGATTCGGCGCACGTGATCGATGCCAGCGGAAAACTGCTCCTGCCCGGCGGCGTTGACCCTCACACGCATTTCGATCTGCCCATGTTCGGCACGGTCTCGTCCGATGACCACTACAGCGGTCACAAAGCCGCCGCCTTCGGGGGTACGACCACGGTGATCGATTTTGTCCCGTTGGACTATCCCACCTTTGACGAAGCGGTCGAAGCCTGGAAGAAGAAGGCCGAAAAGGCTGCCATTGATTATTCCTTCCACATGAACCTGACGCGCTTCGACGAGCAAATTGCCAGCCAGATCCCATCCCTGCGCGAGATGGGCATCACCACTCTCAAGGTGTTCACGGCCTACAACGGCCGGCTGCGGCTGGACGATGGCAGCATCTTTCGCGCCTTGCGCATCGCCCGAGAGAACGAGATGTTGGTGATGGCGCACTGCGAGAACGGAGACGTGATCGAGGTTCTGACGGCCGAGGCGCTGGCGGCGGGGAAGGTCGCTCCAGAATGGCATGCCCTCACGCGCCCCGCCTGGGGGGCCGTCGAGTCTCTCTTGCGGGTGGCCGGCATGGCGTCCGTGGCGGAGGCGCCGCTGTATATCGTCCACATGAACACGGCCGGCGAGGTGGACATGCTGCACTACGCCCGCGCGCGCGGGGTGCCGATCATGGGCGAGACCTGTCCCCAGTATCTGTTCTTCACGGTCGATCACCTGCGCCGGCCCGATGGGGCGAAGTGGGTTTGCTCCCCGCCCCTACGCACAGAGGCCGATCACGTTCGCCTTTGGGAGGGATTGAGAGAAGGCACTCTGCAAACCATTGGCACGGATCACTGCCCCTTCTTCTTCGATGGGAGGAAGCCGATCGTGTACGAGGGGGAGCGCATCGCCATCCCTGGCAAGGAACTGGGGGCCGGCGACTTCACCCGCATCCCCAACGGGTTGCCCGGTGTGGGCGATCGCTTGCCCATCCTGTGGACGGAAGGCGTGCACAAGGGACGCCTCACCCCCAATCAGTTCGTGGCGCTGATGAGCACCAACCCGGCCCGCATCTTTGGCCTCTACCCGCGCAAAGGTGCGCTCCTGCCCGGCTCCGATGCCGACATCGTGATCTGGGATCCGCACAAGCGGGTGAAGTATGGCGTTGCCGTGGCGCAGCATCGCACCGATTACAACCTGTATGAGGGCTGGGAACTGGTCGGCTTCCCGGAGAAGGTCTTTCTGCGCGGCCGTGTGATCGTGGAGGATGGCGAGTGGCGGGGCAGGGCCGGGATGGGGCAATTTCTGAAGCGGGGCAAAGGGGAGCTGCTCTAGGGCAGCGGGGGATTGCCGAGACCGCCATCCCAAATCTTTGGAGAGTGCTCATGGAACTGCCGCTCAACCGAATCTTGAAGGGCGATTGCGTTGAGGTCATGAACTCCCTGCCGGAGAAGTCCATAGACCTGATCTTCGCCGACCCACCTTACAATCTGCAATTGCCGAAAAACACGCTCCATCGCCCGAACATGACCCGCGTCGAGGCGGTGGATGACGAGTGGGATCGCTTCGACTCTTTTTCTGCCTACGACGAATTTACCCGCGCCTGGCTGCGTGCCTGCCGGAGGGTGCTCAAGCCCGGCGGCTCCCTTTGGGTGATTGGCACTTATCACAACATCTTTCGCATCGGCGCTCTCTTGCAAGATTTGGGGTTCTGGATTCTGAACGATGTGGTGTGGATCAAGACCAATCCCATGCCGAACTTTCGAGGCGTGCGATTCACCAATGCCCACGAAACCCTGATCTGGGCCAGTACGGGCAAAAGGGCAAAGTACACTTTCAACTATGAGGCCATGAAAGGTTTGAACGAGGCCAGGCAAATGCGCTCCGACTGGTGGCTGCTATCCCTGGCCAGCGGCTCGGAGCGCGTGCGGGATGAAAGCGGAGCCAAGGCGCACTCCACCCAAAAGCCCGAAGCGCTGCTGTACCGGGTGATTCTCGCCTCAAGCAACCCCGGCGACGTGGTGCTGGACCCGTTCTTCGGGAGCGGAACGACCGGCGTCGTCGCCAGACGCCTGCACCGGAACTGGATCGGCATCGAAAGAGAGGAGAGATACATCGAGGTTGCCCAAAAGCGCCTCGCGGCGGTGACGCCTGCCCCGTTTGACCCCCTGGCTTTTGACGTGCGCAGTCAGAGGAGATCTGCCCTGAAGGTCGAATTCTCGACCCTGGTAGAAAACGGGTTTCTACAGCCGGGGCAAAAGTTGTTCTTTGCCATGGACCCCGCGCGCGCGGCGGTCATCAAGCCAGATGCGCGCTTGCGTACGTCGGATGGTTTTGAGGGGAGCATTCACCAGGCCGGCAGTCACTACATGAACGGAGCGCCCTGCAATGGCTGGGAGCACTGGTACCTGCAAGAAAACGGCCAGTGGCTCGTCCTGGATGTTGTTCGCCAGCGATACAGGGAAAGCCTTCCAGACCTGCGGACTCTTTGACGTCTTGTGGGCTGGCCATTCAGGAGAGCGGGGCCGGGTCAATGGCGAGCGTGCAGGTGCTCTCGCCGCGGGCAATGCAGGTCATTTCCTTCACGTCGAAATACCTGCCGCCGCTCACCCAATACAACGCTTCCTGGATCAACCCTACCGCCAGATGGCAGAGAGGCTCAGGCGCCCGCCGCTCCCAGCACAACGGGCAGCGCTCGATCTTCCAGAGCAGCTTTTCCTCGCTCTCTTGAACCGACACGCGCTGGTCGCTCTGCTGGTTGAAGAAATCGGCCAGCGCCCTGGCCCCAGCCATGATCTTGCGGGGAAGCGGCAGAAGGCGAAAGGCGGCTTCCGCGCCTCCCGTCCTGGGGCCATATTCACGCAGTCCGTGCTGAAAGCAGGCGCGACCGATCCTCAGTGCTGCGCCACGTCCGCTCACGGGCCCGTAGGCCTGTTCCAATGCTTGCAGCAGAGAGGAGATGTTCTCGAAGGGGAAGGTTTTCTCAGAACAGGGGAGCGGATAATGGTCAGCCAAAGAGGTGAGCGCTGCCCGTTCCAAAACAGAGTTCATCCCCTCGCGTCCCAGAATCTCTTCCATGGCCAGCAGAAGGACACGCCCCATTTGCTGGGGGTAAAACCAAGGGCTCATGCGTGGATTGGCTGGACGCCGTCGAGGAAGCGCTTGAGAATCTGATCGAAGACGGCCGGCTCTTCCAGCATGGGAAAGTGGCCGGCGTGGGGGAAGCGCTCCACCAGGGCGTGTGGGATCCCCTCCTGCAGAGGCTGCCACTGCAATGGGTGGACAATGTTGTCCTTATCGCCATAGATGCCCAGCGTGGGCACGCGCACATGCCCCAACCTCGGCCGCAGATCGGTGCGCCGCAGCGAGGCGATGCTCAACAGAAAGGACTCAAGAGTGGTGCGCGAAAGGTCGCGATCCATCATGGCGGGGAAGCGCGGGTCCTTGCAGATGCGCGGGGAGTAATAGTATCTCATCCAGGCCCGAAAGAGCGGCATCATGTTGAAAAGCAGGAAGGCAATCGTCCGATAGCCGGCCAGTTTAAGCAGGGGAGCGAGCGACGAGCCCGCGATCGGAGATCCGACCACCACGACCTTCTCGACGCGCTGCGGATACTCCATGGCCACCATCAGGCCGACCGTGCCTCCCATGCTGTGCCCCACCAGAGGTGCCCGGCTGATGCCCAGCTGTTCCATGAACTGATCGACAAGGCTGACGAAATCCTGGACGGCGTACGTGGCGCGCTTCTTCCCGGATTCGCCGAAGCCCCAGAAGTCCAGTGCATAGGTGCGATAGGAGGTGCCGAGATAGGCCATGGTCTCCTGCCACAAGCCCCAGGAGCCCAGCCAACCGTGCAAAAGGATGACGGGCTTTCCCTTGCCAAAGACTTCGTAGTGCACAACACCCTGGTCGGTGGTGATCGAGGACACGGTTATTCGCTCGTGGCCCGCAGGCGGAAGGCATTCCGTGCTGCAAGGCAGGAAGAAGTTACTCCGAGTTCATCTCTGCCAGGATGCTATACAGCAATTCCAGCAGCACATTCTTGACCTGTTTCTTGTCGGTGGCGACACAGGGCAGAAGCTTGGTCCTGGAATCCAGGCGCAGGGCGTGGCGCAGGTCTTCCAGGTCCCAGGCATCCTTCATATCCTGTTTGTTGGCCGCGACCACATACGGGGTCGGCGCATAGGCGCGGAAGGTTTCCAGGATGGAGCGCGCCTCGCGGAAGGTCTCCGGACGGGTCGAATCCACCATCACGATGAACCCCAGCATGCCCTCGGATAGAATCTCCCACATGAAGTCGAAACGCTTCTGCCCCGGCGTGCCGAAGAGATAGAGCACCAGGTCCTCGTCCACGGTGATTCGCCCAAAGTCCATGGCAACCGTCGTCGCCTCTTTGATGGTGCGCTCTGCGTCGGTCGAGATCTTCCGCTCGGTGGAGACCACATCAATTTCGCTCACGGACTGGATGAATTGCGTCTTGCCTGCGTTGAAGGGGCCTGTCACGACCATTTTGACGGTTTGCATAATTCTCCATCCTTCTCGCGCATCATAACTTCTGGATTCGCCCGATCAGCTTATTGATCAGGGTCTTCTGCTCTTCTCGGTCTTGCGTTGGGAACATCTTGAGGTTGAACTGCGCTGGGGCCGTAGCGGGGCGCACCATCTCAACCAGGCCGGCCTGAATCAAGCCGTAGACGATGCGGCGGATTTCCATCTCGTTCAGTTTGGTGGCGGCCGCGATTTGCCTCATGGTATTTCTCGGATCTATGTATTTGACCACGCGCCATTCGTCCATGCTCAGGTGCAGGTTGGTCATGGGACGCTCGGTGAACTTGAGCGCCATATCCAGGCTGGGGATCTCGTCTTGCAACTCCTCGCGCTCCCGCAGCTGGCGTGAGCCCTCGATGATCAGGTTCTCCAGATCGAGGCGGACGTTGATGCGGTCTTCGGGCGGAAGCATTTCGCTCTCGAAGCGGAACAGGCCCTCCACCCAGGTAAACAGCCGGCGGATGATGTCTGTGAAATACATTTGCAGACTGAGCAGAATCTCTTCTTGAGAGACATAGCCGGCGTTGATGAGCAGGAGGCCCAATTCTTTATCCGTCATTGTGCCGGCGCGCTCGCTCAGGGTGCGATATTGATTGAGGCTGAGCTTGTTCGCTTTGTGCAGCACCGAGGCCAGCCCGTTGTCCTCGTTGCCCATGCGGGCGTATGCCAGTTTCCCCTCACGGAAGGAGACGTACGCTTGCTCCGTCGGCCCATCCACGATCAGGGTGCCTGTCTTCTGGGCCAGGTGGATGAGGTTGAGCAACTGGGTGATCGTAAAATCTCGCAGGTTGCCGCGTAAAGCCATAGTGCCTCAGTCGTGACCCCCGAAGGGGTGGATGGAAGGATTATACATGCTCCAAAAGGAGGCGTCAATTTTAGCGGGCACCACGCCTCCCGAACTGGCGCTCCAGCACCTCCACAGACAGGTGGATCATGGTGGGCCGGCCGTGCGGGCAGGTGCGCGGCGATTCGCAGCGTTCCAGATCGGACAGCAGGGCGCGCTGCTCCTCGGGGGAGAGCGTCTGGCCGGCCCGAACAGCCAGGCGCTTACACACCCGCGCCGCCAGCCTCTTTTCGATCTCATCTTGCAAGGGCCTCTCGTCTTCTTCAAAGTCCTCGACGATGGCATGCAATGCGAGCGATGGGTCGCCATTGGCAAACAGGCTCGGCACAGCACGCACTTGAAATGTATTCGCGCCGAACTCCTCCACCTCGAAGCCCAGGCGCTGCAAAGCCGGCAGTTGCTCGCTCAACAACCTTGCGCCGGCCGGAGGCAGTTGCACCACGGCCGGGGTCAGCAGGGCTTGAGAGAGGACGTTGCGCATGGCGTGCTGGATCATCAACTTCTCGAACAGCACGCGTTCGTGGGCGGCATGCTGATCGATCAAGTACAGACCATCTGGTCCCTCGGCCACAAGGTAGGCCGCGCCGATCTGGCCCACCAGCCGCAACAAGGGGAGGCGCGGCGCGGTGGGCCATGGCGGGTTCAGGCCGGCCTCTTCTGGGCCGGCCGCAGGCGAGGCCTCTGTTGCCCGGGCCGCCTCCGCGTGAGCCACCTGCCAGTCCAGGTTGGCAGCCGGCGGCCGCGCGCCCCACACGGAGGCAGGCACAGCCGGCAGCGGCGCATAGGCCAGCAAGGCGCGCCGTACGGCTCGCTGCACGAAGCCCAGAACACGCTCCGCGTTCCGGAAGCGCACCTCGGCCTTGGCCGGATGGACGTTGACATCCACCTCCTGCGGCGCAATCTCGATGAACAGGGCTGCCAGCGGATAGCGCCCGACCATCAGCAGGGTGTGATAGGCCTGAAGCAACACGCTGGTCAGGGGCACGTCCTGAACCCAGCGTCCATTGATAAAGAAGGTGATCTCTTTGCGGTTCGAGCGCGTCAGGCTGCTTGGGCTGATGAAGCCCCGCACCCGAATGCTCTCTTCCTCCGCCTGGAGTTCGAGCAACTGCTTCGCGGTTTCCACGCCGTACAGCGCGGCCAGAATGGCACGGCGATCCCCATCGCCGGCCGTCTGAAACGTGATGCGTTCCCCCTCCGAGAGCCGGAAGCGCACCTGCGGATAGGCCAGGGCGTAGCGCGTGATCAGCGTGTCGATGGCGCGGCGCTCGGTGATATCGGCCTTCAAGAACTTCAGGCGTGCCGGGACGTTGTAGAACAAGTTCTCCACCCGCACCGCCGTTCCGACGGGAGCGCCGACCCGCTCGACCTTCCCGGCGCGCCCGCCCTCCACGCGAATGCGCGCCCCGCCCGCCGCGCCGGCCACCTTCGAGGTGATCGTCAGCCGCGAGACCGCGCCGATCGAAGCCAGGGCCTCGCCGCGAAATCCCAGGCTGGAAATGCGAAACAGGTCCTCGGGGCGCGCCAGCTTGGAGGTCGCGTGCCGGGTGACGGCCAGGGCGATCTCATCGGCGGGGATGCCGGCCCCGTCATCCACCACCTGAATCCGTTCACGCCCTGCCGCCTCGATCGAAATCGAAATGCTGCGCGCCCCGGCGTCCAGGGCATTTTCCACCAATTCCTTCACCACCGAAGCCGGGCGTTCGATCACCTCGCCGGCGGCAATCTGGGCCACCACTTCGGGAGGGAGCAGGCGGATGGACATGTCGCCATTATATCGTAAGGTATAATCAGGTTGTGCCGTTTACGACCATTTTCTTCGACCTCGATGACACCCTCTATCCCGCCTCGAGCGGTCTATGGCAGACGCTCAAAGAGCGCATGAGCCGCTACATGATCGAGCGCCTGCATATCCCTGCCGAAGACGTGCCGCGCCTGCGCGAGAGGTATTTCCGCGAATACGGCACTACCCTGCGCGGACTGCAGGCCAGTTACGCGGTGGATATGCAGGACTATCTGGCCTACGTGCACGACGTGCGTCTGGAGGATTACATCCACCCCGACCCGCGGCAACAGGCTGTGCTCGCCTCGTTGCGGACCCGCAACCTGATCCTCACCAACGCCGACGTTCACCATGCCCGGCGCGTGCTGCGCCACCTCCACATCGAGGAGTACTTCGCGGACATTATTGACATCCACCGCATGGAGCCCTATTGCAAGCCTCACAGGGCGGCCTTTGCACGGGCGATGCAAATCGCCGGCGAAAGCGATCCCTCCCGCTGTGCCCTCATTGACGACCTGCTGCCGATCACGCGCGCGGCCAAAGCCTTTGGGTGGTACGCCATCCTGTATCGTGAAGCGATCCCCGCCTTGCCTCCTCCATCCGAGGCGGATGCCGATGCCGTGATGAACTATTGGGACCAGTTGCCGGCTCTCCTGAACGGGAGGCGTGCTTGAAACCGTGGAGCCTGGGCCTGATCCTGCTAGCCCTGATCGTTCTCCCCAATGTGCTGGCCTATGTTCTGGTGCGCCAGGCCGGGCGCACTTCCCCCAGATTCTGGCAAGACTTTGCCAGAACCTTGCGCCATCCGTTCCATCAGGAAGACGACGCTCTCGATGAACTCCGCCGCCGCGCAGAGGAGATCGGGGCGCAACACGACAGATGAGGCCTTTTGAACGCCGAAGTAACTACCCGCCTGGTTCGAGCGGACTGCTTGTGCCGGCCCGCAGGGCTTCCATGTACGGAGGCAGGGCGCTTGCCCCCGTCAGGGGGTTAGCCCGCCGACAAGATACAAAAAGGAAACCAGGGTGGGCAGTTACACGCCGAAGGCGATAACAGCCGATTCTCTAACAAGATGTTTATGCCTCGATTCACGTTTCGTTAATATATGTGTGATACCTTGTAACCTGCCTAATATTTATCAGGAGACAGAATGGACAGAGTCCTGAAGACTATTTTGCTGATCACCATCGGGGTGGCGCTCCTGCTGGGCGGATTTTCCGGCGGTCTGATTGCCGGCCGTCTGCTCCCCCAGGCCCTCCCCACCCCGTCCGCTTCGCCGGTGATTGTTGCCCCCACCCTCTCGCCGGAGACGCTCACGGCCACGCCGCAGGACTTGCAGACGCTCTTCAAGCCCTTCTGGGAAGCGTGGCAGATCGTCCACTCCGAATATGTGAACCAGCCGGTGGATGACACGCAATTGCTGGAGGGCGCGCTGCGCGGCATGATGGAGGCCCTGGGCGATAAGCACAGCAGTTACATGGACCCGCAAACGTACAAGGATGCCAATGCTCAGCTGGCCGGCTCCTACGAAGGCATTGGCGCCTTCGTGGACACCAGCGGGGAGTACCTCACCATCATCAGCCCGATTGCCGGCTCGCCGGCCGAGAAGGCAGGCCTGCAGGCTGGAGATGAGATCATCGCCGTGGATCACAAGGACATGAGCGGCCTCGACCCTGAACTGGTGCGCCGCAAGGTCATTGGCCCGGCCGGGACGAGCGTGCATTTGACCGTGCGCCGCAAGGGCGAAACGGCGCCTCTGGAATTCGATATCGTGCGGGCCAGGATCGAGGTGCCCAGTGTTTCGGGCAAGATGCTCGAAAATGGCCTCGCCTACGTCCAGATCACAACCTTCGGTGATAAAACCATGCAGGACTTGAAAGCGACGTTGAAGAAGCTGATGGCTCAAGACCCAAAGGGCTTGATCCTCGATCTGCGCGACAACGGCGGCGGGTACCTGCAAACCGCGGTGGAGGTGGTCTCGCAGTTCCAGGGTCAGGGGGTGGTGCTTTACGAGCAATACGGCGACGGAACGAAGAAGGCCTATCAGGCGCTGCCCGGCGGGCTGGCGACCGATATCCCTATGGTGGTGCTGATCAACGAGGGCACGGCCTCGGCCTCCGAAATCACCGCCGGCGCCTTGCAAGATTATGGCCGCGCCAAACTGGTCGGCGTGACTTCGTATGGCAAGGACTCGGTGCAGAACTGGGTGCCGCTCTCGAACGGTGAGGGGGCGGTGCGTGTCACCATCGCTCGCTGGCTGACCCCCAACGAGCGCCAGATCGATAACCAGGGCTTGAGGCCGGATGTATATGTTCCGCGAACGCCCGAGGATCGTAAAGCCGGGCGCGATCCACAACTGGAGGCCGCTGTGGAAACCTTGATGGCTGTGCTGAACCATTTACCCATTCCAACCTCCATGCCCACCCCGGCGGTGACGGCCACGCCGCTTCCATAGCCACATGCCTTGACCGGCGCGGCGGGTAATGGGCCTGGATTTCACCATTACGGTGAGGAGATAGCCTATGTTGTTCTATGATCCCGTGTACCTGTGTTTCATGGCGCCAGCATTTCTGCTCATGATGCTGGCCTCGTGGTATGTCAACTCCGCCTACAATCGCTGGAGCGGCGTGCGCGTGCGCAGCGGCCTCAGTGGCTCACAGGCCGCTGAGCGTCTGATCTCCAGCGGCGGGCTGTATGGTGTGCGCGTCGAGAGCGTGAGCGGAAGCCTCAGCGACCATTACGATCCGCGCCGGAAGGTGCTGCGTCTCTCGCCGGGCGTGGCCACCCGCCCCTCGGTAGCGGCGGTGGCGGTGGCCGCCCATGAGTTGGGGCACGCCATGCAGGACGCGGAAGGCTACTTTCCGCTTCGCTTCCGCTCGGCCCTTGTGCCGGCCGTCAACCTCGGCTCCTGGCTGGGCTGGATTCTGATCATCGCCGGTCTTCTTTTGCGCATGACGAACCTGGCCTGGCTGGGCGTGCTGATCTTCTCCGGCGGCGCCCTCTTCGCCCTGGCCACTCTGCCGGTGGAGCTCAATGCCTCCGCGCGCGCCAAACGCCTGCTGGCCGAGAGCGGCATCGTCTCCGGGGAGGAGGAGCGCGCCGGGGTGAATCAGGTGCTGAACGCGGCCGCGCTGACCTACGTGGCCGGGCTGGCGACCGCGCTTCTGCAACTCCTGTACTACGTGACGCTGGTGGCCGGCCTCGGTGGGCGACGGCGCAGTTAGCCGCCGCCTGCCCGTGTCTCTTCCCTCCTCCGGGCCGCCCCCGGAGGAGGGGCTTTGTTATAATCCCCCTGCATGCGCAAACTCATCTTCATCCTGATTTTGTTTTTGGGAAGCGTGCTGGTCGTCTTGAGTTTCTCGGAACTGGAAAACATCGCCCGCACCCTTCAACGCGCCGATCCGCTGTTCCTGCTCATAGCCCTTGGGATACAAATGGCCTGGCTCGTGATCATTGGGCTGACTTTCAGATCCATTTATCGTTTGCTCGGCCTGCACGAGAGCACGCTGCGGCTCATCCTGGTTGCGGCGGCCGGCAGTTTTGTGAACGTGGTCGCACCCAGCGCCGGGGTGGGAGGACTGGCCCTTTTCATCAGCGACGGCAATGAGCGCGGCCATCCTCCCGGCAAGGTGACCGTCGCCGGCGCGCTCTATCTCCTGCTGGACGAAGCGGCCTTCCTGTGTGTGCTCATGCTGGGGTTGATCGTCTTGATGCGGCGCAACAACCTGGGCGCGGGCGAAATCATGGCTTCGTTGATTCTGCTGGCCATCGCCGGCACACTGGCTTTTTTGCTCTATCTGGGTTATCGCTCTGCGGAGGCATTGGGCAACACGCTGGCAAAGATGGCCCGAGGCATCAACTACATTCTACACCCCTTCCTGCATCGCCACTACTTGAGCGAGGCGCGCGCGCATGCCTTCGCCGCAGAAATTGCCGATGGCCTGGCTGCCCTGCCGGAAAAGCCGCGCAGCCTGCTCACTCCATTCTTGCTGTCCTTGCTGAACAAAGTCCTGTTGATGGGGGTGTTGATGTGCGCTTTTCTGTCCTTTGACATTCCGTTTTCGGCTGGGACCATCGTGGGGGGATTCGCCATTGCGTATTTGTTCCTGATCGTCTCGCCAACGCCGCTGGGCCTCGGCGTGGTGGAGGGGGTGATGCCCCTCGTGCTGGGGTCGCTGCGCGTGGATTTCAGTCAGGCGGTCATTGCCACTCTCGTGTATCGCGGCGTGACCTTCTGGTTGCCCTTTGCCCTCGGAGCCCTGGCGCTGCGCTTATTGCACTCCGCCGCTCGCGCGCCCGTCTCCGCGGGGAAATAAGCGATAGACACCCCCGTCCCGGCTTTGAAACAGGGGCTCGACACGGGCAATCGCCTTCAGGTCTTCGGGCGTGTATAAGAACCCATACTCATTGGGTTCCACCCAGATCAGGTAAACCTCCAGCCCGGAGGCAAAGAGCGAGGCTCTGTATGTCTCCAGGGGAAAGGGAACCCTGCCATAGGGGCCGGAGTAGCGGCGCGGCGAGGAGTAGACGTTGTGCAGGGTATAGAAAGCCAGGCCATCGGGATAGTTGGAAAGCAGCAGATACTCTCCGGCGGGGGTATGTTTCATCCAGTATTGCAGGGCGCGGTTCTGGCGCCAGGCGTGGGTGTTGAAGGCATTGTCCGTCAGCGCGCCATGGGTGCGCGAGAGGAGCATCCGCGGCAGCGTGTTGCGCAACAAGCCGAAGGAGGTCAACAGGAGCAGGCCTAGGGCCGCGGCTCGCCACAGGAAGCGGGCGCCCGGCGCGGGTCCAGGGGTGAGGCGGAGAAACGCCCGACTCGCCAGCAGCAGCAGCGCGATCAGCGGCACGTAGATCGGCAGCAGGAATCTTCCCTCCAGTTTGTTGAAGTAGGTGCGGCTCGCCGCTCCGAACAGGGTCAGGGTGTAAGAGGCTCCGTACGCCAACAGCAGCAGGGTGGTGTTCGAGAGCCTTCGGGGGGAACGGCGCATCCAGAATACGATGGCCAGCATGGCGAGGATGAGCAGCCACAGGATAACGATGAGAGGGGCTGCTCCGTCAGGAACGGGTTGCCACCACACCCACTCCAGGATGGCGCGCGAGAACGTGAGGAAGTTATCCGCGAAGTCGAGCGGAGCGCGTCGCCCGATCAACGGGGAGGTGAGATAGAGCCAGAGCCCGGCCGGCAGAGCAGCGAGCCCCATCATCAGGGCACGCCCGAGGCGAAGCCGCAGACGCCCTGCGGGAACATAGCAGGCGAGGCCCATCCCCACCGGAACGACCGCCAGCCCGAGGTAGCGGTCCAGCATGGCCAGCATGCCTGTAAGGAACATGGCGACTCGCAGGCGCGAGGAGGGGCGTTCGCGATACCGCCCGGCCAGCACGATGAAAAGCAGTACCAGGAAGAAGTGCAGATAGTCGCTGCCGACCGTGCCGAAGGCGATCCACACGGCCACCCCCACCTGAGAAAGCACGTTGCCGAGAAAGGCAAACAGGAAGTCCTCGGGAAAGATGTTCAGAAACAGGATGGAGAGGCAGAGCGACGTCCCCACAAAGGCAGCAAACTGAATGAGGTGGGCGGCCACAAAGGGAGAGACACCGCTCAGGGCATACAGGGCAGCGATCAAAAGCGGGTAGAGCGGCGGCCAGTTGAGGAATGGCGATGCGTCGAACGAGATCAGGCCGTTGCCGCGCGCTAAGTTGAGGCCGGCGAACAGATAGTGCACTGAATCGGTCGAGATGCCCAGGCCGTATCGGGAAAGGCTCCACCCCAGGAAGACTCCCCACAACAGGTGAAAGCCCATCAGGAGCAGCCATTGGCGGCGGTACATCAGACCTTGCAGGAGCGTTCAGGCGGGGCCATCAGTCCTGCCGCATCCATCTCTTCACGGCGGCATGGGGGTGGCGGTGATTCGCCATCCGCTCGAGCAGCGTGTGCGCGTCTGCTTCGGCGTACAGGCTCGCGCGGTGCTCACGGAAGATGAAGCCCTCTTCTACCGCGTGGTCGAGGGCGGCCAACAGGGAGTCGTAGTAATTTCTCACATTGAGCAGGCCAATCGGCTTTTGGTGCACACCGATCTGCCCCCAGGTGATGGCCTCGAAGAGTTCATCGAGGGTGCCGAAGCCGCCCGGCAGGGCGATGTAGCCATCGCAGAGTTCATGCATGCGCGCTTTGCGGGTATGCATATCGGGCGTGACGTACATGTGCATCAGTCCGGCGTGAGCGAGGGCGGGGGTTTGCATGGAGGCCACGATGACGCCGAGCACCTCGCCGCCGGCCTCGAGCGCGCCGTCGGCGAGTGCCCCCATCAGGCCGGTCCTGCCGCCGCCGTAGATCAGCCGCAGGCGGCGCTCGGCCAGGAGGCGCCCCATCTGACGCGCCGCCTCCAGGTAGTCTGGATGAATCGCGTCGGAAGAGCCACAAAAGACGCAGATGGATTTCATGGGTTGTTTCTCCACGCAGAGAGTATAACCGAAGTTAGAGTTCCATTAAACCCTCTGTCTGGCGCTTGCTGAACCTGGCCAACAGGCATAGAATCATTCAGCGATGGAATACAAAGATTACTACAAGATTCTGGGCGTGGAGCGCTCGGCTAGCGAGGAAGAAATTCGCAAGGCCTATCGCAAACTGGCCATGCGCTACCATCCTGATCGCAACCCCGGCAACAAGCAGGCGGAGGAGAAGTTCAAGGAGATCAACGAGGCCTATCAGGTGTTGAGCGATCCGCAGAAGCGCGCCCGCTACGATCAACTGGGCAGCGCCTACTCCAGCTGGCAGCAGCGCGGCGCGCCCGGGGACTTCGATTGGAGTCAATGGTTCGGCGGCGGGCCGGGAGGGGTGCGAGTCGAATACGGTGATTGGGGCGACCTGTTCGGCGAGCAAGACCTGTTCTCGGACTTTTTCCGCTCCCTCTTCGGCGGCATGGGCGCGGCGCAGGCTGCCGGACGCAAGCGTGCCCCGGCCTATCAGCAGCCGGTGACCATCAGTCTGGATGAGGCTTATCGCGGCACGAGTCGCACGATCCAGAGCAACGGGCGGCGGGTGGAGGTGCGCATTCCGGCCGGGGTCAAATCCGGTTCCAAGGTGCGCGCGGCCGGCGCAGGTCCGCAGGGGGTCGATCTCTATCTGGTGATCGAGATCGCGCCGGATGCGCGCTTCGAGCGTCAGGGAGATGATCTGTACACCTCCACAACCGTTGATGCGTTCACGGCCATGTTGGGCGGTGAGGCGGAGGTGGAGACCATGGAAGGAAAGGTCAAATTGAACATCCCCGCCGGCACGCAGCCGGATCAGGTCTTCCGCCTGCGTGGGCGGGGCATGCCGCACTTGAAGAGCACCCAGAAAGGCGATCTATTTGTGAAGGTCAAGGTAGAGATTCCCAGGTCACTATCGTCTAGGCAGAGGGCATTGCTCGAAGAAGCAGCCCGCCAAACGCAACGGGAGAAAGCATGAGAAACCAACGCATTTTCACATCAGTGGCTGTGCTCGTACTGAGCGCCCTGGCCTGTCAGGCCATCACCATCCCGGCTCTCTCGCCGGCCATTTTGCAAACGGCGGCGCCGGGCACGGCCCAACCCGCGGTGCGAACCCAGGGCGCCGTCCTGCCGCAGGCGCAGCAAGAAGCCCTGGTCAGCCTGTATGAGCAGGTGAGCCCGGGCATCGTGGCCATCAAAGTCACCGGCACGGCCAGCGGAGGCTCGCTCGGCTCCGGCTTCGTCTACGACAGCCAGGGACACATCATCACCAATTACCACGTGGTGGCGGATGCAACCAACCAGAAGGTCGAGGTGGATTTTATGTCGGGTTTCAAGACCTACGGCACAGATCGGAAGAGCAACCTGGATTCGGACCTGGCGGTGGTCAAGGTCAATGCGCCGACCGGTGAACTACACCCGCTTCCCCTGGGCGATTCGGACGCCCTCAAGGTAGGACAAACCGTGATCGCGATCGGGAATCCATTTGGGTTGAACGGGACGATGACGGTGGGCATTGTCTCGGCCCTCGGGCGCACGCTGGATTCGGAGCACACTGCTCCTGGCAGCGGTCAGCCCTTCACGGCCGGCGACATTGTTCAGACCGACGCGGCCATCAACCCCGGCAACTCCGGCGGCCCGCTCTTCAATCTCCAGGGAGAGGTGATCGGCGTCAACCGCGCCATCCGCACCACGAATTTCACCTCCGTTGGGGAGCCGGTGAATTCCGGGATTGGGTTTGCCATCTCATCCAACATCGTCAAGCGCGTGGTGCCGATTCTGATTCGCGAGGGCAAGTACGACTACCCGTACCTGGGCATCTCGTCTGTCAGCGATCTATCGCTGGATGAGATCGAGGCCCTGGGTCTGAAGCAATACACCGGGGCCTATGTGACGGATGTGGCGCCGGGCGGCCCGGCGGAAAGGGCCGGCCTGCGGGGAGGCAGCAAGCCGACCCGCATTGCCAATCTGAACGCCGGCGGCGACCTGATCATCGCCATCGATGGGCGCCCCGTCCATCAGTTCAACGATCTTCTGGCCTATCTGATCACGCACAAGTCGCCCGGCGACACGGTCACTCTCACCGTCCTGCGCGGCGACCAGAAACTGGACATAACCGTTACGCTGGATAAGCGACCCTAGCGCCTTGTCAGGAAGGCGTTGGTTCAGATGAACATCCGCCTCTCCGCCACCGGCTTCCTGCCCACCGTCTGGGTGCCCCCTCAGGAGGTCCGCTAGGCGCGCGGCCTCCTCGCTCATCATCGTTCCCTGGTGCGCCAGCGCACTCAAATCACCAACCACCTCCACAGCCTGCTCCTGCGTCACAACCTGCCCGCTCCCCAGGGCGACCCCTTCAGCGCCGCCGCATCGCCCTGCAGGCCAATGACATCGCCGCGCTGCAACACAGCCCCAAGCCGCGTGCCCAGGCGGCGCGTCTGTTCTGTGCTGCGGCTGAAAAAATCGAGGGAATGCGAGTCGAGAACGGGCATCGTGAAGATTACACCCCGTGGACATTGCAGAGCGACGGGGCGAGCCTCCGCGTTAGACTCGCGCCGTGCTTTAGCGTAGCGGTTGTGCAATCAGATGTGATTTCACGAAAAACGGCATCAAAAACCAAGATTTTGGTTTCTTCTGAGGCGGAGGGTTTCCGAGGGGCAAACGAAGCACTTTGTCTGCATTTAACAACCTGCCATCTGAATTCTGGATGACCTGTGCGGAGAGGTGAGCGCCCACCTGCACCTGGGCCTTGATACCCATTTTGTTAGCATTCAGGCTGTTGGCTTCTGGGAGGGTCTGATGGGTCAGCCAGAGCGAGGCCCAACGGATGAAATTGGCGGCGAAGAGGACGAAGCATTCCTGAAGATAGATGGCCGGTTCGGAGCGTACTTTGATGCGGTGCAAGAAGAAGACCTGCTTGCTTTCCTTGATGCCCGCTTCAATGGTCTGCCTGCGGTTGTAATGCTCGAACCAGCCCTTCAGGTCCTCGGTCACGGGGTCTTGCCCGTAATGCCATAAAGCGCTGTGCTTGATGATCTTGCCGGTGTGGAAGCGTTCCAGGGCAACATCCAGGGGATAGGGGCAGCGGTTGAGTTGCTTTTTGGGCCAGGCAATCAATTCAGCATTTGCTCCGACGCGCTGCCAGCCTATCTGCCCGTCCACTTGCCGCCGCAGACAGTTCACGACCTGATGGCTGTGGGGTTTGGTGTAGACTTCGTAGCCCATCTCAATCAGCAAGGCGACATTCTCATAACTGCCGAAGCCGGCGTCGAGACGGAATTCGGCCGCGACCGGTTCGGGGTTGGCGGCGTTGTCTTGCTCAAAGCGGGACAGGCGTTCTCGGAGTTGCTCCAAGGCCGCCTGCTGGGCTTGCCCATGGGCGATGGTTTTGTCCAGGCGGCGCTGGGCTTGCGGAAGCGTACGCTGGCGGCTTTTCAGGCGTTTGGCAGCGCTCTGCAAGCGCTTGCGGGTCTGCGCCAGGCAGCTGGTGGGTCGTTCCGGACGCTCCTTCGTCCGATAGTGCTGTTCCAGCTGCTCGAATTGTTGCTGCAGATGGCGATACGCTTCCTCGGCCTGCGCCAGGCGTTCCTGGGCTTGCTGCACCTGCTTTTGTTGGCTTTCTCGGCGCGCCTGAGTCTGGGCACATTGGGCTTGCAGGGCTTCGATCCGGCCTCGCAGCAACTCCGTACGGCGGCGCGGCCGCAGGCCGGTGCGTGCCTCCGCCGCTAACACCAGGGCTTCCGCCTGGGTACAAGAGACCGTATCCCCTGGGTGATGAGCCACCGAGAGCCACAAGCGCCCATAGGTCGGGCTTTCCAGGCTGACCAGCGCCGCCTGATATCCCAAACGGATTTCATCATCCATGTGACCGTAGGCCGCATTGGGGTAGGTGCGGCTGGTATGCGATACCGGCAGGCCGGTCAGGTCGCCATCATAGCAAATCCGTCGCCCTTGGCTGCGCAGCAACGCTAGCTCGGCAGCCAGGAAGGGCTGGCTGACCCTTTCAAGCACGCCGCTCATCTGCCGCCCTTCTTCCCAACTCAGCCCACTCAACGTGCGGCTCACCCCACTGTAGTCGGCCCACCCCTCCTCTCCCCAGGCCTGCGCTGCCGCCACGTCCTGGTCCAGGGGATGCGCCGAGCGGCTGATGTCCTGCAAATGCTTGAGCCCAGCCAGAATCGCCACCAGAAACTCCAGTACTTTGCTCTGGGGCGTATGCTGATAGCGTTTCTGCTTCAAGCACACCGACTGCAAGCCCTCGATCAGACCAATCTGTTGGGCAAACCACCCCCAAACCACCAGAAAGGCGTGTTGCGTCTCCCGAATTTCAGCGCTCATGACCATTCCTCTCTCAATTTGGAATGCTCAGAGCATACAGATTCCAGATTCCGTTGGTAAGGTGCAAAATCTTGTCCTTCAAGGCCGTTTTTCGTGATTCGGCCGCTGATTGCACAAAAGTTAGGCTAGTATGTAGCAGTTGAGAACCAGTTGCAGTATTCAAGACCATGCTCCATGTGAACGAGGATCGACTTAGCCAGCCTCCCAACGGCTTGCGCATCACCCGCAGGCGAGCCGAGCGCAGCGAGGAGCAAGTCGGGTTCATGCCATTGTTGGGCGGCATACCATTGCATGACAAAATTATTGGGCACGGCTTTGATACGAAGATAATCGAGACTGAAACAACGCCGCGCCCCCCGGCAGGGCAACCCAGGCTAATAGGACAACGATGAAAGCTGCAATCTGCGAGAGGCCGGTAGCCATTAGTCCCAACATGGAGAAGATCGCCCAAGCCATTAAGACCGCTGCGACCCGCACCTTACGTCGATCTAATGGGCGAAAACTGGCTGCGAGCACAGTCGCGCCGACAACGAAAATGGACGCGAGCGCGTCACTCGCATCAAAGAAACCACGAGCTTCCTGTAACGGCAAATTGAAAATGATCGTGGCGCCAATACTGGCAATGAATCCAATAACCAGGCTCCGTATCTTACCCTCTCCTAGGGCGATAGCCGGTAGAGCACCCGCGACTGTGATGAAGGGCGGAATAACGACTATGAAGAGAAACCATGAGAGAGGAGAAATGCGGGAAGCGAAAATATCGAAGGAAGCCGCTAAAGCAAGCAACAGGACACCGTGTGCGCAAAGGAGCATAAGAAAACCGACGAAACAGATACCAATCACTCGAATCATTCTTCGTGTATTCATGGTATTCATTCCTTGGGTCTGCAAGGCCCCACACCGGTTTTTATACATGAGCGTGGGGCCTTGCAAAGTCCTTGCTAATGTACGGTCCTTACGGTATCCACACTGATGAGTGGTGTCCCGCTTTGGGTCTGTGCGTACAGGAATGCTTCCGTAGAAGTGCTGTCAAGATGGAGTTTTGATGTGGTCACGTGAAAGACAAGGTCCAGACGTCCGTCTCGGTTAACGTCCTCAAACGAAATCATCCACGCGCCATTATTCTTCGTTGCTACGGGAGCCCCTGCCAGGGTGATCGTGGAGATATCCACAGCAGTCGCGTCAAAGGTGGGTGTGCTCAGAATGGCAGATGGCGTCGTCCCGTTTGCCCCAAGGTTGAGACTGTTCGGGAAACTACCAGGTTTGATGTCCAGGAGCACGGTCTGTATGGCCTGGATCTGCTCCGTGTTTCCCACGCGGTCGTCCGAGAAGAACTGCAATTCGGCTCCAAGTGGGATGGTAAATGGAGCCGTATAAATCATTGATTCTGAGCCCGGTTCATTCAGAATCCTGTAATACGTGTGAGCGACCCCTGCTCCACCCGGCTGGTCTTCAGCCGTGAGCGTTACTTCGGTGATCTGGGGAGCAGCCCAGTGAATCGTGGCGGTCGTCTTTGGCGGAATAGTCTCGGAG
The DNA here is from genome assembly GCA_037445475.1 of Chloroflexota bacterium. Taxonomy (GTDB): domain Bacteria; phylum Chloroflexota; class Anaerolineae; order Anaerolineales; family Villigracilaceae; genus Fen-1038. Next base: position 44,417 of record JBBIKK010000018.1, read on the forward strand.
GCGATTGGACCGGTGTAGAAGGAGTCCGGCGGGATAACTTCGTCGAATACGCCATCGGCGTTCACGTCAACCTGCAATTGCAGAGCGCCCAAGTCGCCTTCCGTTGCAAAGGCGACCTGCAGCCCGGCATGGATTGGTGCACTGACGTTGAACACGGCCTGTCCGCTCATGGCATCATTAGCATAGGTGCGCACACGCAGAGTAACAGGGTCAGCGCCGACGACGTTCAGCCGGGCTTGGTAGTGCCCGTCCTGATTGAGGAAAAAGCTCTGGGTATTGCCAATCGCGTTGTACGTGCCGCCCGGGATCGCCTCGACAATCATATCCGGCCCAAGCAGGTTGCTCGCCTCGTCCTGGATGAAACCCTCGACCGGCCCCACGGTCTCCAGCTCGATCCCGCCAAACGGTTCGGGGCTGTCGCTGAGACCCGCGATCGTCTGCGAGGTCACCAGTGGAACGGCGCTCAGGCCGAGCGGCTGCGGCGCGATGGGATCCTGTTCCTGGCGCTCTTCAGGCGCACTCGAGAGCAGCGGTGTTCCTGCCGCGCTCACTGGACCGAAGGCGGTGGATGGAGCCGTCCCGAGGAATGAAAGGATGAACTTCAGAACATCGTCGTTGCCCGCCAGCACACCGTGCTCTACCTCGTGTGCATAAGCGTTGGGTACTCCCGCACGGTAATCAATACCTGCCGCCGGGTTGTACAGGTCGGCCGAGTGCAGCGGGACCGTGCCATCGCCGTTGCCCATGATGAGTTCATACTCAACACAACAGTTGAAATTCCAGATGAGGCACTTGATGTATTCTCGAATCTGTACCATGGTGTTCATCTGGTCCCCTACCACGCGATAGAACTGCACCGAGGGATCAGCCAGGGTCAGGTTGTCATACGCCTGGTGGAAAGGCGCGTTTTTCTGCAGCAGGGCGCTGTTCCGGTGCGCGCTGACAATGGCCGTCCACTTCGCGTAATCCTGCAAGCCTTCTGGAAGCCCGTCTCCGTTGGTATCCCGGTCAATGTTCACCGGTGCCATGTGCGCGATATCATAGGCCGGGCCGGGCAGGATTTGATAGGCCGAGATCAGGTTCGTCAGAATGTCCTGGAGGGTGCTGGGATTGACGCGACAGCCCAGCATCTCCAGAAAACACGGGGTCTGATATTCCAGCATGCCGAGAATCTTGGGGGCACCCAGCGCCGGTGAACCCAGAGTGACGACTTTACGCACCTTGCCGATGCTGTTTGGATTCGCCAGCGCCGCGCGGGTAATCAGGCCTCCCATCGAGTGGCCGATGATGTCCACCCGCTCGGCCCCTGTTTGCTCGCGTATTTCGTCAATCCTCGCCAGGAGTTCGTTCGCCAGGGTGTCGATGTCCTGGCGCCAATCGTAGGGGAACGGAAAAAGATCCACATTCCGCTGATAACCGGCCAGCTCGAGAGTTTCAATTGCGTGCCCGTAGAAATCCTGCGTGAGCACTTTTTCCAGAATGTCCCCCGCCGCGACGGTGGAGTAATCGGGGTTGTTGGGATAGAGCGGACCGGTCCCTGTGGCATCCAGGCGCAGCGGCAGCAAGAAATCATCGCTGGAACTGATGAGCAGTTCGCCTATCCGGGGCCAGAGTTCGCCCGTGTGGTTGTTCAGCTTGGTCCCGCCGACGCCTGGGAGGAGGATAACAGGTATCCGTGTCTTCGACGTTGCGCCGGGAATGCAATTGATTTCCGGGTTGGAGACACTCTCCAGGCGGATGTTGTCGACGAAGACAGCCGAGTCCAGTACATGGTCGCCCTGGTCGAAAATGGATAGGTAGAGTTTATGGTCCGTGTTCGGCGCGAGCAGCGTAGCGGCCTGGAGCAGGACCGTCGCGCCATCATAAGTTGTGCCGGCGCTGTTCAAGTCACTCATACTCGTGACGCCGGTGCTATTGATGCTGATGACGTTCCCCCGGTCGTCAAACGCAAAGTTGTCGGGCGCGCTGATGGACCGATTGTTGGTTGTCCAGGTTGATTGGTCCAGTTCCGCCACAAACCCATCATTGTAAGCGGAGCCGACCCACTCGGGATATTCTTCGGAGTAGAAAGCGAAGTCGAGGCGCAGGCAATGTGCCCCTACGGGAGGTCTCAGGCCGATTTCGAGGACGGTCACATCGTAGGCGGTATTGCCTCGTCCAGGCACAAGTCCGCCGCCAATATTAGCGCCACTACTGCTGGAATTGTTGGGTGCGCTGGCGTAGAGGACATTTCCGCTGGTCAGGATGGCAAACATTGCCCCGTGTGTTGGGAAAAAAACTTAAAGCATCGGAGGTGCCGTTCGGTGTGCCGCTGGGTGGAACAGCAACAAAGTGGGCCGATAGTAGGGTAGAGGGGTCTGCTATCATCGCCTGCGCCAGGGTTAGTGCACCTGAGTCATTAGATGGCACAGGTCCAATTGTAGTAGCGTAAGCCGGTGTGGTTGGTCCCAAGATCGTTAGTGCCAGCAGGAAAAGACAGAGTAGCGGTGAGACAGATTTTTTCGACATGTTCGCATTCTCCTTGATTTTTGGGTCAATCGGAAAGTGGGCTGATGGCTGATACAAGTATTTGGGTTATCCTATACCACCTCCTCCGACTGCGTTCATGTGACCGCCGGTAACAGCCGCCCAACGGCTCGTGCTTCAGCGGCCGCGAAGCGAGCGCTTGTTAGCCAGCGCCCTGCCTCGCAATGCGTAATCACCAAACGACTTGAGCAGGATACTTGGCAATATTCGGATCTCCACTGACCAGAACTGCTTCTTCAACGATGGCTTGAGCAACGAGCAGACGATCAAATGGGTCTTTGTG
>JBBIKK010000019.1:0-45783 GCA_037445475.1 Chloroflexota bacterium
AAAGAAGGCGGGCTAACGGCCTGCGCTTCACCTGCGCCGCAAAGCGCAGCGGAGCGGCGTCAGGTGCAAGCGCGTGTTGGGCAGACATTATCGTTTCCACTCGATATGGTCGTTAATGTGATGCTTTTCAAATGTTTCAAGGATTTCTTCACAGAAACGCAATGTTTCCGTATCGCCCAGTGATTTTGCCAACTCGTACAGATGAATAAACATCTTTTTGCCAGTTTCTGTTTGTTTATAATTCTTCTTCCTTAAGTTGTGGATTGAACAGAGAGTTTGACCGTTAGCCACTTCCGCCTTGCCGCCCAAGCCTTTCGGAATGATATGGTCGGCATGGATTTCATAACCGTTGTGCCTACCACGCCCACAGATTACGCAACGGTAATTGTCTCGCCTGAAAATTTCTTCTTTTTGCTCTGGCGTGAAGTCTTCTAACTCGCGCTCTCTGACGGCCCTGGGATCGTACCTGTAAACCCCTTTTCTTACTTTGATGAGAAAGCCTTTCTGATGTAATGCTCGGATCGCGCGCCAAGGGTCACGGGGTGAAGTGCGATGTGTTTTCAGCCACTGTTCAGTTACCCAATCTACGACTGGTCCATGCTCAAGGTCTTCATTTGGATGAGCATAGAAGTACTCCATGATAAGTTCGCTGATGGTTTTATCTACCATGCGTTTCTCCAAGAGGTAGACTTTGCTGCAACAATTCTGGAGCAGAAAGAATTCGCCGTTTCGCCAGTTCACAATACTGACGATCAATTTCAATTCCTATCCCAATTCTGTTTAGCATGGCTGCGGCAATCAGAGTAGTGCCACTACCGGCGAACGGGTCTAATACGGTATCGCCAACGAAGCAGAAGAGCTTTATACAACGACGTGGTAATTCAATGGGGAACGGCGCTGGATGTCCTATCTTTTTCTTGCTTTCGCCGCTGAATGTCCAAACGCCATTCGTCCACTCCATAAATTCAGATTTGGTGATATCTGACTTTCCGCTCCCGCTGGTTTTGCGCCAGCGTTTCTTATACAGCACCACTATAAGTTCAACTGGAGCAATCACAAACGGAGCGGTAGCGCTCATCCACGAACCCCATGCCGTGCGTCGTGAGATATTGCCTTCGTTCCATATAATCGTCGAATGATATTGAAAGCCGATTTGCTTGGCAATCGTTGTAATGTCCGCCCCTACGCTCTGTTGACCGCCTTTGTTTTTATCCAGCGGAATGTTCAAGCAAAAGCGCCCATCATCTTTCAAGAATTCAAAACATCTCGATAGCCAAGCGCGGCTAAATTCCAAATATTCAGGATAGGAAATATCATCCCGATGGGAATTGTATTGAATGTCAACATTGTAAGGCGGGGAAGTAACAATCAAGTCTATGCTATTAGGGCTAATAGCAGGGGTGGTTAAAATGTCATCGTTGAAGATGATAACTTTATTACTCGAATAGAATGCGTTTGATTTTTCCAATGGAAATGCTCCTTTGTCGCGATTATACCCCGCCTTGTTTGTGTGCCCAACTGACAGACTGTGCCGTCTCGAAGGGGACCATCTTGCAGGGATCGATCTTCGGAGCTACCTGAATGGCCTCTCAAACCTGTCCACGACCATATTTTACGCCCGTGATCTTGATTCCGGCGTGGGTGCTGCCATATTGCTTGTTGATGTGGATCAGCACACTGGTCAGCCCCTCGACGACGACCGAGTTTTCGAGCGGGCCGGCATCCCAGCCACGCAGCCCGGCCGCCTCCACCAGTTTGAGCGTTTCGAGGCGGGCTTCTCGGCTGGAGCCGGTTACCAGCACGTCACATTCGATCTCGTCATCGCGGAGCAGCAATTCGTGGGCGATGTTCTGGAAGGCAGCACAGACCTCCACGCCCGGGCCAAGAATCTGGCGTGCCTCCTGTGCCGCGGAGCCGGCCGGCGGCATCTGTACCCGGCTCACCTTTGGCGGGACGAGGGGCGCGGTCACATCGACCAGCAGTTTGCCTTGCAGGGCCTCCCTGACGGATTCCAGGGTGGCGCGATGCGCCGCATACGGAACCGTCAATACGATGATGTCTGCCTGTCGCGCGGCCTCCAGGTTCGACAGGCCGACGATGGGTGGCGCGCCGTCCAGCCTCTCCACCAGTTCTGAGGCCGCGGCGACAGCCTTTTCGGGTGTGCGCGAGCCGATCAGGAGGCGATAGCCGGCCCTGGCCCAGCGATAGGCCAGGCCTTTGCCTTCTTTGCCTGTGCCCCCCAGCAGGCCGATGGTGAGAAGGAGGGGAATGTCGTTCATTTGACTTTTTCCTCGTATCGTTTCCAGGCTTTGGACGCCAGTTCGCGAGCACGGGCGGCAATTTCCTCTTCATCGAGCGTCATCAGTTGACGGTCTTTCATCAGAACCTTGCCGGCCACGATGGTGGTGGTGATCAGGCTCTCGCGAAAGCCAAACAGAATATGCCAGGGCAGGTTTTCGGGGGTGAGCGGCGTGGGAGGATGGTAATCCACGAAGATCAGGTCGGCCACGGCGCCCGGCACGATCTGCCCGATCGGGGCCTGCGGAAAGAAGATGTGGGCGAGGGCGGCGTTGTTGTAAACGGCCATCTGAACCACGTCGTAGCCGTTCATGCGGCGTGGGTCGCGCTGCCAGAGTTTGTGGACGAGGTAGGCGGCTTTCCACTCCTCCCACATGGCGTTGGAGAAGCCATCGTTTCCCAGGCAGACCCTGACTCCCATGCGCAGCATCGACTCGACCGGGGCCACCCCCACGGCGTTGTTCATGTTCGAGCGCGGCTGATGCGTGGCCCAGGTGCCCGTCTCGGCTAGCAGGGCGATCTCGCGGGCATCGATGTGAACGCAGTGCGCGGCGATGGTCTTCGGGCCGAGGAGGCCATGTCGCTGCAGACGGTCGATCACGCGCAGCCCGGATTTATGCAGGCTGTCCCATTCATCGGCCTCGGATTCGGCGGCGTGGACGTGAAAGCCCGTCCCCTCTGGCGCAGCCGCGCGGCACGCCTCCAGGGTGGCGCCCGAAAGGGTGAGGCTGGCGTGCAGGCCGAACATCCCGGCCAGGCGCGGGTGGGGGTCCTTTTCCAGGCGTTTGAGGAAGCGGAGATTCTCTCTGATCCCGGCCGCGGCCTTATCGGCCCCGTCGCGGTCTGTGACCTCGTAGCACAGGACGCCGCGCGGCCCGGCCTGCTCGATGGCCTCGGCGATGATGTCCAGCGAACCATCGATAGCGTTGGGAGAGGCGTGATGGTCAATGAGGGTGGTTGTGCCGTGCTTGATGGCGTCCACCAGGCAGACCAGGGCTGAATAACGGATGTCCTCTTCAGAGAGCGATTTATCCAGCGGCCACCACAACTTTTGCAGGATTTCGGGAAAATCCTTCGGCGCCGTGCCGGGGATGGCCATGCCGCGCGCCAGCGCGCCGTAGAAATGCGTGTGGGCGCAGATGTTGCCGGGCATCACGAGTTGTCCGCCAGCATCCAGCCTTCTGGAGCGGGGGTACATCCCTTCCAGTTTGGCGGCGGGCCCGATGGCGTGGATGCGATCGCCGCTGACGTACAGGGCGTGGTCTTCCAGGACGCGATTGGGAGTCTCCCAACTGATCAGGGTGGCGTTTGTGATAAGCATTTAACCAAAGCCGTACTGGGTGGGGTGTGGCAGTTTGTAGCCGGAGGCTCCGATCTCCCACAGGGTGAGGTAGGCTCTCTCGCGCGCCTCGGAATCGTCCCCATACATCACGTTGTAGATGGCCTTGATCGTTCCATCGTTCGGATGCGGCACGAGGTAGGGCAGGGCCGCCAGGCGTTCTTCGACCTTTGGGCTGGAGAGGGCGGCGATCAGGATCTCGGTGGCGGGCGAGCCGGGGGGGATGCCAACCCCCTGGGTGGCCGCGAACTGAATCAGCCACGGCGCCTGCCAGGGTGGGCGCAGGGGGCGCGGCAGACGCGGGTCTTGCCTGCTCTGACGGGCCGCCAGCACTTCGCTTGCCGCGTTGCGCACCAGCCACTCGCTGTCCTCGATTTGCATCCTCTCCAGAAGTTCTGTGGCCCATTTCTCGTCCAGGCGCGCCAGGCCGTAGACCACCGCGTGTCGCACCAGGACATCCGAGAGCGTGGCTCCGTCCTTGAGCATGGGATGGCCCTCGATGGGCTCGTTGGCGAGCGCTTCGGCAGCCGCGCGGCGTTGCTCCTCGCTGCCGTGCAGGAGAGTCTCCCCCAGGATTTCCAGGGCCTCGGTGGTGCCGATGGCGGCCAGGGCCAGGCAGGCGGCGCGTTGAACGGCCAGGCTGGGAATCTCCAACAATCCCTGCAGGCCCTTGATCGCTTTGGCATCCCGTACCGCGCCGCTGCCCAGCGCCAGCAATTGCATCAGGTCGAAGGAAAGGGTGCTCATTAACTGGCGGAACAGGGCTGGCACGCCTGCATCCTTGCTGACCGCGAAGGCGGCCAGGGCCTGAGCGCGCAGGGCCAGGGGCAATCCCTCGGATTGCAACAGGGCCGCCAGGCTGGCCATGAGTTGGGCGCGCCAGGGGGCCTGGCGCGGCGCGTCTCGCAGCCAGCGCGCTGCGGAGAGCAGTGGGCGATGCATGGGCAGGCGTGACCACTCCAACAGGCTCTTGACCAGCGTACTGGCATCTCCATACGCCGCCAGGTAGCGCATGGCCAGCAACTTTCCGATCCAGTCGGGCTGGGCGAGCAGGGTTTCCTCGGCCTTGAAACTGCTCAAGGCGCGCCCGGCCAGAAAGCCTCCGAACACAGGGTGGATAAAGCGCATCCTGCCGTTCAGGTGGGGGATGACCAGGCCGCTGGCTGCCATTCTGCCCAACAAACCGGGTGTGGCCGCCGGGACGATTCTGGTCCTTGCTTTGCGTTTTCTCTTTTCTTTCGGCTTTTCCTCATCGGTCGGGGCCTCGGCAGGCGCCTCCTCTGGGAGTTCGAAGGATTTCACCCACTGACGCGCCTTGCGCGGGTCGAAGGTCGGCTGAGCCGTGAGCACGACCTGCATGGCCAGGGCTTCCAGAGCCGCCAGCGGCGTGTTCGGCGGGGCGAGGCGGCGGATGTGGGCGGCGATTGAATCGAGGGCGTGCGGGCCCAGGCTGTCTCCGGCGTAGGCTCCCCAGACCTTGAGGGTGATCTCCAGTGGCGTCAACCCCTGCAGGTCGGTGCTCACCCAGGCATTCAACAGAAGCGGATCGATTGGCTCGAGGGCGGTGCGCGCCCGCTCCTCGACAGCAATGAACTGGCTCCACGCCCGGCTCCACGTGGCGACGAATTGCGCGGCGCGCTGGTTGCTCCAGGCCGCAAGGGCCAGCGGGACGAAGCCCAGGGCCACCAGTCCATCCATGTACTCCGGGGCGCCGCTCGTCACAATCCGGATGCGAGGATATTCCGTCAACAGCAGCTTGAGGTAGTCGGCAACGAGGTTCTGCCCCTCGGGCGTGAGTTCATCAAAGCCGTCCAGCAAGAGCAGGGCGCGGCCGGAGCGAAAGCAATTGTGGACGAAGGCCGGGATGCGCCCGGCCTCGAACATGGAGGCCTCCTGAGCGGCCACCTCGATGATGGGGACGAGTATGTCCCGTGTCTTCTTTGGAAGGGGCAGGTCTAGATCGGCCACGTGGACCAGGAAGGGTATGGCCTCTTTGAGCGCGCCCAGCGTCTCGCTTCGTCTGGCGGCCAGCGAGGCCAGATGGGCCAGGGCGACCGTCTTGCCGCTGCCCGGTTGGCCAACAAGGACGAGGTTCATGCCGCCGGAGAGTGCCTGGGGCAGGCTGAGCGTGGGCGCATTATAGATGGCGGCCAGTTCGGGCCAGGCCGGCATGTAAGGCAGGGTTTGCGCGACGAGGTCCTCGGTGAAGGGAGGCGCATCGGGCTCGACGCGTGGCGGGGGAGCGAGGAGGCGCGGCTCCTGCAGAATCTCATCCAACGCGAAGAGCGGGGCAGCCAGGTGCAGGCCCTGAGCACGCCTCAGGGTGCTCAGGCGATGTTTCATTTCGATGCTGCTCGTGCTCTGAATCTGGCCTGCTTCTGCCCTGCCCTTGAGATTCTGGCGGAGTTCGACCCACAGCGGGCGGGCATGCCCGATCAGCCACCAGAAGAGTGTGGCGACGACGAAGCCAATCGCAAAGGAAAGGGGGTCGAGCGCAGGCGGGAGGGGCAGTTGCATGATAGCCGGCTCAGTGGGCGTACAGGATTCGTCCGCAGGATGGACAGTATACCAATTGCGCGGCGTGCCGCGCGCTCTGTTGCTGGGCCGGGGTCAGCGTCGTGCCGCAGGCTCCACAGGCGTTTTCCGTGATCTCGGCCACTGCCACGCCACGCCGTTGCAGCCGCAGGTCCTCATACACGGAGAGCCGGTCGGCGGAGATGGCCAGCACCGCCGCCTGACGTTCGGCGCGCAGATTTTCCAACTCGCGGGAAAGTTGCTCCTGTTCGTTGAGCAGGTCGCGGTGCTCGTTCCCCAAACGCACCTCGGTATGTTTCAGGTTTTCTTGGGCTTGCCGGGAGGCGGCCTGAGCATGCTCCACCCGAAGCATGGCTTCCAGTTCCCGATCCTCTAAAACGGCCAGGTGCTTCTTCAAGGACTGGATATCGGCTTCCAGGTCTTGCAGTTCTTTTGGATTGTGGATGTGCCCCCCGTACAGGGCGGCCTCGGCCTGCTGGATCTTGGTCTGCTGATCCTGCCTCTCGGCTTCCGCCTGACGATGCAGGCGTTCGGCCTGCTGCAGCGCCGCCTCGGTGGAGCGCGCCTGCTCCCGGGCAACACGCAATTCCTCATCGCTTGCCAGCGCCGCTCGAATTTTTGCCAGGCGTGCTTCAACCTGACTCAAGCGGCTGTCTATCTGTTGCAGGCGATAGAGGCCCAGTGCCGCGCTCATGGTTCGATTATATTACGAAACCCATCCTAACGGCCTCCCTGCAGGCCCGGCGGACTTATGTTGCCATGTCAACGGCCGTGTAATCAGGGCAGGTCATGGCGATCCGCGTTACTGGTTGTAATAGTTGTAGACCGCGCGCGTCAGCTCGGCGAACAGCAGGTTGGCCGGGTCGAAAACGATCTGCACGTTGTGGTGGGCATAGATCGCAAGCACAAAGTTCCCCCCCGGTGTGTACACGATGCCCGCGTCGCTGAAGTTGCGCACCACCCCGTCGGGGTCGGGCACCCAGCCGTGCTTGTGCGCCAGCTTGGTGCCCTCGGGCAGGCCGGCCTCGATCAACACGCCGATCTTATCCGCCGCCAGATATTCGATCATTTGCGCGCAGACCTCTTTGGTGATCTTGTCGGGGAAGGCTGCCACCAGGGCGCCACCTCCCGCCTGAGCGCAATGATAAATGTCCTCCAGCAACATGCCCATATCGGATGGCGTGGTCTGGTTGTAAGGATCGGGATCGTTGAACACGTCCGCGCGCTGGTTGGCCGGCGTGGTGAAGCGCTGGAGAAGGGGCGAGCCGGGCGCGAAGAAGCCGGCAATGAAAGTGTTCTCCAGGCCGAGTTTTCTCATGTATTCGGTGACGATCAGGGGGCCGCGCTCTGCACTCAGTTCTGCCATCAAGGCGTCGGAGGCCACATTGTCCGATTGGTGGATCATGTTGACGATCTTCGCCTGGACCGCCTCGCTCACCGGCGCGGAGCCGTGTTGAATGAAGTACGAGACCAGGATCGGAATCTTGATCGTGCTGGAGGCCGTGAACACCACGTCTGGCTCGACCGCGATTTCCTGCCCCCGATCGAGCGCAAAATGAATCTCCTGGCCATTTTGCAGATCGAGCATGTACAGGCCGAGCGTGCCGTCGAAGCCCGAAGCCGCGATGATTTGTTTGAGCAGGATTTCCAGGGTCTGCAAGGGCGGGCGAATGGCCACGCCCTGGGTGGAGGAAAGGGTCACCACGCGATTCGTAGGGGATTGCAGCGCGGCCTCGATCAGCGGGACGGCGCGTTCCACATCCAGGGTTTGGCCGGGCCGGCCCGGAGTGAAATTCGGGCTGCCCGGAATCGGTTGGGGCGGCACGGGAGGTTGATCGTAGCGTGGAGCGATCTCGCTCTGCAGGTAGTCTCGCAAGCGTTCTTCCGAGATCGTCGCTCGCAGAGGGATGTCGGCCGGCGGCGGGTCGCGGTTCCACAGGTAATCCCAAAAGCCGCCCCAGAATGCCCCGCCGGTGCGAACCAGGTCAGCCGCCGCCAGCATCGATTCGATGTCGATCTGAAAGCCCAGCGTCGTCGGGCTGGCCTGAACGAGGCCGCCGCCGTAATGAATCTCGACCGGCAGGGAGTACACCTGCAACACCCGCTCGGAGGCGGCCTGAGGGTCCAGCCCGCCCACGGGCACGCCGCCGATGGTCATGCCTGGAGGATAACGATTGCGCTGACGGCTGTACCCCACCAGCGATACCAGCGTCAGCACGATGGCGATGATGAGCAAGAGGATGGCGCTCCCGCGCAGGAAAATATTCGTATTGCGATTCCTCACAGGACCTCCAAAAGATGACTTTCGTCAGGGAAAAAGTATAACACAAGCCCTTGGGCTACCTGTGCTAGAATTGCTCTACTCCCTTTTGTCATGACTACGCTTCATGTGTGGTTGTCCGCCGAATCGGTGTTTGTCCGTGTTGTGTTTTTCTCGATGGGCAGAAGAAAGGAAACCCATGCTTCGCTCCTTCCTTACTCACCTCTCCAAAGCCGTCTGGGCTCAAAACATGGTGACGAATTGGGGGTTCGCCTGGAGAGTGGCGTCGCGCTTCGTAGCCGGCACAAGCCTGAACGAGGCCCTGCGCGTCATCCGGGAACTGAACGCGCGGGGAATTCAGGTGACGTTGGATCATCTCGGGGAGCACACCCTCCGACCGGAGGAGGCTTCCGAGGCCACGGATGCCATCTTGAACATGTTGGACGAATTGCAGAGTGCGGAGGCGCGCGCCAACATCTCCGTCAAATTGACTCAGCTCGGTCTGGGCCTGGACGAGGGGTTGTGTGCGCGCAACCTCGAACGCATCCTGGCGCGGGCACAGCAGTGCCGCAACTTCATCCGCATTGATATGGAAGACACGCCCTATACCGACAAGACGCTCCATCTGTACTATGAAATGCGCAGGAGGGGATACGAGAACGTGGGCGTGGTATTGCAATCGTATCTGTATCGCACCGAGGCCGATGCCCGTCAATTGCTCAAGGAGCAGGCCCGTATTCGCCTGGTCAAGGGAGCCTATCAGGAGCCGCGCGAGAAGGCCTTTCCCAGGAAGGCCGAGGTGAATGCCAACTACGACTTGCTGGCCAAAATGCTCATCGACGCGGCCGTGGCCGCCGGCGCGCCCTGCCTCAGCCCCGATGGCCGCTTTCCGCCTCTCCCCGCTATTGCCACGCACGATGAGGAGCGCATTGCCTTTGCACGCCAGTATGCACAAAGGGTGGGCCTTCCCAAAGAGGCCCTAGAATTCCAGATGCTCTATGGCATCCGCCGTGATTTGCAGGAGCGGCTGGTTCAGGAGGGGTATCCACTGCGCATCTACGTGCCCTTTGGAACGCACTGGTATCCTTACTTCATGCGCCGTCTGGCCGAGCGGCCGGCCAACCTGTGGTTCTTCATCTCTCATCTCTTCCGAAGGTGAGTGCGAGCGTATTTTGTGGTAAAACAGAGCCATGTCTGAGCAACCCCTGGCTCTCGTCACCGGCGCTGCTCAGCGCCTGGGCAAGGCCTTTGTTCTGGCGCTGGCTCGCCGGGGGTATGCGATTCTCCTACACTATCGCCACTCCGATATGCAAGCCAACAAGACCGCCACGGAGATTCGCACGCTGGGCGTGCCGGTCTATCTTTCCCAGGCCGATCTGACCCATCCCAAACAGATCGCTTCTCTGTTTACGAGTGTGGATCGGCTGCCCCATCCTTTGAAGGTGTTGGTGAACTCGGCGGCGGCCATGCCGCGCGGCGACGCGCGCACGCTGCGCGTGGAGGAATGGGATGCGGTTCTGAATCTCAATCTGCGCGCTCCCTTCCTGTGCGCTCAGGAGGCCGCCCGGCGTATGACGGAGGGTGGTTTGATTGTCAACATCAGCGACGTGGGCGCGCACAAAGCCTGGAGTCGCTACCCGGCCTATTCGGTCAGCAAGGCCGGCCTGGAGATGCTCACCAAAGTCCTGGCGCGCGCCCTGGCTCCGTCCATCCGCGTGAACGCCATTGCTCCGGGCCTGGTCTTGCAATCGGACCTCCTTTCGGAGGCGGAGTGGGCGCGCCTGGTCAGCCGTCTCCCCCTCCAGCGCACGGCCACGATGGAAGAGGTCGCCGCGGCTCTGGATTTCCTGCTCGCCAATGAATACGTGACCGGCCAGACCATCGTGGTGGATGGCGGATATTCCCTCTTGGGATGAGCATGGCCTTGCTCAAACGTCATCGCGATCTTCTTGTCTTAGCCCTGCTCACCTTCGGCGTGCTGGTTTATGCCGGCGCGTTCATCAACTTTGATGCGCCTCCCTTCGAGGACGCGGCCATGCTCATGCGCTACGCCGATCATCTGGCGCGCGGCTATGGCATTGTCTGGAACATCGGCGAGCCGCCGGTGGATGGGGCGACCGATTTCCTGTTCATGGTGCTGGCCGCCGGCCTGATCAAGAGCGGGATGACCGTTGGGCGCACGGTGCGCGTGCTGGGGTTCGGCGCCCATCTGCTCACAGTCTGGCTGGTGTACGGGGTCAACCGCCGGGTGTGGAGGGCAAATGTCCCGCTCTCCCTGTTCAGCGCTCTGTATCTGGCCGTGGGGAACGGCCTGAGTTACGTGGCGGCTTACTTCGGAACGCCGTTCTTTGCGCTCTTTGCGGCTTTGAGCTGGACTTTGGCCCTGCTTCTGATCCAGCGCGAGAGACCCTCCACCTGGCTCTCTCTGCTCTTCGCCTTGAGTGCCCTGCTCGGCGGCCTGATTCGTCCGGAGGGGGTGATTCTGGCCGGCCTGATGCTCGTGGCCGTGATCGTGGCGCGCGGTTGGAAGACCTCCCGCCCCGTGCGGTGGACTTTTCTGGCGGTGTTCATTGTGCTGGGCGGGGCGTACTTCCTGTGGCGCTGGAATTATTTCGGCCATCCCCTGCCGAATCCGTTTTACAAAAAAGGCGCCGGGCTGCTGTATATGGACTCCTTCCAGGAATCGCTGGGAAACATGTTGCGCCTGGCTGCTCCCTTCTGGCCGGCGTTCCTCTTGGGCTTTCGCGCGCCTCGAACCACTCGTCTGAGCCTGGCCTTCTTGCTGCCGCTCCTGGGCTTTGCCAGCGCCTTTATCTTGATTTCCAATGAGACTAATTTTGGAGCGCGCTTTCAGTATGCCTTGCTACCGCTGGTGCTGCTGGCGTGGCCTCCGCTGGTGGACGGCCTGGGAGGCGAGGTTGGCCTGTCGTGGCCGCGCCCGCCCACCGTCCGCGAGCGCATCGTCTGGATTCTGGCCGCGCTGAGCGCTGGCCTGGCCCTGCTCCTGTATTCGGCCTCTCAGAAGTGCTACCTGGTCGCGGGGCAGGAATCCTGTGCCTCGCCCTCCGAGGGGGATGGCCGCTATGAGGTGGCCAGAATCCTGGCCGACTATCGCGACAAGGGGTACGTGATGGCCACTTCGGAGGCCGGCCTGCTGCCTTTCTATTCCGGCTGGACGGCGGTCGATACCTGGGGGCTGAACGATGCCTGGATTGCGCGTTATGGCGAAGTGACGCCCGAATACCTGGATCGCTACCGGCCTCACCTGATTGTCTTCCATGCTTACTATTCGCCTGTGTTCCCACCGAAGGCAAGCGAGAGGAACATGGCGCAGGCCTGGTTCCGCATGACCATCACCCTGAAGGACTACGCCGAACAGCGCGGATACATTCTGGCGGCGGCTTTTGGCCATGCACCCGATGATGTGCATTATTATTATGTGCGCCCCGATTTTGCCGACAGTGCTCGCCTCGCGAAGCAGATCGCTTCCATCCGCCGTTACATCTGGTGGACGGATGGCCGGCCGGCGATCAATTATGCGAAGTTCTCTCTTCCCTGAGCGTGCTCATTCTCTCTTGGAGTTCCCATGCCCGAATCTCCCGCCTGGTTAGCCGAGAAACTGAAAGCCGAAGGCGAGCATCTGGCAGCCTTCTTTGCCGCTTTGCATGACGATCAGTGGAACACGGAGGTCTATACGGAGGGCGCGGTGTGGACCGTTCGCCATGTGCTGGCGCACCTGGCCATGGCCGAGCGCGGCTTCAATCAACTGCTTCCGTCCATCCAACAGGGTGGGCCGGGCGCCTCGGAGGATTTTTCGATCGATCGTTACAATGCCCGCCAACAGGAGAAGGCTCGCAACCGGACCCCGCTCGAGTTATTGGAGCAATTCAGGGCCGGGCGCGCCGAGATGATCGCCTGGGTTGCCTCGCTGGAGGAGTCCGATCTGGATAAAACCGGACGCCATCCCTTCCTGGGCCTGACCACGTTGCGCGAGATGATCAAGATGGTATATATTCACAACCGGTTGCATTATCGCGATATCAAGAAAGCGCTTGGGTAGGCGTCTGTGCTTGTCCTCCTGCGTCTCGTGCGATTGGCCCGTCCGCTTTATCTGTTGCTGGCTGTGCTGGGCTACATGCTCGGCGCCGGCGTGGCGCGCTATCTGGCCATCTCGCTTGAGGTGCACCTCTTCTGGGCTGGCCTGTTTGCCGTCCTTCTGGCGCAGATCAGCATGAGCCTGCTGGCCGAGGCCTTTCGCCCATTTTCGGAGCCTCTTGTGCCGGGTGAGACGCTCGTTGAGCGCAGAATACAGCGAGAGGCTGCCCTGTATGTTTCCGTTGCTGCGCTGGCGGCCTGCGGGATGATCGCCACCTTGCTTTACACGAGCGGACGACTCCAACCGCTTGCGATCCTGTTCATGGGACTGTCGCTGGCCGTGATCCTCGCCTACGCGGTGCCGCCCCTGCGTCTGCTCAATCGCGGCTTCGGCGAACTTCTGCTGGTTGTGCAAATGGTGTATCTTGCGCCGTCCACGGCGTTCGTGCTGCAGTCGGGCGAGAGCCATCGTCTGTTGAACCTGGCTGTGCTGCCCCTCACGTTTCTGGCGTTGGCGGCCCTGATCGCCCTGGCCTTCCCGGCCTATGCAGAGGATCTCAAGTATGAGCGTCGCACACTGCTGACGCGCCTGGGATGGGAACGTGTCCTCCCTCTGCATCATGCGCTGGTGCTGGGAGCGTATGCCATCTATGCCGGCGCGCCGCTGCTTGGGTTTTCTTTCCGCTTGCTGGGGCCGGCCTTGCTCTCCCTGCCGTTCGGCGCGGCTCAGGTCTTGCTCCTGCGCGGCATCGCGGGCGGGGGCCGGCCGCTCTGGAAGCTGCTGACGACGAATGCCATGGCGTTGATCGGACTGACCATGTACTTTTTGATCATATCCTTTTGGATGCGTTGAGATGCCCGAGTTTTTGCAGTTGCTCGCGCCAGATGAGGCGCGCGCTCTGTGGTTTTCGCATCTGGCAGAGAGCAGGGTGGGGGCGGAGTGGATCGAAACGGCTCACGCCCTTGGGCGTGTGGCAGCGGAAGATGTGAGCGCGCCGCATCCCTTGCCGCACTTCCCGCGCTCGGCTGTGGATGGCTATGCCGTCCGCGCCCAGGATACGTTCGGGGCCAGCGATTCGCAGCCTGCCTATTTGACTCTCGTGGGCGAGGTGCCGATGGGAGAGGCGCCTGCCTTTGCGCTGCATGCAGGTCAATGCGCCCTGATCCATACCGGCGGCATGTTGCCGGAAGGGGCCGATGCGGTCGTGATGCTGGAGTACACTCAGCCGGCTGCCTCTTCTGTGGAGGCCGGCCGCGCCGAAGTCGAGTTCCTCCGTCCGGTCGCGGAGGGCGAGAACGTGATCCGGGTTGGGGAGGACGTGGCGGCTGGAGCCGTGGTCCTGCGTCGTGGCACGCGCCTGAGGCCGGCGGAGGTCGGCGGCCTGATGGCGCTTGGCATCACCAGGCTGCACGTGGCGCGCAAACCCCGCATCGGCCTGATCTCGAGTGGGGACGAGGTCATCCCTCCCGAACAGGAGCCGCAGGCGGGTCAGGTGAGAGACGTCAACGCCTACGCGCTCTCGGCTCTGGTGGAGGCGGCCGGGGGGCAGGCCATGCGCTATGGCATTGTCTCCGATAGCATGGAGGCATTGAGGCGGGCCTCCCAACGGGCGTGGGACGAATGTGATGCGCTCGTCATTACTGCCGGCTCCTCGGCCAGCACGCGCGATATCACCGCGGCGGCCATCCACTCTCTAGGCGCGCCGGGCGTGCTCGTGCATGGCCTCCACACCCGCCCCGGCAAGCCGACCATTCTGGGTGTGTGCACCGGAAAGGCCGTGATCGGCCTGCCGGGCAACCCGGTCAGCGCTTTGGTGAACGGCTATTTGTTTGTGGCGCCCCTGATTGAGAAATTGATGGATGAAACGCCGCGGCCGCGCCCGGTGTTGATCGCCCGTCTGAGCGTCAACCTGGCCTCGCAGGCCGGTCGCGAGGACTGGTGGCCGGTGCGCCTGCGATGGGTTGGGGGTGAGGGGGAGTGGCTGGCCGAGCCCATTTTCGGGAAGAGCAACCTCATCTTTACCCTTGCGGCTGCGGATGGTCTGTTGCGCATCCCGCCGGATGCGACCGGGCTGAGCGCCGGGGAAAGAGTGGAGGTGCGATTGATATGAGCGTGCTGTTCTTGTAAGGAAGACACTCATGTCTGTGTATCTGCACGATATTCCCCTCCCTGAAGCGCAGGCCCGCTTTCAGGCCGCGCTGGAGGCGGCCCATCTCTGGCGTGTGCTTGGTGTTGAGACGCTTCCATTGGATGAGAATGCGCTGGGTCGTGTGCTGGCCGAGCCGGTCTGGGCCAGGGTCTCCTCCCCGCATTATCACGCCGCGGCCATGGATGGTTTTGCCGTGCGGGCCGAAGATACCCGCGGGGCGCAGCCGACCTCGCCGCGGCAGTTATCGGCGCGCGGGGAGCGCGCCTCGCGACAAGCCCAATACGTGGATACGGGCGATCCACTTCCTGACTGGGCCGACGCGGTGATCCCGATCGAGAACACGGAGGCCCTCGACGAGGGCGGGGAGATCACTCCCGACTTTCGCCGGCCGGCCGCCATTCGCATCCGTGCTGCCGTCACCCCGTGGAGCCATGTTCGCCCCATGGGAGAGGACATTGTCGCCACACAACTAGTCCTGCCGGCCGGCCATGTCCTGCGTCCGGTCGACCTGGGCGCGATGGCTGCGGCAGGTCACACTACAATTCGGGTGGCGCGCCGGCCGCGCGTCGCCATCTTGCCCACCGGCACAGAACTGGTGCCCCTCGGCAGTGACTTGAAGCCGGGCGCGGTCCTCGAATATAACTCGCTTGTGCTGGCGGCGCAGATCAAAGCCCTGGGCGGCGAAGCGACGCGCTTCCCCATCACGCCGGATGACTTCGAGGCCATTTGTGCCCGCGTGCAAGAGGCGGGGCGCGGGCACGATCTCATCCTGCTCAACGCCGGTTCCTCGGCCGGGGCGGAGGATTTCTCGGCGCGGGTGGTGGAACGCCTGGGAAGGTTGCTGGTTCACGGCGTGGCGGTGCGGCCCGGACACCCGGTCATTTTGGGACTCGTGAATCGGACTCCGGAAAAGCGTGATTCCTCAGGCGAGCACGTCCCTATCATTGGCGTGCCGGGCTACCCGGTCTCAGCCGCGCTGACGGTTGAGATCTTCGTTGAGCCTGTGATGGCGCGCTGGCTTGGCCGCCGTCCGATGGAGCCCGATAGCGTGCGCGCCTTTCTGACGCGCAAGATCACCTCCCCCGCCGGCGATGAGGATTATGTGCGGGTGGCGCTGGGCAAAGTAGGGGGAAGATGGCTGGCGGCGCCGCTGGCGCGTGGGGCCGGCGTGATCACCTCGCTTGTGCAGGCCGATGGAATTGCCGTCCTGCCGCGCGGCGTGCAGGGGCTGGAGGCCGGCGCCGAGGTGCTCGTGCGGTTGTATCGCAGCCGGGCCGAACTGGAAAGAACGATCTTCTGCATCGGTTCGCATGACCTGACGCTGGATTTACTGGCTCAATTTCTGGCCGCCTGCGATCGCCGCCTGGTCTCGGCCAACGCCGGTTCGCTGGGCGGTCTGATGGCGTTGCAACGCGGGGAGGCGCACCTGGCGGGCTCTCACCTGCTCGACCCGCAGACGGGGGAGTACAATGTTTCCTACATCCGCCGCTACATGCCGGGCATGGCCGTGAAGGTCGTGGCCCTGGTTGGACGTCAACAAGGACTCCTGGTGAGGCGGGGCAATCCCAAGGGCATTCACGCGCTGGAGGACCTTGCCCGCCCGGACGTCCGTTTTGTGAATCGACAACGCGCCGCCGGAACACGCCTGTTGTTGGATTACCATCTCCGACGATCGGGGGTCAACCCCGAAGCGATTCAAGGGTACAATCAAGAGGAGTACACTCACCTGAACGTTGCGGCGGCGGTGGCCTCGGGGCGCGCGGACTGTGGCCTGGGCATTGCGGCCGCGGCCCAGGCGCTCGAACTGGACTTCGTTCCGCTCTTTGATGAGCGTTATGATCTGGTGATTCCCAAAGAACACGCGCAGAGCACCCTGCTTGTGCCGCTCTTCGAGTTGTTGAACGAGCGCACTTTTCGAGAGGCGGTTTCTCGATTGACGGGCTATGACACCTCTGTGATGGGCACAGTGATTCTGGAGGATGAATGAACGATGCGATTATCATTGACGACAACCGCTCGACGGCTGACGCCTTGCATCAGATGTTGACGGTGTTGGACGTTCCGGCGCGCGTGGCCTATGGCGCCAGTGCGGCCATGTCGTTGTTGAGTTCGTTTACGCCCGGCTTGATCCTGCTTGATATCAACATGCCCGGCGTGGATGGACTGGAGATTCTGGCGTATCTGCGTCGTGAGCCGCGCCTGGCTGCGGTGCCGGTTGTTGTGATCACCTCGGACGATCAGCCTGAAACGCGGGCGCGCGTGATGAAGGGCGGAGCCAATGCGATGATCATCAAACCCGCCACGCTCGACGCCCTGGAGGAGAACCTCAAGAAGATCGGCGTGCTGAAGTGATGCCATGCGCGCCCCTGTACTCTTGCTGGCGATGCTATCCTGCACGGCGCTGCTGGCCGCATGCAGCGGAGCAGCGGAAGTTGCCTCGCCCACCATCCCTGCAGAGTTTGCCGGCCGGGTGAACCCATTGGGCCCGTCGGCGGCCTCTGCCGGCGCCAGCCTCTTTGCCACAAATTGCGCTTCCTGCCATGGTGCCGAGGGGCGTGGCGATGGGCCGGCCAGCGCCGCACTGCGCCCGGCGCCGACCAATTTGGCAGCGATCGGCCAGGTGGCAGCCGACGACGTGCTCTTCTGGCGCATCCGCAGCGGCGTGCCGGGAACAGCCATGCCGGCCTGGAGGGGCATCTTGAGCGATGAGCAGATATGGCAAATCGTCGCTTTCATTCGGTCCCTGAAATAGGGGAGGACGTTCCCGTAAGGAGAATGGCTCGAGTTTCGAGTTGCGTTTCGCGAGGTCGACCTGCGCCGATTGCCCTGTCCACCATCCATTGCCCATCATACACTGCTACCGTTATTTCCGATTATTTCTTCGGCGAACCCAAAACTCGAAAGGGTGTTTGCAACGAAGCATAGCGCGGGATTTATCCCACAATCCAAACGCGACATCAACGTCGCGACACAGAATCTTTACGGTTGTGACAGATTCTCAAGAGCAATGCTATAGAGAAGGTGAAATTTGGAGGCGCCTGTCAGAAATACCGTGACAAATTGGGGGAGATATGGTAAATTAGGAGCCGCTATGTTCCTGCTCGCAATTTCGTTGAGCCCTTGTTTGGAAACAGGTTGCTCTGTTGTGAGACAAGGGCTTAACGCGCCGGGCGGGCCGATGGATCCGAATCGTTCAGGAGAGTGCGCATGAAGCATTTCATCATCGTAGGAGTGCTGGTCGTGTTGATGAGCGCTCTGACATATTTTGGGCTGACGGCCATCGGCCTGATGCCGGTCGAAGCCAGCGCTCAGGCCATCCCTGTAGATTGGATGTGGAATTTGCAGGTGATGGCCATGTCTTTTCTTTTTGCTCTGATCGTGGTTCCGCTGGTTTACAGCCTGTTTGTCTTTCGGCGCCGCCGGGGAGACACAGGCGATGCTGAACACATTGAAGGCAATACCAAACTGGAGATCACCTGGACGATCCTCCCGCTGATCGCCGTGCTGACGTTTGCCTACCTGGGGGCGTACACGCTGGGGCAGACGCGCGTCGCGGACCCGCAAGCCATGACGATCAAGGTTCATGCTTCTCAATGGACATGGTCTTTTGAGTATCCTCAGGGCTTTACCTCCAAAGAACTTCGCCTGCCGCTTAACAGGCAGGTGGTGTTGGAGATGGACTCGAAGGACGTGATCCATTCGTTCTGGGTGCCGGAGTTTCGCATCAAGCAGGATGTGGTCCCCGGGCGCGTCACGGAATATCGTATCACACCCACCCTGATTGGTACTTACAAAGTACGCTGCGCGGAGTTGTGCGGCTTATCGCACGCCTACATGGAATCGCCGGTCGTGGTGATGTCGCCGGCCGATTTCGATGCCTGGGTGGCAGCCCAGAGCAAGGCTGCTGCCGCTGCGCAGGCTGCTGGCGGCGCGGAGAATGGCAAAGTTCTGGCCACAAAATTCGGCTGCCTGGGTTGCCACTCCTCCGATGGGAGCAAATCGGTTGGTCCAACCTGGCAAGGCCTCTTCGGGGCGCAGGTCGAATTGAGCAACGGCACGACAATTACGGCGGACGAGGCCTACCTGATCGAGTCGATTGTCGATCCGGGGGCCAAGATCAGGGCCGGCTTTCCGGCGGGTTCGATGCCATCCTTCAAAGATCAACTGAGCACGACGCAGATCAACGACCTGGTTGCCTACATCAAGTCCCTGAAGTAAATTCACGGAGAGGATACTATGAAAAAATTCCTTTCGTCTGCCCTGGCGCGCGGCCTGCTCTGGCAGTTCATCGGTTGGGGAGCAGGGGCCGGGGTGCTGACGTTGATCCGCCTCTTGATGGGTTTGAAACCTCTCGGCTCCTTCTTCTTCACCGAGCCGGCCTGGGTCTTCGGTGGTCTGATCGGCGCGCTGTCTTTTCTGGCGGGCAGCGGCGTGATCCGTGACTGGCTCCGGTGGGCCCGGGGAGAAGAGACGCCCGAGCATCCCCGCGATCCCGAAGGCTGGGAAAAGATCATCAACGTCTCGCTCGATCACAAAGTCATTGGCATTCAGTATACCCTCACGGCCCTGCTCCTGCTGATCGTCGGCGGTACTTTCGCGCTGATCTTTCGCACGGAACTGGCTCGTTCCGGACTCCAACTCCTCACGCTGCAATGGTATAACACGTTGATGTCGTTGCACGGCATGGTGATGATCGTCGGCATCCTGCTGGGGGTTTCCGGGGTCATCAACTACGTCGTGCCGCTGTTGATCGGCGCGCGCGATATGGCCTTCCCCCGCCTGAACGCCTTTTCTTACTGGCTCGCTCCCCCGGCGGCGGTGTTGCTGCTTTCGAGCATGGCGCTTGGCGGCTTCGATACGGGCTGGACGGGCTATCCGCCGCTCTCGGCACGTGCCCCTGTGGGCATGCAGATGTTTTTCCTGGGGGTGTTTGTGGCCGGCTGGTCGTCCATCCTGGGGGCGCTCAATGTGATTGCCACGGTGGCCCGCCTGCGGGCGCGCGGCATGACGGCCTTTCGCATGCCCATCTTCGTCTGGGCCGCGCTGGCCACTTCGCTGATCGCGCTGACGGCTACACAATTGATCGGCCTTTCGTTTCAACTGGTGATGTTCCAGCGTTTGCTGGGCATGGGCTTCTTTGACCCGGCGAAGGGCGGCAACCCGATCCTCTTCCAGCATCTCTTCTGGTTCTATTCCCATCCTGCCGTGTACGTATTCGTCTTGCCCGGCCTGGGTGTGATCTCGGAACTCCTGCCGGTCTTCGTGCGCAAACCGCTCTTCGGTTACCGCTGGGTGGCCATGTCCTCGCTCGGCATTGCCCTGGTGGGCTTCCTGGTTTGGGCGCATCACATGTTCACCTCGGGCATGAACGAATATCTGCGCCTCCCGTTCATGTACAGCACGCTGCTGGTGGCCGTGCCGACGGGGGTCAAGTTCTTCTCGTGGGTGGCGACGCTCTGGAAGGGCAAGATCGAAACCCCCACGCCTATGCTCTTTGTGCTGGGGGGAATCGTTGTTTTCCTGATGGGTGGTCTCTCTGGCCCCCCCAATGCGACCGTTTCAACCGACCTCCATCTTCACGATACGTATTTCATTGTAGGGCACTTCCACGATACGATCTTCGGTGGTTACGTCTTCCCGTTCTTTGCGGCCCTCTACTACTGGTTCCCCAAGGCCACGGGACGGCGCATGAACGAGTTTTGGGGCAAGGTGCATTTCTGGTTGATGACGCCGGCCTTTCTCACGCTGAGCCTGCTGATGATGCGCGTTGGGCTGCTGGGGATGCGTCGCCGCATTGCCGATTATGACCCGGCGCTGCACCTTGACTCCTATCATTTGATCATGACGGTTGCCGGTTATCTGATCGCGCTCTCGATCTTGATCTTCCTGATCAACTTCTTCTGGAGCCTGAAACACGGCGAGAAGGCAGACAACAACATCTGGAACTCGCGCTCGCCCGAGTGGCAGGTTCCTTCCCCCATGCCGCTTCATAACTACGAGCGCGAGTTCGAGGTGGTCGGCGAGCCTTATGATTACGGCCTGTCGGGCTCGAAATATGTGCAATTTTCCAAACGCAAATAGGAAGGATGTTCACGCATGGCACACTTGAATAAAGGCGAGGCGTTGCGCCGGGGCGCCATCGTCTTCGCATTTCTGGCAATTCTGACCGCGCTGGAATTCTTCATCGCGATAGCCATCGCGGCTGTGCCCTTGCTCGTTGTCGTAGCGCTGGTGAAGGTTGGCCTGGTGATGTATTATTACATGCACCTGTACAGGTTGATGGCCGAAGATCAGGATGTGGATCGCAATACCTACATGTACAAATTGGGGACGAATCGGCTGGGCCTGTGGCTCTTTCTGCTCTCCGACTCATTCGTGTTCGGCGGCCTGGCCGTGGCGCGCTTCAATTTGCTGGGCCTGACGCGCCCGCCGCTCAATCAGGTGCTGGGGCTGACGGTCACCTCGGTGCTCTTGCTGTCCTCGTTCTTCATGAATCGCGCCGAGACCTCGATGGCGCACGGGGACCGCCAGGGCTTCATCGCCTATACGATCATCACGCTGCTGCTGGGCCTGGGCTTTGTGGCCGGCGTGGTGGGCGTGGAATGGCCAACGGCGATCCAGGAAGGGATGGCGCCATCGCTGAACGCCATGGGCGCCATCTTCTTCATGATGACGGGCATGCACGCCTTCCATGTCCTCAGCGGCTTGATCCTGCTGCTGATCGTGCTGCGCAACGGGGCGCGCGGCCTGTACTCGGCCGAGAAACACTGGGGCGTGGAGGCGGCCGCCGTCTACTGGCACTTCGTAGACGTGGTGTGGATCTTCTTCTACCCGGCCCTGTATCTGATTGGAAGACTGGCGTGAGGCCGCAGTGATCTTACGCGACATTCGCCGCATGGCCTCGATCTGGATGCTTGCCTTCGTGGGCGTCGCGGGATGCACTCGAGGGCCATCCTTTCACGGCACCGTGATCGAACCGCCGCTTGCGGCGCCCGAGATCCAACTGACCGACTTCAATGGCCAGGCCTTTCGCCTGAGCGATCTGCGCGGCAGGCTGGTTCTGATTTATTTCGGCTACACCCATTGCCCGGACGAATGCCCACTGGCCATGGCGAACCTCAAAGCGGCCCTGGAGCGTCTCGGCGAGCGCGCCGCGGAAGTGCAGGTCATTCTGGTCACCACGGATCCGAGACGCGATACGCCGCAGGCCCTGCACGAGTTCCTGGGCAGGTTCAACCCACACTTCCTCGGCCTGCTGGGCAGTTCGCAGGAACTGGCGAAGGTGTGGAAGGACTACGGCGTGACAGTCATGGAGGATGGCGAAACGCACAGCACTTTTATCTATGTCATCGATCGCGCCGGAAGATTGCGGCTTACTTTTTTCCACGATGCATCGCCGTCTGACATCGCCGCGGATTTGCTCGTGCTGTTGAAGGAACGGAATTGATGGCTCCGCTCACCCGGCGCGCTTTCGTATTGAAGCGCATCCTGATCTCTGTGCTGTTGGGCGTGTTTCTGGCGGCGCTGACCAGCGAGGTGGCTTACCGATGGTTGCGCCGCGAGAACCGCGAACCCCAACGCGTGCAACTGATCATCCCGCCCGGCACGGCGCAAAAGGTGGCGCAGGGCGCTGCGCCTCCCGACATTCCCAGCGACATGACCTTCGTGCTCGGCGACACCCTGGTTGTGGTCAATCAAGATGATGTGGATCACCGCCTCGGCCCGCTCTGGATCCCGGCCGGCACCTCGGCCAGCCTGAATCTGGGCCGGGAACAGGACTACGTGTTGGAGTGCTCCTTCCGGCCGGATAATTACCTTGGCCTGAAGGTATTTCAGCCGGTCACGCTGAGTACACGTTTGAGCGGTATCCTCTTTGCCGGCTTTCCTTTGAGCGCGTTGTTTGCGGTCTACAGCATTTTGATCGGGAAAGACGAAAAGCGAGGCCTTCCGGCGTGATTCTGCGTGCCATGTTTTCGCGCTCGTGGCTGCTCACCACATTGCTTGTGCTGGGGGGCAGCCTGCTGTGTGTGCGCCTGGGCATCTGGCAACTGGGTCGCCTGGCGCAGCGCCGCGCCTTCAACGCGCACGTGTATGCCATGCGTGCCCTGCCGGCTTTGAGGTTGCCGTCGTCCGAGGATCTGACGCAAATGGAATGGCGCGCCGTGCGTGCCGAGGGAACATACGATTTTGAACACCAGGTCGCGATTCGCAACCAGTACCACGAAGATCAATACGGCTACCACCTGCTCACACCGCTGCGGCTGGCCGACGGCAGGGCCGTGCTTGTCGATCGCGGCTGGATCCCGGCGGAGGGGAACTCACAGCCGGCCGACTGGCGCCGCTATGACCGGGAAGGCACGGTCGCCGTGAGCGGGGTCATCCGGCTGAGTCAGAGCCGAGGCGCATTCCTGGGGGCGGCCGACCCGACCCCGGGTCCGAATCAGCCTCGCCTCGATTTCTGGGTCTACGTCAACCTGGAGCGAATCGGGGCGCAGCTTCCCTATCCGCTTCTTGCGGTGTACATTCAACTCGACCCCGAGCCGGGCCGGAGACTCCTTCCCATCCCCGGTCAACCCGCCCTGGAATTGAGCGAGGGCCCTCACCTGGGCTACGCCGTCCAGTGGTTCACCTTCGCTGCGCTGCTCACATTGGGCTACCCGTTCTATTTGCGAAAGCAAGGGGCCGGCCAATGAGATATTCCCTTTCGTCTTCGTTCACCCGCACGGGATGGATGACCCTGGGAGCCATGCTGTTGTTATCGGCTGCCGGGCGCGCGCTGACGCTCAGTGGGGGAGCCGCCTCTTGTGCCGCGTGGCCGTTTTGTGTCCCGCGTGCCGCGCCCGGCTGGTTCGGTGTGCTGCATGTTGGGGCTGCCGGCCTGACGGCCCTCCTGTTGACGCGGCTTTTCATCCAGGCCTGGCGTGAACAGCGTGATGACGCGCTCCTTTTGCCTCTGGCGACCGTAACTCTGGTTCTGTTCCTGGGGCAGGTGTTGGTAGGAGCACAGCAGGTTGCGCAAAATTTTCCCGCTCACCTCGTCGTTTTGCACTCGCTGAGCACCGGCCTGGTGTGGCTTTCGTTGGTGACTCTGGTGATGGTCTCCGGCTGGAGGGCGCGGGACGGAAAACAGTTTGTGAAGATCGGGCTGCGTCAGCGGCTGGCCGACTTCTGGACGTTGAACAAGCCGCGCATTGTGGCGCTGTTGCTGTTTACCACCTTCGGCGGGCTGGTGGTTGGAGGCAGGACCTGGCCGGCGGCCGGCCTTGCCCTCTGGACGATGTTGGGAGGCGCGCTGGCCGCGAGCGGTGCCTCGGCCTTGAATCAGTACATTGACCGTGAACTGGACAGGCGCATGCAACGTACCGCAAGGCGTCCGCTGGCGGCGGGGCGCCTGATGGCTGCCGAGGGCCTTTCGTATGGCTTGGCTCTGTGTTTACTCAGTTATTACATTTTGGCTTGCTTTGTGAATCTGAGCGCGGCGTTGTTATCCCTGACCGGCATTGTTTACTACGTGGTCGTTTATAGTTTGTGGCTCAAGAAAGCCACTGTCCAGAACATTGTCATTGGGGGTGGAGCCGGAGCCATCCCGCCGGTGGTCGGGTGGGTGGCCGCGAGTGGGCGTCTCAGCCTGGCGGCGTGGTTTTTATTCCTGGTCATTTTCCTGTGGACGCCGCCGCACTTCTGGGCGCTGGCGCTCGTGCGCAGGAGGGAATATGCGCGTGCCAGCCTGCCCATGTTACCGGTGGTGAAAGGGGAGGCAGCAACCCGTCGGCTGATCTGGCGCTATACTTTGTTGCTGGTAGGCGTTACCCTGTTGTTGCCGCTCATCGGCGCCGCTGGGGGCATCTATGCCGTCTCGGCTGTCGGGCTTGGGCTGTGGTTGATTTACGCGGCCTGGCGAGTTTATCGAGAGGGGGGCAACAAGACGGCCTGGACTCTGTACCGCTCATCGAGCGTATATCTGGCGTCCATCTTTTTCGCGCTGATGATCGATGCACTCGCTTGAGGCGCGCCTTGTCTGCGGGCGTCAAGGCGAATGCTGGCCGATGGCGCGGAGCAGGGCGGGCAGCGGCAACGCTCACAAATCTGTCATGTAGGCCAGTCCGACCGTCCCCGGCCCGGCATGAGCGCCCACGACCGGGCTGACCGAGGAAAGGATGCTCTCTACGGCGTTGAGGGTTTTGCTGGCTTGCTCGAGGATCCGGCGCGCCTCCTGCTCGGCGTTGGCGTGCAGGGTGGCGATGCGGATATTGGCTTTGCCCTGAATCTTCTGAGTTGTCAATTCCAGGACGCGTTCGAGAGCCTTGCTCTTGGTGCGCACACGCTCTTCGGGTTCAACGCGGCCATCCCGGATGGTCAGAATGGGCTTGAGGTTGAGGGCCGATCCAATAAAGCGTTGAGCACCCCCAATGCGCCCGCCGCGATGCAGGAACTCGAGGGTATCCACTACAAAATATACTCCGTTGTGCTCGCGGCCTCTTTCTGCCAACGCTTTGCATTCGGAGAGAGTGGCTCCGTCTTGCGCGGCGCGCGCCGCGGCCAGCACCAGGAATCCCAGGGCCATGGCGGTGGTGCAACTATCTACGATGGCTATCTTTTCCGCGGCGTGGCCGAGGGCCTCACGGCCTTGCAGGGCAGATTGGATCGTGCCGGAGAGTTTGCTTGAAATGAAGATCCCCAGCACGTCGTGCCCTTTCTCCACCAGGCTGTGGAAGATATTTTGCATTGTGACTGCAGAGACCTGCGAAGTGGTTGGCATGACTTTGGCGGTTTGCAAGCGCGTGTAGAATTCTTCGGGTTGGATATCTACCCCGTCCTGGTACGTTTGTTCGCCCCAAATAAGGATTTGGGGGGCAACGGTGAGGTTGTATTTCCTGACCAGTTCGGTCGGGATGTAGGCGGTGCTGTCGGTCACCAGCGCAACTTTGGCCATGATTCCTCCAAAAATAGTGGGATTTTGCTAATGTTAACCCGCCGTGTGGCCTGAGGTTGCACAAGGCTGATGATGGGCCTTATGATATAATCATGCCCGCAATCGCAGGAATGCATGGAATTTTGCATCGAGGAGCCTTCTGTTGGCCTTCAACCCTGTTAACTGGCTGTTAGGCCTCTTTTCATTAGACATTGCCGTTGATCTCGGCACCGCCAACACCCTGGTGCACGTGCGCGGCAAGGGCATTGTGATTAATGAGCCGTCGTGGGTTACGATTGATAAAAAGTCGCGCTTGCCCCTGGCGATCGGCCTGGAGGCCAAGGAAATGGTGGGACGCACTCCGGGCAACATCGTGGTGGTGCGTCCGGTGCGCGACGGTGTGATCTCTGAGTTCGATGTGACCCAGGTGATGTTGGAATATTTTATTGGGAAGGTGCACGAACAGAGTGTCGTGCCGCTGCCGCGTCCGCGCGTGGTGGTCGGCATTCCCACAGGCGTGACCGAGGTGGAGAAGCGAGCGGTGTACGATGCGATCATGGCCTCCGGGGCGCGTCAGGCCATGTTGATCGAGGAGCCCATTGCGGCGGCCATCGGGGCTGGCCTTCCGATCGGGGAGGTGCGCGGCTCGATGGTGGTGGACATCGGCGGCGGGACGACCGAGGTCGCCGTGCTCACCATGGGTGGGGTGGTGGCCTCTCGCTCTCTGCGCGTAGCCGGGGACGAGATGGATCAGGACATCGTCCAGTACTTACGCAATAAATACAACCTGCTCATCGGTGAAGGAGTCGCCGAACAGATCAAGTGGAAGATCGGCTCGGCCTACCCGCTGCAACCGGAAAAGACGGTCGAGGTGCGCGGCCGCAACCTCGTAACCGGGCTGCCAGACACCGTGGAAATCTCCTCGGTGGAGATTCGCGAGGCCCTTTCGAGCTCGGTGCAGGTAATCATTGATACGGTGCGCGATGCCCTGGATGAGATTCCGCCGGAGATCGTGGCCGACCTGATGGATATCGGCATCTGCCTCGCCGGGGGTGGCGCGCTCCTGCAGGGCCTTGCGGATCGCCTGACCGAGGAATTGAAATTGCGTGTATGGGTGGCCGAGGACCCCTTGACCTGTGTGGTTCGCGGCGCCGCGGCCATCTACGAGGATTTGGACGGCCTGGGTCGTTATCTGGTTGGCCTGGAGCGCGGCAGCACCCGCCATAAGGTATAAGTGCCTTTCCGCCGCCTGCCTGCTGAAGATTTACGAATGAACACGTGGTTCTCTCGTACTTTGCAAACGACGGTCGTCTTCCTGATCGTAGGGGGCATCCTGGCTCTTTCGTTCGGCGGTTTCTTTGGCTCGCTCACCGGTCGCATTACCGCAGGAATCGTGGCCGTTCAGGATTGGTTTGCCACGCGCTACCAGGCGCTCCAGGAGTTTGCCTCGGCCCCGCGCGACATCCTGACGCTGCGCGCCCGCAACGCGGCCCTGGAAGCACAGGTGGCTCAACTGCAGGCTCAGGTGATCGATTTGCAGCAACGCGTCAGCGAGACCGAGCTGTTGGCTGCCCTGGTGGATTTCTCGCGCACCAACCCGGAGAGCAGCTATAAGGCGGTCTCCGTGATCGGGCGCGACCCCAGTCCCTTCCTGCACTATGTCATCATCAACGGCGGCTCAAACGACGGCATTCGACGCGGCATGCCGGTGGTGACGAACGAAGGCCTGGTGGGGCGCGTCGATGCGGTGATTGCCGACGCAGCCCGCGTTCAGTTGATCACAGACCCGGCTTCCTTCGTCAACGTCCGCCTCAAGAACGCCGAGACCGATGCCGTGTTGAAGGGCTCGATCACGGGCGACCTTTCGCTGGACCTGATTTCTCAGGATGCCATGCTGGCGCCCGGAGATCTGATTCTGACCTCCGGCTTGGGCGGCGGCTTTCCCCCCGATCTGATCATCGGGCAGGTCGCGAACGTGCGTAAGTTGCCTGCAGAATTGTTTCAGCAGGCGACCGTTCAGCCTGCCGTTGATTTCAACCGCTTGCAGATCGTCCTGGTCATCACCAACTTCCGCGCCGTGGATATCACTCCCTTGATTCCAACTACCGCACCCTGAAATGCGTAACCTGGTGGCTATTCCTTTGTTGACCCTGGCGGTCGTCTTCCAATCGGCCATTGTCAGCCAGTTCCGTTTGCTGGCCGGCTATGCCGACGTGCTCCTTGTCATGCTTGTTGCCTGGGCCCTGCAAGAGGGCGTCTCCACGGCTTTCCAGTGGGCCTTCCTGGCCAGTGTGATGGCCAGCCTCCCTTCGCGCTTGCCCTGGCCCATCTATTTTATTGGATATACGGGGGCCGTCTGGCTGGCGCTTCTCCTCCAGCGGCGCGTGTGGAGCGCTTCTCTTCTGGCCATGTTCAGTGTCACGTTCTTGGGCACGATCTTCATGCACCTGTTGTCCTTTGTTTATCTGCGTCTGGCCGGCGACCCGTTGCCATTTGCCGAGATGCTGGGCTGGATCATCCTTCCCAGCGTGCTCCTGAACCTGCTTCTTGCGCTCCCCGTGTATGGGATGATGCGCGACCTGGCCCTTTGGGTCTTCCCCAAGATAGAGGAGATATGACCTCCTCGGTTCTCCCGCGCTCTGCTCGCTTTGAGACGTGGCGTTTATTTGCCGTCTATCTTGTGATTCTGCTCGTCCTCGTTACCTTGTTGGGACGCCTGCTCATGTTGCAGGTCCTGGGCGGGCAGGAATGGGTTGGCCTGGCCATCGAGAATTACACCAAGAACATCAGTTTGCCCGCTCCGCGCGGGATCATCTATGACCGCAATGGATATATCCTGGCGCGCAATGTGGCTTCGTATAATGTGGTTATTACGCCAGCCTATCTCCCGGATGATGAGGCGGATATCCACCGCATCTACCGCGAGATCTCTGCCTTGACCGGCCTCCCGGTGAACAGGGGCACGGTGGAAGAAGCGAAGCTCTTTGCGCCGTGCGTGGAGGGGCCAGGCATTGCCCAACTGGTCGAACTGGGAAGTTCGCTTGCACCCTACAGCCCGGTGCAGGTCAAGTGCAATGTGAGCGAGGAGGTTGCGCGCTTGATCCGTGAGCGCAGCGCGGATTGGCCCGGCGTGGATATCGAGATCATCCCTATCCGGGATTACCCCAGTGGCTCCCTCACAGCGAACATCGTTGGCTTCCTGGGCCCCATCCCTGCCGCCTTCGAGGCGGAATATCGTGCGCTGGGCTTTCTCCCAAACCGGGACAAAATCGGCTATGCCGGCGTGGAGGATTCGCTGCAGGATGTGCTCGCCGGAGTGAATGGCCAACGCGTGATCCAGGTGGATGTGGCCGGCAAGGAACTTCGCAACCTCGAGCCGCCCATCCCGCCCGTGCCGGGCTATAACGTGACCCTCACCATAGATACGCGCCTGCAGGCCGCCGCTCAGGCCTCTCTCTTGAACGAGATCAATTACTGGAACCGCTACTTCAATCGGATTCGCATTTCGAGCGGGGTGGTGATCGCGATGAACCCTCGCACGGGCGAGATCCTGGCCATGGTTTCTTACCCAACCTACGAAAACAATCGCATGGCGCGCTTCATACCGGCCTACTACTATGAACAACTGAGTCAAGACCCGCGTCATCCCCTGCTCAACAATGCTGTTCAGAGCGAGTACCCGCCGGGCTCGGTCTTCAAACTCTCGGCCGCGGTCGGCGCGTTGAACGAGGGCGTCATCCCTGGCCCCACGCAGACCATCTTTGCACCCGGAAAACTGGCCCTGTGCGAGCAGTTCACCCCCAACGACCCTTGCATTCCCGGCAGGAATGTGCGCGATTTCGTGGACTGGATCTATGACAAAAATCCGGAAGGCTTCGGCTTGATCGATTATTTTCACTGCATTGCTTATTCGAGCAATGTGTGCTTCTACAAGCTGGGGGGAGGGTACAAAGACGAGATCAAACAGGGGTTGGGCATCTTCCGCCTGGGTGAGTACGCGCGGGCGCTGGGCTATGGCGCCGCCTCCGGCATCGAATTGAAAGGGGAGGCGGATGGACTCATCCCCGACCCAAGATGGAAGCGCATCTACCAGGGCGAGAACTGGTCGACCGGCGACACGTACATTGCCACCGTTGGGCAGGGCTATGTGCTGGCCACTCCTTTACAGGTCCTTATGTCGGGAGCGACGCTGGCCAATGACGGAAAGCTGATGCAGCCAACCATTGTTCGTCAGGTTACAGATGACGCCGGCCGCCTCAAGACCGTCTGGTTCAACCCGCAGGACTTCACTCTCTGGTCGCCCGTGGAAACCGGCAAGCAGAGCGAAGGTCAACGACGGGGTTGGGTCAATCTCGGAAATGGCGCTGTGGTGGATCAACTGCCCGAGGGCAGCTACCAGATTTCGCCCTTTGTCCCGAATCTGAAGTGGGACATTACGAGCAGCCCGCGCATTGCTGTGTATGCCTGCGATGGCGGGAACTGTCAGAAGACCGACCAGGTCAAGGCCGTGGACCCGAGCGTGGTTCGGAATGTCCAGACGGGCATGCGCATGGCCGTCACCGAGCCGCGCGGCACGCTGCACAACGTCTTTACCCGAGACTACCCGTTGCCCATTGCCATTGCCGGCAAGACCGGCACAGCAGAGTATTGCGATGATGTGGCTCTGCAGGCGAATCGCTGTCGATTTGGCTCCTGGCCGACGCATTCATGGACGCTTGCCTATGCCCCGTTCGACAACCCGGAGATCATCGTGGTGGCTTTTCTTTACAATGGGGGCGAAGGCGCTACTGTGGCAGCCCCGGTGGTGGCCAGGGTCTTGAAGGCCTATTTTGAGTTGAAGGCCATCGATCTGGCGCGGGGCGGTGGGTGATCGCTTGAGATGGAAGGGGCATTTTTGCAACCCACCCATGCTATAATTTGTTCTGAGTCTGTGAACCTCATGAACGATGTGGCCTCGCTAGTACAGATCAAGGGATTGCGCGACGGGCTGCTGGTTTCTCTGGCGGATGCCTCGTGGGAGGAGCAGCGTGCCGCTCTGCTGTCTCAAATTGACGACCGTCAGGCCTTCTTTCGAGGCGCACGACTGGCGCTCGATGTTGGCTCCCAGGTTCTCAAGGTCAATGAGATGATCCAGTTGCGAGACGATCTTTCGGAGCGGAATGTCTCCCTGTGGGCCGTGTTGAGCCAGTCGCCAACTACGGAGAAGACGGCTCAGCTGTTGGGGTTGGCCACGCGCATCTCCAAGCCGCGCCCGGAGGAGGGCCGACGGTATGCCGTGCAAGACCTGGGGGAGGAGACGGCTTTATTCATCAACAAGACGCTGCGCTCCGGGGCGCGCATCGAGTTCGCCGGGCATGTGGTGGTGCTGGGCGATGTCAACCCCGGCGCGGAGATCGTTGCCGAAGGCAGCATTTTGGTCTGGGGCCGGCTGCGCGGTGCGGTGCATGCCGGAGCCGAAGGGGATCGAGACGCAGTGGTGTGCGCCCTTGACTTGTTGCCCCTCCGTTTGCAGATCGCGGACGTAGAAATGAATCTCGCTCATAGAAAAGAAGCCGGCAGACCCGAAATGGTGACGATCCGAGAGGACGACCTCTCCATCGAGCCCTGGCAGGCCGGCGCTACAGGATAAGCCATGACTGCACAGGTAATTACCCTCTCCTCTGGGAAGGGCGGCGTCGGGAAAACAACCGCGGTCGCCAACATCGCCGTGGCCCTGGCCGCCGAGGGCGCCAGGGTGGTTTGCATCGACGCGGACATCGGGCTGCGCAATCTGGATGTTGTGATGGGCCTGGAGAATCGCATTGTTTATGATCTGGTGGATGTGATCGAGGGTCGCTGCAAATTGCGACAGGCGATGATCCGGGATAAGCATTACTCGGAGTTGTACCTTATTCCGGCGGCTCAAACGCGGGACAAGAGCGCGGTCTCGCCCAGCGATATGACGCGCCTGTGTGACGAACTGCGCCCAGAGATGGATTGGATCCTGATCGATTCCCCGGCCGGCATCGAGCGCGGCTTCCGCAATGCCATCGCCCCTGCTGACCGCGTCGTGGTGGTGACCAACCCCGAAGTCTCTGCTGTGCGAGATGCCGATCGGGTGATCGGCCTCCTGGAGGCGGAGGACAAGCGCTCCGTTTCGCTTATTATCAATCGCCTGAATGCATCCCTTGTCAAGCAGCATGATATGCTTTCGGCCGAGGATGTCCTGGATTTGCTTGGCATTCAGTTGATCGGCATCGTTCCAGAGGACGAAGGCGTGATCATCAGCTCGAATCGGGGCGTTCCTGTGGTGCAGGATCCCAAGAGCCGCGCCGGACAGGCCTTTCGCAATATTGCCAGGCGCCTGCGGGGCGAAAACGTGCCCTTTGCGGATTTCGATAAACAAGGGGGATTGTGGGAGCGAATCCAGAAGATGGCGGGGAGGAGAGCATGAGCTGGCTCGGCCACAAGCGCAGCGCGGAAAACGCCAAGGAACGTCTTCAGCTGGTGCTGATCCATGATCGCACCGATCTGACCCCGACGGAGTTGAATGCGCTGAAGGATGAGTTGTTGGAAGTGATCTCGCGCCACGTGGACATCGACGCGGAGGCGGTGCAGATTCACCTTGAGCATGATGGGCGTTCCCAGCGTCTGGTGGCCGATATCCCTCTGCGGAGCGTTGCGCGCCGTCGCGCCGGGTAATCCATGCGCGGCCTTTCCTGGCGGAACTTCGATTTCCTCTTGCTGGGCGCGATGATCATGGCGAGTGCCTTTGGCGCCATGATGATCCGCTCGGCCGTGGCCGGCAATGAGGAGCTGCTCCCGCTGGGCAACCGGCAGATCTACTTTGCCCTGGCAGGAGTAGGGGTTGTGATCCTGCTGGCCGGCATTGACTATCGGTATTGGCTTTCTATCTATCTGCCCATCTATGTGGTCATGATGTTGTTCCTGGCCTCGCTCTCGCGCCTGGGGCAGGCGGCCTTTGGAGCACAGCGTTGGTTTCAGGTGGGCGTTTTGTTCATCCAGCCCACCGAGTTTGCGAAGATCGTGGTGATCTTGATGCTGGCGCGCTTTTTTGAGAAGAGCCAGGCAGACCCCCGCGATATCAAATGGATACTGAAGAGCCTTGCCTGGGTGTGGGGCCTCGCGATCTGGATTCTGCTTCAGCCAAATCTGTCGAACGTCATCGTGGCGATGGTGATCTGGGGAGCGATGATCTGGATGAACGGCGTGAAGGTCAGGCAGATCGCCTTGCTCAGCGTGACTGTCGCCGCCGTAGGCGTGGCCGCATTTCCCTTTCTTCAGCCTTATCAGCAGGCGCGCGTGCTCAATTTCATTCGCCCCGATCCCAATGCCACGAGTGGCGCCACGTATAACGTGCTGCAGGCCCTGATTGCCATTGGGTCGGGGGGGCTGTTTGGCAAGGGTTATGGTCATGGTACGCAGACCCAACTGCGTTTCTTGAAGGTGCGTCACACCGATTTCATCTTCTCGGCCACCGCAGAGGAATTTGGCCTGGTGGGCGCGCTCCTGGTGATTGCCCTGGAAGGCTTTATCATCTGGCGTTGCTTTCGGGCTGCCCAAAAGGCACGCGATCTCTCGGGCGCAATGATCGCGTATGGTGTGGCGATCTTGCTGTTCTTTCAGGCCGCCGCGAATATCGCTGTGAACTTACGCCTGATCCCGGTCTCGGGCTTGCCGCTGCCCTTTATCAGTTACGGAGGCTCGGGCCTGATGGCCCTGATGATGGGAATCGGCTTGGTCGAGAGCGTGGTGATGAGGCATAAGGAATTGGAATTCTAGTTTACTCCTCAGAAGAGGAGACGAGGAGAAACATGCTCGATTACTCCAGGCCCGCCCGCGTGCGCGTCGCCCCCTCGCCCACCGGGCATATGCACCTCGGCACGGCGCGCACGGCCCTCTATGATTATCTTCTGGCGAGAAAGACGGGCGGACAGTTCATCCTGCGCATTGAGGACACGGACCTGAAACGCACCATCCCCGGCGCGGAGCAGGAGATCATGCAGGGGCTGCGCTGGTTGGGCCTCGACTATGACGAAGGCCCCGATATTGGCGGCCCATATGGGCCATATCGCCAGAGCGAGCGGCGCGAGATTTACCGGCAACACGCCCGCATGCTGGTCGAGCGCGGCCATGCCTATCCATGCTTCTGTTCGCCCGAACGGCTGGAGAAGATGCGGCAGGAGCAACAGCGACGCAAAGAGCCGCCGCACTACGATGGGCTGTGCCGCCGCCTCGATCCCGACCAGGCCGCCCGCCGCGTTGCCCAGGGGGAAAGGCACGTCATTCGCTTCAGGATGCCCCGCGAGGGGAAAACCGTGGCGCACGACCTCCTGCGCGGTGAAATCGTGGTAGAGAACAAGAATATTGATGATTATGTCCTGCTCAAGTCGGATGGATGGCCCACCTATCACCTGGCAGCCATGGTGGACGATCACTTGATGAAAATCACTCACATCTTGCGGGGCTCCGAGTGGCTGAGCACCTTCCCCCTTCATGTCAATGTCGTGCGTGCTTTTGGCTGGGAGGAACCCATCTGGGTGCATCTCTCGCTCTTCCTCAAACCGAGTGGCAAGGGCAAGATGTCGAAGCGCGAGGCCGCCGAGGCCACGAAGGACGGCTATTCGATTTTCGTCAAGGATATGCGCGACCTTGGCTTCATCCCAGAGGGAGTGCTCAACTGGATCGTGCTGATGGGCTGGGGCGTGGCCGAGGGGGATGTGTTGACGCTGCGTGATATGATCGAAAAGTTCGACCTGGAGCACTTGAATCCCTCGCCGGCCGCCATTAACTTTTCCAAACTGGATCATTTCAATGGTGTTCACATTCGCCTTTTGTCGGATGCAGAACTGGCCGCGCGCCTCAAGCCCTTCTTCCTCAAAACGGGGCTGATGGTCAGGGACAATGTTCTCATGAAAGTGACGCCCTTGATCAAAGAACGCATTACCACCCTGGATGAGGCCGTGAATATGGCTGGCTTCTTCTTCAAGGAGGAAGTCCACCCCCGGCCAGACGAGCTGGTCGCCCAGGGGCTGACCCCGGCACAGTCGCTGGAGGCTGCGCGTCAGGCGCTGAAGGTGCTTGAAGCGGCACAACCCTTCACGGCTGAAGCGTTGGAGTCGCCCATGCGAGAGCTGGTCGCGAGAATGGGGCTGAGTGCAGGCCAGGTCTTCGGCATCCTGCGAGTGGCTGTCACCGGGCAAAAAGTCAGCCCACCGCTCTTCGAGAGCATGGAGATCGTCGGACGCGAGAAGGTCCTGGAGCGCGTGCGCAAGGCCATCGAGCTCCTGGCCAGGATGTGAAAATACTCACCCCCTTTTTGGTGAAGCGAGGTGGGAGCCATTCCAAAACAGGCCGGACGGTTGCTATTTGGATAAGCAGCCACGCTGCTGCGCTGCCTGTACGTCGGGCGCTGGTCGCCTGAGCGAGCGCAGTTGACAAGCCACTGCACTACATGTTGGGTCGGTGGAATGCTTTTATCCCACCACTTTGAGGATTCCACAACTTTGTCTGAACTCATGTCCTGACCCAGAAACCCGCGCTTGCGTTATTTTATGTAGCGTGCTACAATACCGCCCGCTAAACGCTGGGGGCTCGTCTAATGGCAGGACGACTGACTCTGGATCAGTTAGTGGAGGTTCGAATCCTTCGCCCCCAGCCTGCCAGAGAGCGGTGCGCCGTTGTCCCTGCGTGGCGCAGGATTTATCTTGCAACCCAAAGGCGACATCCATCGTGGCGTGGCGCAGGATTTATCCTGCAACCCAAAGGTGACATCCATCCCTGTGCGGCGCGGGATTTATCCTGCAACCGTGGCGCGGCCTCCAGCCGCAACCCATGAAGGTGGCCTGTCCTGTAATACGCTTGAGGGCGGACCTTTCTGCGTTTGGCGATACCTGCCTGCCAAAACCATCAACCCTTTGCCGGATTTAGCGGTATTCTCTCGAGATCCCGCTGAAGTCAACCCGCGTGCTATCGCGACGGACGTAGATGCCGTTTTCGAGTTTTTGATACTCGTCCCGGCCGCGCATGAAATCGGCCAACTTGTCCCAGTTATCAGCAATGAGATCGGGTTTCAATTGCAGGATGCTGTATTCGTAATTCCACTTATCGTGCCCAGGATAGAAATTGCCGGCCGGCGGGCCCTTGGCCACCAGGGGGTCGTTCAGCCCCAGCAGGTCAACAACCGTGCGCTCTGAATAATATGGAATCTGCCCTGCGGCATGGACTGCAATGACCGCTTCGGGCGAGGTGTTCTGCGCGATGAACAGCCCGAGTTTGACGCGGCGGATGTCGGCTCGCAGCAAGGGGGCATTCTCCCGCTGCCATCGCAACCAGGGCTGACCACTGGCG
This sequence comes from Chloroflexota bacterium, assembly GCA_037445475.1. Taxonomy (GTDB): domain Bacteria; phylum Chloroflexota; class Anaerolineae; order Anaerolineales; family Villigracilaceae; genus Fen-1038. The sequence goes on from JBBIKK010000019.1 coordinate 35,940, forward strand.
CTCAGCAGTACGGCAGCCGCCGCGCCGAGGAGAAGAGCGGCACGCAGCCCGCGGGCGAGGTGCGCTCTGGACGGGCGCGCCGGCACGAGGTCCGAGACGAAGCGTTCGATGGCCAGGCTGGAGAGGAGAATCAGGGCTGGCATCCCAAGGCTGATGAAACGATTGGCCGCGTCCACCTCGACCTCGGCGTAATCCCCGCCAACCCAGACGGAGTAAGCGCATTGCCCAACGAAGATCCCGCCCAGCAGCAGGTTCTCCCTTCGGCGCAGGTCTTTGTAGCGCGCCAGTCCGATCAATGCCAGCAGTCCCATCAAGAGGGTATCGCGCAGAGCATGATCTCGAAACGCCAGAAGACCGTATTTGATTCGTACCCAGGTTGAGAAACCGCTCACCTTTTGGTAGTACGTGTTGGGGAGGAAGTCGCCAAAGTAGAGTCGCTGCAGCCCAAGAATGGTCAGCGTGGTGAGGACCAGCGCAAGCAGCGGCAGCAGGAAGGGACGCGCCGCCGATCGAAAGTGGAAGAAAAGATAGCCCGTGATGATCGTCAGCGGGACGAGCATGTCCAGGCGAACCAGGAGACCCAGGGAGAAGACCAGCGCTAGCAGGCCGGCCTTGCGTTTGGGATCTTCGGCGGCCTCCAACGCCAGCCGCACGGCCCAGGCCATCAGCAGTGCCAGCAGGCCCACCTCCATGCCGCGCAGTGACCAAAACACAAGTGGAAAGTAGAACGCCATTATGAAGACTGCCAGCCACGGCGCCCATGCGGTTGGGCCGGCCAGCCTCTGACCGATCCGGAACATCACCATCCCATGTACTAGCAAGATACATGCCGAAACGATCATGACCGCCAGGGAGATCTTCGAGGCTGGGAAGGGGAAGAGATGTAGAAACGCCATGAGGAGCGTCCAGCCAGGGTTGGTGAATCCCTCGACCGGCTTCGCGCCGATGTTCCATGTCCATCCGTAACCCTGCGCCAGATGCCGCGCGTAACGCATGGAGATCATGGCGTCGTCGATCAGGGTGAAATATCGTTCTCCATGCAGGATGAAAGAAGTGCGCCCGATGAAAACGGCGTAAAACAGGGCCGCCGCGCCGAGCAAGGGGAGGAGGGCCAGAAAATGGGCTTCCCTTTTGAGCACGGGCAGAGTATAACATGTACGAGGAGCCATGATGGCTTATAATTGAGGAATGTTGTGGAGGCCCCGTGTCCGTCACCCTCGAAACCAAACCTGCCACGAGCGAGCGCCTGGAGCGCCCGCCGATTCTGCCGCTGGACCTCGGGCTGCTGGCTGCGGTGCGAGTCAACCGCCCGGCGGTGGAGCGACGGGCGGCCACGCTCATCACCCGCCGCACCGTCAAGCGCGAATGGCAGGCGGCCTGGCTGCTGCATGCCATCCGCACCCTCGACCTGACCATGCTTTCGGGTGATGACACGCCCGGCACGGTCAGACGCCTGTGTGCCAAAGCTCGCCAGCCGTTGCAGCCGGATTTGCTGGAGGCGCTGGGTGTGGAGTCCCCGATTCGGGTCGCGGCCGTGTGTGTCTATCATGCCATGGTGCCCGTGGCGGTAGAAGCGCTGGAAGGTTCGGGCATCGCGGTGGCGGCGGTCTCGGCCGGCTTCCCGGCCGGGTTGAATCCCTTCCATCAGAGGCTGCAAGAGATTGAGGCCTCTGTGAAGGCCGGGGCGCGGGAGATCGACATTGTCATCTCTCGCCAGCACGTGCTGACCCAGAACTGGCAGGCGCTCTACGATGAGGTGCGCGCCTTCCGCCAGGCGTGTGGCGCGGCGCCCATGAAGGCCATCCTGGCCACGGGGGAACTCGGCACGCTGAAGAATGTGATGCGCGCCAGCCTGGTGTGCATGCAGGCCGGGGCAGACTTTATCAAGACCTCGACCGGCAAGGAGGCCGTCAACGCCACCCTGCCGGTTGGTCTGGTGATGGTGCGCGCCATTCGCGCTCACTATGAGGCCAGCGGCTATAAAGTCGGCTTCAAGCCGGCTGGCGGCATCCGTTCGGCCAGGCAGGCGCTGGACTGGTTGATCCTTATGAAAGAGGAACTGGGCGAGGAATGGATGCAGCCGCACCTCTTTCGCATCGGCGCCAGCGGCTTGTTGAACGACATCGAGCGTCAGTTACATCACTATATCACAGGCCGCTACGCCGCGCTGGATTACATGCCGCTGGGATGAGCAGGCTGCCATGGCCGTGAGAGTTGCATTCCATGACTACCCTTCTTGAGATCTCCAGGACCCTTGAGTATGGCCCGGCGCCGGAATCGGCCCAGGCGGCGTTGGAATGGATCCGCGCGCACGACGGTCGCTTCGGACTCTTCATGGCCAACGAATGGCGACCTCCTGCTTCAAAGCGCTGGTTCGATGCGATCAACCCGGCGACTGCCCGCAAGATCGCCGAAATTGCCCAGGCCGGCCAGCAGGACGTTGACGAGGCCGTCAGGGCCGCGCGTCAGGCCTTTGAAATGTGGCGGCGGATCGGGGGGCACGCGCGGGCGCGCTACCTGTATGCCCTGGCGCGTCAGATTCAGAAGCATTCCCGCCTGTTCGCCGTGTTGGAGACGCTGGACAACGGCAAGCCCATCCGCGAGACGCGCGATATCGACATCCCCCTTGTGGCGCGTCACTTCTACTACCATGCCGGCTGGGCGCAATTGATGGAATCCGAACTGCGCGAGTATGAGCCCATCGGGGTCGTCGGGCAGATCATCCCATGGAACTTTCCCCTGCTGATGCTGGCGTGGAAGATCGCGCCGGCCCTGGCCATGGGCAACACGGTGGTGCTCAAGCCGGCCGAGTTCACCTCGTTGACCGCGCTGCTGTTCGCCGAGGTCTGTCAGGACATCGGCCTGCCGCCGGGCGTGGTCAACATCGTGACCGGCGACGGCGAGGTGGGAGCGATGATCGTCAACCACCCGCATGTGGATAAGATCGCCTTCACCGGCTCGACCGAGGTCGGGCGCATCATTCGGCGGGCAACGGCGGGCACGGGAAAGAGGCTTTCGCTCGAACTGGGAGGCAAGTCGCCCTTCATCGTCTTCGAAGATGCCGATCTAGATTCGGCTGTGGAGGGGGTGGTGGATGCCATCTGGTTCAATCAGGGGCAGGTCTGTTGTGCCGGCTCGCGTTTGTTGGTGCAGGAGGGCGTGGCCGAGACGATGTACCGCAAGGTGAAGGCACGCATGGAGAAACTGCGCCTCGGTGACCCGCTCGATAAGGCCGTGGACATCGGTGCCATCATTGCCCCGCCGCAGTTGAAGAAGATCCAATCTCTGGTGCAGAAAGGGTTGGAAGAGGGCGCCGAGATGTGGCAGCCCTCGTGGTCCTGCCCGAGCGAGGGCTATTTCTATCCGCCCACGCTCTTCACCAATGTGTCTCCGGCTTCGACCCTGGCCCAGGTGGAGATCTTCGGCCCCGTGCTGGCCGCGATGACCTTCCGCACGCCGCAGGAAGCTGTGAAACTGGCCAATAACACGCGCTATGGCCTGGCGGCCTCCATCTGGAGCGAGGACATCAACCTGGCTCTGGATGTGGCCGCGCAGATCAAGGCTGGCACGATCTGGATCAACTCCACCAACCTGTTCGACGCCGCCTCCGGCTTCGGCGGCTATCGCGAATCGGGGTTTGGCAGGGAGGGCGGGAAGGAGGGCCTGTGGGAGTACGTTAGAAGGAAAGAGAGGAAAGGGCAAAGCGTGAGGAAGGCGGCTGGTGTAAACGGCCATCCGCCCTCTGCCCCCACAGTTCCTTCCGTAGATCGGACGGCCAAGTTATTCATCGGTGGACAACAGGTCCGCCCCGATAGCGGTTACAGCCTCAAGGTGTACGACCCGGGCGGAAGTCTGATCGGTGAGGTAGCGGCCGGCAACCGCAAGGACATCCGCAATGCGGTCGAGGCCGCGCGCCGCGTCGCGGAAGGTTGGGCGCGCACGCCGGGGCACAACCGCTCCCAAATCCTCTACTATCTGAGCGAGAATCTGGCAGCGCGCGGCGAGGAGTTCGCGCGCCGCCTCCAAAAGCAAACAGGCCTGGGCCCTGGACGGGCCAGACAAGAGGTCGAGGCCTCCATCGAAGCTCTCTTCAAGGCTGCTGCCTGGGCGGATAAATATGACGGCATGGTGCATCAGGCGCCGATGCGCAGCGTGATCCTGGCCATCCCCGAGCCCCTCGGCGTCATCGGCCTCCTCTTGCCCGAAGACAGGCCCTTGCTGGCCCTGTGCTACCTGGCCGGCCTGGCGCTGGCAAACGGAAATGTGCTGATCGTCGTCCCCTCGCCCATGGCTCCCTTGAGCGCCACGGATTTCTACCAGGTCATCGAAACCTCCGATGTCCCGCCGGGAACGTTCAACATCGTCACCGGACCTCGCGACGAGCTGGCCAGAATCCTGGCCGAACACGATGACGTGGATGGTCTCTGGTATGCCGGCCCCGCGCAGGGCCAGAAGATGGTGGAATATGCCTCGGCAGGCAACATGAAGCGCACCTGGACTCTGCCCGCCAACGGCGAGTTGCCGGAGATGGATGAGGTCCTGCGCCGGGCCACGCAAATGAAGAATATCTGGATACCATACGGAGCATAGAAAAAGCAAAGCGAGGCAGCATGTCTATTCCATCTCCTTCTCTTGAACAATGGCAAGAACTGTACAGCCTGATGGGACAGGTGAAAGAACTTGCGCCCTGGGACTGTATGTACGAAGATGATGTTTTCGGGGTCGAAATGCCGCATAACGGCGAGTTGGGTTTTGTGAGCGTGATGGGCAGTCTGTGAACATTACGCCGTGGCCGTTTACCTGGGGCACGAGGGGCTGGAGGGGCTTCGGCGCATGGAGGAACTGGGCAGGGAATTGACTCCGGAGTTCATCCTGCAGGTGCCTCATCTGCAAGCCTCGCTGGAGGATCGTGAATATATCACCCCACAAGATCGCCAGGTCATGCAGAAACTGGGTTTGAAGTTCCGCGGTCCACATGCCTGGCCGCAGTTTCGCAGTATACGCCCGGGCTGTTTTCCCTGGTATCTGGAGGGCGGGGAAGCCAAGACGTTAAGGATAGCGCTAGAGCAATTGCTCGATGTAGCCAGGCGCTTCCTCGAACACCCCGAGATCTTGAGGCCGACCGGTTCCGAGAACGATTACCTGGTTCGCGTTCAAGAGGGAGAGACCTGGAAGGACAGTGTGCGCTCGTTCGCGCGCCTTTCACCGAAGGCGGTGCGCATCGACACGGGGCAGGAGATTTTCGAGCGCTTCAGGCGTCTCCCGCCGGGCCGGCTGACGGTTGAGGTGGATCTTTTCATGTTGAGATCGCCCGTGCAGAACAAGAAGAACGAACGGCCCTATTTCCCGTTCGAGTTGCTCCTGGCTGATCACGACAGTGGCTACCTCCTGGGGTTTGAGCTGTGTTCTCCCTTGCCCAGTCTGGAGGCGATGTGGGCAAGCGTTCCCGAAGCGGTGCTGCGCATTCTGGAGAAGAGGAAGTTCGCGCCGCGCGAGTTTCTCGTTCGGGCCGGCATGCTGGCAGACGTCATGGGGCAGGTTGCCAGCAAAATAGGGGTGCCCTGCCGCGTTTCGAACCGTCTGCAAGCCATTGACACCGCGCGCCGTGATATGGAGCACCTCATGGAGAGATTTGGGAAATTTTTTAGTCTGTGGGGCTTCTTCCCCCTCAACCAGTGCCCTGCGCGCTTCAAGGGGCCGGCGTGCCCTGCACGGCTGCGCCAACCCACGTGAACACACGCTTCTCACTGACTGCTCCGGCCGAATCCCAGATGGGCTGCCCGGCATCATCTGTGCCTACCTGCCGCACCGGCGCCACCCACCAGCGCATGACGTGCGCGACGTTGTCCCTGGGGCGAAAGGAGGTCGGCACGATGTATTTCGTGTCGGTCACATAGGCCACCAGGCGCCGACCCTGATCCGCGGTGACGTCCTCGACGATCACCTGATAAGCCTCGTTGTCGCGTAGGGTGCCAATCGAGGCCCATTGCAGGGTGACAACATCATGGGCCAGCGTGAAGGCCGCGCCATCGGCCGGCAAGAGCAGGTTCGGCGCGGGATAGGGCGGCGGGATGGTCGGCGTGGGGGAGGGGCCCGGGGGGGCCGCCCGAGCGCAGAGCGGGATGATCAACGTTTGCCCGAGGAAGACATTATCGGAGGCCAGGCCGTTGTATTCCTTGATCGCCTGCATGGGAACCGCGTAGTTGGCCGCGATGCTGGAGAGGGTGTCGTTCTCCTGGACCGTCACCGAGACATGCTCGCAGGCCTGCGCCGTTTGCGTGGCGGGCAGGGGTGTGCTGGTTGGGAGCGGAGCCGGGGTGGCTGTGGGATAGGGGATTTTCAGTTTCTGCCCCACCACCAGGTTGTTGCAGGCCGCCGGCAGGTTGTTCAAAATGATGATGCTCTGATACGAGACGTTGAACGTGGCGGCAATGGAAAGGCAGTTATCCCCCAGCGCCACCGTGTACTCGAACGGCGGCTGTTCGGTGGGTGTCGGAACGAGCGTGGGGAGTTGGGTCTCGGTAGGGGTGGGTGAGGCGGTTGGCGTGAGTGTTTGAGTTGGGAACGGGGTGGGTTCCGCCACGCGCCCGCCGAGGCGCAAGCCAACGAAGACGACCACCGCCCCTACAAGGGAAAACAACACCAGCAATCCCAGCGCGATCGGCAGGCTGAGCGTGACTTCTGGGAGGCGCGTCGCCTGGACGGATCTCTCCGTACGCTTGAGCGGCGCGGCGGCTTGCGGCGATGGGCGCAGATTCGTCCCGCACACCGGGCAACGCGCTGCGGTCTCCGAAAGGCGCGTGCCACAGGTCGGGCAGGTTTGGGTCCGCTGCGAGAGAGGGTCGGGACTCATACGGGGAGAGATTATACCATGCGAGGGAAGCGGGAGGCCGCCGAATTCCCAGCCATGTGCACACAAGAGCTGTCGTGAGGACAAATTCCCGCCGCCCGGATGGCAAGAAATCAATTCCGTGCCATGGGCCGCGGGCTTCCATCCACGGCGAGGTTGACAACGTTTGCTGCAGCCCCCGCGCACGGGGTGATTGCCCGTAAATTTCGGAGGCAGGGCGCTTGCCCCCGTCAGGGGTCAGCCCGCCGAAGCAGGCCATGCAAAAGATGTGGGCAATCACCAGCGCGAACTTCTTGACAAGCGCTGGCCTATGGTTATAATATGTGCCCGTACTGAAATGCAACGACCGGGACGAGTAGGCGGCCATCCTTTCTGACAGGGAAAACAGACCGTAGCTTGAGAGTCTGTTCCAGAGAGAACCGCCGAAAACCCCCCGCGAGCATCGACCGGAACGTTGACCGGTGGTCAATGAGTATGGAAGACGGAAGCCCCGTTAACGGCTGAACGAGATACCCTCACCAGAGGGCAAATCGGGTGGAACCGCGTGAAATTCATTCTCGCCCCGAAGAAGGGCGAGAATTTTTATCATTCGCTGGTCGCTCGTTGCTGGAAAGGAGCAATGCTATGTCTCATCAAGGTCAGTCCCAGGGGCGCTATGAAGATTCTCTGCTCTATCGCATTCGCCATTCGGCTGCTCATGTCATGGCTCAGGCCGTGCTGGAGATCTTCCCCGAAGGCAAGATTGCCATTGGCCCCCCGGTCGAGGATGGCTTTTACTATGATTTCGATCTGCCCCGCAGCCTCACGCCGGAAGACCTGGAGAGAATCGAGGAGCGCATGAGGCAAATCCTGGCCGGCAAGCACCCATTCATAAAAAAGGTGATTTCCGCCGAGGAGGCACGTCGCCTCTTCAAGGACCAGCCCTATAAACTGGAACTGATCGATGGGCTGGAACGGGGCGGGTTCGATGAATACGGAAACCCGCTCAAGGGGAAGCCTGAGATCTCGGTTTATCAACATGATACCTTCGTGGACCTGTGTCGCGGCCCCCACGTGGAGAACACGTCGCAAATCGAGCCCCAGGCTGTAAAACTGTTGTCGGTGGCGGGAGCCTACTGGCGCGGCGATGAGCGCAACAAGATGCTTCAGCGCATTTACGGCACAGCCTGGGAAAACGCTCAGCAACTCCAGGATTATCTCTGGCGCGTAGAGGAAGCCAAGAAGCGTGACCATCGCAAGTTGGGGAAGGAACTGGAGATTTTCATCTTCGACGACGAGGTCGGCCCCGGCCTGCCGCTCTGGCTGCCCAACGGTGGCGTGATGATTGAGGAATTGGAGAAACTGGCCAAGGAGAGCGAGGAAAGGGTCGGCTATGTCCGTGTGCGCACACCCCACCTGACCAAAGAAGACCTCTTCCTTCGTTCGGGGCACCTTCCTTACTACGCCGAGTCCATGTATCCCCCTATGGAAATGGAGGGCGTGAAGTACTATATCAAACCGATGAATTGTCCGATGCATCACAAGATTTTCGCCTCCAAGCCGCGCTCCTATCGTGATCTGCCGCTCCGCCTGGCCGAGTATGGGACTTGTTACCGTTACGAGAAATCCGGCGAACTATTTGGCTTGATGCGCGTTCGCTCTCTTCAAATGAACGATGCCCATATCTACTGTTCCGAGGACCAATTCGAACAAGAGTTTCTGGGCGTTATCGATCTGTACCTCAAGTACTTCAAACTCTTCGGCATTGAAAAATACGTCATGCGCCTGAGTCTCCATAGCCGGGAGGGCCTCGGCAAGAAATATGTGGATAACGAACGTCTGTGGCTGAAGACGGAAGAGATGGTGCGACACACCATGCGTAATGGAGGCGTGCCGTTCGTCGAGGCCGAGGACGAGGCCGCTTTTTACGGCCCCAAGATCGATGTCCAGATTTGGTCGGCGATCGGACGCGAGTTCACACTGGCCACCAATCAGGTCGACTTCGCTCAACCGCTGCGCTTCGATTTGAAGTTCGTCAACAGACAGGGCATTGAGGAAGTGCCCCTGTGCCTTCACCGCGCGCCGCTTTCGACCCACGAGCGCCTGATCGGATTCCTGATCGAACATTACGCGGGCAATTTCCCGGCCTGGCTTGCGCCCGAACAGGTACGCATCATTCCCATCACGGATGCCCAGAACGAATATGCCCGAAGCATTGCTCAACAATTGCGTGCCCAGGGCCTGCGCGCCAGTGCTGATTTCAGCGCCCAGCGAATGCAGGCCAAGATTCGCGCCGCCCAGTTGATGAAGGTGCCCTATATGCTGATTGTCGGCGAAAGCGAAATGAAGGCTGGCACGGTCTCTTTGCGGGTGCGCCATGGCGCTCAGCAGAACAACACTTCGCTGGCCGAGTTCATCGCGCGGGTTAAAGACCGCGTTGCAGAACGCTCCCTGGAGCTGTAAAGCCGGGCTGCTTCCAGCCCACCTTCACCGAGGCGGCGTGGGGCGGGAATTGCCAGAATCCGCTCAACGGAGTTACAATTTGGGTGCCTTTCACGGTTGGGAGGAGGTCATTTGTCCACCGAGGAAATTCTCCGAGCCGGGATCGCGGCTGCCAGGTCGGGTGACCTGGAGCGAGCCAGGGGCTTGTTCGCCCAGGTTGTGAAGGTCGACCCGGCCTCCGAGCAGGGATGGCTGTTGTTGGGTCTGTGCTGCTCTGTGCGCGAGCAGCGCGAGTATTGTTTTCAGCGTGTGCTGGCCATCAACCCAAACAACTCCGAAGCGCGGCGGCAGTTGGATCGTTTATCCGGGCCCGCGCCGTCCCCACCGCGCCCTCAGAGAGAGGCGGCTCAGGGCAAAACGCCCTCGCTTCCCGCCTCACACCCCATGCCGCCCGCCGTAAGCCTTACTCATGCCCCAAAGCCGATGGGGAGGAATGACTCGGCTCCTGCGTTGTCGGACCCTGGTGAACGATTCGTGACCGAGAGGGAGAGACTTTCCTCCGGCCCGGCCGCC
>JBBIKK010000020.1:0-45249 GCA_037445475.1 Chloroflexota bacterium
ACGGAGGTCAGGCCGGGGACATTCTCCGCAATGTAATCCTGGAGCTCGTAGGGCATGACGTTCTTATCTTTGTTGGCCGGCAGGCCATCCTGACCGGTGTTGGCCGGCATGAGCGCTTTGCCGATCACATCACGGTTTCCATTCCATCCCCAAAAGCGAAGCGCCATGGAAAAACTGGCTGGGCCGCAGTAGTTCCAGCGGTTGCGCTGGTCCTCGTATTTTACGCCGGGCAGAGACACCGTCGTGGGGAGCGGGGTGGCCGTTGGGGTGGGAGAGAGGGTTGGCGCGGGGCGCGAGGTGGGCGTCGCCGATGGGGTGGCAGCATGATAAGCCTGCATGGTAGCCCGGACAATGGCCTCGATGGCAGCCTGCTGGGTAGGCAGGAAGACCACCTGAGCAGGAGGATGGAGGAAATACCGCATCTGCGTGCGCACCATCTCTGCTCGCCAGGCCAGGCGGGAGTGAACAGGAGGAAGGTAATACACTCCAATCGACAATAAAACAAAAATCGGGAACAGCCAGAGGCGCGTGAGGGGCTTGAGCATAGAGAGATTATACTGCCGCTTGTCCACAACTGCACGGAGGCCAGCGGCATGGCAAACGCAAAACGGGCGATCTCAAGGGAGGTCGCCCGTTGACTTTCTCTTGCCCTGGACTTACTCTTTTACCTCGCCCTCCACCACGTCGCCATCCCCCGGGGGTGTGGCAGGCCCGCCCTGCGGCTGGCCCTGAGCATACAGCTGCTGGCTGAGGGCATGGAAGGCATGCTGAGCCTCCTCCGTGGCTTTGCGAATGCGCTGAACGTCGTCGCTTTGCGCGGCCTGCTTCAGGTCGTTGATCTTGCTTTCGATGGAACTGCGTTCGGCCGAGGGGACTTTATCGCCCAGTTCGCGCAAAGCCTTCTCCAGTTGATAGGCAAGGTTGTCGGCGTTGTTGCGGGCCTCGACCAGCTCGCGGCGCTTCTTGTCCTCGGCCTCGTGCTGGCGGGCTTCCCTGACCATGCGTTCCACATCCTCCTTGCTCAGGTTGGTGGAAGCCGTGATGGTCACCTTCTGTTCCTTGCCGGTGGCCTTGTCCCTGGCGGTGACATGCAGGATGCCGTTGGCGTCAATGTCAAAGGTAACTTCGATTTGCGGGATGCCGCGCGGCGCCGGCGGGATGCCATCCAGGCGGAAGCGTCCCAAACTGATGTTATCGGCGGCCATCGGGCGCTCGCCCTGCAGAACGTGGATGTCCACGGCCGTCTGGTTGTCGGCGGCGGTGGAGAATACCTCCGTCTTGCGCACCGGGATGGTGGTGTTGCGCTCGATCAGGGTGGTCATCACGCCGCCCAGCGTCTCCACGCCCAACGAGAGCGGGGTGACATCGAGCAGGAGGATATCCTTGACCTCGCCGCCCAGGACGCCGGCCTGGATCGCCGCGCCGACCGCCACCACCTCATCGGGATTGACGCCCTTGTTGGGCTCCTTGCCGCCCGTCAACTGGCGCACCAGCTCCTGGACCATCGGCATGCGCGTCGCACCCCCGACCAGGACAACCTCGTCCAGGTCTGCGGGAGTCATGCCCGCGTCGCGCAGCGCGGCCTCGAACGGCTTGCGGCAGCGATTGAGCAGGTCCTCGGTCATCTGCTCGAACCTGGCGCGGGTCAGTTTCATCTGCATGTGTTTCGGCCCGCTCATGTCCGCCGTGATGTAGGGCAGATTGATCTCCGTCTCCATCATGCTGGAGAGTTCGATCTTGGCCTTCTCGGCTGCCTCGCGCAGGCGCTGCAAGGCCTGACGATCCTGGCGCAGGTCGATCCCGTATTCTTTCTTGAACTCGTCGGCCGCCCAATTGACGATGCGCTGATCCCAGTCGTCGCCGCCGAGGTGCGTATCGCCGTTCGTGGCCTTGACCTCGATCACGCCCTCGCCCACCTCCAGGATCGAGACGTCGAACGTGCCCCCGCCGAGGTCGAAGACCAGGATGGTCTCATCTTTCTTCTTATCCAGGCCATACGCCAGAGCCGAGGCGGTGGGCTCGTTGATGATGCGCAGCACTTCCAAGCCGGCGATCTTGCCGGCATCCTTGGTGGCCTGGCGCTGGCTGTCGTTGAAATAGGCCGGCACGGTGATGACCGCCTGCGTCACCGGCTGGCCGAGGTAGGCTTCCGCATCCGCCTTGAGTTTGGCCAGCACCATGGCCGAGATCTCCTGCGGGCTGTACTCGCGCCCCGTGACCGGGATGCGAACGCGCACATCCCCGGCCGCGCCCTTCACCACCTCATAGGGCACCATCTTGCGCTCGGTCTCCACCTCCTCGTAGCGCCGGCCCATGAAGCGTTTGATGGAATAGATGGTGTTCTCCGAGTTCACGATCGCTTGACGTTTGGCCGTCTGTCCCACCAGGCGCTCGCCGCTCTTGGTGAACGCCACAACCGAGGGACATAAGCGCCCCCCCTCGGCGGTGGTGATCACGGTCGGCGTGCCGCCCTCCATGACGGCCACCACGCTGTTGGTCGTGCCCAGATCAATGCCGATGATCTTTCCCATAAGTCACACTCCTTCTCGCAGCGAATTGGTCTGCCTTAGAATACCCAAAGGATGCAAGAATTACGTTAACAACGTGTAGAAATTGCATCTGCGCTCCGCGCTCATGGCTCGCTCACCCTGACCCAATCGTAGGCGATGAGCAACGGGGCGTCCTCGAAAGAGGCGCCCGCCAGACCGATCTTTCCCACGCGCAAGCCGAAGCGACGTTCCTCCCAGCGACGCATCGCCACGCCGTTGATCCACGGCGTCAGCACATTGTCTTCGCAGGCCAGGCCGAGTCGGTTGGCATCGCGCCGGATCTTTTCCGATTGGCTGCGGTAAAGCGGAGTGTAGTGCGCTATGCCGGGTACAAGCCATTGGCCGAAGAGAAGCGCATACGTTTGATCCGCATAGACGTTGAATTCGTACCAGCCCTGAGTTTCACTGTAGCGGCAGACAAGCCCCATGGCACCCTCCCCTCGCCGAGATTCTGCCTGCGCCTCGAGCAAGACGTTCGAGTACTCCTGCCCACCGTAGAGTGCATATACCCATTGATTCGGAGCCGGCAAATCGAACACCAGCCAGCCCGCCTCCAGACGCGGACCCTCGGCCGGCAACCCGTTATCCACCTGAGCGACAACCCAATAGGGGAAAAGCCCATCGAACTCTTCGGTGAAGACGCGCGGCGGCGGGGCGGGGGACGCCGTGGCCGTCGGCACGGGGGCGGGAGTCGGATAGTCGGTCGCCTGGATGGTCGAGTAGTGGGGCGGCGTTGGGGAGCGAGGCGTGCGCGTGGCCGGCCCGGCCGTCGCGACGCTTTCTGCCAGACAGGCGCTCAACAAGACAAGCAGGGCAATGGGGAAACGACGAAGGATCATGCCTGGATTTTAATGACATGAGCCCCCTTGAGAGGCGCTCATGAACTGCGGCTTCGGTATGCGGGCGATGTGGCTTACGGAAGGCGGTAGCTTTCAATAACGGCGTTGAGGATGTCCAGGTATTGATCCTTGGCGCCATTTGCCCATTCCACCGTGAAGAACAGGAAGGTCGTGGCGCCGCGCGTTTCAAGGAAGGAAATGCCGGAATAGCCGCCGCCGCGCGAACTCCAGACCAGGCGCTCGCTGCCATCGGACATGATGCGATCATCAGTCACACGAATATCGCCTTCCTTGCCGGTCTTGCTGTAAAAGGTGTTCAACAAGTACAGGGCGAAGCGGGCCTTGTCTTTGCCCACAAAAGCCGTGCCGTCATCGTAGACAATATTCTCAACCAGAGCTGCCTCATCGGGCGAGGTGAAGGTATCAATGTAGTAGTAGTTGTTGGTTTTGTCCACCGTGTGCTCGTAGGTCCAGTCGGCAGGGAGATCGATCTGATACAGGTTGTTCTTGTCGGTGAACGTCTTCAGGCCGCCTTGTGGAGAGGGCTGGGACGTGGAGGTGGGCCGAACGGGAGCCTCGCTCTGGATGGGCGCAGGCAGCGGCGACGGCGCGGGCGTCGGCCCCAGCTGAATCACGCAGGCCAGGCTCACCAGAACAACCAGCCCAGACACAAGCAGGGGGGATTTGAGCGAAACATTCATGAGCATTCTCCTCTGAAAAGGTTGTTAATGGCAAGTACAACACAAGCCATCAAAATAACAATGACCCTTCTCTCCCATCCAGGCGGGTAGCGGGTAGAGAAGGGCGTTGTGGAGATGGCGGGAATCGAACCCGCGTCCGAAAGATTCGACCCGCGGAAATCTACGAGCGTAGCCGGCTGAGGTTCTCGCTGAGGGGCTTCAACCGGCACGGGCCGTCCTCAGCCAGCCGCTGGTCTTGCGCACGGGTAGCGGCGTCGCGTGCGGCACTCCGCCTTTGTCACGCCCGGGCCTGCCCCTGGCGGAGGTCGGGACAGGTGGACGCGGCCTCACGGATGGAGGCCGTGCTGCTCACTCACGGCTTACGCCGCGAGGGGAAGAGCAGCATAGGAAGTGCGCTTGGCACTTATGGTTTGCGCTGAGTTTACGAGTTCGGCGCCTCTCGGCTCGCATTCCGGGGCCAGCCTCTCCCGTCGAAGCCTGTCATCCCCATAAGCACGGCAGGACTTGCCCGGTCGGCAAAATGATTATACCACAAACAGGAACGCTTGCCCGAACTGCCGCTTTATGCTAGACTTTAGCAGGAATGGCCGCGCGAATCCTGATCATCGATGATGATGTGGATACCCTGCGCCTGGTGGGATTGATGCTGCAGCGCCAGGGGTATGAAATCAGCGCGGCTACACACGGAGAGCAGGGGCTGGCCAAGGCCTTCGACGAAAAGCCTGACCTCATCCTGCTGGATGTGATGATGCCCGATATGGACGGGTACGAGGTGGCGCGCCGCCTGCGCAAGAATCCGGCCACGCAATCCATCCCGATCCTGATGTTCACCGCCAAGACCCAGCTCGACGATAAGGTCACCGGCTTCGAGGCCGGGGCAGATGACTACCTGACCAAGCCCACGCATCCCGCTGAACTGCAGGCTCACGTCAAAGCTCTGCTGGGGCGCGCCTCGGCGAGGAAAGCGGAGGAGAAGCCGGGGTCGGCGCGTGAAGGGCGCGGGCGGGTGATCGGCCTCCTGGCGGCGCGCGGTGGCCTGGGCGTCTCCACACTGGCCTCCAACCTGGCCGGCGCCCTCTTCAGCCGCACCCATGAAGATGTGATCCTGGCCGAACTCACCCCGGGGCAGGGCACGCTTGGCATGGACCTGGGCCTGCCCAATCCAAATGGATTGAACGAGTTGCTTGCGCTCCGCCCGGTCGAGATCACGCCCGAAAAAGTCAGCGCCATGCTCGTGACACACAATTCGGGCCTGAAACTTTTGCTGGCCTCGGAAAACCCGAGCGATGTGCATCTCATGGAGCGGGTCGGTCATTTCGAGGTGCTCGTCTCGCGCCTGGCCACGCTGGCACGTTTCACCATTCTGGACCTGGGAGCAGGACTGCCGGCCATGACGCAGAAAGTCCTGCTCCTGTGCCACGAGCGCATCGTGGTCACGGAGGGCATGCCCAACACGATCGCTCACACGCGCCGCTTGCTTGACGAGATCGGTCGTCTGGGCATCGAGCGCAGCAGCATTCTGGTTGTGCTCAACAATCGCATCCGCACCGACGCCCAACTCTCCTGGGCCGATGTACAGCAGAGCCTTGGACATCCTCTGAGCGGCATGCTCACCCCGGCCCCGGAAGTCATGATCGCGGCCACACGCGCCTACCTGCCGGCCGTCCTTTACCAGCCCACCAACGTCACCTCCCAGCAAATCCTGAAGATCGCGGAGGCGCTTTTGGAGCGCGAGAAAGCCCGATGAATCCTCCGCCGGCTTCCACGCAAGAGAGGATCCGCTTTGCCGCCGAGTTGCTTCAACGAGCCCAACGCGCGGTCGTGCTGACAGGGGCCGGCATCTCCACTCCCTCGGGCATCCCCGACTTCCGTTCCGAGGGCAGCGGCCTGTGGTCGCGCGACGAACCGCTGGAGGTTGCCTCGCTAGCCACCTTCCGCATCCACCCCGAAACGTTCTATGCCTGGTTCCGCCCGCTGGCGGGTCAGATCTTCGAGGCGCAACCCAATCAGGCCCATAGGGCCCTGGCTCGCATGGAGCAATCGGGACGCATTCGCGCCATCATCACGCAAAACATCGACATGCTCCATCAGAAGGCGGGCTCGAAGAACGTGATCGAGTTGCATGGCACGCTGCGCACCCTGTCTTGCACGCAGTGCTTTTCCCGCCTGGACTCGGCCCCTTACTTGAGGCCCTTTGTCGAACAGGGCGAAATACCCCACTGCCCACAGTGTGGCGGAGTCCTCAAGCCGGATGTCATCCTGTTTGGGGAACAGTTGCCCCAAAAAGCCTGGCTGGCGGCCCAAAGCGAAGCGCGCGGCTGTGATTTGATGCTGGTGGCCGGCTCCTCGCTCGAGGTCATGCCGGCCGCTGGCTTGCCCATGCAGGCCCTCGAGCGCGGCGCGCATCTCATTATTGTCAATCATTCTCCCACCTACCTTGGCCTGCGCGCCGATCTGGTGATCCAGGAGGACGTGGCCGAGGTCTTGCCCGTGGTGGAACAGGTGTTGCATGGCTGAGATCAAAACCGAACGCCTGAGCGGGTACCGCCGCCTGATCGAGATCGCCCGCGACCTGGCCTCGACCCTCGACCTGGACACCCTGCTCAAGAGAATCGTGCACGCTGCCGCCGAAGTGAGCGGGTCAGAGGCCGCTTCCATCCTGTTGTATGACAATCTGACGCGCCAGCTGTATTTCCAGGTGGCCACCAACCTCGACGAGCCCACCATGCGCGGCCTGGTCGTGCCTCTGGAAGGGAGCATTGCCGGCTGGATTGTCCTCAACCGCAAGGCCGTGCGCATTACCGAGGCCCATCAGGACCCACGCTTTTACAACACCGTCGATCAGATCACCGGCCGTCCCACCCACTCCTTGTTGGGCATCCCGCTCATCACCAAGAACAAGGTGGTTGGCGTGCTGGAAGCGCTGAACAAAGAGAGGGGCAAGTTTACGGAGGGCGATGAGTGGATGCTCTCGGTGCTCGGAGCGCAGGCCGCCGTGGCCATCGAGAACGCACGCCTGTTTCAACAATCGGACCTGATCTCCGAATTCGTGCATGAACTGCGCACGCCCCTGGCCTCCCTGAGCACGGCTACGTATCTCCTCTTGCGGCCGGAGATGTCGCGCGAACAACAGGAACAGATCATCCGCAGCATTCACAATGAAACCCTGCGCCTCAACGCCCTGACCTCCTCCTTCCTCGACCTGGCCCGCCTCGAATCGGGACGCGTCCAGTTTCACAAGATCCGTTTCAACATCACCGACCTGCTCTACGAGTGCAAGGACATCATGAACTCCAAGGCCGAGGAGGAGAGGGTGCACATCCGCATTGATGCTCCCGACAGCCTGCCACCCTTCGAGGCCGATCGCGACAAGATCAAGCAGGTGGTTTTGAATCTGCTGAGCAACGCCATCAAGTATAACCGTCCCAACGGCGAAGTCCTGCTCCAGGCCCGCGTGACCGAAAAAGAAGCCCGCCTCACGGTTCAAGATACCGGGGTGGGCATCCCCGAAGATGCCCTGCCGCATCTGTTCGAGAAGTTCTATCGCGTGCGCGAGAGCGAGGCCAAAAGCAGCGGCACGGGCCTGGGGCTTTCCATCTGCAAACAGATCGTCCAGGGACATGGGGGGCGCATCGAGGTAAGCAGCAAACTGGGGGTGGGAACATCGATCTCTGTCCTCCTGCCACATTCCGGGAAGACACAGCCCAGATTGTAAAGACGCGGCGCAGCGTTTTCCTCTTGACATCTGGCTCGGTTTGTGTATAATTAGAACGGATGTTCTAATGAACACTTTGCCCTCTGCCCCCCACGCGGCCCCAGCGAGCCCACTTCGGACCCGGCCGGCCCAGACCTGGAGGAACCCTCCCGGCCGGCGCGAAGTGCTGGCGCAACTCTCTCCCCTGCCGGAAGAGGCCCTGTTTCTGGGCGTGGCTGAAGACGGCCTCCCGTTGTTGCTCAATCTGGCCGATCCGCTCCCCGGCCCGCTTCTGATCGCCGGCGATGCTCACAGTGGCAAGACGGCCTTCCTTCAGGGAATCGCGGCGACGGTGAATCAAAGACTGCCCTCAGCGCACATCGTTTTCAGCGTGCTGAGCCACGAACCCGATGCATGGCAAGAGATGAGTGGGTGGCCGTGCTGTATGGGAATCTTTGGCTTCGGTCGGATGGCAGCCGTGGAACATGCTTCGGCCCTGGTGGAGCAAGCGCACACGAAGCGCGGCAAGGGACAATATGTCCTGCTCTTGGTGGATGGCCTGAAGGCCCTCACCGAAGACGTAGAAATTCAGCCCTCTTTGCGCTGGCTGCTGCTGCGCGGGCCGGCGCGGCATATTTGGCCAATCGTGACTATGGCCACAACAGACCGGCTGGCCTCCCCTCACTGGCTGGATTTCTTCCGCACCCGCATCTTCGGGCACATGGAAGGGAGCGCACCGCATCTGACGGGCTCAGACCAACCGCTCTTTCAGCATCTTCGCCCGAACATGCAATTCGCTTTGCAGGAGGGACATCAATGGCTCACGTTCTGGATTCCAACGCGCGACGAGTCGACCCGCTCGAATGATCAGAGTTGATACGTTGGAAGAGCAGCAGGGCAAAGGTGGAGAAGCCAGAGAACAGTTCCATGTACGCCATGTTGAGCTTTCGCTTACTATGCTAATGACCTTGAACTGGCCATCGCTGCGGCAGCCGCCACGTCTGGCATCGATCAGCCGTTCGCCAAAGGCTGACCGGATCAGGTTTCGGGTACGAGCGACACAGGGTCGGGTTTCGCGAGGGCATCGATCCACATACTTTGTCCCTCATAGTGCAAATCATCAGATTTGCGCTACACTTTTGCTCCTTTGTCGATTATTCAACAAAAATTCGCTCTTGATGGTTGACCCATAGGCCACACATGTTTACTATACAGCATATGTCGCAGAAACGACATTCGTAATCTTATGCAAGAAGGAGTGTCGAGATGAACATTGCTCTATGGATTGTCCAGGGGATGCTGGCGCTGACTTTTCTGATGGCCGGTTCCTCCAAACTTACCCAGCCCAAAGAGAAACTGGCCGAGCGCATGGGCTACGTGAATGACTTTTCGGCCGGCGCCATCAAACTCATTGGCACGCTGGAGGTCCTGGGTGCATTGGGTGTCGTGCTGCCAGAGTTGAGCGGCATCCTGCCCTTGCTCACCCCGCTGGCTGCTTTCGGCCTGGCGTTGGTGATGATCGGCGCGGCGCTCACACATCTGCGCCGCAAAGAACCACAGATGATCGGCGTCAACGCGGTGCTGTTTGCGCTGGCGGTTTTCGTCGCCTGGGGCCGCTGGAGCCTGTTCGGCGCGTAACGCGCCATCCGCAGCGCAAGCCGTAATCCAAAGGAGAACCCCTTGTCCGCGGCATTCCCCAAACGCTACTCCCCTCTCTGGGTCACCATCCACTGGCTGGTGGCCCTGCTCATCTTTGCCGCCGTGTATTTGGGCGTATCCAGCTTTCAATCGCCGCCGGAGGCCAAAGCCGCCTTTCTGCGCTGGCACATGCCGACCGGCATCACTGTGCTGGTCTTGATGCTCGTGCGCCTGTACTTACGCGGGCGCGCGCCGCGCCCGGAAGACGCCAAAAGCGGCAGCGCCTTCCTCGATCGGCTTGGCAAAGGCGTGCATCATGCACTCTATCTGTTCGCCTTCCTCCTGCCCCTGAGCGGGCTGGGGCTTTCCATCCAATACAATCTCGCCCCGATTGTCTTTGGCAGCCAGGGAACGATTCCCGCCGATCTGACTCCGGCCTTGCACGGCCTGCTTTTCCCGTTGTTCGGCCTGCTCATTCTGTTGCACATTCTGGCCGCGCTCTATCATCAGTTTATCCTCAAAGATAACCTGCTGGCGCGCATGTGGTACGGAAAACAGCCCCCACCCCCGCAAGAATAGGGTCGTAACATGAACCTCCCCCAACCCGCCGCCCTCTCGCCCCATCGCATTCACCCGCAAACCCAACCGGGGCATGTCCATCTCAAGGTTGCCAGCCTGGAGAATCAACTGCTTTTTTACCAGAACGCTCTGCGCCTGGAGTTGAACTGGCGCGAGGGGGTCAGCGCCGGGTTGGGGGTGAATGGGCATGACCTCGTCCGCCTGACACAAATCGAAAACGGAAAACGCTATCGCGGCGTGACCGGTCTCTATCACTTTGCCATCCTCCTCCCCGGCCGCCGCGAACTGGCGCGGGCCATCGGGTGGCTGCTCGCCCTCCGCTGGCCCAACTATCCCACCGACCACGTCATGACCAAGACCACTTACCTCGACGACCCCGAAGGCAACAACATCGAACTCTACTGCGAATCGCCTGAAGATGGGGTCTTCGTGGTCAACACGGATGGCAATTTCTACGCCCAATGGGCCGATGGACGCCCCAGCGACGGGCGCGAACCACTCGACCTGCAGGCGCTTTTCTCGAACCTTCCGCCGGGTGACCGTCTTGACGCGCCCCTCCCCTCCGAAACGCGGCTCGGGCACTTCCACCTCTACGTCTCGAACCTAGCGGAGACGCGCCGCTTCTACCACGAATGGCTCGGCTTCGACGACATGGGCACGGCGCGCGGCTTCCGCATGGGGATGGTCTCGGCCGGCGGCTATCACCACCACATCGGCTACAACACCTGGCAGGGGGAAGGCGCGCCTCCGCCTCCGCCCGACGCCCTCGGCCTGAAGCACATCTCTTTCACCTTCGCCTCCCCCGAAGCCTGGCAAGCCTTCCTCGCTCGAGTAGAGGAGCTCAACCTGCCCTACAACCAGATCGAAGAGGGGATCCTCCTGACCGACCCGGCGCAGAACGCGGTGTTGTTTTCGATCAATCCCTGAAATCGCCACTTCTGTTGCCGGCGGGTTGGCCGGTCATTCCTCAATCCCATGCCGCCTTCTCCCCGCCGGGTGAGAAAGAGGCAAACTGCCCCTTCTCCTCAGCCGCGGGCAGAGGGGGTTGGGGGATGAGGGATTCTCTTTCCGAAACGCAGCGCGGGATTTATCCCGCAACCCAAATGCGACATCCACGTTGCGGTACAGAATCTTGACGGTTGTCACAGATTCTCAAGAGCAATACTTCAAGGCAGGCCGATGGCTACCGCCACGGCCACCGCGTGGCTCCGGCTGTGGCTCACGCTGATCGACCAGATCGTCAGGCCTTGCTCTTGTGCCAGGCGTGCGGCTTCCCCATGCAGGATCAAGCGGGGAGCACGCTGTTCGTCTCCCAGAATCTCGATCTCCTTCCAGGTCACTTTCCCCAGGCCACAGCCGAGGGCCTTGGCCGTCGCCTCTTTGGCTGCGAAGCGCCCGGCCAGCGATTCGAGGCGTCGGCCGCTTTGCTCCAGTTCCGCAGGGGTATACACCCGTTCCAGGTAGTGCTTCCCGTGGCGGGAGATCGCTGCCTCGATGCGAGCGATCTCGATCAGGTCGATTCCGCTGGAGAGTCTCATCGCTCCGCCTTCACTCCGGCGGTGGCGATCGCCAGCCGCTGCGGATCGATGTATTTGCGGGCGACTTCCAACACCTCCTCCACGGTGACTGCCCGCACCAGGTCGGCATAACGCCGGTAGTAATCCAGTCCCAGATTGTAGCGTTCGATGTTCAGCAAAGCCGCGGCCACGCCGGCATTCGATTCCAGGGAGAGCGGGAGGCGTCCGATGAAATTGGCCTGGCTATCGCTCAGTTCTTCCCGAGTTACGCCCTCCCTGACAAAGCGTTCCAGTTCCCGCACGATCAGATCGACAGCCCTTTCGAGGTTGGAAGGGTTGACGCCGGCACTGACCGTCCAGGCGGCAGGACCCACGCCGCTCGTCAGGTTGGAGTAGGCGTAATACGCCAGCCCGGATTTCTCACGCACCGCCTCTCCGATGCGTCCCATCATCCCGAACTGGCCCAGGACGGAGTTTCCCAGGGCAGCTGCCAGGTAATCCGCATCGGTGCGGCGCGGGCCGCTCGTGCCGATGACAATATCGCTCTGGGATTTTCCGTTGATGGGATAATGGCGCCGGATTGTGCTCTGAAGGGGCCTCCATTCCGGCAGCGGCGGCAACGCACGCTGAAATGGATTCTCCCAATCGCCCAGGGCGCGCTGCACCATGTCAACGGCGCGTTGTGGGTCAACCGCGCCCGCGATGGCCATGACCATGCCGCGCGGGCCAAAGCCGAGGCGATGGAATTCAACCAGGTCCTGGCGCGTGATGGCCTGGATGGTCTGCGGGGTGCCGTCCTCGGAGCGGGCATACGGGTGGTCTTGAAACAAAATTTCATCAAAGGTGATGTCGGCCATATCGGCTGTATCTTGCATCCGAATGGCCAGCGCCGTCAACAGCTGATGGCGGAGTTTCTCTACCTCGTCCGCCGGGAAAGTGGGATCGCGCAAGACCTCCGAGAGCAACCCGAGCAGGCGCGGCAGGTCTTCGGCCAGAGCGCGGGCGTGAAAGGCCGTGGTGTGCAGCCCCGAATCAAAACCGAGGCTGGCCCCCACCGATTCCAATTCATCGTATAGTTGATCAAAGGAGTAGCGGGAGGTGCCGCGCGTCAGGGCCGAGGCGGTGAAATCGGCCAGGCCCAACTTATCATCTGGGTCGAGCAGACTCCCTGTATGGACATAGCCACTTATGGAAACAGAGAGGCTGCTGAAGTTGGCGCGCGCCAGGATCGTAATGCCGTTGGGCAGGGTCTGGCGATGGATGTCGTCCGCGCCGGGCAAAGTGTGCTGGGGGTCAATGGATGAAGGGCGTCTGATTTCTGTCATGAGGCTCCGCGAGGCGCTCAGGCCGAGAGCGGCAGGTAGACCCCGACGACGCGATTCTGAGGGCGCAAGTACAACCCGGCCACGCGTTGGACGTCCTGCGGTCCCACGCTGGCGAGGCGGTCGAGGTATGTTTCGAACCACTCGTACGTGGCAAACATCTCCGCATATCCCAACCAGAAGGCCTGATTGGTGATGTTTTCCGAGCCATACGCGAAGTTCGCGCGCGCTTGCTTGATGGCGCGTGCAATTTCCGCCGGCGAGACCGGCTCTTCCTGCACACGCCGAATCTCCTCGTCCAACATGGCCAGGGCCTCCTCCGGCCTTCGTTTGGGATGAATGGTCAGAGTAATGGTGTACAGGAATGGATCGATGGTGGCGTTGGAGCTGGCCGAGAGTCCCACAGCATATTCTTTATCCACCAGTGCCCGATAGAGTCGGGAGGTCTTGTTGGAGATGCCGCCGCCGCCAAACATGTTCAAGTTGGTGGGGCCGGCCAGCAGGCTATCTAACACGGCCAAAGGAAAGAAATCTGGTTGCGCGGCGGCAGGGAAATGATAAGCGACCTGCAAATAAGTCGTCTTCCCCGGGCCCTCGACGTGCACGCGCACCTCGCCGCGTGGCTCGGGCTCCGGCCGGATCAGGCGAGGCGGCGTCGCGCCTGCCGGGATGGGCTCGAACAATTCCCGGAGGCGCGTCAGCATCTGTTTCGTCTCGAAGTCCCCGGCCATGCTAATCACCGCATTGTTCGGGACGTAATATGTGCGGTAATGTTGGTAGAGATCCTCGCGTTTCATGGAACGGAGGTCGGCCAAGTCGCCAATGATCTCATGATGATAGGAATGGACGCGAAAGGCGGTCTGTTGTACGGCCTCGCCCAGCAGAAAGAGCGGCTCGTTCTCGTTGCCTTCGCGCTCCGAGATCACCACCGTTCGCTCGGCCTCGAATTCCCTGGCATCGAACACGCTGTTGACCATGCGGTCGGCTTCCAGGCGCAGGGCCAGGTCGATCTTGTCGGCCGGCATGGTCTCGAAGTATGTGGTCCAGTCCAGGAACGTGAAGGCATTCCACAGCCCCCCGTCCCGCGAGATGGCCCTGTCGAGCACGGAGGCAGGGTAATTGGGCGTCCCCTTGAACTGCATGTGTTCGACCAGATGGGATATGCCGGTCAGGGGCGGGACTTCGTCCCGCGAGCCCACGCGATACCACATCCACGACGAGATCAGAGGGGCGGTATGAATTTCCTTCAGCAAGATCGTCAGGCCGTTGGAGAGCAGAGTTTTTGTGACTGTATCGGGCATGAAATCTCGTCCAGGAACAAGGCAGTCCATTATACTCCAAGCAAGCGCTTCGCATCTCAGGCCGCGCCTACGATCATGAAAACGGGAAGCAACATAGCCTCCACTGCAAAGAGGTTCATTGATTGTCAGGCATGCAGAGGGCGCAGAGAATTACAAGTGAAGAGCTCCGCGCTCCCCGCGAGCGCTTTGCGGGGGATTGCTGTGAAGCTAACGTTCCGATCGCGGCCGTGCAGAGAGACATGAACCACACAAGGCACGGCGCGCTTCCGCCCGGCCTTCAGGGACACAGAGGGTCGCCACGAAGCGAAAGAGCCATGGGGTTGACCATGCAGTACAAGGGGCGGAGAGCGTCTTGCAGGCCGCGGATGGCGAGGTGCAGTTCCGTATCTTTCAGTGCGATGTCAACCGGGACGCTGAGGCTCACGGGCACGTCCTGCACGACCGGGACGCTGAAATCCAGGACCACGTTCAGGGCCGTGCCGGCGGGAAGGGTGACATCCGCAGGAGAATCGATGTTGAAAGCAGCGGTCGAGATTCTGACACGGGCGTTGCGGATCACCACGTCCTGCGCCAGAACAATGCCGGTGGTCGTCCGTAACGGGATGGACATGTTGAGCGGGATGGTGGTTTGGACGGGGATCGTGGCCTGGATGTGGGCCTGATCCAGGCGTTCAAAGTTGGCGTACAGCCCGCCCAACAGGCCTGAACCCACCGCCGCGGGATCGAGGCCGCCTATGCCGCGCAGCAGGGCAATCAGCAAGCCAAGCAAGAGAAGGTTGAGGGTGAGCGAGGCGAGGCTGGCTACCGTCCAGAAAGCGGGCAGGAATCGCCCGCCCGCCCACGCCGCGTTGCCCGCCGGCGCGCTGGAATGCGAGGGGAGCGCGGGGCGCGGCGTTTCTCCAGAGGCCCGGGCTTGCGGCAGGTTCAAAATCAGAGGCCGCCTTGTTTCTGGGGCCTCCTCATCTTTTTGCGCGGCGGAGAGAATGCTGCGAAAACGATCCGCGGCGCTCTTCTTGGGACCGTTCTGGGGGCCTGGCATGTAAGCTCCTTTCCAATTGAGATTAATCTTAACACGAGTCCACCGTAAGAACAGAAGGCCTCGCGCATGTGACGAACTACACTTGATAATTGCCCGCCCTCTCCGGTAGAATGAATCCGCCATTCCGGCGTAACTACCCACCGCCCTCACCTCCGGGCATGAAATCCAGAAAAATTTGTCGTTTTTGGTCACAAAATCTCATTCTGGTTGCGATCCCCTCTCCTGGGAAGGGGTCAGAGTGAGGGTAGGCGATTACCTTCCGGACACAATTGGGATGGCTTCGGTCGATTCTGCCTTGCCTGATGGCTGGTTTCCCAATATAATCCACTCGTTTTGCCTGAACAAGAGCGAGGAGGTCGGGAATGTCCGATCAAAAGACTTATTTCGTCGCTGTCGTGGGAGCCGGCCCGGCCGGTCTGTTCGGGGCGCGGGAACTTGCCTCCAAAGGCGCACGCGTGGTGCTCTTCAATCGCGATATCAAGCCGGGCGGCCTTGCGGAATATGGGATCTATCCCGGCAAACATGCCATGAAGGAAGGGCTGCGCAAGCAGTTCCGCCAGGTGCTGGAAAACCCCAATATAGATTATTATGGCAATGTAACCATTGGCGCGCAAGGGGGGCTTTCGCTGGGGGATTTGCGTGCCCTGGGCTTTCAGGCCATCTTGGTCACCACCGGCGCTCAAGGGACAAAATGGCTGGGGTTGCCGGGGGAGCACCTGGAGGGCGTG
This sequence comes from Chloroflexota bacterium, assembly GCA_037445475.1. Lineage (GTDB taxonomy): Bacteria > Chloroflexota > Anaerolineae > Anaerolineales > Villigracilaceae > Fen-1038. The sequence continues at coordinate 15,908 of JBBIKK010000020.1, forward strand.
TATCACGCCAAAGACGTGGTGTATTTCTACAACAAACTTCCTCCCTTCAGTCAGAAGAAGTTCCGCTTTGGGAGACGCTGTGCCATCGTGGGCGCGGGGAACGTCATGGTGGATGTGGCACGTTATCTCATCCACGTTCAGCAAGTGGACGAGGTCATTGCAGTCGTGCGGCGTGGGCCGGCCGAGGTGAAGTTCGATAAAAAGGAAATGGAAACCATCATCGCCAACCTCGATCTGGCTGCGCTGGAGGCCGAGATCGCCCGAGTAGCGCCCATCCTGCAGGCCATCCATCAGGACCCGCAAGCCGCCCGCGCCGCGATTGTGGAGGCCCTGCCCAAGGCTCTACCGGCCACCTCCAAGACGCGCTTTCGTTTTGAATTCCTGGCCTCGCCCATACAAATGTGGGGCGAGAACGGCGTGCTCTCCAAACTGGAGGTCGAAGACAACATCCTGGTAGTGAAGGACGGGGAGGTCAAGGCCAAAGGCACGGGCCACAGGCGCGTCCTGGACGTGGAGACGGTCATCTTCGCCATTGGGGATAAAGTGGATGAGACATTCGGATTGCCTGTTGAGGCCAATGAATTCGTGAAAGCTCCCGCGCCGCGCTTTCCCATCGAGGGCAATTCCTACGAGGCCTTTGATCCCCAAAGCGGGACTCCCATCGAGGGCATCTTCGTCGGCGGATGGGCGCGCAAGGCCAGCAGCGGCCTGGTAGGGACGGCCCGCAAGGACGGCATCAACGCCGCCCGCGCAGTATGGGCTTACCTCCAGACGCTGCCGCCCGTCGAGGCATCTCTCGAGAGCGTGGCGGCCAGGTTGAAGAGCCTCGGCAAGCCAATCGTCACGAAGAGCGACATAAGAAAGCTGGAGGCGGTGGAGGCCGCCGAGGCATGCAAGCGCGGACTGGAGGAGTTCAAGTTCGCCACGAACGAAGAAATGTTGCAGGCCATGGGGTTGACCATCGCGGCGTGAGCGCACCTCATCGCTCCAGCCAGATCGTCACCGGCCCATCGTTATGGATCTCGACCAACATATGCGCACCGAATCTCCCCGTTTGAGTTGGGACGCCGCAGCGGCGTAGATGCTCGGCAAAGCGGTGGATCAAAGGCTCGGCCACTTCGGGCAGCGCCGCCTCCGTAAACGATGGGCGGCGTCCTTTTTGCGTGTCGGCGTAGAGCGTGAACTGCGAGACGACAATGGCCTGCCCCTCCATATCCAACACAGACAGGTTGCTCTTTCCTGCTTCATCCTCGAAGATGCGCAGGTGGGCGATCTTCTCGGCCAGAGAGGCGGCCTGCTCCTCGCCGTCGCCGCGTCCCACGCCCAACAGGATGATCAACCCTGGCCCGATCTCGGCCACCGTTTCGTCCCCCACACGCACGCGTCCAAACCTCACCCTCTGCACTAACGCTCGCACGATCTTCCACCTTCCACTCCGGCCATTCTCTCACGGCAATTGCACCGCGGCGCGCACTTCTTCCATCGTCCTCTCGGCAATGGTGCGGGCGCGCCGGGCGCCATCCCTCAAAACGTCCCACACAAAATCCTTTTGCGAGGCGAGCTGGGCGCGGCGGGCGCGAAACGGCTCCAGATGCCGATTGAGATTTTCAGCGAAGAGCGCCTTGCACTCCACGCAGCCAATGCCGGCCCGACGACATTCTATGTTGATCCTCTCGACATCCGCCGCCGGGGAGAAGACCTTGTGCATGGCGAAGACGTTGCACACATCGGGATTGCCCGGGTCGCTGCGCCTGATGCGCGCCGGGTCGGTCACCATTTGCATCACGCGCGCCCGCGTCTCCTCTGGGGTGGCCGCCAGTTCGATGTGATTGTTCAGGCTCTTGCTCATCTTCTCCTTGCCGTCAATGCCCAGCACCTTGGGAACGGGCGTGTTCTTCATCTGCGGTTCGAGCAAAACATCTGTGTTGTAACGATAATTGAACGAGCGCACGATCTCGCGTGCGAATTCGATGTGGGGAGCCTGGTCAATGCCCACCGGCACCAGTTCGGCCTTGTACAGGACGATATCCGCCGTCATCAACACCGGATAGCCTACCAGGCCATAGTTCACATTATCCGGCTGCTGACGCACTTTTTCCTTGAACGTTGGCAGATCGGTCAGCTTTCCGAGGGGCGTGACCATCGAGAGCAGCGTGTGCAATTCGGTCACCTGGGGCACGTGAGATTGGACGAACACGATCGTCTCCTGCGGACGGATGCCGGCGGCCAGCCAATCCAGCGCCATCTCATACGTGTTCTGCCTGAGATCGTGGGTGTCTTCGACGGTGGTCAGGGCATGGAGGTCTACAATGCAGTAAATGCAATCATACTCATCCTGCAAGGCGACATAGTTTTGAATGGCGCCCAGATAATTGCCCAAATGTTGGCGCCCGGTCGGGCGAGCGCCGGAAAACACGCGTCCCTTTTTCTGGCCCATGTTCTTCTGCTCCGTGTGTTCATTTCTCCTGCAAGATCTTCGCGATCGCGCTGGCCACTTCGCCGGCTTCGGCATGGCGATGAGTTTGAAGCTTGGAAAAGACGAGCTGTCCATCCACGCTGACCTCGAAGCGGCCACCGTCCGAGGGAATCAGGGCGAGCGATTCGATCGCCTCCTCGAATTGATTGAGCAATTCACCTGCCAGGCTCACGGCCCGTTCCGTGTAGTGTCAGACAGCACAGTACACAATCTCGATCTTGAGCATAGGGTCCTCTTGGAATCATCAATGTCTCAGCCGGGAACGGCCTTTTGAAGTGTCAGGCAACTCCCTGCTGCCCTCACCAGGACGCAAAATCCAGGAAAATCTGTCGTTTTTGATCACAAAATCTCATTTTGGTTGCCAGGACAGGGTGAGGGTAAGCAGTTGTAGTGTTAGAAAATTATAACATGTACCCCTCTCCGGCTTGGCATTCTCCCCCCCCTGCGCTATAATCAACTTCGTTATTTTAGGAGTGTCTTAAGGAGAAAGCCTATGCCTGTCTATACCTACCGATGTGAGTCATGCGGCGTGCAGTTCGAGCGCCAACAAAGCTTCAACGACGCGCCCCTCCAGACCTGCCCCGAGTGCCGAAAGAGGACGCTGAAGAAGGTCATCGCGCCGGTGGGCATTGTCTTCAAAGGCTCAGGCTTTTATGCGACCGACCACAAGTCTCCTTCCGGCAACACAGGCCGGTCGGCCAGATCCAAAAAATCAGACGATACCAAATCCACAGAGACGAGCGAGTAACATCCTCACGGAGGCGGGGGGATGGGTCATCGAGGGCGCGCCACTCTCCAGCCATCCTCACCCTCATCAGGTCTGAGGGCGGTGGTTTCTCCAGTTACAAGGTGGCTAACGCACAGCTAGCGTGCTAGCCAGCAGGATGCCGTTTGCCCAGTACAGGCCGCTGCTCCCGGAGGGCAGTACGTCATAGGTAAACGCTTGCATGTAGGGGGCGTATTCCATCCGCACGACGCGAGCGCCATCTAATCCATCACCCGCTCGCAGGCTGCCCAGCGTTCGGCCATCGGCTGTGGGGTGAAACGGGGAGGCCCATATCTCGCGCCCATCGCTCAACAGCAAATGGACCACCTCCTGCCCGGCCCGCGCCGGGCGGCGCACGACGCCCAGGAGGGCTGCCGCACTCCGTCGGCCGGAGGAATCCATCGTCCAGACTATGTCGCCGACACGCAAATCTTCCACATTTACGGGGCCATTTGGGGTATCGATGCGGGTCTGCGCGGCCAGGCAGATCGGGCAAGTCGCGATGCCCGGTTGTTTGCTTTCGATCTTTACCTCGCCGTCGGCCCCTAGCGAGCCGGAGAAGACGAAGCCCCGTCCCGTCTGATCCGCCGTCCTCAGCCGGAAGCGGTACCCATCTCCAAACGGCACAAGTTCGATCGCCGCCAGCCGCTTGTGTTGGCGATAGATGGCCAGCTTCTGCTCGTCGCTGAACGCCGTGGTTCCGCTCAGCCCGAGGTACTGCAGAATGGCCTGGAACTCTTCCGCGTTCGCCTGTATTTCCGGAAAGCGTTGCAGGGCCAGCACGGCTTCATCGGCGCGGGCCACCGGGTAGTAATCGGGGTCGCAGAAGAAGAGGTCGGGGAATTGGGCCAGCAGGCGGTACTTCAATTGAGTGGGCGACAACCCCGCCGAAGGGGAGGGCGGGAACAGCGGCGCGGTGGGCCGCGGCGTGCTTCCGGGTCGTCCGTCCGGCCCGACGGTGCTCATGCCGGCCGTAGCCGTCGTCGCCGCGGGAACGCAGGCTGCCAGGAGGAGGCCTACAACCAGGGGTATGGTCCGTCTGCGAGCTATCATTTCGAGAACAAGGACGTTGGGGCTGAGGAAATAGTTCCGCTCGGGTGACCGTCCCACCCCTCAGGGCGTGATCCGCAGGTCACCCGGACAGACCCCCTCCTCCTGCTACCTCACCCGCCGCTTCCACTCCTCCTTCAACTGCAGTTCGCGCGGGCTGAGGCCCGATTCGAGGGCCAGAAAGTCGTTCATCAGGCGATGGAACTTCGCACTTTCATCCAGCATTGGAAAGTGGCCCGAGCCCTCCAGGTTGATCTGGTGAATGTGGAGAGGCAGATCGAGAGCATTCTCCAACGCCGGCAGTGTAAAGGAGGGATCGTTTTGTCCGTACACCAGCAGGCAAGGAATGTTGGTCTGGCAGAACTGGCGATACAGACTATCGGAACGGAAGCCATTGATTGAAGCGGCAATGGCGCGCGGATCGAGCTTCGGGGCATCCGAAAGCGCGGCGGAGGCCTCGGGGCTGCGCGAGGACAGCCAGCCCACCAGATCGGGAGCGGGCGCGCTCTTCAGGCGCGGGTGGACCGTATCGAGGTCCAGCGGGCAACTGACGGCCATAATGCGATCCACGCTGCGGGGTTGCTGGATGGCAAAATAAAAGCCCACCAGGGCTCCCAGGCCGTGCCCAATGATGGCCACCCTGCCAATGCCCATTTCATCCAGGAAGCGCGCCAACAGAGAGGACTGATGTTCGAGGGAGTAGCGCAGGGGGTTGTGGGTGGTATCGCCATATCCATACAGATCGAGAGCATAGGCACGGAAGGAAGTGGAAGCGACCTGCATCGAGGCAACCCAGTAGCGCCACGAGCCAATCCAACTATGCAGGAAGACGATGGGGCGGCCGCGCCCCAAGGCTTCATAGTGGATAATGGCCTGATCCAGGATGATGGCGCTCACGGCGTTTACCCATTCTCCCGACTGCCCGGCAGGTGCGGGATCACTTTCCGAACTTGGAGAGGATCGCCCGCACGCGATCGGTCAACTGGTGCGGAGCAAAAGGCTTGAGCAAGTATTCCTCCGCGCCGGCGTTCAAGCCGGCCTGGATCTCCGATTCCTGCCCCTTGGCAGAAAGAAACACAACGGGGATGTCCCTCAGGTCCGGGTCGGCTTTGATCAAGCGGCAGGCATCATAGCCGGTCAGGCGCGGCATACGCACATCCATGAGGATGAGGTCGGGGAGTTCGCGGGCGGCCAGTTGAACGGCCTCCTCTCCATTGGCCGCCGCGACCACCTCATAACCAGAGAAGCGCAGTGTGAAAGTAACCAGTTCGCGAATATCCGGTTCATCTTCGGCGATCAAGATTTTGGCCATTGCATCCTCATGCGCTTTGGGTTTCGTAGATGGGCAAGGTGAAAGAGAACGTGCATCCCCGTCCAGGGATGCCCTCGCTGGCCATCCAGATTCGTCCGTTGTGCATCTCCACCAGTTGCTTCACAATCGAAAGGCCCAGGCCTGTGCCGGGGGTGGCCAGGACGAAGGGATGTTCGCCGCGATAGAAGCGTTCGAAAACGCGCTCCTGTTCCTCGGGGGGGATGCCCACGCCGGTGTCGATCACGTCCACTTCCACCTCATTCTCGTTCAGTGCGAACATGCGGACCTTGATGAGGCCGTTCTCGGGGGTATAGTGATAGGCATTATCTACCAGGTTCTCCAGAATCTGGCGCACGCGCCCGGCATCGCCGTACACGGGCGGCAGGTTGGGAGGCACATCGAGAGCGATCTCCATGGGTTTGCGTTCCTCACGCGAGCGGCGCGTGAGTTCCGCCACGATCTCTTCGGCGATCTCGCGCACATCGATGGGCTGCGGGGAAAGCGTGACGCGGCCGGCCTCGATGCGGGAAATATCCAGCAAGTCATCGACCAGGATGTTCAGGCGATCGATGTTGTTCTTGACGATGTGGAGGAAGTGCAACTGATTCTCATTCAGGGCCCCGGCCGCGCCCATCAGCAGGATATCCACGTAGCCCTTGATGGACGTCATGGGCGTGCGCAGTTCATGGCTGACGGTGGCCACGAACTCCGATTTCAGGCGGTCGACCTCGACCTCGTGCGTAATATCGCGGAAGATCGAGACGGTGCCGAGGAAGTCGTTTTGCAAGAAGACCGGCGCAAGGTGAACGAGCACGATCCGCCCGTCGCCCAGTTCGATCTGCTCGGCATAGGTCTCGCCGGGCTGATACGAGGTCGGCGTCTGCGACCACTGGCGGATCGTCTGCATCCAGGTGGCCGCCGCCCTGCCGAACAGGCCGACAAAATCTTCGAGCGACTGTCCGAGCACACGATCGGCGCGGATATCCAGGATGCGTTCGATCGAGGCGTTGATGAAGGTGATGCGATTGTCCGGCCCCGTGACCAGCACGCCATCGGCCACCGCCTCGAGGATGGCTTGCGAGCGGCTGGTTTCCTCTTGCTCTTTGCGCAGCATGGACCCCAGGCGCTCGGCCTGGTCGCGAATCAACTCGTAAAGATGAGCATTGTTGATGGCCACAGCCACCTGGCTGGCAATGGCTTTCACCAGGTTCAGAGAATCGGGTGTGAAGTACCTCTCGGCACGATGGAAGACGAGCAGAACGCCGATCACATCTTCGGCCACGAGCAGGGGTGCCGCAATGGCGCTGCGGTGATTGGCGGAGGAGGAAGGCGCTTTGACCCAGCGCGGGTCTTGCAGCAGATCCTCGACCAGCACGGCTTCGCGGTTCTGAACCACCCAGCCGGCCAGCCCCTCGCCCACCTTCAGGGTAAAGGCAGGGCTGCTCTCCGCAGCGCGCTCCGAAAGGTAGCCATAGCCGGCGCGGTAATGCAGCAAATTGTCCTCCGCATGCAGCAACATGATCGTGCCCTGCTCCGCGCCCAGCGTCTCGTTCAGCAGGGACAGGGTGCGGTGGAGGGCGCGGTCCAGGTCGAGACTCGAGGAGACCTCGGTCAGGATGCGCAGGAGCGTCTCGGTGTTCTGTTGTTCGCGTTGCAACTGGGCTGTGCGCTCCAGGACGCGCTGCTCGAGTTCCTGAGCCAGGCGCTGCGTCTCGGCGAACAGGCGTCCGTTCTGAATGGCCACAATGGCCTGATTGGCCAGGGTGCTCAGAATCTGCACATCTTCTTCGGTGTAGGCATTGGGCTGATAGCTCTGGACGGAAAGCATGCCGAGCGTCTTGGGGCCGAGGGTCATCGGCACGGCCAGGATGGAGAGCGGGGTGCCGCCCTCTCCGACCGGCACGGCCCCCAGGGCGTTGGCGGCCTCCGAACTGTGGAGCAGGAGCGGTGCGCCGCTCGTGATCACGCGGCTGCTCAGGCCCTGACCGAGGGGCATGTGCACCTCTGGCAGGCGCTGACCCTGATCCACCAGGTAGACGCCATCCACTTCGTTCTTCTCTTCGTTGAGCAGGCTGATCACAAAAGCTTCCACCGGCATCAGGCGTTCGGCCGCCTTATGGATGGAGACGTAAATATCTTCAGCTTTCAGGCTGGAGCCGATCTCCGCACTGGCGCGGTTGAGGATGGCGAACCGCTCTGCCGTTTGCAGGGTGGACTGATACAGGCGCGCGTTTTCCAGGGCGATGGCCGCCTGATTGGCGATGGTGCGCGCCAGTTCCACTTCGGTCAGGCCGAAGTGTCCACTCGCCGAGTGAGCAAACAACAAAGCGCGCAATTCCTGTCCGCTGGCCAGTGGGACGATCAGCAATGCGCCCGTCTCCTCCCCAAGGAAGTCCATCAGCGGCAAGAGATCGGGCTCGGAGGAGATCTGTGCGGTATTGAAGATGCCCAACGACTCGCGCAAGCGAGCAAAGACGGGGGCCTCGGGCAGGAGCTGAGGCAGGTTCTGGCGCACTCTGGGCCAGGCCGCCACCCACCGTGCCTGTCGCGGCTCCATGAGAACGGCCGAGACGCGTTGGGCGTTCAGGGCGCGATGCAATTCCCGGGCCGTCAGCTCGAGGATCTGGCCGGCATCCAACAATCCGCTCAGCGAGGACGAGAAGTGGTAGAGGAAGGCCAGGCGTTGAGAACGCTCGTCCAGTTCCGAAGCGCGCCGCAAGCTCTCCTCGTAGAGGCGGGCATGATCCAGAGCCACAGCGGCCTGGCTGGCAAACGTGGTGGCCAGTTGGATCTGCTCCTGGGTATAAAAGCGCGCCTGCCACTTCTCCAACGCGACGACCCCGATCAATTCGCCCTTCGAGATCATAGGAATGCCCAGCCAGGAGAGGCACGGCACCTCAACGGGTGGGAAGCGCGGGTCTTCGCGCACATCGGCCACGGAGATCGGCTGGCCGCTCTTGACCATCTCCTTGAACAGGGCGCTGTCGGCCACGGCCACCGTCAGGCCGAGGCGCTTCTCGTTATCCGAGAAGCCGCGCGCGGCCGCCACTGTCAAGCGCTCCTGATCCCGCAGCCAGAGCGTGGCCGTGTCGAAAGGCAGGAGCAGGGCGAGGCGGTCGAGCAGAGAGGCAATGAGTTCCTCGGAACGCAGGCTCGAGGTCATGGCGGTAGCCACCTCGTTGAGGGCCTGCAGTTGAGCAGCGCGCTCCCCGGTGGCATGCACGAGGCGCACGTTTTCCAGCGACAGCCCCGCCTGTTGCGCAAGCGAAATCATCAGCGTTTCATCTTCGGCCTTGAAAGCGGCGGGGGTGTTGAAGTTGTCCACCACCAGCAGGCCGAGCGTCTGTTCGCCGGCCAGAATGGGGATGAGCATGCTCGAAACCGGCAGGCGTCCGCCCGTGCCCTGGCGATAGGCAGCCAGATGTTCAGCAGAGAGAGCATAATCGCGCGCAAAGTTGACCTCATCGACGCGGCGCGGCGTGCGCGCTGCAAACACGGCACCTGGCAGGGCCTCGCCCGCTCGATAGGTGATGCGCAACATGCTCTCGTTATCCACATATCCCGAAGCGGCGCGCGTCTCCAGGAGGTGGTTCTGCCCATTCCACAGCAAGACCACGCCGGCATGGGCAGCAGACAAAACACGGCGGCCGCTCTCCAATAAGGCTTCCACGATCTGGAGAGGATCGAGACCGCTCAGGCGGCGACTGAATTCGAGCAGCAGGTTCACTTCTTGCAAACGACGGCGCGTCTCGTTGAGCAAGGAAATGTTCTGCAGGACTACCGAGGTCTGGCGAGCGATCTGGTGGTAAACCTGATAATCTTCCTCGCTCAGGGCCGGCATGGGTTCCGGGCTGAGCGCCAGCATCGCCGCTATGACCCGGCCTTCCACGGTGATCGGCAAGCAGAAGGCACTCTGGGTGTGCATCTGGCTCATCAGCGGCGCTTCGCGCCATTCGTCATTCTCGTCCAGGTTGGGAATGAGGATGGGCTTGCCGCTTTGCAACACGGCGCGCAGGGGGTTGCGCTGCCCGAACAATGCCTGCGGGTTGGCAGAACGCGGCACGGCCCCAAGCACATGAAGCAAGCGCGGCCCATCGGGGGCATTTTCGGCAACCAGGGCAACGGACATGCTCAGCTGGGTGAGGGTCTCACGACCCAGAGTGAGAAGCGCCGACGAGGCGTCCAGCTGGCGGCTGACCATTTCCATGATCGCCAGGCCGGCGCGCACGCGTTGGGCACGGCGCTCGAGGTGGTGCAGGGCGAGGGTTTGCTCCAAATCCTTGCGCAGCATGACCGGCAGATCGGTCTGCGTGACGCTGAGCAGCCTCTGCTGGCGTTCCAGGCCGGCGGAGAGCGATTCGAGACGGCTCTCAAGTTCATGGAAGCGCACCGCACGGCTGATGATCTGCACGGCTTGCGCCGCAAACAACTCCAGCGCCTCAATGACCAGGTGATCGGGACGCAAACCGTTGCTCGGCTGGTCCACGCTGATCAGGCCGAGCGGCTTCCCCTGCGCGTCCTCCAGGGGAATCAGCAAGAAGTCATCCGCGTTCCAGGCGTTTTGTGCATCTTGAGGCGAGGCGTACTCGGGTGCATACATGTAGTGCACCTCGGGGGGAAGCACAGGTCTCTGGTCGGCAGGAATGAAGTAGGAACGACCGATTTTAAATTCGGGGCGCAAGAGCGCCTGGACAGCCGAAAGGGGTTGCTTACGCGTCAACAGTTCATTCAGGGTCTCCTGGGGAATGCCGACCCCGGTGACGCGTCGCAGCAGGCCGCTCTCCGCTTCGTACAGGCTGATCAGCACAATCTGAAACGCCGTCGCCTCGCGGAGGCCGAGAGCGATTTGCTGCAGCGCCTCCTCCAAAGGCTGGTCGAGGCGGATGGCGGCGTGAGTGGCCGAAAACCGATCGAGAACGCGGGCGCGGCGGCTCAGCCGTTCAAGCTGTTGCTGCTGTTGAGAATAGGTGTAGGCATTGTGCAGAGCAACAGCAGCCTGTGTGGCGAGCGCCCGGGTGGCTTCCGCGTCCTCCTCTTTTAAAGAGGCGGGGCGGGCGGCGTGAAGTTGAATCAGACCGCTCACGCGCTGCTGATACAGGATCGGCACGAGCAGGGCGCAGCGTACTCCCTCATGGGGAGGGAAGAAGCCTGTGCGGCCGAAATCGGGGATGAGTTGGGCCTGGCCGCTTGCGATCACGCTCCGTTCCAGCGGCGAGAGTGTCCCCATGTAAGGGCAACCCACCCAGCGCAGCAGGCGGGGTTCGGTGGGCGGCGCTTCGGGGTCCAGGAAGAAGACCGAGCCGCACTCCGCATGGGTGGCGCGCAGCATTTCCTCGTGAATCACGTTCAGCAGGTAATCCGGGTCGAGCGAGGCCGAGAGTTCGCGGCTGAGGCGCGCCACCGTGCCGAGATGTTCCACCTGTTGCTGCAACGCGGCATCGCTCTGGGAAGCCAGGCGGGCGCGCTCCAACGCGGCCGCCACCTGCCCGGCAGCCGTGGCGGCTACCTGAAGATCATATTCGTCGAAGGCCTCGATCTTACGGCTGGCAAGCAGCCATTCGCCGAAGGTCTTTTCGTATACTTTCAGGGGCACGCTCAACACCGATTCCATGTTGAGGGCCGAGCCCCAAGGGTGATAAAAGGAAATGGGGCGGCGATCGATGCTCAAGCGTCCGGAGAGAAAAGCGCGGTGAGTGCCCGTCGCCGTCTGACGGTAGGCGGGGCTTTCCATCCCCAGAGGCGGGAGGTCGATGTGGGCGCCTACGAGCGACTCGCTCTGCAGGCGCAGTTCTCCGCGCCCTTCATCGAGCAAGAAGACTGCCCCCGCGTCGGCGTTCAACAAATTCACCAGTTCCTGCGTGGAAAGTCTGAGCATCTCCCCGCTCTTCAATGCAGAAAACGAGAGTTCAGAGATGCGCCGCACGACCTCGGCGCGTCGGGCGCGCCGGCGGGTGTGGTCCAGCAAAACAGCGTTCTCGATGATGGCAGCGGCCTGATCCGCCGCAATGCGCATCAAACGCAACTCGGAATCGGTAAAGGCCGCGGCCGCGCGGCGATGATGGGAGGCCTGCAGGTATCCGATGACCCGCCCCTCATAGACGAGCGGCATGAGGGCCGAGTCCTTCAAACTGGCCGCCAGGGCCACGTTGGTCAGGCCGAGGGCGCGCCAGTTCTCGTCCTCCGCCGCGTTCAGGGTGAGGATGGGTTGCTGGGAACGCAGCAGGGCTTCTGCCGGGCTGTTCGAGGGTACTGAGGCACGATACATCTCGACAATATGAGGCGGCAGGCCCTCGAAAGGCACCTGGCCTTCCAGGCGGCGGGTGTTTTCATCGTAGAGCAGAAAGCCCACGATTTCCATGCCCAGCAAAGGCGCGAGGCTGCCCACCAGACGGGCGAATAGTTCCTGGGGTTCACGGATGGCGCTCACGGCCTGGGCAAGGTCGGCCAGCCCGGAAAGTTCCAGCGTACGGCGGCGTTCCTGCTCATGCAAGAGGGCGTTGCGCAGGGCCAGCGCGGCCTGGCCAGACACCAACCCCAGCAGTTCCATCTCACGCTGGCTCAGGCCGGCCATGCTCACCTGTCCGATCTCCACCACGCCCACGATCTCGCCCCCGGCTGCCAGCGGCAGGCCGAGATAGGCCCGCATCGGCAGGGAGCCGCCCCCGCTCTCTACGGTTGTCGCGCGAGCATCTTCCAGGAGCAACGCGGCGCGCTGCTCCAACACCTGCGCGCTCAGATCGCCGAACTGGCTCTGGGTGAGGCGGACGAGTTTGCGCCCCATGCCGTCAGCCTGCTGGAAGCCATAAGGGATATAAGCCCGCGCCTCTGCATCCCACACTTTGATCTCCAGGATGTCAGCCGAGATCAGGCGTTCCACATTCTCAAGGATCGAGCGCAACACCGCCTCGAGCTCCAGACTGGAGGAGACCGACTGGCCAAAATCGGCCATGACTCTGAGGAGCGAGGAGGAGGCCTCGGGCTCGGCCATGCCCGCCGCGCTCAGGTCCAGGCCGCGCAGCGAGACCAGCATCTGACGGCGGGCGCCCGGCACCGCATAGGAGGTGACCTCCACCAGCCGCCCGTTGATGCTGAGGCGCTTCTGTCCGGGGACGGCGCAGATTTCCAGAAAATCGTCGGCAGGGCGGGCGCGGCGCGTCAGTCGCTCCAGGTCGGCCGGGTCATCCTGGCGCAGGCCAAAGTACTGGCGAGCCAGCGGGTTGAGGTAGTCCACCCGTCCGCCGGGATCGATGACCAGCAGCGCCTCGGTGCTCTGGGCCGCCTCGGCGAAGTCGGGCGCGGGAGGATTCTCGCTCTGTTCCGTGAGGGTGGGGCGCAACAAAAGTTGCAACAACGCCCAAACCAGGAGGACAAAGATCAGTCCGGCGATGACCAGCCCCATGCCCAAATTGATACTGGCATACATACCCGATACACCCTTCTTTCAGGTGGCGGCGAGGGCATCCTGGCGCCGGGCTTCGGCAGCGAGTTCGGTGATCTCCCGGATGTCCGAAAACGAATGCTGTTGCGGCGAGACGATGCCCACCGCCATCGTCATGAACGGCGCCTTTTCGATCGTGCCGTCCGGCCTCGGAACCCGCATAAAGCCTTGTTGTCGATCGAGGAAATTGTAGTGGGTCAGGATCTCGGTGGCGAAGCGTTCCTTGATGCGCTGTTTGATGTTCGGCGCGGCCTGGGGGGTTGTGATCACGATGAAGTTGTCCCCTCCGGCGTGTCCGATGAAGTCATTGCCTGTGCCGAGCTCATCCACCACCTCGCCGATCAACATGGCGGTGAAGCGCATGATGTCATCTCCGGCCACGAAGCCATAGACATCCTTGAACGGTTCGAAATGGTTGATGCGCATATCGAGCAAGGCCCAATCCGGCTCCCGAATGATGCGTCGCAACTGCTCCTCGATCAAGCGCCCGGCCGGCAGGCCGGAGCGTGGATCGGTCAGGCTTTCGCGCTCGGAGCGGCGGATGGCGCCCTGTACGCGCAGCCGCAACTCTTCGATGTCGAATGGCTTGGTGATGTAATCGTCGGCGCCGAGTTCCAAGCCTTGCAAGCGGTCGCTGCGTTCATCCTTCTGCGTCAAAAAGATGACGGGGATATGGCTGGTGCGCATGTTCATGCGCAGGTTGCGGCAGACTTCGTAGCCATCGATGTCCGGCAGCATGATGTCCAACACGATCAGGTGCGGCAAGACCTGTTTCGTCTTCTCGAGCGCGTCGGAGCCGCGGTGAGCCACATCCACATCGAAGGCCAAGCTCGAGAAGTAGATTTTGAGCATGTTGGCAATATCTACATCATCCTCGACGATCAACAATCGGGCTTTTCCCATACAACCTCCTATGCGCGCCGGGCGGAAGCCGCACGATGAGCATGGCGGCGCACAACCTCGATTTGTTCTTCGGTCACCTGGCGCTCGAACGAGCGGAAGCCGCTCACCCGAAAGCCGTGTTTTTCGGCGATGGCGGTAATCTCTCTCACACGTTCCAGATCGATCTCCTTGCCCACAGTATAGTCTTCGAAACGGCCCTCAAGGGCCAGAGCCATCGTCTCGGCCATGCAGGCATAGGCCTTGCCTTCAGGAAGGCCGAAATCGAAGTGAAAATTCACGGCGCCCGGCACGTCCACCATGCCGCCGTCGATGATTAATATATCATTTCTGGCCGCCGCCAGCATTGCAGAAACATCACGGGGGCGCGCCACGTCGCACACGACGCTTCCCGGCTGAAGGTGTTCAGGATCGATGACTTGGTGCAAGGCGCTGGTCACAGTGAGGATCAACTGCGCTTCGGCCAGGGCGGCCATCTCGGTGCCGGTCACCAGTTCGGCCCGGCTCACGGACCCCAGGCGGGCGCGCAGGGCCTGCAGCCGGGCCTCGTCCCGGCCGATCAACAGCAGGCGCCCGACCTCGCCGGCCAGGAGTGCGGCGCAGACTCGCCCGATGGCGCCGGTCGCTCCCACAACCGCGGCCGTGGCATTGTCGAGCGGGATGTCCATCACCTCCGCCGCCCGGCGCAGGGCCTGTACCGCCACCGAGACGGTGTACGAATCGCCCGTTGTCACCGGCACATCCAGGGCACGGGCGATGGTCAGGCCCGCATCCCCGATGACCGAGGTGTAGGCGCCCAGCCCCAGGATCTGCGCCCCAAGCCGCTCGGCCATGCGCCCGGTCTGAATGATCTTCCGATACACGCTCTGCACGGGCAATTCCAGCATGCGTCGTGGGGTGTAGGGGCAGGCCAGGAACCAGCCCCTGATCTGCTTTCCGGTAGAGGCCGAGGTAATGCCTTCGATCTCGGAAAGGTAGAGCGGTGGGAAGAAGGTGGAGAAAAAATCGATCTGCCTTTCGCTGAGCAGGCGCCCCAACAATGGGAACTTGCGGCTGACATCTCGCTTGGGATCGACGGGGTGGAGAATGAAGGCGAAGCGATCCATCACCACGACTCCAATTGCCGCGCCTGTGGGCGGTGATAGAGGGGCTGGTGCAGATGTCCGAGTCGCAGGCGATGATGATCGCTGTCCTCGAAGTGAACGTCGCGATCGATCACGCGTCGTTCGTCGGAGGCCACCAGGACAACATCCGATTCAATGGTGCGCGAGGGGTAGATCACCATGCCCGAACCAATGCGGCAGTTGTGCCCCACAGCGCCACCCATCACCGGGCGGTTGGACGGATTCAAGCCCCCCTTTCCATCCCGGGCGCGCAGAGGGATGGGGATGAGGTTGTAATCCGTGAACGTGTTGCCGGCCCCGATGAAAGTGTTCCGTCCCACCACGCACATCTGTAAGCACGTGTTTTGGGCAATCATGCTGTTATCCATCACGGTCGTCATGAACAGCGCGGCCCGAAACGGCAGGAACGTGCCATCTCCTACCACCGAGAGCATGAGTTGCACGTCCTGCGAGATGTTCACATTGCTGCCGATGATGCAGTTCTCGATCACCGCGCCGGCATTGATCGTGACGTTGTCGCCGATGGTCGTCGGGCCGTGGATGATGGCGCGCGGGTCGATCACGCAGTTCTTGCCCACCTTCACCAACTCGGAGCACTCGAGCAACTGGCGGCCCTCATAGATGGCCTTGCTCAGGATTTTGAGTTTGAACCACAAGTCCTCCTGCAGGCGCTTCTCGAAGCGCGCCCCGCGTCCGAACAGACCAAAGACAATGTCCGCCATGAAAACGTGCACCCAGGAGTCGATCGCCATCAGGGAGCGCAGAGGCACCTGGAAGACCAGATCGCCACTCTGGTCGGCCATGTAGGTAGGCACGTGGTAATAGCCGATCTCGCGCGCCTGCAGGTCGATCACCAGCGGCTCGACATCGGCCACGGGCCCGTTCGGGTAATACCACAGGTCGGCCAGGTAGAGGCTGCCGGCCGGCGTGTAGGAGGTGGCCAGCGGCAGGGCATGTTCGCGGAAGGCCGGGTCCTCGGCCGAAAAAGCGGCACGCACGGCGCGCCGGCGCTTCGTCGCCTCGGCCATGAAGGCGGTGAGGTAGGGCGCATCGAAAAACAGATTGTCGCGATAGACGATCATCGCCTCGCGGGCCGGGGGGATGCGCATGCCCGGCTTCAGTTCGACCTCGCGCGTGACATAAGGAGCAAGCAGATTGCGCTGCAGCAACCACAAAGGCATGTTCTGCAGGCGCAAGTCTCGCGCCGGCTCGCAGAACGGCATGATCGGCTTGGGTTCGTTCAGAATGACCTTCAGCATGATGAAAGCAATTATATACCTGCCCGGCTGGGTGAACGTTGCAGGGGCGTGGCGATGATCCTCCCTCTGTGTTGAGCGGATTGGCAAACCATGAAATGCAACGACAAACTTTTCTGGATTTTGCGCCCGGGGTGAGGGCGGCAGGTAGTTAACCTGATAACGCAAAGACCGCCGCCCTTGGGAGAACGGGAGAACCCGACTCCGGAAAGGCCCGCTCCGGCTTTCAGCAATCCGATGGAAGCGCGGCTGCCGCGCTAGATGGCGTCGCGGCGTTTGGCGGTGGTGTAGCGGCTTTGGGGGCGAGGGCCGCGATCGGCAGACCCTGAAGGTCTTGAGAGACCTTCAGGGTCTGCGCGTCATTCCTTCGGCACGAAATACACATCGGTCGGCTTCAACTTGGAGTTGCGCAGGAAGCGTGGCTCGACCTCCATGCCGATCCAATTCAGCGACGGGGCCTGAGGGTCAACCCCCATCAGGCGCGTGAGCAGGAGCGTATCCACGCCCTCGAACTCGATCAATGCCAGGACGAACGGCGTTTCGGGCAGGAACTCTTCCGAGCCGAAGTAGCACACGGTGAAGGCGTGTACCTTTGCCCGGCGGTCGGTGATGTCGATCCATTGGGTTTCGGCGCCCGAGTACATGTCATGGCCGCGCGGGTTGGCATAGGTGTATCCGCTGCGGGGCGCGCGCGAGGCCAGCAGATGTCTGTTGGCCAGGCCGGCGAACCAGGGGCTGTCCTGTCCGTAAGAGTGCAGGTAGGTGATCTTGTACTCTTGCTCGATGAGGATGGGCGCCATCTTTTTGAGAAATTCGAGCGCCTCCTCGTCCGTGCGGGTGGGGAAAGGAATCCCATGCACGATGTAGCCGCCCAGCGTTTCTTCGCGGTGGGAAGGTAACTTTGCCATGTTGGCCTCCTACTCCTCGCGCTCCAGGATCGAGACGGTGACGTATGTGCCTGTGCCGGCGTGACTGTGGATCGCGCCGCGCTGCGCGCCCTTGACCTGAAGGCGGTCATCCTGAAAATGCTTCTGGATCGTGCCCTGCAATTGCCAGATGGCAAAGACGCCCTGCATCAGCCCGGTGGCGCCCACCGGATGGCCACAGGCAATCAGTCCACCCGAGGGGTTGACCGGGCACAGCGGCCTCTCCTTCAACTTCAGGCCATAGTCGATGCCGGGCATGAAGGCCTTGCCCGAGGCCGCGAACGGACCGCCCTCGCCATAGCGGCACAGGCCCAGGTCTTCATAGGTCTGGATTTCGGAGGAGGTATAGGCATCGTGCAGTTCGACGAAACTCAACTCGTGAAGCGGGTCGGAGATGCCGGCCATCTTGTAGGCCATGTTGCCGGCCGTGCGCCCGGCGCGGAAGGAGTGGACGCCGGGGTAGCGCGTGCCCTTGTCCCACAGTTTTTTGTAGTAGGCGCGCGTCTCGTCGGAGGACTTCTCTTGCTCGGTGGCGTAGTCGCGCATGAAAGTCTCGTAATCGAAATGCGGGCGGTCGGCCATGCGCATGGCGTCGGTGCCGCGCCCGATGCCCGTGACCCTCACCAGCGGGCGCGAGATGCGCGCCCCGGCCGCCTCGAGCCTCTTCAGGCCCTCCTCGGAGGCCAGGATGACCACCGCCGCGCCGTCGGACATGACGCAGATATCCAGGCGGGTGAGCGGCCAGGCCACCATCGGAGCATTGCGCACATCCTGAATGGTATAGCGGTGGCGCTTCTGCGCGTAGGGGTTGTGGTAAGCGTTGATGTGGTTCTTCACGCTGACATGCGCCAGTTGTTCGGGCGTGGTGCCGAACTCCTTCATGTGGCGCGTCACCATCATGGCGTAGTAGCCCGAATAAAAACCGCCGACGGGATAATCGAACGAGACGTCCGAGGCCAGGGCGATGAACTCGTTGCCCTTCCAGGTCTCCACGTGCGACATGGTCTCGAAGCCGTAGGCGACGCAGACGTCCATGTGGCCGCTGGCGACGGATTTCCACGCCTCCTGGAAGCACAACCCGCCCGTCGCGCCGCCGCCCTCCACCCGATGGCCGGGCTTGGGGCACAGGCCGAGGTAGTCCTGCGCCATGATGCCGGCCATCAACTGTCGCGCGAAGTGATCCGAGAAGTACGAGGCCACCGAGCCGTCCACGCAGCGCGTGAAGGTCGGGAAGTCCAGGCCAATATCCTGGATGGCATAGTCATACGCCTCCTTGATGATCGCCTGGAAGGTCTTGTCGGGACGGGCTTTGGCAAACTTGGAAACCCCGCCCGAGATGGCGTACACGGGTCTCATCAGTGAACCTCCTTGTTCATGGGATGGGTTGAATTGTAATAGAAAACGGCGCTCAGCTCAGCCCCAACTCCACGACCAGCATCTCCAGCGCCAGGTCGAGAGTGACCTGACTCGTCTTGACGGCGACCTCGATTTCGAGCAGGCGGTGATAAATCTTTTCCAGTTCGTCCAGTGCAAAGCGCTGCGCCTGAGCGAAGGCCTTTTGTGCCACGAAGGGATGAACGCCCAACCTTTGCTCCACCTGCCGGGCATCGCCGCGATGGTCCATCACCTCGCGCGCCTGAAGCAGCAAGCGGAACTGACGCACCACCATGCCCCAGACGCTCAACGGGTCCCTGCCTTCCAGCAAGCGGTGCAGCAGTTCTTGAGCGGCGTGGCCATCCCCTGTGGCCAGCGCGTCCACCATGTCAAAAATATCGGGCTCGGCGGCAAAGAGGCCGAGTCTCTCCACGTCGGCGACGGCGATCGGGCGCGCCCAGTTGACGTACGTCAGGAGTTTGGTTACTTCCTGAGCTGCCTGGCGCGTGTCCGTGCCGAGCATCTCGGCCAGACGGACAGCAGCCTGCGGTTCTATGGCTCCGCCCTGACGTCTGGCCTCGTTGACGATCCAGCCGCTCATCTCCCTCGGGCGCGGCCGCATGCAGGCCTGGGCACGGCCGTTTTTCTCGGCCCACCGCACCAGCCAGTGCCCCGCCGCCTCCTTCGGCTCGAGCGCCTCGTGAATCACAAGTTGCGTTGTGGAGGGGACCTGAGCGAGGAACTCCAGGAGCTTCTTGCGTGCGCCGGGTGTGTTGTACCTCGACGAGGGATTGGCCAGCAGAACCAGGCGCCTCTCTGCCAGGAACGGTGCCGTAGCGACCGCGTTGTTCAGTTCGTCCTCGCTCATCGTACGCGCCTCGAGGCGCGCGACGTTCATGCTGGCCAGAGACGGATCGCTGAAACGAGAGAGCAGTTCCGCCAGGTGGCGCGCGATGGCAAATTCATCGTTGCCGTAAAGAAAGATGACCGCGGCGCGCTCGGCCATTTCAGCGCGTGACGACACGGTGCGCAGCCACGCGGCCGCCCAGCACGCGGCGCACAGCAACGATCTGCAACTTGCCCACCTTGGCCTCGGTGGTGATCTTCCGCTGGAGGAGGGGGCCCAGCAATTGACTGAGCGCCAGCCCGATCAGGGCCAGGAGAATCGCCAACGGCAGGCGCAGAATCCGCTCGAGGGGGGAACGCGCCCCTCGCAACGCCGACCAGGCCAGGGTCCCGCCCAGCAGCGCGGCCGTGGCCAGGTTGGTGCCGCAGCCGGCGTGGATGGCCAGCCCGTGCTCGCCGGCCCGCAGACGCGTCAGAGCCTGCACGGCCGCGGCCTGCACCTCCTCGGTCGAGAACTCGCCGAAGATGAAGAAGCCGCTCGGATTGGAATGCCCGGCCATGTGACGGCGAGGGTACTTCGCCTCCAAGATGTGCAGAGTGGCGTGTTCGAGGGCGTGATTGCGGCGGGTTTCGAGCACGAGGGGAAGGTCGAGGATCATGCCAGCGATTCCAGGTGCCGATAGCGTTTGCGAATCTGGGGCAGGAAGTACTCCTCGAAGAAGGCCTCGGCATCGTAATCGGGCTTCCAGCCCCAATCGGCACGGGCCGCAGAATCGTCGCTGTCCTCCGGCCACGAATCGACAATGCCCTGGCGACGCGGGTTCGGTTCAAATGTGATGTGAGCCTCCGGGAAGGCCTGGAGAGCGCGGGCACGGAATTCGTCGGCACGCAGGGCAAAGGCGCTCACGTTATACACCTGACGGTTGAGGCGGGAGCGCGGGACCTCGATCAGCATCAGGATGGCTTTGATCGCATCGGGCATGGCCATGAAGGCGATCTTCGTATCGGGGCGCACGAAACAGGCGTAGGGCCTGCCCTGCGCCGCGGCGTGGAGCATCTCCGGGCCATAATCGCTCGTCCCGCCGCTGGGCACGGTGAAGGCCGAGATCAGCCCCGGAAAGCGCAGAGCGCGGAAATCCAGCATCTGCGGCGGATGCGGATCGAGATGGCGCTGCCCATAATAGCGGCTGTAATAAATCCCCAGTTTCTCACAGTAGAGCTTATTGCAGCCATACATGGTGTGCGGGGTATTGTACTCGTCCTCCCGCACGCGCCCGGCGGCGCGCTTGGTTTCCAGATCGGGCATGCCGTAGACAGCGATCGAACTGGGGAAGAAGACCTTGACCGCCTTTTTGTACTTCTCGGAGCGATAGGCGGCCAGCATCAACAATTGCATCGTGCCCTCGACATTGATGCGGTGCGCCTCCTCACTGGCCACCTCGGCCTTGGAGGAAAGCGAGGCCGCCAGATGAAAGATCACATCGAAATCCCGATCGTAGAACATTTTGATTTTATAAAGCAGGTCCCCCTGAACATGTTCGTGCACGTAGCCGCGCAGGGATTCTGGCAGGGGCGCCAGGTCGGCGGTGACGATGCGACAGTCGCCGCGCCTCCCCAACTCCTGCACCAACGCCTGCCCGATCTCCCCGCACGCGCCGGTCACCAGCACAGATTGATTCGCCATCGTCTGCTCCTTATGCTAGAATGAGGCCAGCGGTTTTTATTTTACAACACTCCCGCGTTTTCCATGAGGCCTGGTCACCACGCCTTTCCCTTGACATTTGTCCTCCTGCTGGCGCTGGCCAGCGGAGGATCGGCCTGCCTGCCTTCCGAGATCGTGCCGGAGGAAGCCACCGCGACGCGCACTCCATCTCCCTCACCGACCGTTGTCTGGTTTCCGCCCTCGGCCACGCCCACGCCGTTCTTCATCCCTACCCGGGCGCCCACGCCAGAACGGAGGCCGGGCGTGGGAGAGGTGTTGTTGCGAGATGATTTTTCCTCCGCGGATTTATGGAACACCGCGGCCTCGGAGCAGGCCACGGTGGAGGTGAGTCACGGCCGTCTGACGATCGCCGTGGGGCCGGGCATGGCCACCTTCAGCCTGCGGCAGGGAGAGGTATTCACCGATTTCTACGCCGAGGTGACGGCGCATCTCAACCTGTGTCGCGGCGATGACGATTATGGCTTGCTGGTGCGCGCCAGCGCGGTCTCGGCCTATCGCTTCGCGCTTTCCTGCAACGGGACGGCCCGGGCCGAGCGCGTGAGCGTGAGGACACGCCTGCCGCTGCAGCCTCCCGTCCTCAGTGCCGACGCGCCGCCGGGCGCGCCCGGCGAAGTGCGCCTGGGCGTGTGGGCGGCGGGAGCGGAGTTGCGCTTCTTCCTCAACGGACGCCATCAGTTCAGCCTCCACGATAAGAGCTATCCCAGCGGGGCCATCGGCGTCTTTGCACGCGCCCTGGGCGAGACACCGGTCACAGTCACGTTTTCCGACCTTGTGGTGTATGATGTGAACTATGTTCCACCCACCCCGACGCGGTCTCCCTGAGCCATGCGCGCCAACAAGTTGAACGACCTGGACCCCAAACGCTGGTTGAAGTTCCAAAAGTCGTGGTTCGTCCACAACCCGCCGCCGCGCCCCAAGGGAGTGCTGGTGCACCCGGCCAAGTTCCCGGAGACGCTGGCGCAGGAGTTCATCGAGTTCTTCACCAAGAAGGGCCAGAGCGTGCTGGACCCGATGGCCGGCACCGGCTCGGCCCTGATCGCGGCTCTGCGCTGCGGGCGGAATTCCTACGGCATCGAGTTGAATCCCAGGTACGCCCAAATCGCCCGCCAGAGGATCGCCGCCGAGCGCGCCGCCCTGGGCCCATCGGCGGAGGCGCTGCGGGCCGAGATCATCCAGGGCGATGCGGCTCAGGCGCCGAGTTACAACCTGCCCGCGGTCGACTACCTGATCACCTCCCCGCCTTATTGGGACATGCTCCACGCGCGCGGCGCCGCCACCCAAAAGATGCGCCGTTCGTCCGCGGCGCTGGACGTGGTCTACTCCGATGACCCCAACGACCTCGGCAACATTCACGATTACGAAACGTTTCTGGAAAAGTTGGTCGATATCTACAGCAGGCTGAAGCCACTCCTGCGCCCCAGGGCCTATCTCACCATCATTGTCAAGAACGTCAAGAAAGGCGGTAAGATGTATCCCCTGGCCTGGGACCTCGCCCGTGAACTCGGCAGGGTGTATGCCCTCAAGGACGAGAAGATCTGGTGCCAGGATAACCAGTCGCTGGCTCCCTTCGGGTTGGGCTCGGCCTGGGTCAGCAACACCTTCCATCACTACTGCCTGCAGTTTCGAAACGAAGCGTAGCCGCGCGTGCTCTGCCCGGAACGGTGGCATGATCTCCGTCAACGACATCCTGCGCCTGCCCTACACCCCCGACCTGACCGAAGGCGGGATCGCCTACGCCTGCCGTTCCCTGCCCTACACCTACAATCGCATGGGCGGCTCTGCGGCGAAACGCCTGCAGCGCATCGTGGGAGGCGTGGCCGTGGAGCTGGCCCTTCGCCGCCACCTCAGCCGCCAGAACATCCCGTTCGATATCCTGGGCGCCACGCCTTTCACCGAGCCCGACCGCTACGACATCGCGCTGGGAGGGCATCGCTGCGACCTCAAGTCCTTCCTCATCACCCGCCGCGAGCAGATTCGAGGGTTGCACCGCGATCTGAGGCCCCTGCTCCAGGCGCCGGCCCTGGTGCCGCTCGATCAATATGCCTCCGAGGCGCACTCCGACGATGACCTGTACCTGTTCGCCTTCCTGACGGCCCTGCTGGCCACCTCGCCGGCCGATCTCCAGAAAGTCTTGGCAGCGCGCCAGCCGGTGTATTTCATCCATACCCTGCCTCCAACGTGGGCGCGCCCGCACGCATGGATCCCGCTTGGTCCCCTGGCCCTGAAATCCGAAGCCGACGAGACTCTCTCATTGGAACTCGGCGGACAAAACAAAGAGCGGGACTTCGTGACGCGCACATTGGAACTGCCGGGGCGCCGGCGCGTGGAGGTAGAGGCCGATTTCCACTCGCTGGCCTACATGCATGTTGTGACCCGGCCGGCCGCCCGGCTTGGCATTCATTC
The DNA here is from genome assembly GCA_037445475.1 of Chloroflexota bacterium. Lineage (GTDB taxonomy): Bacteria > Chloroflexota > Anaerolineae > Anaerolineales > Villigracilaceae > Fen-1038. The sequence goes on from JBBIKK010000020.1 coordinate 39,502, forward strand.
CCCGGCGCGGCGCGAGACCTATCTCATCCCCTCTGCCGCCTGGCATAACATCTGGGTCTATGGGATGGAGATCTACCTGCTGGGATGGATGTCGCACAGCGAGTTCCGCCGCCGGGCGCGCCTGATTGCGGAAGGCCAGCCGGTGTTCCAGTACTACCGCACGCGCACGAAGAACCTGGCCGTGCTGGTCGGGGAACTCAAACCCATTCCCGATCTCCTGGAGCGCGTCGTGAGGTGGAAGGCTCAGGGCAAGGGCTGAGCGGCAAGATGAGAAGGCATTCATCCGGCTCTGGTACACTGGGCCGCATGTTGAAACCCCTTCGGATCGGCCTGTTCGGCGCCGGCCTCCTTCTGCTGGGCCTGACGCTTTATCAAATCCCGCTCGTGAAAAGCCGCGTGGGATGGCGCATCTTTCGCGCCACCACCTACCTGAACGGCATCCTCCACCCCCTCGGTGCAGTGCCCACGGCCCTGCCCACGGCCACAGACGATGGGCCGCGGCCTGCCGCCACCCCCTCGCCTCGTCCCTCCCCCACGGTCATGGCGGAGGCACCCACCCCCACCCCGACTCGCCCGCCGTTGCCGGCGCGGGTCCTGCTCCCGGCTCCCCCCTTCGAGGACGAAAAGAAATTCCCGAACAACTGCGGGCCGGCGACGCTCACCATGGCCCTGCGCATGTACGGTTGGAACGGCGATCAATTCGACATCAGCGAGATCATCAAGCCCAGGCCCGATGATCGCAACGTCAACCCGGACGAGCTGAAGTGGTGGGTCGAACACAACGCCGGCTGGCTGCGGACCGAGTACCGCGTCAACGGGGACCTGGCGCGACTCAAGGCACTCCTGGCGGCCGGCTTTGCGGTCATCATCGAGAAGACCTTCACCTTCGATTCGCCTTACTGGCCGGGCGATGACCTGTGGGCCGCGCACTACGTGCTCGTCACCGGCTACGATGAGGGCTCGCGCACGTTCATCGCTCAGGATGCCTACCATGGTCCAAACCGGAATCTCTCCTACGAGCGCCTGGAACAGGAATGGGAGCCGTTCAACCACCTGTACCTCCTGGTCTTCCTGCCCGAGGAGGAGGAGGCGTTGCGCGCCCTCCTCGGCTCAGACTGGGACCCAGACACCAACCGCCAGAACGCCCTGCGCGACACCCAGGCCGCCACCCGGGCGCGGCCCGACGATGCTTTTGCCTGGTTCAACTATGGTTCAAACCTGGTTTACTTCGAGCGTTATTCCGAAGCGGTGGCGGCCTACAGCCAGGCCCGTAAAATCGGGCTGCCTCAGCGCATGATGCGCTATCAATTCGGGCCGTTCATAGCCGATTTCCACGCCGATCAACTCGATGACCTGTTGGCCATCACGCAGGACACGCTCGATAAGGCCGGCTACAAATGGTCGGAGGAGGCCTGGCTGTGGAAGGGCTACGCCCTCCTTCGCAAGGGCGACCTGGCCGCGGCGCGCAAGGCCTGGGAGACGGCACTCTCGGTTCACCCCCGTTACTGCGACGCGGAATACGCCATCAACACTTACATTCAGCCGCTCTACCCGCTGGAATCCTGCATCCCGTAGCGCGGCCGCCTCCTTTCGGGCATGGGCGGCGCGCACGGCCTGCTCAACAGGTCGAATGGAACAGGCCGGCCACCTTCTTCCCCTGGCGCACCAGATCGTTGTAAAGCGAGACCGCCTCGCGGGTGGGCAGGAGGTGATATTCCAGGTTGCGCGCCTGCAGGAGCGCTTCCGTCTCGGGGCAGACGCCCAGGCGGGAGAGCATGCCGCGCCCCAGAATCACTGCTTCGACTTCCGGACTCAGGAGGCTCATCACATCGGCCGGCTGGATGCCCGGCGAGTGGCGTGTGCCGCTCTCGTTCCAGTCCCAGGGTGCGGTCCCTTGTGGCCAGAGTTTGCAATCCTTGAAGCGCTGCACCTGCTCTCCGAGCGCGACCTCCATCTGCCCCCAGGAAAGGTGCACGATGCGGGGTGCGTGGTGCTCGTTCATGCTGTGCTCCCTGCCGCGGCTAATATTTGATCTCGCTCAAGCGGTGCAACTTGTCCATGCGATGCGTGGCGATGATCTGACGCACGGTGCCGGTCAGGCCGCGCACGACCAGCGAGTCGGTGCGGGCACCATGGCCGAAGTAGCGCACGCCCTTGAGCAGTTCCCCATCGGTGATGCCGGTGGCCGCGAAGAAGACATCCTCCGAGGAGACGAGGTCGTCCATGGTCAGGACGCGGTTGAAGTCGAAGCCCATTTCGCGCCCGCGCCGCAATTCCTCCTCGTCGCGCGCGTACAACTTGCCCTGCAATTCTCCCCCCATGGCGCGCAAGGCACAGGCCGCCAGGACGCCCTCGGGCGTGCCGCCGATGCCGAGCAGCACGTCCACGCCGGAATCGGGCCAGGCCGTCATCAGCGCGGCGGCCACATCGCCATCCGGGATGAGACGAATGCGCGCCCCGGCGCGGCGGATCTCGGCGATCATGTCCTTATGGCGGTCGCGGTCGAGGATGATGACCGTCAGGTCTTCGACGTCCTTGTGCTTGGCTGCGGCAATCGCCTTGAGGTTCTCGGTGATCGACCTCTCGATGTTGATCTTGCCTTTGGCCTCTGGGCCGACGGCGATCTTGTTCATGTAGACGAACGGTCCGGGGTTGAACATCGTGCCGCGCGGGGCGATGGCAACGGCTGAGAGCGCGTTGGAGCGGCCAAAGGCCAGGGGGCGGGTGCCGTCGATCGGATCAACCGCCACGTCCACGTTAGGAGGAGAGCCATTGCCGACCTTCTCGCCGTTGTACAGCATGGGGGCCTTGTCCTTTTCGCCCTCGCCGATGACGATGACGCCGTTCATCCCGACCGTCTGGAGGACGAGGCGCATGGCGTTGACGGCGGCCTGGTCTGCGGCCTCCTTGTCGCCGCGCCCCATGAAGCGTCCGGCGGCCAGGGCAGCCGCCTCCGTGACCCGCACCAGTTCCAGGGCCAGGTTGCGAGTGGGTTCGTTATGATCCATCCTGCCTCCCGTTTCCTACAAGAAAAAGAACTGAATCCAGTATACACCGATGACGGCCGCCCAGATGAGCGAATCGATGCGGTCGAAGGCGCCACCGTGACCGGGGATGAGCTGGCCCGAGTCTTTGAAGGCCGTGGTGCGCTTGAAGAGGCTCTCTCCCAGGTCTCCCAGAGTGGTCAGCGTGCTGAGCACAAAGCCGAGCAGGAGGCCCTGCCACAGGTCCACCCGAAGGGGGCCGAAGCGGGTGTAGGCAAAGGCGAAGACTGCCCCGTAGAGCGTGCCCATGAGGATGCCGGCCGCGTATCCCTCCCATGTCTTGCGCGGGCTGAGGCGAGGGGACATTCTATGCCGGCCGTATCTGGCCCCGATGCTGTAGGCCCCTGAATCCGCCAGCCAGACGACGGGAAAGACGAACATCACCCACCAGCCGCCATCGGGCAGAGCGCGCAGGTCAAGCATGTAGGCGCCGATCCAGCCCAGGTAAGTCAGGCCGCCGATCGTGATTCCAAAATCGAGCGCGGCCTGCCCGCGGCCGCGCTCATAAGCGATGAGATGCAGCGTCATCGCCAGCAAGATGCAGACAGCAAAGACGAAGTTGGCCACCGGGGGCCAGAAGGCGCGCGTCAAAAGCACCGCCGCCACGCCCCCTAGGACGATGGGGACGGAGGGTTCGTACCCGGCCGAGCGAAACATGCGGGCGTATTCCCAGGCAGCGGTGACGAGGAAGAAAGCGATGATCAGGAAGTAAAGGATTCCGCCAAAGATGACAGCGGGCACAGCCACAGCGAGCAGCAATAGGGCCGCGAGAGTTCTCTTAGCCATGCGTTCTGTTGGCGACGGCCTCGGAGACGCCGCCATAGCGACGGTCCCGTTGGGCATAGGTTTCGATGGCACGGTGATATTCCTGCTCGTCGAAGTCGGGCCAATAGGTGGGGGTAATGTACCACTCTGAATAAGCAGCCTGCCAGATCAGGAAATTGCTGACGCGCAGTTCGCCGGAGGTGCGGATGATCAGGTCGGGGTCGGGGACGCCGGCGGTGTACAGGTAGCGGCTCACCAGTTCGGCCGAAACCTCCTCGGGCTTTACGCCATCGCGCAACATGCGTTGAATCGCCTGGACGATTTCATCGCGTCCCCCGTAATTGAAGGCCACGTTCAGGACCAGGCGCTGGTTGTCCTTGGTCAGTTCAATGGCTTTCAAGACCTTTTGCTGGAGGGACGGGTCCAGACGTTCCAGCCGTCCGATGTGGCGCAGTTGCACGCCTTCCTTGTGAAGTTCGTTCAGCTCACGGTCAATGACATCCTGGAGGATGAGCATCAAGCCCTGCACCTCTTCGGGCGGGCGACCCCAATTTTCGGTCGAGAAGGCGTAAATGGTCAGATATTGAATGCCCAGCCTGACCGTGGCGCGGATGATGCGGCGCAGGTTCTCCGTGCCGGCGCGGTGACCGGCCAAGCGCGGCAGGCCACGCGCCAGAGCCCAACGACCGTTTCCATCCATGATGATGGCCACATGGCGCGGGATTTTCTCAGGGGGCAATTCCAAGGGAGATTCGGACATCAGAATGGCAAACTACACTTCCATAATCTCGGTTTCTTTCTTCTTGCCCAGGCCGTTCACCTCCTCGATAAAGCGGTCGGTCAGTTTCTGGAGCTCTTCCTCGCCCTTTCTCAAATCGTCCTCGGAGATCAGTTTTTCTCTCTCGAAGTCGCGCATATCGTTGTGGACATCGCGGCGGATGTTGCGGATGGCCACGCGCGCCTCCTCCAGGCGGGCGTGAACACGCCTGACCAGTTCGCGACGGCGCTCCTCCGTCAACGGGGGCAGATTCAGGTGAATGGCTTTGCCATCGGAATTGGGAGTCAGGCCAAGGTCCGAGGTCTGGATCGCCCTTTCGATGTCCTTGAGCGTGGCTGCGTCGAAGGGTTTGATCGTCAGAGTGCGCGGTTCGGGCGCGGTAATGGTTGCCAGCTGCATCAGGGGGGTGGGAGTGTCGTAATAGTTGATCATCAGGCGCTCGACCAGGGCAGGGTTGGCGCGCCCGGTGCGGATGGTGGCTAAATCCTCGCTCAGGTTCTTGATTGCACCTTGCATGCGATGTTCGGCATCTTTCAGAAGGTCTTTAATCACAGCGGCCTCCATAAAGCATTGCTCTTGAGAATCTATTACAACCGTAAAGATTCTGTGCCGCGACGTGGATGTCGCGTTGGGGTTGCGAGATGAATCCTGCGCTACAGCTACAGGATAAATCCTGTGCGCCACAGTTGCAGGATAAATCCTGCGCTACAGCTACAGGATAAATCCCGCGCTACGGTTTGTGCTATAAGGATACACTAAAACCGCGTTTTGTGCTATGGGAAGGAAGCAGGGGGCCTCTCCTCGGGAACGATGGCCGGCTGCGGTCTGGTTGTGTCGGGAAACGGGATTCTTGTATTATTTGCCCCTCAGGGTAATCACCCCCTCAACCCCGGCCCCTCCCCATGGAGAGGGAAGATGCGAAGCAGAGAAAACGCCCATTTCAGCAAAAGCAATTCGCCTCCAGGCACAATCCCCTCTCCCTGTAGTATTGCTCTGCAACTGCCCGCCCCGGTTCGGGCGGATTTCTGCTTGCGTCAGCCCGCAGGGCTTCCATGTACGGAGGCAGAGGCCCGCCGCCACAGTTGCAGGATGAATCCTGCGCTACGGCTGCGGATAAATCCTGTGCCACGGCTGCAGGAGAAATCCTGTGCCACAGTTGCA
>JBBIKK010000021.1:0-42659 GCA_037445475.1 Chloroflexota bacterium
AAGCGGCGTGAGCATGTAACTTTGAGTTTATGTCAAAACAAACAAAGCCACGCCCACGCCAAAAAGCATTATACCGTGTCAAGAACTGGTCTCGGAATACGACAAAGCGCTGGTACAGCGCGGCTCGATCACGTTCTGGTTGTCAGACGATTTTGAAAAGAGCTGGCGCTACAGTGGAGAAAAGCCGCGCGGCAGCCAATTCGATTACAGTGACCAGGCCATCACGATCGTGCTGACGCTCAAGAACGTGTTTCATTTGCCGAATCGAGCGACGGAAGGGTTTGTGCGTTCGCTCTTTGCGATGCTGGGTGTGACATTGCCTGTTCCAGACCATACCACCCTCTCGCGACGTGGCAAGGCTCTGAAGGTCGTCTTGCCCAAAAAAGCGAACGGACATATCGACATTGTCTTGGACAGCATGGGCTTGAAGTGACAATCCCGACAAGCCTTGATTTGCGCCGCGGCATTGTATGCAGGCCGCGCCAGCCAGGTTGCGTTTTGGGCGAAGATCTTGCTGCCCCGCTGCTGCCGCTGAAACCTGCCGTTAGCCCGCCCGTCCGAGCAACCCAGCGCGCGTGCGCGCTCGCCAATTGTTGGATGGCTGGCAGGCACCCGCATACTCGACCATGATGAAACCCGAAAGTAGAAACATGTCATCCGAATCCGCTGCGCTGTCTCGCAAGCCACGCCGCATCCCACGGAAGGGCATTGTCTTCGCCATTGCCAGAGTGGGCGGTCGGCTGCTAATTGCGCTTGGCATGCTACTGCTCGGTATAGCGGTAATCGGTTTCTTCGTGGTGCTTGTCCAGATCGGGCCAACGTTCATTGGCTCTATCCGGCACCTGGAACAACAGATGGGCAGATTCATCTTTCTCATATCGCTAGTTTATCTGTTGATCTTCCCAGTTGTTGGGCTGTTGGGTACAGTCATGACGGGCGTTGGCCTTGTCTTAGGCTATATTGGGACAGGGCCGGCCGTGTCATCATCGACACCGGCGCCTGGCCAGGCGCAGAACAGTCAGCCTCCGACAAACCATGCCGACTAGCGATGAGATGCAGCGTCAATCAGATACACAATCGTGTTGGGCTCGCGTCATCGCTGCCGCTGGGCAGATTGGAGAAGGAGAAAAAAATGGAGATGGGCAAATCGCTTCGAGAGTTGTTGGAAGAAGACGAAAAAGATCCGATGAACGATAACGATCTGGACGAAGCTATTTGGCTAGATCTTTGCAAGAGGATTTCTAATCCAGAAGATCTGAAGCACTTTCAACCGCCGGTCGCAGTGTTCTATGCCAGTTATCTTATGGAACACGAAGTAGGGAATGGCGGTTTTTCGCAGGCCGCCTTGAACATTCCCGAATGGTTTGAACTGAGTGCCGAAGCATACCGTACTTTGGGAAAGTCAGTAGCGGCCAGCATTATTACGGAGGTGTATCAACGGCTACCTGAAAACGAGGAGATCGCGAAAAAATTCGCTCGGGTGAGATTCAGTGGGAGGATTATTTTGCTGACCATAGCTTCGATATTTATGACGAGCGTGCCTACGCGTCGGAAGAGTGGGAGATAACGCCGGAGCGGATCGCTTACGTGCGAGCGCATCGCGAAGCATTCAAAGAATGACTCCTTTGTGCGCCAGTGGTAAAACATGATTTTTGTGGTAGGTCCATCTATCTTAACTTATCCGTGTTCGTCTGTGTTCGTCCGTGTCCTATAGGGAATGTGTTCGGCGCCAGCCGGAAGGTGTGCGCTCCAGGGCTAATCGGGATACACCTTCCAGCCCAGTTCTTCCAGGCGAGAAAGGTCGAATTGCTCGGGCGGGACGTTGATGTGGATGGCGTTGGCTTCGGCCAGCAACTCCCCCCTTTCATCATAAATCCCTGCCCAGGCTTCCACAAACCTGCCGCGGTCTTTGCCCGCCTTGCCGACGATACGCAGGGGACTGCCGATGGGGACGTTCTTGCGATATTTCACTTCCAGTTTGCCGGTGAACATGAAGCGCGGCTTGTGCGGATCGGGGCCCATGTGGGCGCGCCCGCTGATTTCATCGAGAAGCGCGGCGACGATGCCTCCGTGCAACACGCCGGGATAGCCCTGAAAATGCTCGCAAGCCGTGTAGGAGGCCTCGACGACACCCGGCTCGACTTCGTAGATATGCAGGCGCAGGCCGACGGGGTTTTCTACCCCGCAAATGAAACAGTGGCGTGAATTGGGTTGTTTGACTTTGGACATGCTCTTATTGTATCAAAGGGCAACCAGGAAAGTGAGATCGTTGACATTCGTGCCGCTGTAGCCGGTCTTGATCAGATCGTGGAGGGCGTTGAAGAAGGGATACGCATCGTTGCGGGACAGGTAATCGGGCGCGGCCATCCCCATCCGTTCTGCCCGCTGACGGGTTTCCCCGCTCACCACCGCCCCGGCCGCGTCGGTCGGGCCGTCTTGGCCATCCGTGGCAAGAGCGATGAGCAACACCTCCGGCAGGCCGGCCAGGGGCTCGACGGCTGCCAGCGCCAGTTCCTGGTTGCGCCCGCCCCGTCCGTTGCCCCTCAGGGTCACAGTGGTCTCGCCGCCGGCAATCAGGCAAAACGGGCGTGGCCGGTTCTGCAAGGCCCAGCGGAGTTTTCGCGCCAGGCGCATTCCGACGCGACGCGCTTCACCCTGCAGGGGCGGACGGAGGAGTTCGGCCCGGAAGCCCTCCGCCCGTGCCTGGGCGCAGGCCGCGCGCAGGGCCGTCTGATTGTTGCCGATGACAATGTTCTGGACATGCTCCAGTCTTTGTCTGTGTTGCGCCTGGGGAGCCGCCAGCGCCCTGCGGATGGAAGCAGCTGGCTCAAGGCGATACTTTTGCAGAATCTCGAGCACGCGGCGGCGCGTGGTCGGGTTGGGGGCGGTCGGGCCGGAGGCAATGGCTTCGAGCGGGTCGCCGGGCACGTCCGAGAGGATCAGGCTCAGCACGCGCCCTTTCGTGGCCCGCGCCAGCCCTCCACCTTTGAGGCGGTCGAACTGGCGGCGGATGGCGTTCACCTCGTCGATCGCCGCGCCGCATGCCAGCAGAGAGGCAGTCAAACCTTGCAGCTCTGCCAGGGTGATGCCCTCTTGCGGCAGGCTGGCGAGGGCAGAGCCTCCTCCGGAGATCAGGCAGAGGAGCAGGTCGTCTTTGCTGAGGCGGGAGACGAAGTTCCACGCGGCCCGTCCGGCGCCCAGGCTACGTTCGTCTGGGATGGGGTGTCCGCTTTCGATCACGGTCACCCGCTTGCCGGTGTGTCCCGAGGCGTGTTTGGTGATGATCAGGGCGGTGTGGAACGTCTGCACGCTGTCCGCCGCCGCCAGCGTCATGGGCTCAGCCGCCTTGCCTATTCCCAGCAGAAAGAGACGGCGGTGCGGAGGCAAGCGGGCGGTCCGTAAGTAGTTCAGCACGAGTTGATAGGGATCCACCGCCTCGAAGGCAGCCGCCAGAATGCGCAGCAGGCGCGCCTCGCGCAGGCTGTGGGTGCGAAAACGCTCGGCCTCCATAACTTGCAGTATACTTTGTTCCATGAAAAAGCCAAAAGTGTTCGTCACGCGACTCATCCCCGAAGCCGGGCTGTCGCTGGTGCGCGCCTTTTGTGAGGCCGAGGTGTGGGCCGACGAATTGCCCCCACCGCGTCAGGAGATGCTGCGGCGCGTGCGGGATGTAGAAGGGTTGCTGTGCCTGCTCACCGACAGGATCGACGCCGAAGTGATGGCTGCCGCCCCGCACCTGAAGGTCATCAGCAACATGGCCGTGGGGGTGGATAACATCGATCTGGCCGCAGCCGCCCGGCGCGGCATTCGTGTTGGGAACACGCCGGGTGTGCTGACTGAGGCGACGGCGGATATGGCCTTTGCCTTGCTGATGGCCGCGGCTCGACGCGTGGTCGAGGGTGAGCGTTATGTGCGCCGTGGTCAGTGGAAGACGTGGTCGCCGCAACTGCTGCTGGGGGCCGATTTCGTGGGAGCAACACTGGGGATTGTGGGCTTCGGGCGCATTGGTCAGGCGGTGGCGCGGCGCGCGCAGGGGTTTGATATGCGTGTGATTTATTCTGACCCTTCCGCCCGGCCTGCGTTCGGGGCCGTGGCCGTGGATCTGGACACCCTGCTGCGGGAGGCGGACTTCATCTCTCTGCACGTGCCGCTGACAGAGAGCACGCATCACATGATCAACGCCGAAGCGTTCGCCCGCATGAAGCCGGAGGCGATCCTGGTCAACACGGCGCGCGGAGGGGTGGTAGATCATCAAGCCCTGTACGAGGCCTTGAAGTCGGGTCGCATTTTTGCAGCCGCCCTGGACGTGACCGAGCCAGAGCCGCTGCCTCCCGACAGCCCCTTGCTCGAACTGGAGAATTGCCTCATCGTGCCGCATTTGGGAAGCGCCAGCCGGCGCACGCGCAACCAGATGGCCATCCTGGCGGCCCGCAATTTGCTGGCCGGGTTGAAGGGCGAAGAATTGCCTTATAGTGTTGCTCTTGAGAATCTATGACAACCGTAAAGATTCTGTACCGCGAGATGTGCAGGTCGAGTTTGGGTTGCGGGATAAATCCCGCGCTACGAGGTGAAGTGAGCGCATGGCGGCGAACCACACGCGCCCCCCTGCCGGGAGGCTATCGAAGTGGCCTAAAGCGTAGAACGCAAGCGAGGAGGATTTCCCCATGACTGCCATCCTGGTTCTGCATGGTCCGAACCTGAATCTGCTTGGCGAGCGCGAGCCGCAGGTCTACGGCACGCAGACGCTGGAGGAGATCAACCGGCGTCTGATGGCCCTGGGGGACGAACTGGGCGTGCAGGTGCGTTGTTTCCAATCCAATCATGAAGGCGCTTTGATCGATGCTCTCCACGAAGCGCGCCACTGGGCTGACGGCGTGGTCATCAACCCCGGCGGATATGGCCAGGTCTCGATCGCCCTGCGCGATGCCATTGCGGCCATTGGGCTGCCGGCGGTGGAGTGTCACCTTTCCAATCTGGCGGCGCGCGAGGCGTTTCGTCAGCATTCGCTGATCGCCGGCGTATGCGTGGGCAGTGTGATGGGGTTTGGGGCGCTCTCCTATGAACTGGCCATGCGCGGGCTGGTAGTCAGGATCGCACAGGAGCGCTGCGCGCAGGTTGGGAAAGCATGACGGCCAAAACACTTTCCCGGGTTCAAATCTGGGGGCTGGCGATTCGGCCCCGCACCCTTCCGGCCGCGGCCTCGGGCGTGGTGATGGGCTGCGCCCTGGCGTGGCGCGAGGGGACGTTTCGGCCAGGACCTGCGCTGGCCGCGTTGGCCGTGGCGCTCCTTCTCCAGATCGGGAGCAATCTGGCGAACGATGTCTTCGACTTCGAGCGCGGCGCGGATACCTCTGATCGTCTGGGCCCGACGCGCGTGACCCAGGCCGGGTTGCTCACGCCCGCACAGGTCAAACGTGGCATGTGGCTGGTCTTTGGGCTGGCCGCGCTGTGCGGACTCTATCTTGCCTTCCTGCGCGGCCCGCTGGTGATCGTCATCGGGCTGGCGGCGATTCTTTCGGCGATTGCTTACACGGGCGGGCCGTTTCCGTTGGGCTACTATGGGCTCGGCGATGTCTTCGTCTTCATCTTCTTTGGCCTGGCGGCCGTGGCAGGGACGTATTTCGTGCAGGCCGGTTCGGTCAGTGTGGCAGCATGGTGGATGTCCGTGCCGATTGGGCTGATGGTCACCGCCATTCTGGTGGTCAACAATTTACGCGATATCGAGAGCGACGCGCTGGCGGGCAAGCGCACGCTGGCAGTTCGCCTTGGAGAAGGCGGCACGCGAGTCGAATATCTGCTTTGCATGGTGATTGCCTATTTGCTCTTGCCTGCCCTGGTCGTGGCAGGCATCGTCCCCGCCGGCGGGTTGGCAGCCTGGTTCTCTCTGCCGCTGGCCATCCGCTCCACCCGAATGGTGTTCGGGCAGCATGGCCGTCCGCTCAATGCCGCGCTGGCAAGCACAGGGCAGAGCGTGCTGTGGTTCAGCCTCTTGTTCTGGGCAGGGATATTGGTCTTGTAGCCTCAATGGGCGGGCTGGCTGTTGACTTCATACGCAGTGCCGCGCCCCCAAGGGCCTGCCCCGAGAGGGGGGTGCAGGGCGGATGGTTATGGCGAATAGTATCGTTGCCACAGGGCCAGGTAGTTCTTCCATTCGCCCTCCCAGCGCCGCTTATCCCAGCCCAGTTCGGACCGGACGATGGCGCGAATGCGTTCCGACCATGCGCGCCCGCCATGGGGGAGCAGCAATCCCAGCCGTACGCGGCGCAACAGCAAGTCCTCGAGGTGGAGTACGCCTTCGGCGCGCGCCGCCCAGCGCAGTTCGGCCCAGAGAGTCGGCAGCGAAGCAATGGGATTCAGTTCTTCTCTCGGCGCGGTCGCAACGAGGTGACAGGCGGCGCGGCCGTAACGGCCAAGAAGCCGCAGACGAAGCTCCGCCGGGATGTCACACAGAGCTGCTTCGGGCGGGAGCGGATCGAGCATGTGTTGTCGCGCCTTCCGCGCCGGGTAAGCGGGCAGGGCGGTGCGCACAGCCCGCAATGCCTTCTGCGCCATCAGGCGAAAGGTGGTCAGTTTGCCACCGCTCACAGTTAATAGGCCGCTCTCTTTCCACAGCACGAACTCGCGCGACTCCTGGCTCGGGTTGAGTTTGCCGGTATCCACCACCGCCCGTACGCCGGCCAGCGTGGATTGCACATCGGCTGCCGTCAGGCCGAGGGCCGGGAAGGCATGTGCGACCGCCTCCAGCAGGTATTCGGCCTCGGAGTGTGAAATGCGCAGATCCGTGGAGGGTGCGGCGGCATGATCCACGTCGGTTGTTCCAACCAGCGTGACGCCCTCCCAGGGGAAGATGAAGACCGGCCGGCCGTCTCTGGGATGCAGGAAAGTCACCGCGTGCCGCAGCGGGAGTCTGTGCCAGGGGAAGAAGAGGTGGCTGCCGCGCAGGATGCGCAGTTGTTTCCCGGCTCCGATCTGCTGCCGCAGTTCATCGGCCCAGGCACCTGTGGCGTTGATCACGGCGCGGGCGCGCACCTCGGCGCTCCTTTCGGCGCCCGGCGCCTGGTCCCGCACCGAGACGCCGCAGACTCGCCCGTGAGCCGTGAGCAGCCCCTCAACGCGGGCGTAGTTCAGGGCCAGCGCTCCGTCCTGGGTCGCTTCCAGGATCAGGCGCAGCACGAGACGGGCATCGTCCGTTTGGGCGTCGAAGTAGCGATATCCGCCGCGCAACAGCGGTGAGGTCAATTGCGGACAGAGGGCGCGCAACTCCGCAGGCGAACAGGATTTGTGATTCCACTTCAAAGCCATCGAATCGTAGAGCGAGAGGCCGAGACCGAAGGCCCAGGCCGGGATGTGCTCGCCGCGGAAGTTGGCCATCAGGAAGGGCAGAGGCGTGACCAGGCCGCGTCCCTCCTGGAGCAGGCGCTCGCGTTCGTGCACCGATTCCCAGGTGAGTTTGATCTGGGCATTGCGCAGGTAGCGCAGTCCGCCGTGGACGAGTTTCGAGGAGCGGCTGGAGGTGCCGCTGGCGAAGTCGGCCTGTTCGAAGAGCACGGCTTGCAGCCCGGCGCGCGTTGCCTCGCGCAGGATGCCCGCGCCGCTGATGCCCCCGCCGATGACGATCAGATCGAATTCCCGATCGAGTTGCGACCAGACAGCCTCGCGCCAGGCTGGGAGCCACATGCAAGGGGCCTCGCGGCTCTGGCTCATACCCTGTAAAACAAATCCAGGTAGCGTTCAAGTAGTTCACGGATCACGCCGCGCAACGGCAGGGTGGCCGCCATGCCGTAGACGGGGGCCATCCTGCCGCCCTCTTCGGGGTGCGCCCGCACGTGGTCCACAGCCGCCCGCAGATCGTCCAGGAAGCGTTCCGCCACGCCCGGTTGTGTGTGCCGCAGGGTGACGGCGATGTGCAGCGCGGCGGGGCGTTGCAAGGGGTTCAGTCTCCAGCCGCGTTCGGCCATGAAGTCCATGACCCTGTAGATGTCCAGCACTTCCGAGGTGAACGCCATGATCCACAGGGGGTTGCCCAGGAGGCGCAGTTCGGGAATAGCGCGGATGCCGTCACGAATGCGCGCCGCCGTTTCCAGGATGCGCCGCGTCGCCTCCAGGTAGCCCTGCTCGCCCAACGAGGTCAGAGCCGCCCAGCAGGCCGCACTCAGCGCGCCGGGTCGGCTGCCGGCCAGGGTTGGGGAGAGATACAGGCCGCCTGGCCAGTCGGTGGCGGTGAAGTACTGGTAGCGGCGCAGTTCGGGGTGACGGTAGAGGATGACCGAGGTGCCTTTGGCGGCATAGCCGTACTTATGCGTATCGGCAGAGATGGAGGTCACGCCGGGCAGGCGGAAATCGAAGGGCGGGACGGGATAGCCCAGTTTCTCCGCCCAGGGCAGGACGAAGCCGCCCAGGCAGGCGTCCACATGGAGGCCGACGCCGCGTCGTTGTGCCAGTTCGGACATCTCGGCGATGGGATCGATCACCCCGTGTGGGAAAGTTGGCGCCGAGCCGATGATCACGACCGTCTCGCGGCGGATCGCCCGCTCGATGGCGCGCACATCGGCGCGCAGGTCGCTTCCCACCGCCGTGCGGGTGAGGCGAATCCCGAAGTAGTGGGCGGCCTTGTCGAAGGCAACATGGGCCGTCTGCGGTGCGACCATGTGCGGACGGCGGATGCCTTTGCGGGCGCGGCCCCACTCGCGGTAGGCTAGCATGGCCAGCAAAATGCTTTCGGTGCCGCCCGAGGTCAGCACACCACAGACCTCCCTGCCCTCCCCGCCCAGCATCGAGGCGGTCATCGCCACCACCTCGGACTCGAACTTGGAGGCGCTTGGCCAGAGGTCGGCGTGCAACGGATTGGACTGGGAGTGCAGGGCATAGACGCGATTGAGGAACTCGATGTGTTCCTGGTCGCCGTGATAGACCGCGCCGGAGGCATAGCCCTCCTGCCAGCGCGCCGCCTCGCGCCGGCGCAGGGCCTCCATCTGGTGCAGGACCTCGGCGCGTGCCTGCCCGACCTCAGGCAAACGGGTGTAGGTCGGAAATTCCCCTCGATACGGCTTGAGCGTCTCCTCCAGCGCGGCCAGGACGGGAACGTACTCCTGCTCCATGCGGGCGCGCACAGCAGGCAGATGTTGCAAGAGCCTCTCCAGACGAGCCAGGAAGCGCGGCGGCAGCCAGGACAGGCGTTTCAAAAATTCCCGGGAGTCCATTTCAATGACCTCGTCCATTCTATGAAGTGTTACTCTTGAGAATCTGTCACAACCGTGAAGATTCTGCACCGCGACGTGGATGTCGCCTGTGAGTTGCGAGATGAATCCCGCGCTACGCAATGGAATGCTCCGGCGGCGCGTTCAGCCGCGCGCACACAGGGCGCGTGGCGCGGTACAGCCCTCGGAACTCGCGAAAGAGACGCTCATACAGCAGACGGCGGGTCGCGTCCGGCAGGAAACGGCGCGCCACCTGGACGCGGGCGGGGATGTCCTCGAAGGTGAGCCACTTCAGGGCCACGGCTGCCAGGAAGGCGGCCCCGCGCACGCTGGCCCATAGCGGCTCTTTCATTTGAAGGATGGTGCGGTTGAGGATATCGGCGTGAATCTGACACCAGACCTCCGACTGGGCGCCGCCGCCAATGAAGCGAATGGCATCCAGACGGCGGCGGAGGAAGTGCTCCACGCCCTCCAGCAGCCAGCGGGCATTGAAGGCCACGCCCTCGAAGACGGCCCGCACCAGATCGCGGCGCTCCACTCCCAGCGAGAGGTTGAAGAACCCACCGCGAATCAGCGCATCCTCGACCGGCGTGCGCTCTCCCACCAGCCAGGGGGCAAAGAGCACGCCGCGACTGCCGGGCGGCGCCTGCTCGGCCAGGCGGTCGAAGCGCCGATAGACCTCGGCCGGCGCGGTACCCGTATCGAGCTCATCGGGAGCATAGAACAAACTGTCGCGCAGGAAGTTCAAACACACCCCGGCGCATTCCTGCTCATTGGCCAGATAGTACCGGCCTGGGATGGCCGAGGGCAGCGAGGCCATGTTGCGTATCAGGTCGGTCTTCTTGTAGGGCAGGTGGCAGGAGATCCAGGAGGAAGTGCCCAGATACAGATGCGCCTCGAAATCGCGCACCGCTCCAGAGCCCACGGCGGCCGACTGGGCGTCCGTGGCCCCGGCCAGGACCGGGATGCCCGGCGGGAGATCGAGCTCGGCGGCGGCCTCGGGGCGCAGCCTTCCCAGCCAATCGATCGTGCGCCGCAGTGGGGGCAGTTTCTCGCGCTCGAGGCCGGTCAGGGCCAGCAAGCGCTCATGATAGACGATGTGGTCGATGCGGCGGTTGTCGGTCAGCCAGTGCAGGTTCATCGAATCGTAGGTGGCTGCAAACTGGCCGGTCAGCCGCAGGTTGATGTAATCCTTTGGCTCGAGGAATTTATAGGTGGCGCGATAGACCTCGGGGCGCGCGTGTTTGATGTACAGGATGTGGGCGATGGAATCCTTGCCCGAGTGGGTGGGCACCCCGCCCGTCAGGCGCAACCAGGTAAACAGCCGCCCCAGGCCGTAGTTCTGAAGACGCAGCGGGCCGCGCGTGATCTCGGCAATGTAGGGCGCGCCGCGCGTGTCCATCCACAGAATGGCGTTCATCAGGGGCTGCCCGTCGCGGTCGACCGGCGTGGTGGTGGAATACAGACTGGCGCAGCAGATCGCCGCGATCGCCTCGCGCGTCACCGTCCCCTCGTTCAGCAGGCGGCGCGTCGCTGCACAAATCGCCTGCCACCATTCCGATGGGTCCTGTTCGATGCCTCCATCGGGGAGAAAACGAATCTCGGTCGGCGCGTAGGCATGGGCCAGGATCTCCCCCTCGGGCGTGACCAGCGCCACCTTCGGGCCGGAGGTGCCCAGGTCGATGGCCAGGATACATCTCTCGCGTGCAGACATCCCTGCCTCCCAAAGGTTATTCTTCCAATAGTTTACCTCGATTCAACAAGCCCTGTGGATCGAGGCTGGCGCGCACGGCGTGGAGCATGCGCAGGCCGAGTGCGCCTTTCTCGGCACCCAGATACGGAGCGTGATCCAGTCCGACCCCGTGCTGGTGGCTGATCGTCCCGCCCTGGGCGAGGATGTACTGGCTAGCGGTGTGCTTGAGTTTCCGCCAGCGTTCCAGCGTCTCGTCGGGGTCTGGGCAGCGACGGAACAAATAGGTGACGTAGATGCTCGCCCCGCTCGGATAGATGTGCGAGAGATGGGCGAAGGCCAGAACGCGCTCCCCTTCTAATGTGTCTCGCAGCACGGACCTCAAGCCGGCGGCCGTTTCCCGAACATTTGCCCAGGTGACAGCGGTCTCGAGCGTGTCCAGGGCGTAGCCGAGTTCCCAGAGCGTGTTGCGCAGGTAGGGCGTGCGGAAGCGTGTCTTGCGCCAGGCCTCGCCGATGGGCGTTCCCACCCATAGTCCACCGTGGTGCCGCGCGATTTCGCCCGCGGCGCGACGTGCTTCGCGCCAGCGCTTTTCACCGCCCGTTTCGCAGGTGAAGGCCACGATCAGCAGACAGCGCCCGGCGCCATAGTGCGCCAGTTGCAGGCCGCGATCCAGCCATTTGAGCAGTCTCTCCTTGCCGGAAAGCGCCAGGGTCGTTTCGGTCTCTTGGGCATCGCTCAAGCGCGCCATCGAGAGCGGCAGCCTGTCCTGGGCGAGCCGGCGCACGGCGGCGAGGCCCGAGTCCCAGTCGTGGAAAAAGCAGGCCTGGAAGGTCTCGCGCTGCGGCTTCGGGTGCAGGCGGACGATCGCCCGCGTGAGGATCCCCAATCGCCCCTCCGAGCCGAGGACAAGATGGCGCAGGTCGGGACCGGCCGCCGAGGCCGGATGCGGCGGCAGGTCGAGGGGGCCGGCGGGGGTCTCGAGATGTCCGCCGGCGAACAGGTCCTCGATGCGCCCGTAGTAATGCGATTGCTGCCCGCTGGAGCGGGTGGCGATCCAGCCGCCCAGGGTGGAGTGCTCGAAGGATTGGGGGAAGTGGCCGAGGGTGAAGCCGCGCGCCTCCAGCTGGCGTTCGATCTGCGGCCCGCGAGCACCGGCCTCGAGGGTCGCCAGGCGGCTGACCTCGTCCAGGTTGAGCAGGCGGTTCATGTGCCTCAGGTCGAGGGTCAGCACGGGCGCCTCGCCTGGCAGCGGGTTGATGTGGCCCACCACGCTTGTCCCGCCGCCGTAGGGGATCAGCCGCGCGCCCGTCTTGCGGGCATAGTCGAACAGGGCGCGTATGTCCGCCTCGGATTCTGGATAAGCCACCCCGTCTGGGAAGGCGGAGATACGCCCGCAGCGCATGGCGATCCAATCCGGCAGCGACTGTCCACGGGCGTGGTGCAGGCGCTCGGTGGGATCGTTCGAGATCAAAGGGTGGGCGCGCAGCCGCGAGGCGGGCACGCCGCGCAGCGTCTCTTCCAGCGTGGCATCGGGGATGGGCTCCCCCGGCCCGATCTGGGCTGCCAGATAAGCCACGGCGGGGGCCGGCAGCTGATAGGTGATGCTCTCCTCTCCCCAGCCGTTCCAGCGTTTCATGATGCGGTCTCCTGCGGCATGATGGTTTCGCCCGTCCACGGCGGGGCGGACGAGATGTCCTGGCTATTATCGCGCATTATCTCTCCAGCTCATCCATTCCCGGTTCAGTGGCGAATTTGGTCAGAGGCAAGCGCCTCCCCTGTTTTCGAGTAGAATTCAGCTCATGATTCGACCAAGCCTCTCGCTTCTCTCCGCATTCCTGTTGGCCGCTTTTGTGTTGCATGCCTGCCGGCCCTCTGTTCCTCCCGTTGACCAGAACGGGGTCATGACCCAGGCTGTGCAGACGGCCTTCGCCTCCATTCGACAGACGCAAGCCGCGTCGCAGCCCGCCTCGACCCGCACACCTGAGCCTGTTCCGGTCGCCTCGCGCACGCCGCCGACCCTGCCGCCCGTCTTCACCACGACCGCGCTCAATCCGCTCGATACGCCGCATACGTACATTCGGGACACCTGCCAGTACCTGCGTGACAGGTGGAATCCGGCCAACGCTACGCCGGGGACGGTGGTCATGATCATCATGTTCCACTCGATCAGCGAGGGCGCGGTGGACCAGCCGTATCAGATCAGCGCTGCTGACTTCCGCCGGCTGCTGAACGATTTGAAGGAACAGGGCTTCGAGGCCATCCATACCCGCCAGTTGGCCGACTTCATGGAACGCAACGCCCGCATCCCACCGCGCTCGGTGCTGCTGCTGGTGGATGATCGTCACCACGCCGAGTACTTCAACACCCATTTTCGCCCCTTTTACGAGCGGTGGGGCTGGCCGGTGGTCAACGCCTATATTGCCAAGGACGAACGTCCCGACCTGTGGCAGGAGAACGCCGCCCTCGAAGCCGAAGGCTGGGTGGATCACCAGGCGCACGGCGTGATCCACAATGTCAACATCGTCCCCGGTTCGAGCGAAGAGTTCATGCTGAGCGAACTGCAGGGCGCGATCGCCAACATCCAGAAATACTTTGGCAAGACGCCCATCGCCTACATCTGGCCCGGCGGCGGATTCACGCCGCGCGCCGTTCAATTGGCCCGCCAGGTCGGCTACCGGCTCGGTTTCACCATCAACCCGCGCGGGCCGGTCATGTACAACTGGGTGCCGCTGGCGGATGTGACCGATTCGGCGCGGCCGTATTTCCTGGCCGAAGGCGCGGTGGAAGACCCGCTGATGGTGCTGCCGCGCTACACGGACACAGCCGCCGGCGATCACATTGACACTGTGCGTATCATCGGGCAGGAAGCCGCGGCCTACGCCGAACAAAATAAGAGGACCGAACTGGAGTATTACAATATTGTCTGTGCGCCGACGTACGGGCCCATCCCATGACTCCTGAATCACCTGGGGAGACCGCCCTGCTTGAACCTGCTTTTGGGTTGCCGCAGCCGCAGGGCATACCATCCCAGACCCAGGCCGGCTATGATCAGCAGGCCGCCCGCGATGCCCAGCAGGGGGGATGGATGGCTTTTCTCATCCGTGGGTCGAGTCACGCCCGCCTCTTTTGATTGAGCACCGAAATTGATAAGGGCCCGATCCCCCGCCTGAAGGTCAAGCGTATAGGTCAGACTCATGGTTGGATTGTAGTTATCCGGGATGGCGGCGGCGATGTTGTAGCGTCCCTCCGGAATGTCCGTGAAGCAAACGCCCGGATAGGCTTCCGGGTCGGGTGGGGAGGTGGTTGAGAGGGTGTTTGAGTAGGCGCCGTTGACCTCGGTTACGCTGATCGCTCCGCCCTCGATGGCTGGCTCATCGGCCTCGCGCAAAGCGTCCCCGTTTAGATCGTTGAAGAGCAAGACGCAGATTTCGGTCGTGCCGCTGAACGGCGTGGGGGTGAGCGTGGGGGGCAGGGGCGTAGGCGAGGGGCCCGGCGTGGAGGAGGTGGAGGCCGGGCCTCCCACTCCGACCAACAACAAGGCGCCTTGTGTAATATCGCAACTGGCGTTCAGGTTGTTGAGTTGCTGCAGTTGCTCAACGGTGATGCCATGCAGCAAGGCAATCCGAATACAGTTATCGCCCGGCTGGACCTGGTACAGGATGCGGCCATCGGGCAGAGGGGTGTTGGTGGCAAACGGCACGCCCTGGGAGGGGGGTGCGGCCCGAACCGGCAGGAGTATGCCAAAGAGCAGGAGGCTAAAAATAAGCACACTGCCGGCCATCAGAGAGCGCATTTTCATCGGAGAAAATTATAACAGGAAAGAGGGGGTTCAATCCATCCGCTTTTCCAGGTTGGGGCCTGTTTTTCGTTGGGTGCGGCTCTCATGCCCTCCCCGAGTGAGAGAAATTCCCTTCGCCCGTTAACGCCCTCGTTAACGCTTCTTTAGCGCGGCGCGGGTAGAGTGAGAGGCATATTTTTTCCCTTTGAGGGTGCCTATGCTGCGTGGCTTTCAGGGTTCTCTCAGCAGCGCTTCCCTTTCGCCGGGCGCGCTCCAACTCAAGGTGGAGAATCTGCAACTCCACTTCGGCGGCGTAACAGCGCTGTTCGACGTCAATCTTTCGATCCATCAAGGGGAGATTTACGCCATCATTGGTCCCAACGGGGCGGGCAAGACCAGTCTGCTGAACTGCATCAGTGGCCTCTATCATCCGCAACGCGGGCGCATTCTGTATTACGATGCACAGGAACATGACCTGACGCGCCTGCGCCCCCATCAGACGGCGCGCCTGGGCATTGCGCGTTCCTTCCAGAACATTGAACTCTTCCGCCACATGACCGTGCTGGACAATCTGCTAGCGGGTTGTCACATTCACATGAGGAGCGGCTTGCTGAGCAGCCTGCTGTATTGGGGCGCGGCTCAACGGGAGCAGATACGTTTCCGCCGCTTTGTGGAGGACATCATTGACTTGTTGGAGATCCAGGCAATTCGCGATAAGACGGTCGGCGCGTTATCCTATGGTCTGCAAAAACGCGTCGAACTGGGACGCGCCCTGGCCATGCGCCCGGCCCTGCTCCTGCTCGATGAGCCCATGTCCGGCATGAACACGGAAGAGAAAGAGGATATGGCGCGCTTCATCCTGGACGTAAACGAGGAGCACGGTGTCACCATCGTTCTCATCGAACACGATATGGGCGTGGTGATGGACATCAGCGACCGCATCGCTGTGCTTAACTTCGGACAGAAGATCGCCGAAGGCATGCCTGATGAGGTGCGCAACAATCCGCTCGTGATTGAAGCCTATCTGGGCGAGGAGCAGGCGGTGCTCCCTTCGCGGCCCCTGTGACGAGGAGACGCCATGCCCGAGACGCTTCCTCAGTTCCTCTACCAACATGCCCAGCGCACTCCCCATCGCCCGGCATTGCGCGAACGCCTGTACGGCATCTGGCAGACGATCACGTGGGAGGAGTACTATCGGCATGTCCGTGAATTCGCGCTCGGCCTGACGGCGCTTGGTCTGCAGCCCGAGGAGACCGTTGCCATCATCGGCGATAACCGCCCCGAATGGGTGATCGCCGAACTGGCGGCTCAAGCGGTGGGCGCAAAGTCGATCGGCATTTATCAGGATTCGGTGGTGAGCGAGATCATCTACATCCTCAATCACGCCGATGTCTCCTTCATCGTCGTGGAGGATCAGGAACAGGTTGACAAAATCCTGGAGATGTGGCCCCAATTGCAGGGCGTGCGCAAGGTGATTTATTACGACCCCAAGGGTTTGCGAAACTACACGGAGGAGTTCCTGATGTACTTCCCGCAGGTGCAGGCCCTGGGGCGCCAGTACGACGCCGAGCACCCCGGCTGGTTCGAGGCGCGCCTCTCGCAGGGCCGCGGCCGTGACCTGGCCATCCTTTCCACCACCTCCGGCACCACCGCCAATCCCAAATTGGCCATGCTGACGCATGCCTCCATGATCAGCATGGGACGCAACCTGATGAGGGTAGACCCGCTCACCGCCGAGGACGAATTCGTCTCCTTCCTGCCGCTGGCCTGGATCGGCGAGCAGATGATGGTCATGTCCTGCGGCTTGCAGGTGGGCTTTACCGTCAACTTCCCAGAGGAGCCGGAGACCGTCCAACACGATCTGCGCGAGATCGGGCCGCAGGTCATGTTCAGCCCGCCGCGCATCTGGGAGAATCTGGTCAGCCAGGTGCAGGTCAAGATCGAGGATGCCTCCTGGCTGAAAAGGAGATTCTATCGCTGGGCCATGCCGATTGGGCAGCGCATGGCGGATCGGCGTTTTCGCAAGGAGCAGGCCTCGATTGGTTTGCGTCTGCTCTATTTTCTGGCCGACTGGTTGGTCTTTCAGGAGATCAAGGATCAGCTCGGCCTGCGGCGCCTGAAGCGCGCCTATACCGGGGGCGCGGCCCTTGGTCCGGACGTGTTCCGATTCTTTCACGCCCTGGGCGTCAACCTGAAGCAAATCTATGGCCAGACCGAGATCAACGGCATTGCCGTTCTCCATCGCGATGGCGACATCAAGTTCCAGACTGTGGGCACGCCTCTGCCGGAGACGGAGGTGCGCATCGACGCCAGCGGCGAGATCCTGATGCGCTCGCCTGCCGTCATGCTCGGCTATTACCGCAATCCCGAAGCCACCTCCGAGGCGCTGCGGGATGGATGGTTGTACTCCGGCGATGCCGGCTATTTCGATGAGGATGGGCACCTGGTGGTCATCGATCGCGTCAAGGATGTGATGACCCTCCAGGATGGCACGAAGTTCAGCCCGCAGTTCATCGAGAACAAACTCAAGTTCAGCCCCTATATCCGCGAGGCGGTCGTGTTTGGCGGCGACTGGCCCTTCGTCAGCGCCATGATCAACATTGATTTTGCCAACGTGGGCAAGTGGGCCGAGAACCATCAAATCCCCTACACAACCTATACCGACCTGGCGCAGAAGCCCGAGGTCTATCGCCTGATTCGGAGGTATGTGGAGCAGGCCAATGCCGACTTGCCGCCGGCCGCCCGTATTCTGCGCTTCCTGCTCCTTCACAAGGAACTCGATGCCGACGACGCCGAACTGACGCGCACCCGCAAAGTCCGCCGCCGCCTCATCGCGCAGCGCTACGCCGACCTGATCTCGGCCCTCTACAGCCAGAGCCCTCACGTCGATGTGGAAATGGTGATCACCTACCAGGATGGTCGCACGGCCCGCCTGCAAACCCGCCTGGCGATCGAAACCGTACACGCCGCTGAGCGCGTTGTTGAATCGGTGATCTGACGCTTTGCCCGCAAACGAGATGAAACCATGGAACTCTTTATTCAACTCACGCTGACGGGCCTGACCAATGGAGTCATCCTGGCCCTGGCCGCGGTCGGGTTTGTGTTGATCTACAAATCCAGCGACGTCATCAACTTTGCCCAGGGCGAGTTCCTGCTCCTGGGCGCGTACATGACTTTTTCCATGATTGCTCAGTTCGGCCTGCATTGGACGCTGGGCATGGCCCTCACCTTGCTGACGGCGGTGGCGCTCGGGGTGATTGTCGAGCGGCTGGTGCTTCGCCCGATGATCGGCGAGCCGATCATTTCGATCATTATGGTGACCATCGGCCTGAGCAGCCTGCTGCGGGCCATCGTGAGCGCCATCTGGGGCAATCTGCCGCGCGCCTTTCCGCCGTTCATCCCCAGCCAACCGGTCAAAGTGCTGAGCGCCACCATCGGCGCGGATCGTCTCTGGGCGATTGCGATTGCCATGTTCCTGTTGGGCCTGTTCACGCTCTTCTTTCGTCGCTCGAAGGAAGGCATTGCCATGCGCGCCGTGGCCGATGATCAGCCGGCCGCGCTGAGCATGGGCATCAGCGTCAAGCGCATTTTTGCCTGGGCCTGGTCGATCGCCGCGGCCAGCGCCGCCATCGGGGGCGCGCTGGTGGCCAACATCGTCGGCGTCGGCCCGGAACTTTCCAACTTCGGCCTGCGCGTCTTCCCGGTGGTGATCCTCGGCGGCCTGGATTCGATCCCCGGCGCGGTGCTGGGCGGCGTGATCATCGGTCTGCTGGAGACCTACACCGGCGGTTACATCGGACAGGGTCTCAATCAGGTGCTGCCCTTCATCGTCTTGATTGTGATCTTGATGGTGCGCCCCTACGGCCTGTTCGGACAGGAAATCATCGAAAGAGTCTAATGGTCTTATCTCGTAGCGCGGGATTCATCCCGCAACCCAAACGCGACATCCAGTGGTGCAGAATCTTCATGGTTGTAATGGATGCTCAAGAGCCGTACTATAGCGCGGCCTTCGCCGCAACCCAATGTCACTGCGAGGAGCGCTTCGCCAGGCTCAGCGTAAACTCCGCGACGAAGCAGTCTCCTCGCTTGCCGGGAGATTGCTTCGCTTCGTTCGCAATGACACCCTCGCGAAAAATCTTCACAGTTGTGATAGCTCCTCAAGCGCAATACTATAGCCAACCATCAGCTTGCCAACCCACCAACCTATCAGACTCCAGACCACAGGACTGACATGATCTCAGGCATTTACCATACCACATACGCACAAGACATGGCTTTGCGCCGCACTCCCACCCAGAAACTGCGCCTGGCGATTCTGCTGGTGGCCCTGTTTGTCTTTCCCTTTCTGGCCAATCGCTATTCCTTGAACCTGGCCAATCAGGTTGGGATCGCGGTGATCGGCGCCATCGGGCTGAACATCCTGGTCGGCTACACCGGGCAGATCAGCCTGGGGCAGGGGGGCTTCATGGCAGTCGGGGCGTACGCGGCCGGCATTTTGACGGCGCGCTATGGCGTTCCCTGGTGGGGCTCGACGCTGCTCGCCTGTTTCATGACCGCGCTGGTGGGGATGTTATTCGGCATCCCCTCGCTGCGGCTGAAAGGGTTGTATCTCGCCATCGCCACCCTGGCGGCTCAGGTCATCATCTTGTGGGTGGTGACCCATTGGAGCGCCCTGACCGGCGGGGTTGAGGCGCTGGTCGTTCCCGCGCCGAAGCTCTTCGGGGTCAAGATGAACACCGATTTCAATTTCTACTGGGTGATCTGGGGCTGCTCCATTGTGGTGACCCTTCTGACGGTCAACCTCTTTCGCACCCATTTCGGGCGTGCCTTGATCGCCATTCGCGATCAGGACATTGCCGCCTCGGTCATGGGCGTGGACCTGTTTCGGTATAAATTGCTGGCTTTTGCCCTGTCCTCGTTTTTCGTCGGCCTGGCGGGCGCCCTGACGGCGCACTACCGCACCATTGTCACCTGGGAGCGCTTCACCATGGACGTCTCGGTGACCTATCTGGCGATGATCATCATCGGCGGGCTGGGCTCGGTCAGCGGATCCTACCTCGGCGCGGCCTTCATGACCCTTGTCCCGGCCCTCTTGACCAATCTCGGGCGCGCCGCCAAGGGGATCTTCCCTGTTATGGAAAGCCTGATCCCTTTCATCCAGTTGGGCGTGTTCGGCCTGGTCATCATCCTGTTCCTGGTCTTCGAGCCTGAGGGCCTGAACAAGATTTGGAAGGATGTCAAGGACTATTTCCGCTTGTGGCCGTTCAGTTACTGAACGCCCATCCTGCTCGAAAGGAGGCGCTTGAACGGGAAGAGATCTGCGTTTGTTGTTTCGGTTTGAATTTTTTCCAAAGGAGGAAGAATCCATGTCTCGTATCCGGTACGTTCTTTCTGTGCTCATGCTGGGCACGTTGCTGTTGAGCGCTTGTGGCCCTAAGGCGACGCCGACCGCCGCGCCGGCCCCCGTCCAGACCCAGGCGCCCGCCGCTCCCACCGCAACCCCCAAACCCAAGCCGGCCATCAAGGTTGGCGCCATCTTCGATTTAACCGGCGCGACCGCCGATGTTGGCACCCCGTATTCGGAGGGTGTCAAGGCCTATGTGGATTGGCTCAATTCCCAGGGCGGCGTGGAGGGCCATCCGATCGATCTGATCTCTGCCGATTATGCCTATAAGGTCGATATGGCCGAACAACTCTACAGCCAGTTCGTTTCGGAAGGCGTGGTGGCCTTCATGGGATGGGGCACGGGCGATACCGAAGCACTGCGCACCAAGATCGCCGAGGACAAGATCCCCTTCATGTCGGCCTCCTACTCGGCTGCCCTCACCAAACTGGATGAAGCGCCTTACAACTTCCTGATCGGCACCACCTACTCCGATCAGGCCATCATTGCCATTCGCTGGGCGATGGACGATTGGGCGGCCAGGGGCAACAGCGATAAGCCCAAGGTGGCCATCATCCATCACGACAGTCCATTCGGCCAGTCGCCTCTGGCCGATGCGAAGGCCTTTGCGGAGGCCAACGGCGTTGGCTTCATGAGCATCGCCATGCCCAAGGGCGCCACCGACTACGTGGCCGAACTGGCGCAGATTCAACAATTCGGCGCCAACTACGTTGTGGTGCATACGGTCTCCAGTCCGGCGGCCGTCCTGTTGAAGGACGCGGCCAACCAGGGCTTGAAGGATAAATTCACCTTTATCCTGCTCAACTGGTGCGCCGATGAGATCTTCATCAACCTGGCCGGCCCGGCCGCGGAGGGCGTCGTCGGAGCGATCCCGTTCACGCCGCCCACCTCGCCGGTGGATGGCCACAAAGCCCCGGACGAGTGGCTCAAGGCACATGGCTCCAGCCTGGCGGAAAAGGGCCTGCACTTCAGCCAGGGCTGGTGGACGATGGCCGTGATGACGGAGGGCATCCGCCGCGTGGTTCAGCAAGGCAAAGAGGTGACGGGCGAGAATGTGCGCGCCGCCCTGGAGAGCATCCAGAACTTCGAGACCGGCGGCGTCACGGCCCCGATCTCCTTCTCGCCTACCAGCCACAAAGGCAACAACGCCCTGCGCCTCTTCAAGGTCGAAGGCGGCAAGTGGGTGCAACTCAGCGATTACATCTCGGCCGCGCCGTAACCGTTCTGCCGGAGGGGAGGTGCACGCCTCCCCTCCATGCCTGCCGGAGTGTGCCATGCTGTCCCTGAATAACGTCGAAGTGATCTACAACAAGGTGATCCTGGTATTGAAGGGCATGTCCCTGCAGGTGCCGCAGGGCAAGATCGTCGGCCTGCTGGGCTCGAATGGGGCCGGCAAATCCACCACCCTGAAGGCCATCTCCGGCCTGCTCAAGCCCGAAAACGGCGAGGTGACCGATGGCAGCATCGAGTTCCAGGGGCAGGCCATTCACCGCAAGGACGCAGCCGAGATCGTCCGCCTGGGCATCTTTCAGGTCATGGAAGGGCGGCGCGTCTTCGAGCACCTGACGGTGGAAGAGAACCTCATCGCCGGAGGCTATACCCGCCGCGGCTTCAATCTCCATCGCGAGATGGACATGGTCTATGAATATTTCCCCCGCCTGAAGGAACGCCGGGGGCAGAAGGCAGGCTATCTCTCCGGCGGCGAACAGCAAATGCTGGCCATCGGCCGCGCCCTGATGGCCCGCCCCAAACTGATGATGCTGGATGAGCCCTCCCTCGGCCTGGCTCCGTTGCTGGTCATGGAGATCTTTCACATCATCAAACGCATCAACGCAGAGCAGGGCACCACGATTTTGCTGGTCGAGCAGAACGCCAACCTGACCCTGCAGGTGGCTGATTACGCCTACATCATGGAAAATGGACGTATCGTTCTGGAAGGTTATCCCTCCGACCTGCGCGAGAACGCCGATGTGCGCGAGTTCTATCTCGGCCTGACCGAGGTCGGACAGCGCAAGTCCTACCGCGAGGTCAAACACTACAAGCGTCGTAAACGCTGGCTGTCGTAGTTTTGCGGTTTCCTGTTCACCATCCGATCTTCAGCTGTCCGACGAATGTCTCTTTCTGAGCTCATCTCCCACCTGGCCGCGCGCGCCCCTGGCTTTGCCCGTCGTTTATCGGAGGCGGGCCTGACCGCGCACTCCATTCGCCGTGTGGAGGACCTGAACGCGCTGGCGGTCATCCGCAAGGACGATCTGATCGCGTTGCAGGCGGCCCAGCTGCCCTTTGGCGGATTCCTCGCCTGTGAGCCGCCTGCGCTCCGACGCGTGTTCCAGTCACCGGGTCCCATTTATGACCCGGAGCCGCGGCAGCCGGATTACTGGCGCTGGGCCCCGGCCTTAGCAGCAACCGGTTTCGGGCCGGGCGATCTCGTCTTGAATTGCTTCGGCTATCACCTGACGCCGGCCGGCGCCATGTTCGAGGAGGGATTGTATGCCATCGGTTGCACGGTCATCCCCGGCGGGGTGGGCAATCAGGAGCAACAGGCACGTCTGATTGCCGATCTGAAGGTAAACGCCTATGTTGGCTTGCCCTCGTATTTGAAAGCTCTGCTCGAAAAGGTGGAATCGCTCGGGTTGCAACACCATATTGAGAAAGCTTTTTTCACCGCCGAGCCGCTACCGCCCTCCCTGCGCGCCTGGCTGCATGAACACGGCGTGAAGGTGGCGCGTCAGGGGTATGGCACGGCAGAATGCGGCAATTTGGGCTACGAGTGTGAGGCGGAAAACGGCTGGCATGTGCCGGAAGACGCCTGGATTCAGATTTGTGACATCAACAGCGGCCAACCCTTGCCGCCCGGCGAGGTGGGGGAGATCGTCGTCACGCTGCAGAACCCTTATTATGCCCTGGTGCGCTTCGGCACCGGCGATCTCTCGTGGTTGAACCCGGAGCCTTGTTCCTGCGGACGTGCGACGCCGCGCCTGATGGGTTGGCATGGACGCGTGGGGGATGCGGTCAAGGTGCGCGGCATGTTCCTGCACCTGCGTCATCTCCACGTGTTCCTGCAGCGTTTTCCGCAGATCGCCCGCGCACAGGCGCTGATCACCCGTCACGAGCACCGCGATCATCTCACCTTGCGCCTGGTACTTCAGGAAGCGGTAGCCGATCGGGAAGACTTCGCCGCGCAGATTGCCCGAGCGGCGCGCGAAGCGCTCAAGTTCAGCCTGGAGGTCGAGTTCGTGCCGGCAGAGGAACTACCGGCCGATGCCCCGCTGATCCGCGATGAGCGGAAGTGGGAGTAAGACAAACGCTTGCGTTTGTCCAGCGAACCACCGCGTTCTCCGGGGAACGCGGCGTTTTTTTCGTTAAAACATGGTGCTTGCCCACCAACCTTTTGCCCCCGAATGGTGTATATCTAATGTGAGTACACTCATGACAGACGATACGCACGCGATCCAACGCCTCACAGAAGGCGATATTAGCGGCCTGGAGGTGCTCGTCGCACGTTATCAGGCCAAGGCGGTGCGGGTGGCGTTCCTGATCACGCAGGATGAGATGCTGGCAGAGGATGTGGTGCAGGAGACGTTCGTGCGTTTGTATCAGCGCATTCGGCAATTCGACCCGAGGCGTCCCTTCGAGCCGTATTTGCTGCGCAGCGTGGTCAACGCCGCTTTGAACGCTTCGCGCCGTGCTCCCCAGTATCATTCGCTGGATAGCGACCCGAAAACGGTGGAACATCTGCTGGTGCAGGCGGCATCGGTGGAATCGGAAGTGGAGTATCGCCAGTTGAAGCAGGAGATCCTCCAGGCGCTGAGCCGTCTTGAGCCGCGCCAACGTGCCGCCATCGTGCAGCGCTACTATCTGGGGATGAGTGAGAAGGAGATCGCAGATGCTTTGGACGCGCCGCCCGGCACCGTCAAATGGCTGTTGAGCGCCGCGCGCAGCAAATTGCGCCGCTGGCTCGCTTCGGAAAGGAGCAAGGAATGAACCGCAGATCCTATCGCGAGGTTTTGGATTCGGTTGCGGCGGATGCCCTTTCCCGTGAAACTCATCTCTGGTCGGGCATTGTGACCCGTCTCGAGAGGAAAACCTGGATGACAACGCTTCGTACTCGTCCCGTTCTCGCATTTCTCCTTATCTTGTTTGCCCTGACCCTGCTGAGCGGTGTGGCTTACGCCATTGGCCGGCTGACCGGGTTTATCCCTGGTATTGGTTTTGTCGAGACTTCGGCTTTGCGCATCCTGGCGGAGCCGGTGGCAGTGACCCGTGAAGGCGTCACCGTCAGCATCGAGCAGGTAGTTGTGGATTCCGGGCGGACGGTCATTGTGTACAAGACCGAAGGCCTGACAATCCAGGCGGCCAATGCCAGCGGCGAAGGTGGTGGACCGTTTGGCTCGCCCCACTTCCTACGTCTGCCCAATGGTACACTTTTGAGTGAGAAAGCAGAAGCCGGCTACGGCGGCACGCCCGAACCGCTTATCCCCCAAGTGCAGACGCAAGGCGGATGGCCCAATTACGTCTGGAGGCTGGTATTCCCCTCCGTGCCGCAGGATGTCAATGAGTTGACGCTGGTGATCCCTGTGCTCCAAAACATGCCCGCCGGCGCCGCGCCCGAAAACTGGGAGATCACTTTTCGCCTCAAGCCTGCACCACCGGAGATGACCTTTGCGCCCATCACGGTATTGCCCACTGTTTTCCCATCCACACCGGAAAGTGGGGGAGAGACGCCTCAGCCCACATCCCTTTCCAATGTGGCGACCCTGCACGGGTTCACTTTTCGACTGAATAACGTCGTTGAAATCGCAGAGGGTTTCGTGTTGACCGGCGATCTCTCCTGGAGCGCCTCGGCTTTTCCGGGCGGCAAAGGGATGCTTGTCTCCGATCCGTTCCGGGTGACCCTGAGCGACGAGAATGGAGAGCAAATTCCCATCGAAATGGTGCGACTCGATGCGCCGTACGAGGAATATAAGCTGCCTTGGTCCTATCGCACAAACCGCAAAGCATTTTCCGGCCCGCTGACTTTGAGTCTCGCTTCAATCGAAACATTTTTTGCAGCTTCCCCTGTGGCTTTTGAGATGGACTTTGGCCCTGCCCCACAGGTTGGGCAGACCGCAGAGATCCATTACGATTTTTCCGTAGAAGGGCGTGTCATCCGTCTGCTCTCGGTAAGCTTGAAGCCTGCGCCCGAAGGGTGCCGGGGGGTGATGGTGGATTTCAATTTTTACGCCGATGTGCCTGGCGTTTCTGCGCAGGTGAACGATGCCGCTTCACCAGAGCCAATGCATTGCGAAGGTGCGGTTGGGGGGGGTGGGGGTGGGCTTGTTGACCCAAAACAATTCACTATCACCACGACCTACAGGGATATGCCGAGCGGCGTGCACCACTTTGTCATCGAATTCTGGCTGCCGCATCGGGTGGAGGGCCCCTGGCAAGTGCAGTGGAATCCGCCGTTGAGCACCGAACCGACGCCAACGCCTGAACCGGCCGCCTGCCTGGCATTCGATGAGTGGAATCGATTGCGGGAGCAAAGCCACACGCTCCCGTCTGAAGTGAGTGGCACAGTCGTCACCACGGTCAATGAAGGCGGACCTCTACCGGCCATCTATCTCAGCCGTCCCGACGGCGCGCACGTGCAAAGGGTTGCCATCGGTGGGTGGGCCTCGCTTTCAAACAACGGGACGCGCTTGGCCTATAGCGATCAGAGCGGCCTGCATGTTCTCGATCTCTCTAATGGGAAGAACCTTTCCTTTGGCGTGGATGGCTATCGCATTCTCTGGTCGCTGGATGATACGCGCTTCCTGTTCACCGATACCTTCAATGTGTATATAGCCCGGGCCGACGGTTCGGGGCTGCAACGGGTGGACATCGGCAGTGGTCAGGTTTTTGCGCCGGTGGGCTGGCTGGACGAGCAGACGATCGTTTACAGCGTGCTGAGCGGAGAAAAGTTCGACCTCAAGACCTACAATTTACAGAGCGGCGAAGTGAAGGGCCTGTTCCCGATCCATAACAAGGCCGGCTATGCAGCGATTTCGCCCGATGGGCAGTGGATCGTTTTCGCCGATCGTCAGTTTGGTGAAACGAACTGGGGTATCTTTATCTCACGGCTGGACGGCTCGGAGCGTAAATGGATCATAGCGCCAGACGTGCCAACGGCGTTCATGGCCGTCTGGGGGCCGGATGGGCAATGGCTGATAGTGAATACACTGGAGAAGGATCAAAACATCCCCGTTCTGGTCAATCCGTTTACCTGTCAGGCGTTTGTCTTGAATGGATTGCAGGGCACAGTCGAAGGCTGGAGTCAATGAGTGGGAGGGAAGGAGGGGGACCCTTCCTCCCACGCTTCTCTCTTCAGGATGAGTGTGGATGATGGATAGGGAAAAGATGAGATATGAAGGGCGCCGAGAATTTATCCCTCCCCATGTACCTGTAACCATTCTGCTACGTAGCGGGCAAAGGTTTCAAAATCGTCAAGGTTCTCCTGGAGATAGCGGTACAGGCGACGCAAGTCTACTTCAAGGTACAAATGCACTAAAACGTTACGGAATTTTGCCATTCCTGCCAGCCGTTGCGCAAAATCCTCCGGCAGCACGCCCACTTGCGCCAGGGCCGGAAAAAGCCCTTTGTATTTATTCTTGCGGGAATGTAGTGGAGTAACCAGCGAGGAGAATACTGGCAATGTCCAGTGCGGCCTGAATGGCTACCTGGAAGTTGCGTTCCGCGGCGCCTATCAGAATAAAATCGCGGGCAAATTCTTCATACGTCAGAGGCTGGAGGGTGCGTAAGGCGTTCACGCATCTGGCGATAATGCTCAAGCGCGCCTTGATAGGGGTTGTGTCCATGTGCCAGTTCTCCTTTGCGCGCTTTTTCCAGGATAGCCTTTTCGTGGCGTTGCAGGATAGGCTTGAAATCAAGATACTCCTGTAACGCGCGCGCACGGAACATAATCATTGCCTGGCGATCGCGGCAGAAGAGCAGAATGCCATCCCGCAGCACCGCGTAACGCAGAGCCGGAGGCGCCTGGTTCAAAATCAGCACATCTACTTCGTCGGTGTGCAGCAGGTTCGTCAACCCACCGATGATCTCCAGGCGCACATCCATGCAGTGATCGGCATGCGGTTGGCCGGCGAGCAACACGGCGATATCCACATCGCTATGCCTCTAGGCGCGGCCACGGGCCTGCGAGCCAAAGAGATAGGCCAGCACGACATCGTTCAGCGAGGCAAAGTAACCTTCCAGGGCAGGAGCGAATTGCGATAGATCAAACTCTTCCACGAACGCCTTCCTGTATGCAGTATCACAGGGCAAGGGAGTGCATCTGAGTACGAATGCTTGCTTGCAAGGCACGGAGGGACTTTCTGTTCAAGGGCGATAGGGCGCGCTCATGAGCGAGCCAAGGAACCCCTGCATTTGCTCCTGGGTCGCCGCATCCACTGCTTGTGTGCCGCGCCCGTCGAAGGTCCAGTCAACCGTCATCCCGTCGGTGACGTAGGGCGGGTCGGCGTGGCGAAACTCGAAGGAGGCGAAGGTATCCAGCCAGCGGTACATCTGCTGCAGTTGCTCCGGGGAAAGATCGAAGCGTGCTTCGCGGCCTTTGCAGCTGTTGAAGACGACCCTGCCGTCGGCATATACGAGGAGATCATCGCAGAAACCGGCGATGCCACCATAGCGTGAAAAAGTGAAGACCACATTCCAGGCGGCGCCAGCGCGCCCGGAGGCGGCGATCTCCCATTGTGCCTTGGCCCATTCCGCCATCTGGCGCGCTATTTCGGGCGGTATGTCTGTTTTTCCTTTCCCTTGCAGAGTGATTTTCCCCGCCGCGGTTTCGCTTTCGCTACTGGCATAGGCCTGGCTCCAGCGGATCACCTGTTGACGCAACTCACGCGCCATCGCTTCTGGGATGGGCTGTGGCGTGGCATTGCATTCGCCGAAGGTCGCCAGCTCCTCGCCAATGATGAGCCAAGCGCACGGCGAGGCACTCTGCCAGGTGAAGAGCGCCGCCGCTGAAGCGGCATCCTGTGAAACAGGGGTCACCTGAGGGGGCGACGCAGGTGGAAGGCGCGAGGATACTTTTGGAGGAGCGAGCACCGCCGGCGTTGGCCCACAGGCCGCCAGTAGAAGGAATAAGAGCAATAAGGCGAAACGCATAGAAACACCTCCGTCAGAAGTTTCCTGGTCTGTATAGTATTGTTCTTGAGAATCTATTACGACCGTAAAGATTCTGCGCCGCGACGTGGATATCGCGTTTGGGTTGCGGGATGAATCCCGCGCTACGTATGACGAATAAGGGAGATCGCAGGTTCCCTGGCCGTGCCGGCTGGCCGATCTGGGAGTCGAGGCTTACATGGGCTTGCCTTCATGTCTGAAAGCCTTGGTCGAAAGGGTCGAGCAGAAGTCGCGTTTGGGTTGCGGGATGAATCCCGCGCTACGCGTTGGTGTGCTTCGGCAGCGGCGATCTCTCCTCCCTGAACATGGAGCCGTGCCCCTGCGGGCAAAAGTCGCCTCCGAGATGAGCGCGTGTGGGAGTGCCCCGTCGCACTCTCGGGGCCGTTACCCCGCCGCCAAGACGAATGGCCTGCGCTTATCCAGGCGATGCAGGCCGGCGCGATGCGCCAGTTCTACGGCCTCCTGATACTCTTTGGAAGTGAGCGGGCGATTCAGAGCCGCATACTGAGAGGCGTGGTACAAGGGACGGTATTGATCCATCAGGTTCAGGTAAGTATTGGGTGAAATTTCCTCTGCCAGGAAGCGCACAATTTGCTCGGTGCCCGCCAGATGATTGGGCAGCACCAGATGCCGGACCAGCAAGCCGCGCGTGGCAAGCCCATCCTGGTTGATCTGCAGGTCTCCTACCTGACGGTGCATCTCCTTCACGGCCGCGCGATTGACCTCAGGGTAATTCCTGGCTCTGGAGTAACGCAGGGCGGCTTGCGCGTCGGCGTATTTCATGTCCGGCATGTAGATATCGATCACGCCGTCCAGAAGTTTGAGCGCGAGGAGGGAGTCGTAGCCGCCCGTGTTGTAGACCAGAGGCAGGCGCAGACCCCTCCTGGCCGCGATCCATACCGCTGCCAGAATTTGCGCCACCACGTGGCTGGGCGAGACGAGGTTGATGTTGTGACAGCCTGCAGCCTGCAGTTCCAGCATAACCTCGGCGATGACTTCCGGTTCGACCTCCTGGCCGGCATCGCACTGGCTGATGTCGTAGTTCTGGCAATACTGGCAGCGCAGGTTGCAGCGCCCGAAGAAGATGGTGCCCGATCCGCGCCAGCCGCGCAAGGGCGCCTCCTCGCCCAGGTGTGCGCCGAAACTGGCCAGGCGCGCCCGTTCGCCGCTGCGGCAGACCCCCAGTTCGCCAGCGCGGCGATTCTTGCGGCATTCCCAGGCGCACAGATCGCAGGCGTTCAAGCGCTGATAGGCCTGCTCCACGCGCGCTTCCAATTCGCCGCTGCGCAGCAAGGATAGATAAGCAGGTTCGAAAGAGAGCGTCACGCTCAGGATTTTAACATCGAGTTGCGCGGAGCGGAGGCGTACGAATGCGATCCGGGAGCCCTGCAATTGATTGAGAATCGAGGCAGCATGGCTTCTGCCGCCCGGCGGTTGAAATAGCCATACGGTCTGGAGGCTGATAAGCGGAGAGGTGACGGTGGACAGGGCCGTCGGCGCAGGCCGACCTCGCGAAAGCAGCTCGCAATTTTAAGGTTGGAAGGGCCAGAGGGGTGGTGAGGGATTCCTGGAAAGCCAGCTCATCGGCGTTGCCAGTTCAAGAGGACTTCCAACACCTTCAGATTCTGATCCAGGTCGGTGTCCACATGGTTGGACAATTCGATCTCCACGGCCGCCGCGCCCAGTGAGACGGCGTAATCGGCCAGGGTGCCGGTGTAGACGCAGCCTGTCTCGATGGGGGGATAAGGATAGGTGGTCACGTTAGCGATGGCACGTGCCAGTTTTTGGGAAGCCTCATCCCAGGGCTCGCCGCCGGGGAAGATGCCCAGGGCGGCCGAATGATAACTGATGAGGGCCTCGACGGCGTTTGCCTGCAGGAAGTTCATCAAGAGG
Organism: Chloroflexota bacterium; assembly: GCA_037445475.1. Lineage (GTDB taxonomy): Bacteria > Chloroflexota > Anaerolineae > Anaerolineales > Villigracilaceae > Fen-1038. Next base: position 30,126 of record JBBIKK010000021.1, read on the forward strand.
CGTGTCTCGGGCTCGGAGGCCGGATACGCTCCACTTGTGGTGAGCGTGAGGTCAAAACAGCCGCGCCGATCCCAGGTCGCCGCCCAGTGCAGCGGGAAGTTGCGATTCAAGTCAACGCCGTGCGCATTGGTGCGCCCGTATTCGTCATGACTGCGGGCATCCCCATCGGGGTTGAGATTGCGCAGGATGTACAGGCGCACATCGTCAGGAATGATTTCGGGATGGTCATTGAGGTAAAGGATCAGTTGATCGGCCAGCGCGATCGTGTTCCATTCGTAACCGCCGTGGATGCCGGCCACAATCATGCGCTGCTTGCTGCCCTGCCCAAAGGCATACACCTCCAGCGGGCGGCCCAGGACGGAGAAGCCCAGGATGCCCGGCCTTTTTCCATTGGGGAGAGAGAAGGGAGTGGGCGTGAAGACCACGACTTGCGTGCTGCGCGGATTGAGCGTGGTCGTCGGCAGGTAGTAGAGCGTTGGAGCAGGGCTGGAGGTGGGGCGGGGCGTGCCCTGCGCCTCGGCGAAGGGCCCCACGGCGGCCTGGGCAGGCTGCCTCGTCCCATAAGCCGTGAGGATGATCAGCAGAGCTGCCATCCCAAGGAGGTTGAGGCCCCAGGCCAGGAGGATCCAGATCGCGTGCTTCTCGAAGCCTCGTTCGCGCCTCACCTGTCCTCCTGCAGCGTGGTGCGCAGCCAGTTGAGGGCCAGATTCATGGCCCAACGCGGCAGACTGCGCGGCGGACCTCCGTAAGTAATGCGATGCGTCTTCTCCCCGTTCGGTGTGATGAGCGCCATCTCGGCCGCCCGTTCTTCGGAATAGACCGCCACTCCCAGGGCGACCTCAGCAGCCGCCTCGCGGCGGGCAGCGCGCAGCGCCTCGACCAGCGAGCCCGACCGCAGGTGCGGGAGCGGGGTGCAGCGCGGCAGTTTGCGCGCCAGCAGGCCGCCCAACCCTGCCTCGATGGCGGTCAACGTCCAGCCGCGCCGGGCCAGCGTGTCCAGCACGACTTGTTCCAGGGTATCCTCGTCTGCGCCGAAGATGGCATGGCCCAGTCGCTGGCGAATGGCTTGCTCGACTTCTGCGATCATTTGAGCCGCCTCGCCCTCGCTAGCTGCTTTGGCCGTGATGCGGATGTCCACAATGCCGGTGTGCGCGGCCAGGCCCACCGTGGGGTTGGCGAGGGTTTCCAGGTCGCCGATTTTTTCATCAATGGCCCCCTCGCCCAGCCCGGCGCAGTGCAGGAGGCGAACGGCGATGATTTGATTCAGTTTGAAACGCTCTTGCAAATAGGGAACGACGGAGGCGTGCAGGAGGTACTCCATCTCGTTGGGGACGCCGGGCAGGGCAATGATGACGCCGGCCTTCTGCTCCTGCCGGGAGAACTCGGCGATGAAGGCCGGCGCGGTGCCGACCGGGTTGGCAATGGGGATGGCTCCTTTGGGGATGTAGGCCTGGCGCTTTTGATTCTCCGTTGGCCGGCGGCCGTAGCGTGCTATGATGGCGCTGATCTGCTCCCATAGCTCCTGGCGGAACTCGGTCTCCACGCCCAGGGCGCGTGCTACGGCCTGGCGCGTCGGATCGTCCACCGTGGGGCCGAGCCCGCCGGTGGTGATGATGATCTCGGCCCGCGGCATGGATTCGCGCAGGGCGGAGGCAATCCGCTCGGCGTTATCGCCGATCGTCACGGTGCGGTAGAGGTCAATGCCCAGGCCGCGCAACGTGCGGGCGATGTAACGTGTGTTGGTATCCACGATTTCGCCGAGCAGGATCTCGGTGCCGATGGTGATGATCTCTGCAGAGGGCATGGGAAGTTATAGGATTACTCCGCGAGCTTTGTTTCGCGCACGCAAATCTTGTAGCGCAACATTCCTGTTGCGGTCGGGTTGCAGGATGACTTCCGCGTCAGGGGTAGATGGCGGTGAAGTTGCCGTTGCGGGCCTGGAAGATGGCGATTTGTTGCTGGGCGCAGTCGCCGCTGGGGGAGCAGGTGATGACGGTGCTCAATCCCTGGACGTTGCGCATGTCGTACAGGGCCTGGCGCAGTTTCTGGCGCGGGATGTACGTTTTGTTCCCCACGCCGACTGCGGCCTGCTGAATGGCCAGGAAGAGCATGTTGGCCGCGTCGTAGCCCTGCAGGTGATATACGGCAATCGGCCCCTCACCATAGCGGCTCTTGTATTTTTGCAGGAAGGTTTCGGGGGCCTGGGGCAGGGCGGGCCCTGAAAAGTACATGCCCTCTGCAAAGGGATGAGCCTTCTGAAGAAAATCATTGCTCAGCAGGCCATCGGAACTGATCAGGGCAGCGTTGGCCAGCCCGAGTTGATAAATGGCTTTGATGGTGGTCACCCCGTCGGCGGTGTAGAGCGGGAAGTAGATCACATCCGGCTGAGCGGTGGAGGCAGCCTGGAGGGCAGAGGCGAGGTCCGTCACCTGGCTCAGATCGATCTGCGCCACGCATTCGCCGCCCATTTGCCGCAGGCTCTCGCAGGCGGTGGCTTGAAGTTCTTTGGGGTAGGGAGTGCCATCATGGATGGTAAGCATGCGGCTCAGCCCCAGGATGCTGAAGGCGAACTCGGCCACGGCTTTGCCCTGGATTTTGTCGTTGTAGATCACGCGCAGGAAGCCCGGCTGATGCGTGGCCGGGTCGGTCAGGGATGGGGCGGTGCTGGAGGGGGAGATGAGCACCAGGCCGGCATCGGACAGTATCTTTGCCGCCGGCAGGGAGGCGTTGGAGCACGTTGCCCCGATCACGCCGACGATCTTTGGGTCCGCCGCGAGCGTTCTGGCCGCCTCTTCGCCGGCCTTTGCCTCGCACTGATCGTCGGCCTTCACCAGTTCGATGTGGTGCCCCAGCAACTTGCCCTTATCAGCAATGGCAATCTCGACCCCGCGTAGCGCATCGAGGCCGTAAACCTGGTCTGGGCCGCTGGTGGTCAGCAGCGAGGCGATCTTGATGTTCTCATTGTTTTCGATGACGACACACCCCAGGGAGTCGGTGCAGGTATAGCCAGACAGACTGCTGCACGCCGAAAGGACGAAAGACAGAAGCGCGAGCGCGGCAAACGGCAGTTTCATGTTCTCTCCTAGACCACATTGTACTCCGGAATCACCTGTCCCTCGAAGCGCTGTAGATTCAGCCCGGAGACGTCCACGGTGGAGAAGCGGCCATCCAGGATGAACTCGGCCATGAGTTTTCCGGCTACGGGTCCGTGCATGAAGCCATGCCCGGAGAATCCGGCGAGCAGGTAGAAGCCCTCCACGGGCGTCGCCCCGAAGATCGGATGCGCATCGGGCGTGACTTCATACAACCCGGCCCAATGTGCGGCCCGCCCGGCTCTCTCCACCAGCGGCATGCGGGCAATGGCGGCTTCCAGGTTGATCAGTTCAAACTCCTCGTCCACGCTCTGGTCGAAGCCCGGCTTTTCATTGGGGTTGGACATGCCGATCAGCAGGCCCTCGCCCTCGCGGTGAAAGTAGAGCGCTTGGGCGAAGTCTATGACAAAGGGAAAGTCGGATGGGATGCCGGGCAGGGGGGTGGTGGTGAACATCTGTCGGCGCAGGGGGAGGATCGGGATGGGCACGCCGGCCATGCGTCCGATGAGAGCCGCCCAGGGCCCGGCCGCGTTGATCACCGCCCGAGTCGCAACCGACCCGGCGCGGGTTTCCACGACCTCCACCTTTCCCCCTCGGACGGTGATTCCCGTCACCTCCACCCCGGCGATGGCTTTCGCTCCCAGGCGTTGCGCGGCCGCGAGGTAGCCCAGGACGACGCTGTTGGGATCAACGAGACCGTCCTTGTGGTGGAAGGTGCCGGCCAGGGCATCCTCGAAGCGCATCTGCGGAAGTCGCCGGCGGACTTCATCCCCGCTGAGCCATTCGGTTTGCACTCCCAGGCGGTGCTGCAGGGCGACATTGCGTTGGAAGGCCTGGACATCTTGTTCACGGGTCAGGACGAAAAGATAGCCGCATTTGCGGTAATTGACTTCCTGCCCGATCTCTTCCTTGAAACGTTCCAGCATGGGCAGGCTTTCCAGGGAAAGGCGGATATTGATCTCGGTAGCGAATTGATAGCGCACGCCGCCGGCGCAGCGCCCGGTGGCGCCCGTGCCGAAGAATTCCTCCTTTTCCAGCAGGACGGCGTTCTTTTGTCCGCGCGCGGCCAGGTGATAGAGTGTGCTGGCGCCCATCACGCCGCCGCCGATGATGACGATGTCTGCGTTGTGAGGGAGAGTCATAAGCCTCCTGATGAGGAAAGGTGGAAGTTTGCCTTCCCGGCGAGGGACGAGCGCGAGACGGCTCGTCATGCCTGGAAGCGATTCAAAGCAGTTCGATGCGCTCTTGCCGGATGCGCTGTATAAATGGATCGCCCTGGCGTAGGCGTCGCTCGATCTCCTCTTCGGTGTAAACGAGCAGGTCCACGCCGCAATCCAGGTCAAAGTAGGGAAGGAAACGGAGGATGCGCCGATGGAGGTCATCCTCTGTGCTGCGATCGAGGAGGATGAGAATATCGGCATCGCTGGTGGCGGTGTAATCCGAACGAGCCATGGATCCGAACAATGCGATCGAACGTATTTCAGGGTGCTGCGCCTTGATGCGTTGGGCGATGGCGCGCAGGCGTTCTATGAGCGCCTCACGATCCAGGTAGAATACTTTCACAGAAGCGGATGATAGCTCTGGCGGCATCGATCGCCTCGCGTGCCTTTGCGGCGTTATAGTAATCGGCGGGCTTCCCCTCGGTAAAGCTATTTGGATAACGGGTTGGAATATAGAAGGCGTCCAGCAGTTGAGCAGATGGGATCAGCTTCTCCGGGATGGGAATCCCTTGCAGGCGGCGCAACATAGGAGTGATCGCATGTCCCCAGGCTTCTGCTCCCTGGTAGAGAAAGAGAGCTTTCACTGCCTTTTCAGCGGCTTGCTGAGCAGTGAAACAGGCCCACTCCCAATATTCATGTTGGAAGTCGGTCTCGGCCTTTTGCAGGTCGCGTTGGGCTTGCGCCAGCCAATCCAGGTGTCTTCTCATGTAGAGCCTTCTACCAGGGTACGTTCTGACCGATCTTCATTCTATCGGCATTTTTCAGCGTCAGTTGCGCGGCCACGGCATCCTGCACGGCGACGCCTACGGATTTGAAGAGGGTGATTTCCTGCGGGGATTGGCGTCTGGCTTTGCGCCCCAGGACAACTTCACCTAATTCGGCGTAGATGTGCGCTTCTCCGAAAAGTCCCTTTCGGATGGGCTGGATCAGGTCGCCGGCCTCCGCCAGGACGGCTGTCCGTGAATCCACGAAAACGCGCGCCCGGACAACGGTTTCGGATGGAATCTCCTGCATCTCCGGCGTGTAGGCGCCGATGGCGCTGATGTGGGTGCCGGGCTTCAGGTCGGCATCTTCAAAAACGGGTGTGGAGGAAGTTGTGGCTGTGCAGATGATATCGGCTTCGCGGACGGCCTGAGCCGGGCTCTCGGCCGGGCGCAGGTCGCGAGGGATGGGGCCGCGGCCGGCCATTTCGGCGATGAGGGCGCGGGCACGCTCCGGATTCGGATCATAGACCCAGACCGTCTCGATGGTGCGGACGGTGCAGGCGGCCTCGAGCTGTGTGCGCCCCTGCGCGCCGGCGCCGAAGAGGGCGAGCACACGGCTATCGGGGCGCGCCAGCAGGTCCATCGCCGCGCCGCTACCGGCCCCGGTGCGGATGGCCGTCAGCGTGCTGCCTTCGAGCAGGGCCAGGGCGCGGCCTGTGTCCGCTTCGAGGACGAGCACCGCGGCCTGGATGTAGGCCAGTCCGCGTTGAGGGTTTTCGGGGAAGAGCGAGACGATCTTGACGGCCAACGCCTCGTCCTCCTCGCCCCCCACGAAAGCGGGCATGAAGAGGACCAGGCCCTCATGGGGCGGCACGGGAAGCCGCGTCCGCAGCGGGACTTCGGCGCGCCCATCGGAAAGGGCGGCGTAGGCGCGTTTCATCGCTTCGATGGTCTCTTTCATCGGCAGGGCACGGCGGACGTCATGAGCGTTCAGGATCAGCATGAGACCTCCCGGATAAGGAGAGCGCAGGTAACACCTATCATCTCTCTGGCACCTCCGCCCGGCAACTCAAGCTGCGGGCTGCTTTCACGAAGTCGGCCTGCGCCAACGGCCCTGTCAGCCTCCACCTCTCCGCTTATCAGCCTCCAGACTCTCAGACTGTATGGCCATTTCAGTCGCCGTGCGGCAGCTGGGGCAGGGAATTAAAAGCGCAGAGGTAACTCCCTACCTGTCACTGCGAGCGAGCGCAGCGAGCGTGGCGGTCTCCTCGCAAATGCTGGCGATTGCTTCGGGCTGCGCCCTCGCAATGACACATGGTGGCAGGTTTCTTCCCGCTTTTGGCTGCCGGTAGGTAGTTACGCGCAGAGGCCATGCTCGATCCCCTGCGCTTCATTTTGAGACCTTGCCATCATCTTCTCCGCACCTCGAAGGCGGATCATGGGCCTATCGTATTGCTCTTGAGATTCTGTGCCGCGCGTTTGGGCTGCGGGACAAATCCCGCGCTACGTCATGCCCAGGTAGGCCTTTTGCACCATGGGATTCTTCTTCAGGTTCTCCGTGGTGTCGCTCAGGACGATTTCGCCGGTTTGCAAGACGTAGCCGCGATGAGCGATGGAGAGTGCCATGAGGGCATTTTGTTCGACCAGGAGGATGGTGGTGCCTTCCCGGTTGATTTGCTTGATGGTATCGAAGATCGTCTCGACCAGCACGGGGGCCAGGCCCATGGAGGGTTCGTCCATCAGGAGGATGCGCGGATGGGCCATCAGGGCGCGGGCGGTGGCCAGCATCTGCTGTTCGCCGCCGGAGAGCGTGCCGGCCACCTGGTGGCGGCGCTCCTTCAGGCGGGGGAACAGGGCAAAGACACGCTCCAGGTCGGCGGCAATTTCCGGCCTGGAGGCGCGGGTGTAAGCGCCCATTTCCAGGTTCTCGGCCACGGTCAGGCGGGCAAAGATGCGCCGCCCTTCGGGCACCATCGCCATGCCTTTGTAGACAATCTCGTGCGGCTTGTAGTGCCCCAGGTCTTCTCCGTGGAGGCGAACGTGCCCCTGGCGAGGTTTCATCAATCCGCTGATGGTGCGCAAGGTGGTCGTCTTGCCGGCCCCGTTGGCCCCGATCAGGGTGACGATCTCGCCCTCCTCCACGGTGAGCGAGATGCCCTTGAGGGCGTGGATGTGGCCGTAATAGGTATGAATGTTGTCCACTTCGAGCAGTGCCATGTGAAACGCTCCCGTTCAGGCTGGGGCTGAAGCGCGCAGCGGGCGTTCGCCCAGCCCGCTGGCTGCGCCGCGTCCCAGGTAGGCCTCGATCACGCGCGGGTTGTTCTGGATTTCAGCAGGGGTGCCTTCTGCGATCTTCTCGCCGAAATCCAGAACGGTAATCACTTCGGAGATGGTCATCACCACCCGCATTTGATGTTCGATCAGCAGGATTGTGATGCCCAACTCGTCGCGCAGGTTGCGGATGAACTGCACCATCTCCTGGGTCTCGCTGGGGTTCATGCCGGCCGTGGGCTCATCGAGCAGCAACAATTTTGGTTTGCTGGCCAGAGCGCGGGCGATCTCCAGGCGGCGCTGTTCTCCATAGGGAAGATTCTTGGCCAGTAAATCTCCCTTTCCTTGCAAGCCGACAAAGCGCAGCAGACGCAGGGCCTCCTCCAGAGCCTCTTCTTCCTCCCGGCGCGTATGCGGATTGCGGAGGACGCTGCCGAGGATACCTGCTTTCAAGTGAGGGTGCATCCCCACCAGGATGTTCTCGAGCGCGGTCATGGCCTTGAACAGGCGGATGTTCTGGTAGGTGCGGGCAATGCCGCGCTGCGTTATGCGGTCGGGCGAGAGGCCGGTGATGTTCTTTCCATCGAAGAGGATGTCCCCTTCCTCAGGGGTATAGAAGCCGGTGACACAGTTGAAGAAGGTGGTTTTCCCGGCCCCGTTCGGGCCGATGATGCTGTGAATGGACTTCTCTCGCACCACCAGGTCGATGTTGGCCAGCGCCTGCAGACCGCCGAAGCGCTTGGTGACGTTTTTGGCCGTTAAGATGTTCATGTTCTTCTCCGGGATGATCACGCCGGCTCGGGGGAGGCTTCGAGCTCGACGCTGGCTTCCTCGTGCAGTTCCAGCCGGCGCCGTGCCTCGGGCCACAGGCCCTCGGGGCGCGTCAACATCATGGCAACCAGCAGGGCGCCATAGACCAGATAGCGGAATTCGGCAAACTCGCGCAACAGTTCGGGAGCGCCGATGAGCACCAGGGCACCCACGAAGACGCCGGGCACGGAGCCTATTCCGCCCAGGATGATGAGGCTGAGTACGTTGATAGAGACCAGGAAGTTCATGCTGTGTGGGTAGACCGACGTCAATTTGGCCGCGAAGATCGTGCCGGCCAGCCCGGAGAACAGAGCGCCTGTAGCAAAGGCCATCAATTTGATGGCCACATGATTGATCCCCATGGCCACGGCCACGTCCTCATCCTCCCGCAGGGCCATCCAGGCACGGCCGATGCGCGAATCCTTGAGCCGCCAGGCCAGGAAGAGAACCACAGCGACGCCCACCAGGAACAGATAATACAGTTCCTGTTGGTTTTTCAGCACCAGATTGCCGACCCGGGGTTGAGCGATCAATTGAATGCCCTGGGTCCCGCCCAACCATGGGCGTAGCCAGTCGGAGAGGGCCAGCAAGCGCACGATCTCGCCGAATCCCAACGTGACGATGGCCAGGTAATCTCCGCGCATCTTCAGTACGGGCAGGCCAAGGATGATGCCGGAGAGGACCGAGATCGCCAGAGCAAAAGGCAGGGCCTGCCAGTAGGTCAGCGGTGTGGCGCGCATTTCCGGCGAGGTCAGCACTCCCATCGTGTAGGCGCCAATGGCGAAGAAGGCCACGTAGCCCAGATCCAACAGGCCGGCGAAGCCGACCACGATGTTCAATCCCAATCCCATCAGGGTATACATCATGACGTTATCCAGGATCTCACTGAAGAAGATGCCCAGGATTTGAGGGAGGAAGATGGCGAGCAGAGCCAGCGCGGCCAGCGCCAACCATCGGCGGGTCGCTTTCTGGTTCTTCTTGGGCGCGGCCGTCTTGCTGGTGCGCGTGCCGCGCCAGTAGATGACTCCTCCCACCAGAGCAGCGCAAATCAGTGCTCCGAGCGGCGTGAGGCCGGTTGCGGCAAAGAACCATTGGATGACATCGGCCAGGAAGCCCCAACGCGAGCTTATGGTGATGATCAGATCGCGCAACAGGCCGATCAGCACCACCCACAGGGCTGTCTGGGAAAGAGCGCGGCGCGGCAGGTGAGGCATCCGTTGCAGTACGTCGGCCACCCCTCCGATCAGGGCGCTGACGGCCAGCAGAATCGGCAGGCCGGGGAAAAGGCCCTGGCCAAAGGTCAGCGCGTTGTAGAGTTGGGGGGAGGCATTCACAAGCATGGCCCGCAGGTTGATCAGCGAGCCAATGAGAACCAGGGCAGAGAGCACGCCTCCATGCACGGCGCCGGCCAGCAGGCTGTTGAGCATGCCTCTTTGGCTGATGTTCCATTCACCACGCCGCAGGGCGGCGCTGACCGTGAAGAGCACGGGAGCCAGGAAGAGCACCTGCCCCATGGTGAACCAGCCGCTGATGATGTAGCGCTGGCTGAAGGAAGGCACCATTCCTACCAGGGAAAGCAGGAGGGCAACGGCGCCGCCGAGCGCGCCGGCTCGCAGGGCGGCTTTCCAGGGAGTAGAAGTTTGCGGTTGCATGATCTGCCTCCTATGCCTTGGCCTGAGCCATGCGCTCGCCGAGGATGCCGGTCGGGCGGAAGATGAGGATGAAGACCAAGATGGTGAAGGCGATGGCGTCTTTCAATTGGTAGGGGGCCGGAATCCCGAGGCCGTCCAGGAACAAACTGGGTCCGACCGCTTCGAGCAGGCCGAGCACCATGCCTCCCAGGAAGGCGCCGGGCACGTTCCCGATGCCTCCCAGCACGGCTGCCGTAAAAGCTTTCAGGCCGGGGATGAAGCCCATGAAGAAGTGGGCCACAGGGAACAGGATCAAGTACAGGATGCCGGCTACGCCTGCCGAGGCGCCACCGAGCACGAAGGTGGTGGAAATCACGCGGTCCACGTCAATGCCCATCAGGGCAGCCGTCTCCTTGTCCTCCGAGACCGAACGCATGGCCTTGCCAATCTTGGTGTATTGGACAATGGTGTACAGGATCACCATCATTAACACCGCCCCGAGGATAGCGACGATCTGGGTCTTCAGGATGCGCGCCCCTCCCAGCACGATGACGCCTTTGAAGATTTCCATGTCCGGATAGCCTTTCTGCCCCGAGCCATACAGGCCGCGAAAGGTGTATTGAAGGAAAAAGGAAGCCCCAATGGCCGTAATGAGTGGGACCAGGCGGGGCGCGGCGCGCAGAGGGCGATAAGCAATGCGCTCGAGCAGAAAGGCGATTGTGGCGGAGACCAGAGCTGCAATAAGGAGAACAAGGAACAGGCTCAGGATGGGATGCTGATTCCACCATCCCAGTTTCACGAGCGCCTCCGCGGCAAACGTGGCCGTGAACGGACCACTCATGAAGACCTCGCTGTGCGCAAAATTGATCATGCGCAAGATGCCATAGACCAGAGTGTAGCCCAGAGCAATCAGGGCATAGATCCCACCCAATGCCAGACCGGTGACGATCAAATCATTCCATGTCGCCGCGGTGTACTTTCCCAGCATGAGAGTAGCCACACTGCCCCACAACATGCCGACCAGGATGAGCAGCCCCAGGGCCCAGATCACAAAGTCAGCAAACGTCGTTCTTTGCAACCAGGTGCGTAGCATGATTCTCTCCTAACGAAGAGGGGCAAGGTTGCCCTTGCCCCTCTTGGCTCAGTGGTTTACTTTAGGGCCAGATGCGCTCCGGCGGGTACTTGCCGGCGTGGTATTGATACACAGCGATCTTCGGATCGGCGCAGTCGCCAGTGGGCGTGCAGGACAGGTTGCCGGTTAAGGCCTTGAAGTCCTTTGTGGCGTACAGGGCGTCACGCAGTGCCTGGCGCGGGATGTGCAGCGTGCCATCCGCATCCTTCACAGCCACTTTTTCGATGGCCGCGAAGATCATCATGGCTGCATCGTGGGCGTGGGCATGGAAGATGCTGATCGGCTCGGTGCCGAACAGTTCCTTGTACTTGGGCAGGAACACGCTCTCGTAGTCGGCAGAGAACGCCTTCAGGTCTGGGCTGGAGACGTACAGGCCTTCCACAGCGTCGCCGGCCCCCTCGACCACGTCGGGCGAGAACATGCCATCGGCGCCCATCAGGGAGACGTTCTCCAAGCCGGGCACTTCCTTGGCCTGGCGGGTGATCAGGCTGCCGGCCTTGACGAAGATCGGGTAGTAGATGAACTCCGGGCCGCCGGCGGCGATGCTGGTCAGCACCGACTTGAAGTCCGTGCCATTCGGGTCAACGGCTTCCTGAGAAGTGATTGTGCCGCCCAGTTTCTTGAACTCTTCGGCGAAGACCTCCTGCAGCTTTTGGGCATACAGACTGCCATCATGGATGGTGGCGGCTTTCTTCACGCCCAGTTTCTCCCAGGCGAACTTGGCCGCGGCCGCGCCCTGCACCTTGTCGTTGTGGGCGGTGCGCAGGTAGCCAGGATGATTGTTGGGGTTGCCGGCCTCGGTCAGGTCAGGGGCTGTGTTGGACGGGGAGACGATTGCGAAGCCTGCCTGCGAGAGCAGCGGCACCGCCACGCGCGCCGCACTGGAGCAGGAGGTGCCAATCACAGCCACGATCGTCGGATCGGCTGCCAGTTTGGTACCGGCTGCCTGACCGCCTTCCGCGGAACAGCCATCGTCCTCGCCGGTCAGCTTGACGTCATGGCCGAGCACCTTGCCCTTGAGGGCAATGGCGACCTCAATGCCGTTGCGGCTGTCCACGCCCAGGGTCTCGTCCGAGCCGGAGATCACCAGGGCGTAGGCAATGTGAATCGGGTCATTGGGGCCGACGGTGACGCAGCCAAGTGCATCTGTGCATTCGTAGGGCTTGGCTTTCGGCGCGCAGGCCGCCGCGATCATGCTGGCGATCACCAGCACCGAAAACAGGGCAAACAAGCGTTTAGACATTTCTTACTCCTCCAAGATTTTCATATAAAACAGGAATCGCCCACCGTGCATGCATGCTGCTCGATGGGTTGGCACAGCCGACCAGGCTCTCCGGTGTCGCCATCACCTCCTTTGTGGAACGTGAATGTGTAAAATAAACAAAGAGCCGGAGAAAAATTCCATTTCTGGCAAGATGGACTCTCGCGACTCTGATGAAAAGAGCGAAACGTGCCTCATTGAGGATTTTGGCTGAAGAGGAAAATTCTGCATCACGTATCGAAAAACAAGTATATCACTTAATTTTAGTTAATTCCATGAACAAGTCAAGGGTGAAATGAAAAAAGGGTGTGTTCCAAAATCGTCGGTAGAGGGTCAATTAGCCTGCAGGATTTGGTTCCAGGATCGATTCCATTCGTGGCTTCCTCCCATCCCGGCGCTCCGAAGAGCTAACA